>NZ_BTTS01000001.1:0-877644 GCF_036246285.1 Lactobacillus juensis
AGAAAAAGTACGGTGGCAAGAGCAAGAAGGAAACACCTGTAACCATGCCGAACACAGCAGTTAAGCTTCTTCACGCCGAGAGTAGTTGGTGGGAGACTGCCTGCGAGGGTAGGACGCTGCCGTGCTTTTTAGTATTCCGGCTTAGCTCAGTTGGTAGAGCGCTTGACTGTTAATCAAGATGTCGTCAGTTCGAGTCTGACAGCCGGAGTTTAAACTGGAGTGTTGTCCGAGTGGCTTAAGGAGCATGATTGGAAATCATGTATATGGGTTAATCCTGTATCGAGAGTTCAAATCTCTCACACTCCGCTAATAGTAATAAGAAGCTTGTAATATCAATTGTTACAAGCTTTTATTATGCTTTCGCACGGCATAAAAGTATAAAAAATAAAAAGCTAAATATTTAATTCCCTAATTGAATTAGTGACATCAATTTTATTTTGATCATTTAGATGAGTATAAATGTCTAAAGTCATCTTAATATCTTCATGTCCCATTAGCATTTGAACTGTTTTTGGTTTTATGTCCTAAAACTAAGTCGAACTCCCAGTGGCCGAATTTGCGCCGCTGGCTAAGGCTCGACCTGCACAGGCATCAAGCGAGCAGCCTTGCTTGAAGAAGTGCGTTTCAACGTACTTAATGAAGCGGGTTTTAGCTAGAAAAGCTTGTTTACGGTCGCAGTTTAAGCGCCTTATCTGGTAGCGTCTTTGCGCTGCCTGGGCATCGTAGCGGTACCGTTTGCCGTGATACAAAGAAATTTGGCCGCGTTCAAGCTCGTACTTGACCCTGGTGGGCGAACAGTTGAGGGCACGGGCAATTTGACGCAGGGACTGGCCTTGGCTGCGTAAAACTTGGATAATTACGCGGTCTTGCAAAGCAAGATGTTGGCCCTTTTGGTGACTAGATATGGAAGAATTAAGCGAGTTCATTGGAGACTTCTTTCTAGAATTAGGTTGGTAATTACATTCTATCAGAGAAGTCCAATGGACTTTTTTCATTTTCTAATCAGCGCAAGTGTTCAACTTCATTTTACAATTTACCTTCAAGAAAAATAATAACTATGATTATGCAACACGAAGTAGGAAGGAAGCGGAGTAAAATTGAAGGCTAGTGAGAAAGAAGCAATTAATGTTTTAAAGAGAGCATTTAAATCTAAAGATCTTTATATATATACATTTACCATTCAAGATTATTTTGCAGATGAAACAGATCAACTAGCAATAGATAATCCTAGTATGGAAGACGATTTAAATGACGTAATTCCTGAATTTACAGAAGCATACGATGAGACGAAAAAAGATATCTGGCTCAACGATTTGAAAAAGATTATTAAAAAAGCAGAATTATTGATAAAAAATGAGTAGCAAATTTAATATTGCTATTAAAAGAATACAGATTTCAATTCTTCTGTGAATATTGAGTAAAATTGGTATTTTATTACAAGAAAATAATAGGAATATTTTTTCATTTAAAAACCTGGTAGCAGCTTTTCGATTAGATAAATTAGAGAGCATTGAGATTGCAAAACTTAAAACCAATTTTTTATAAAAAGGCTTGTTGATTTTTATTATTGCTTAATTTCATGTCCTTTAATTCCTACTTTTTCAAAAGGTAAAAAAGTATCACATATTAACAGATTTAGCTTTTGCCTAAACACTATATACTTGTTCCGTCCAAATAAACGGCATACATTTTGTGACATAGGCTGGAAATTTTATTTTATAAAAAGAAAAAAATTTTCTATCTATAAAATAAGCTAACAAGAAAGAATATAGATGCAGATTAAAATATTGTATTTTTTGCATAAACTGTATAAAAAATTCTATCGCAAATTTAACTAAATATTTCATGGAAAGTCTCTTTTGGGAGGAGCTATTTCATATTGAGTCTATTCAGAAATAACGTTATTCTGTGAATTTTTAAAAACGAAAATTGCAATTTTAAGTTGCACTTTCTTGCTTGTTTGACAGATTTCAAAAGAAAATAGAACTAAAATTATATAAAATCAATATGGAGGTTAATCATGGATCCGCACAAAATGACTTTACCAGAAATAATTGCCAATTTTCGTGCAAGAAATGTTACATTTACACTTAAAGATGGGAGTAAGAAAACTATTTTTGTTGAAGAAATCGAGAATGAAGATGATGACCAGCCGGAACTGATCTTTATGGCTGCAGGTGATAATCCTCAAGATATATGGATTTCAGATGTAGTAAGTGCAGAGCCGGAGTAGACTAAACATATAGTAACTGATTTGGATGAAATTAAATAATTTAAGTAAACCGTATTTGGTTTTATAGTGAGCTAAAGGAATTAAATCTTTTTAGGATAAAGTGAAGCCTTGCTTTAATAATAAAAATTAAATTACAGATAGTTGTTATTAAGTTCAAACTAATAAACCATTTTTAAATAACATATTTATAGGTATTAAAATTTTAATTATTGAACTAATCAAGCAAAAATTTCAAAAAAATGTAGACATAAATAGAAACTTATGCTAAATTATTAAGAGTGGTCGAGAGATGACAACAAAATGGAGGATTAGCTCAGCTGGGAGAGCATCTGCCTTACAAGCAGGAGGTCACAGGTTCGAGCCCTGTATCCTCCATAATGATGGTGGTGTGAAGGGAAGTTCGCGCCGCCATTATTTATTGATTTAATAAATTGAATCCTTGCATTTTCTTTCAGAATAGGTATACTATTGAATGTGCTTTGATTCAGAATAATGACCCGTTGGTCAAGTGGTTAAGACATCGCCCTTTCACGGCGGTAACATGGGTTCAAATCCCGTACGGGTCACTTTGGAGGATTAGCTCAGCTGGGAGAGCATCTGCCTTACAAGCAGGAGGTCACAGGTTCGAGCCCTGTATCCTCCATCGTTCTATGGCTACCGAACATGCGGTAGCTTTTTTTATTATCAATGTATATATAAGAACATAGAACGAAAATTTTAAAAAATCGGTTCAAGTCCTGAGAGGATCCTTAAGTGGAGATGCCTTGTAACCGAATAGCTATTGTCTATAGGGGGACTAATATGGAAAAACGTTTGTTTACTTCAGAATCTGTTTCTGAAGGTCATCCAGACAAGATTGCTGATCAGATTTCTGATGCAATTTTGGATGCTATTATTGCCAAAGACCCTCAAGCTCATGTAGCTTGTGAGACCATCGTCAATACTGGTATTGTCTATGTCTTTGGTGAAATATCAACTAGTGCTTATGTTGATATTCAAGGAATTGTTCGCAAGACAGTTTTGAGAATTGGCTATGATAAACCAGAACTTGGCTTTGATGGCAATAATTGCGCTGTCTTAATTGATATTGATGAACAATCACCTGATATTGCTCAAGGCGTTGATCATTCTCTTGAAACGCGTGAAAATCAATCTGACGAAGATCAGCTTGATCAAATCGGGGCGGGAGATCAAGGCTTAATGTTTGGTTTTGCAATCAATGAAACGCCTGAATTAATGCCTCTGCCTATTTCGCTTGCTCATCGCTTGATGAGACAGGTTGCTAAGCTACGCAAAGATGGTACTTTAACTTGGCTTAGACCCGATGCTAAGGCAGAAGTGACTGTTGAATATGATGAAAAACAAAAACCAACACGTGTAGATACCGTTGTTATTTCAACACAGACCGATGATCAGGTTTCAAACGAAGAGATTCGCCAAGCTATGATAGATTTGGCAATTAAAAAGGTAATACCTGCTAAATACCTTGATGAAAAGACCAAGTTTCTGATTAACCCATCAGGTCGCTTTGTTATTGGTGGACCTAAGGGTGATTCAGGACTGACTGGACGTAAAATTATTGTTGATACTTACGGTGGCTATGCTCGCCACGGTGGTGGTGCATTTTCTGGAAAGGATCCGACAAAGGTTGACCGCAGTGCCAGTTATGCTGCCAGATATGTGGCTAAAAATATTGTTGCTGCAGGCTTGGCTGATCGCTGTGAAGTTCAATTAGCTTATGCAATTGGTGTTGCTCATCCAGTTTCAGTTATGGTTGATACTGCCGGAACAGGTAAAGCAAGTGACGAACTCTTAACAAAAGCAGTACGTAAAGTCTTTGACTTGCGCCCCGCGGGAATAATTAAAATGCTTAATTTAAGGCGGCCAATTTATGAGCAAACAGCAGCTTACGGACACTTTGGCAGAACAGATATTGATTTACCATGGGAGAAAACTGATAAAGTTCAAGATCTTTTAAATTTTGTTCATGAAAATAAATAATTTTAGCAGCTAATGAAGGAGTTGTAATTGTGAAGAAGACAAATGTACGAGTAGTGATGATTGCGATTTTTATGACGACATTTATGACTGCCATCGAAGGTACAATCGTTTCTACTGCAATGCCGACAATTGTTTCTGATCTGAACGGATTGGAAATTATGAATTGGGTTGTTTCCATTTTTTTGTTTATGACTGCTGTATCAACTCCTTTATATGGCAAATTAGCTGACAGCTTTGGGCGTAAACCAATTTTTCTATTTGGAATAGCTCTTTTTGTGATTGGATCTGCTCTTTGCGGTCAGGCTCAGAATATGGTTGAATTAATTTTATTCCGTGTTATTCAGGGTCTGGGTTCTGGAGCCGTTCAACCGGTGGCTATGACCATAATTGCAGATTTATACAGTCTGGAAAAAAGAACAAAAATGCTGGGTCTAAATTCTGGTTTTTGGGGCGTAGCTTCAGTCATTGCTCCATTACTCGGTGGCTTTATCGTACAAAATCTTTCTTGGCATTGGGTTTTCTACATTAATGTGCCAATTGGTATCATTGCACTTTTATTAGTTGTCTTTTTCTTAAATGAACCAAAGAATAAGCAAAAGACAAAGCTTGATGTTAAAGGAACATTTTGGTTAGTTGTTTTGCTTTTAACCTTAATGTTTACACTACAAGATTTAGGTACTCTTAATCCTTTTATGCTTATTGCTTTAATTGTACTAATCATAGTCAGCGCAATTATCTTTTATCATGAAGAAAAGCGCGCGGATGATCCGATTATGCCACTGTCAATGCTCAAGGGCAAAGAGTTCTTGGCTGTTAATATGATTACCCTGCTTGTTGCCGGAGTAGTTATTGGCTTTGAATTTTATATTCCAACCTGGATGCAGGGGATTAATGGTACTTCTGCTACTATTGCAGGTTTTGCCGTAACTCCAAGCTCTGTTATGTGGGTTGTGGGTTCATTTTTGATCGGTGGCATGTTGAGTCGCTGGGGTGTAAGAAAAACCTTCTTTGGATTGCTTACAATCCTGCTGATTGCTGACTGCATGTTATTGCTTGTTCCTATTCATACTCCGTTTTGGGTCTTTTGTGTCATAGCAACTCTTAATGGCTTTTCCTTTGGTGGAGTTCTAACCGCTTCGCAAGTCAGGTCACAGGTTTTAGTTTCTAAAGAAAATATTGGTGTTGCCACTTCCTTTAACACTCTAATGAGGTATTTAGGTCAAACTATGATGGTTTCCATTTTTGGTATTACTTTTAATACTGTCGTGGCACATCAACTTGCAAAACATCCGAATTTGACACAAGGCATGATGAACAAAATAGTTTCATCAGCTAAAGCCCAAGAACTATCTGCGAACTTAATTCCACAATTGAGACAAGTACTTTTTAGTGCTTTAAAAGGCGTTTACTTCGTTTCGCTTGTTGCTATAATAATATCTGTTATTTTTAACTGTATTTATAAAAGCAAAGAGAATACTAATTAATATTTAAATTTATAACAGACCTGCCGGTTTATTTGCCAGCAGGTTTTTTATTTTAAAAATTTTTCATTAGTAGAAATATTTTGCCTTAAAAATTATAATAAGCAATATTAAACTTAATAAATAACTGGAGTAGAAAAATGGCAAGGGAAATTACTAATTGGCGTTCCTTAGGTGGTTACACTGGATTTGCAGAAAGAAAAGTAAAAGACGGTTTACTTTTTCGCTGTGGGCAATTGTATAACTTGACTCCTTATCAAAAAGAACAAGTACAAGATAAATATCAAATTAAGAGAGTTTTTGATTTTAGGGGCGAGGAAGAAAGAAAACAATTTCCGGATTATTTATGGTCCGGATTAGATTACGTTGTAATTGATGTTTTAAAAGATGCTCAGGTTAATCAAGCCAGTGTTGATGAAATTGTTTCTGGTAATAATCAGGCTGAAGAAGATATGCTTACCACCTATGAAGAATTAGCATTACAGAAATCTGCTCAAAATGGCTACCATCAATTTTTAATGACTATCGTAGATGATCCGGTTCCGACAGCATTTCATTGTTTTGCAGGCAAAGATCGCACAGGAGTGGCAGCAGCTTTAATTTTGAAAAGCCTGGGAGTAAGTAATGATCAAATCTTAACGGATTATCTAAAAACTATTGAAGCGCGCAAGCAGGAAAATCAGGAAATTTTGGACTACCTAAGAGACCAATTAACAAGTTCACAATTAAAAGATGTTGCTGTAGCTTTAACGGTTCAAAAGTCATATTTAGAACGGTATTTTTCTGCCATTAGGCAAAATTATGGGGATTTTGATAATTACCTGATTAATGGACTGAATTTACCGAGTGATTTTAAGAGCAAAATGAGGCAAATTTATTTAGTCTAAAATTTAAATAAACAAAAAGATGATATGTTCCTTGAATTTTGGCACCATACCACTTTTTAAGTTTTAGACTTCCTTCACTACTAATTTTGAATAATAGTTTCATACCAATATAAAGAATGTACAATATTAGTTTCAATAGAGATTGTTTACGTATAAAAAATTTTAGCTGACAAGCTGACAATAAAGACAAAGTGAGCTAAATTTATAATAAAGGAATTTAATTATTCGACATTTATTAAGGAGAAAAAATGCAAAGAGACGACTATATCAAAAATTTAAATCTTGAACCTCATCAAGAAGGTGGCTGGTTCAGGCAAGTTTATACTAGTGATGAACAGTTTTATGATGAAGACAGCAATGGGAATCGATTTTATTACACTTCAATATACTTTTTGCTTGATGATACGAGTTGTTCTCATTTTCACCGACTGAACCATGATGAAATGTGGTATTACCACGATGGAGAAGCGATTACTATTCATTGTATTTCTCCAGATGGTAAATATTCAGCTGTTAAGTTAGGCAAAAATGTTTCAGCTGGAGAATGTATGCAGTTTAAAGTTCCCAAACACACCATTTTTGCATCTGAAGTTACTAAACCAAACAGTTTTTGTTTAGTAAGTTGTGTTGTTTCACCAGGATTTGATTATCATGACTTTGAGATGCTTAAAAAAGCAGACTTATTAAAACAGTACCCCGGATATCAAGAGGTCATTGATCGCTTAGCAATTGACTGAGCTAAATTCTAAATTGAGGTAGCAAAAAAGAGTTCGAATTATCACTAATTGATAAGAACTCTTTTTTACTTAATAAATAGTACTTTGTGCTCTTTGATTTTCTAAATAATAATGGTAAAGGAAGGAATAGCCAATTAAAAGAAATGCAATTCCTTCTAAAAACCCGCCAACTACGTCAGAGGGGTAGTGAACATGGTTGAAAATCCTTGTATAACCAATTAATATTGGAAAGCAGGCCCAAATGATGCACAATACAGTTTTTATGGCTTTATTTTTAATTAATAAAATTGTTAAAACAATTAAAATTCCAAATAATGTGGCACTGCCAACGGAATGTCCTGATGGAAAACTGTAGCCGTGAGCGGCCACAAGGTGTTGGGTAAGCGGTCTGTGACGAGCTATTGCGTGTTTGATGATCCAGTTGTAACCATTAGCCGCAATCATTGTTCCAGCAGTAAAAAATGCATAAGCAAATTTTTTGCAAAATGCCAAAACAATTACCAAGATGATCGTTTCAATCATAATCACGTTAGTATTACCTAAATTGGTAAATGTAGTTGCAAATTTGATTGCGGCAGGATTGTTGTTGCAAATAATATTTATGACAGTTTGATCAAATTTTTGGATAAACTGATTTTCGGAAGCAACCAAAATTGCCCACGCTGCATAAGTAATCAAGAAGATTGTAGCAGGTACTATGGTGTCTCTTTTTGTTTGAATTGTTTTGTTCAAAAACTTTCTCCCCTTGTTTTTTTTATTCATTGTGGTAAATTATAATCATTATTGGTCAAAAAATAAAGATCAGGAACTAGTAGCAATTTTGTTTTTCTATAGAGAAGAGTCGGAAGGTGCAAGACTTGAAAAATAGATTGTGAACTGAGCCTGGAACAAATCTAACGTTTGCTATCCGCGTTAAGGGGCAAGAGGTGTCGCATCTTTGGTGCGGAACTTAGGTGGTACCGCGATTATTCGTCCTATGAAAAAAATTTCATAGGACTTTTTTTATGAGGTAAAAATATGTACAATCACAAAGTTGTTGAAAAGAAATGGCAGGATTACTGGGAAAAAAATCAAACATTTAAAACCGGTAATGACCCGAAAAAGAAAAATTATTATGTTTTAGATATGTTTCCTTTTCCATCTGGTAAAGGACTGCATGTGGGACACCCAGAAGGATACACAGCAACCGATATTGTTGCACGAATGAAACGTAGTCAAGGCTATAATGTGCTTCATCCAATGGGCTGGGATGCTTTTGGTCTGCCAACCGAGCAATATGCTCTTCAAACTGGACAAGACCCCGCTGTTGTTACTACTGAAAATATTGCTAATTTTAAACGGCAGCTCAATACTTTGGGTTTCTCCTATGATTGGAACAGGGAACTTGCCACTTGTGATCCAAAATATTACAAATGGACGCAATGGACTTTTGAGCAAATGTATAAAAATGGTTTGGCCTATGAGGCGGAAGCACCGGTTAACTGGTCACCTGATTTAGGTACAGTTGTTGCCAATGAAGATATTGTTGACGGTAAGACTGAACGTGGCGGCTACCCAATATATCGCCGTAACATGAAACAATGGATGTTGAGAATTACCAAATATGCTGATCGTCTTCTTGCAGGCTTGGACAATCTTGATTGGCCAGAAAACATTAAGGAAATGCAGCGGAACTGGATTGGTCGTTCAGTAGGTGCACAAATTACTTTTAAGGTTAAGAATTCCAATGAGACTTTTGACGTCTTTAGTACACGGCCAGACACTTTATTTGGTGCTACCTATGCTGTTTTAGCGCCTGAAAATAAATTAGTTCAGAAAATAATGACTGACGGTCATAAAGATGAAGTTAACGCCTATATTAAGCAAATTGAATCTAAGTCCGACCTTGAAAGGACAGATTTAAATAAAACTAAAACTGGAGTCTTTACAGGTGCCTATGCCATTAACCCTGTAAACAACCAAGAAATTCCTATTTGGATTGCCGATTACGTTCTTGGCAGTTATGGTACTGGTGCCGTAATGGCTGTTCCAGCTCATGACACTCGTGATTATGAGTTCGCTCAGAAATTCAATTTACCAATTAAGGCTGTAATAAAGGGTGGAGACATCTCAAAAGAGGCATATACAGGTGATGGTCCACATATTGAATCAGAGTTTTTAAATGGACTCAATATTGCAGATGCTAAAGAGAAAATTGTTGCCTGGCTCACTGAGCATCATGCTGGAGAGAAAAAAGTTAATTACAAGTTACGTGATTGGGAATTTAGTCGGCAGCGCTATTGGGGGGAGCCAATTCCAGTAATTCACTGGGAAGATGGAGAAACTACTTTAGTTCCTGAAGATGAATTGCCACTGGTTTTACCACACGCAACTGATATTAAGCCGTCAGGCACACCTGAAAGTCCTTTAGTAAACTTGAAAGACTGGGTTAATGTAGTTGATAAAAACGGCCGTAAGGGTAAACGTGAAACTAATACTATGCCTAACTGGGCAGGTTCTTCATGGTACTTCCTGCGCTTTGTTGACCCGCACAATGATAATAAATTAGCCGATTATGAAATGCTAAAGAAATGGATGCCAGTTGATCTTTATATTGGTGGCGCAGAACATGCTGTGCGGCATCTGCTTTATGCTAGATTTTGGAATATGGTTCTGTATGACTTAGGCGTTGTTCCAAATGAAGAGCCGTTCCAAAGATTATTCAATCAGGGATTAATCCTGAAAGATCATGATAAAATGTCCAAGTCGAAGGGTAATGTGGTTAACCCAGATGACGTGATCGATGAATATGGTGCAGACAGTCTAAGAATGTACGAAATGTTCATGGGACCTCTTGATGCTTCTATTGACTGGGATGATAATGGCCCTGCTTCAACCAAGAAGTTTTTAGACAGAGTTTGGCGCTTATTTGTTAACGATCTGGATCTCAAAGCTATTCCTCAAGAAAACATCGTAGAGGAGAACGACGGTACTTTAGATAAAATTTATAATGAAACTGTTAAAAAAGTAACTGAAGATTTTGATGATTTACACTTTAATACCGCAATTTCTCAATTAATGGTCTTTGTTAATGCCGCACAAAAAGCTAAAACTATTCCAAGAAAATATGCAGAAGGTTTCATTACCCTCTTGGCTCCAATTGCTCCTCATATGATGGAAGAAATTTGGCAAATATTTGGTCATGATGAATCTGTGACGTTTGCAAAATGGCCAGCCTATGACCCAGCTAAATTAGTTGAGTCGACTGTTGAAATTATGGTACAAGTTAATGGCAAATTGCGTGGGAATTTCACAGCTGCTGTTGATTTGGATAAAGATGAAGTTCAAAAGCAGGCACTGGCTCTGCCACACGTACAGAAGTTTTTGCAAGGCAAAGATGTAAAAAAGGTCATTGTTGTACCGAATAAAATTGTCAATATTGTAGCTAAATAAAGTTAATTTTTCCTAAAGTGCAAAGTATATTTGTTGTTAATTGCCTTTTTTCATTCACAATAATATAGTTAGTAAACTAGATTTAGGGAATATTAATGAGAGAAAATAATTTATCTGAAAAAAATACACAAAATACCTTCATTAAGGGCAGTGCATGGATGACTTTTGGCTCTATTACGTCACGTATTTTAGGAGCACTCTATATTATTCCATGGTTTTATTGGATGTCACCTTACGGCAATATTGCCAATGCATTAACTGCTAGAAGTTATAATATCTATAGTATTTTTATTTTAATATCTACAGCAGGTATTCCTGGTGCCGTTGCGAAACAGGTGGCAAAATATAATGCGCTTAATGAGTATGGTGTAGGACGTAAACTTTTTCATCGTGGTCTGATTTTGATGGTAATTTTGGGCATAATTTCTGCGACAATTATGTACTTTGCTTCGCCTTTTTTGGCTTCTAACGGCTCACAGATTGATCCCAGGCAGGTAAAAGTGATGCGTAGTCTGTCCTATGCTATCTTGATTATTCCTGTGTTAAGCATCATGAGAGGATATTTTCAGGGCTATGAGGATATGATGCCATCGGCCATGTCTCAGTTTGTGGAACAGTTGGCGCGAGTTATCTGGATGTTGTTAACTGCTTATGTAATTATGCAGGTGCAACACGGTAACTTTGTTGATGCTGTTGTGCAGTCAAATTTAGCTGCAGCCATCGGAGCAGTTTTTGGTATAGGTATTCTAGCCTGGTTCTTATTTTCAAGGCGTAACAAGCTTAATGAATTAGTTGAAAATTCTAATAATGAAATACAAGTTTCAACATCTGCACTTTTTGCAGAAATTATTGCTCAAGCAGTTCCGTTTATTATTATTGATGCTGGTATCCAGCTTTTTTATCTGGTGGATCAATATACCTTTCATCCTATGATTGCTAATTTAATTAATGCCTCTAATAATACAATTGAGACTTGGTATGCACTTTTTGCTCTTAATGCTAACAAACTGATTATGATTATTGTTTCTCTTGCCAGCGCGATGGCAGTGACAGCAATTCCTTTATTATCAGCAGCCCACACGAAGCACGACTTTAAAGGTATTTCTGATCAAATAGGCAATACTTTAGATCTATTTCTATTTGTCATGATTCCTGCCTCCTTTGGTATGGCAGCAATTTCTACACCAGTTTATACCATTTTTTATGGTTACGATAAATTAGGTTCAAATGTTTTATACCTTTCATCATTTACAGCAATTAGTTTAGGTTTATTCACTGTATTGATGGCGATTTTACAAGGCCTATCAGAAAATGGTCTTGCAATTAAATATTTAGTATTAGGACTAATTATTAAAATTTTGATGCAATATCCAATGATCTATTTGTTTAAGGTTTTTGGGCCCCTGATTGCTACTAATTTAGGGATGTTCGTTATTATCTTTATGGCCTTAAAACACCTTAAAGTTGGCTATAATTTCAACCAAGATCGAACAAGAAGACGTTTTATCGGAATTACTGCGTTTTCTGTAACCATGTTTTTAATTGTTTTGGCAGTAGAAAAAGGACTTGAATTGTTCTTGAATCCTGCAAGTAGTTTGCAGTCGCTAGTAATCGTTATTGTTGCTGTTGTTATAGGCTGTTTGTTCTACGGTTTTGCAGCAATTAAATCTGACCTGGCACAAAAGATACTGGGCGATAAAATTATTCCTATCTTAGAAAAATTGCATATTCATGCATAAGCAAAAAGCTAATACTAAAACTTGGTACCGTAGTAAAAACGGTATCAAGTTTTTTCTTTGGGCAAAATACATTTAGAACAATTTTATTAATGAACTTAAAAGTTAAATAAAAAACTCTTCGCTAACGGAATTAAAACTCAGTAAGCAAAGAGTTTATTAATTTAAACCTAAATATAATATTTATTTTATTGGCTTGAATTTTAGGCATGCAATTATTTATAATTCAAAGTATAGTCTACACAGTCAATAATCTTCTGCATACCTTCAAATAAAGCATCTTTTTCGGTAGATAGGGAAATTCTAAAGTATCTGTCTGAGTATTCCAAATCACTACCTTTGGCGACAATTACATGAAAGTGGTCTTCTAATAGCTTATAGTATAAATCAACATCTTTGATTTCATCGGGAATTTTAATAAAGATATACAGGCCTCCCAGATACTTAGAGGAAGCAAAATACTTACTTGTAGAAAGCAAATTAGTTAGTTTTTTACCTCTTTTTCCAATCTCTTCAATATGACGGGTATATTGATCTGGTTCTTCTAAAATTATTTCACCAATGAATTGACTAATAGTTGGGGCACTAAAAGTGATTCCCTCATTATAATAACCGTCACGCTCAATAATATCGGCAGGTGCAATCACATAGCCTAGACGTATTCCTGGGATAGCAAAAGTCTTGGAAAAACTGCTGACTAATATTTGATGAGAAATGTCAGTTGAGACTGGTTGATATTTGTAGGTGCTCGGATAGTCGCTATAAACATGATCATCAACTAGAAAAATGTTGTTTTCCTCACATAGTTTATTCAAGAAGTTACGGTCTGATTCTGATAAACTTGCGCCTGTAGGGTTATTAGGATAGTTAATGATAATAGCCTTAGTGTTTTGGTTTACTGCGTTTTTGATTTGGTCTTTTGGTAGTGCAAAATCGGGAGCCTCTGATTTCACTATCACTGGCTTTGCTCCCACTCCTGCAATTAAATTTAAATACGAAGGGAAAAAGGGGGCAATGACTATAATTTCATCACTTTGAGATTTGATGATTGACTTTAAGGATAAAAATGCACCATGTAAGCATGACACTGTGATTTGGATGTTATCTACATCAATATCTTTTATACCGTAATTCTCTTTGTAATACGAAATAATTTCTTTTCTAAGTTTTGGCAGGCCCATACCCGGAGTGTATCCATTGCCTTCTTTTTCAACCCGTTTCACCAGTCTGTCAATTATTCTTTTGTTTATTCCAGAACGAAAATCCCCAATAGATAAGTCAATGTAATCCGATGGGAGTATATTAACGTCTAAGCTCATAATATATTAACCTTTCTTTAAGTAAATTATTGTATAAATCATATTATTTAATTCGAAAAAGGTCAAATTGCATAAAAAATTCAAGTTTAATTCAGGCACAAATATGTAACAAATTAAACTTGAATTTTGAACAACGCAAATAAATTTATATTTTTAAAATCTAGTACTTATGAAATTCACCGTCAGGAGTGTCATTACCGTGATCCTTTTCAGGCATAACAATTGCAGCAATAATATATAAAAGTATACCTGTAAAGAATGAAAACAATATTAAGGCTCCGCCGCCAATTCTGGTCCATGCTTTATCCCAGCCAAAATATTCTGCGACTCCGCCAAAGACACCGGAGACAATCTTATCCTCCGATTTTGTTAAACGTTTTTGCATGACAATACCTCCTTTTACTATAATTTTAATACAAAAAAATCATTTAAGTACAACTGAAAACATATTTTTAAAAATAATATGTAGTTAGATCTAAGATTTTTGTAAATCACTTGCATATTATTAAGGCATTTAACAAATTTCTAAAAAATACCATTGATACTATTTTAATATTAATATAAGCTGTTAATTTTTACTAATTCTTAATTAAATTAGCTGTTGCTGCCAAGAAATCACTGCCAGTGTCAATTAGTAAGTTTTGCATAATACACTAGTAATAAGGAAAAATAGAAAACAAAAATCGTAAAATAATTGAACAAGAGGAATTAAATAAATATTTAGGAAAAAGCAAAAGAGCTAGATCCTTAATGGACTAGCTCTTACTATCTTAATATGATGCCCCGAAAAAGATTCGAACTTTCACTTAGTTACCTAAACAGCGACCTGAACGCTGCGCGTCTGCCAATTCCGCCATCGGGGCTTATTATTTTTAGCACAGTAATAATCATACCAAAAATTTGGTAAAATGTAAGCATAAAACGTAAAATAATCCAAAAAATATCAGGGAAGGGAGAATCATACTTGAAAAAGAAAGCAAAAACCATCATTCTATTTTTTATCAGCTTTTTATTACTGGCACTTCCAGTTGATGTGAATGCTGCTTCAAAATTGCCTGATAATTTTGATCAAGATAAAGTAGCTATCGATGCTAAAGCAGCAATAGCAATTGATAGTGAGACTGGCCAATTATTGTATGGCAAAAATATTAATCAGCCATTGCCCATAGCTTCAATGACAAAGCTGGTAACCGCATATTTAACCCTGAAGGCAATTGATCAGGAAAAAATCAATTGGAACACTAAGGTTACGCCTACCCGGCAAATTTTTGCCGTTGCCAGTAACAGAGAGTATTCAAACGTTCCCTTGCGTATGAAGCACACGTATACGATTAGACAATTGTATCAAGCAACTTTAATTGAATCTGCTAACGGAGCCGCAATGATGTTAGCAGAAGCAATTAGTGGTTCTCAGGTTGCGTTCGTTAAGCAAATGAGACAGCAGTTGCAAAAATGGGGCATCAAAGATGCTCGTATTTATACGACTTGTGGTTTGCCTAATAAAAGCGTAGGTAAAGATGCTTATCCTGGGGCAGGTAGAAATGATGAGAACATGTTGTCTGCCAAGGATATGGCTATTGTAGGTCAGAAATTAATACAGGATTATCCTGATGTACTTAAGACGACCAAAATTGCTAAAATGGACTTTATTGATCAAAATATGGCAACACCAATGAGCAATTTTAACTGGATGCTAAAAGGGATGCCGCAATATCATAAAAATCTAAAAATCGATGGTTTGAAAACAGGAACTACTGACGCTGCAGGTGCTTGTTTTATTGCAACAGCTCCTCACCGTGGTGGAAGAATCATCACTGTAATCATGGGAGCAAAACATGTTACTAACACTGATCCTGCCCGTTTTATTCAAACAGCTAAACTGCTCAATTATGTTTATCAAAAATACGAGCCCTTAGTTTTTCAGCGTAATGAAGTAATTATTGGTCACACTAATATGGCAGTTCATAATGGACAAGCAAGGCAGATAAATATTGGCATCAAAAATAAAAGTTTAATTTGGATACCACGAAATAGTTCTAAATTTCAGGTGGGTTTAACAGCTGAAACTGTTGAAGCTCCTGTAGAAAAAGGGCAAAAAATTAACTCTTATTACTTTAAGACTGGTAAAAATAAAATTATTTCATTGCAAAGTCCTAATGGCCTATTGTTGACCGCCCAGGCTTTAGAATCAACTAATAGAGTAAACATTTTTGTAAGGTTTTGGCGCTGGCTATTTGGAGGCTAATATGGCGGTAATTACAGAAGATATTTTGAGAAAAGTAATTAAAAAAAGACCAAGTGACTCCCATAAGGGCAATTACGGCAGGGTCTTATTAATAGGTGGCAGTGAAAACTACGGTGGTGCAATTATCATGGCAGCCGAGGCTGCACTTAATAGTGGTGCTGGACTTATTTCAGTGGCTACCCATGCAGTGAACCTTGATGCACTGCATGCTCGTAATCCTGAGATCATGTTTATTGACTGGCGTGACCGGAATTTGGTAGATTTAATGAAAAAGATGGATGTTATTGTATGTGGACCAGGTTTAGGGACTGGCACTGTTGCTCAGCAATTGTTAGCAACAGTTAGTCAAAATGTTTCTCACAATCAAATCTTAATATTAGATGCAAGTGCTTTGGACATGATGGGTCAAGATAAAAATTTGATTCCCAAACATGCCAGTTTAGTTATTTTAACTCCGCATCAAATGGAGTGGCAGCGTTTGAGTCAGATTAGAATCCCATTTCAGACTGACAGTGCGAATTTAGATGCTTTAAAAAAGATTTTCCCTACACAAAATGCTATTTTGGTTTTAAAATCAAATCACACTCATATTTATACTAGTGCCGATCAGATTTTTGTGAATCCTCTAGGCAATCCTGGCATGGCCACGGGTGGCATGGGAGATACATTAGCAGGTATTATTGGCGGCTTTACAGCTCAATTTGGTGATAATTTAGATTCTGTTCTGGCTGCGGTTTTTATTCATTCTTTGGCAGGTGATAAAATTGCTGAAAATAATTATGTGGTGCGACCGACAAAAATTAGCGCTTTGCTACCACAGCTGATGAAAGAATTTGCCAGTTGATAATTTTTAGTCGAGTTTAAATCTTTTGGGAGAAGAATAATTTTATGAAAAATAGTTTGTTAAAAACCCTTACTGCTTTTTGTGTTTTATTAATTTGTGCAATCAGTTTAGCGCGGGTTTCTATGCCTTCTCAGCAAAAAGAAGTGAATAAAACTAAAGATGCTAGAAAAACAGCTGTTATTAAAACAGCTGCTTCATACCGCCCATATCGAGATCCAAAAGATTTGCGCGCTCCTTTTAATTGGAAAAAGCCAAGTGAGACAATGCCTTATCCTAAAATTAAGCATCTCGAAAATGACTTAACAATTAGAGTCTCCCTCAAGGGTAATAGAGTTTACATCTTGCGGGGTAATAAACGAGTGTACACCATGCTGGCAAGTGCTGGTTTGTTTAAAAAAGGCAAGTCATTGACACCAACAGGAAATTATAAAATTAAAAATGGTCGTGGTGACTCTTTTTATAATCCTGAATTAAATGAAGGTGCTAATAACTGGACTAGCTGGGATCAAGAAAATGTTTATCTTTTCCATTCTGTTCCTACGAAAGGTAATGGCAAATACAATATTAAAGAGGCTGAAAAGCTAGGCGTCAAGCCTGCCTCTCATGGCTGTATCAGATTAAGCGTACCTGATTCACGCTGGTTGGCTGAAAATATTCCAGTAGGTACCAAAGTAATTATCAAAAATAACTAAAAAATTTGGCTCAGCTTTCATTTCCTGTTATAATCATTTGATGAAAGTGGTTAGAAGTAGTAAACATTTTTTCAAAAAAGCGAGCTTGAGTTGGTGTAAGTCAGGCTGAAGAAATGGATGAAAGCGTGTCTAACTAAAAATTTAGCAAATTTAATAAGCGGATACTTTGTATCAAATAGAGTGGTACCGCGGGTTATAACTCGTCTCTTCTTCAAATAATGAGGAAGAGACTTTTTTTGGCATTTAGGAGGAAAAATGGATTTTAAAGATAAGGTAGTTGACTTAATCGCTAGTCAGGTTGACCTTCCCAAAGATCAAATCAATTCATTAATTGAAAGACCAAAAAATGAAAAAATGGGTGACTATGCTTTTCCAGCCTTTGCATTGGCAAAAGTGCTGCATCAAAATCCTGTAGTTATTGCGCAAAATATTGCAGACAAACTAAAAAGCAGCGATTTTGCTTTAATTAAAGCTGTTGGACCCTACGTTAATTTTTCTATTAATCATAGCAAGTTGATTTCACAAACTCTCGCAGAAATCTTGCAACAAAAAGAACATTATGGTGACCAAAAATTGGGAGAGGGGAATGTTCCTATTGATATGTCTAGCCCCAACATTGCAAAACCAATGTCGATGGGGCACTTAAGGTCAACAGTAATTGGCAATTCAATTGCCAAGACCCTGCAAAAAGTTGGTTACACACCAATTAAAATCAACTATTTAGGTGATTACGGCACACAATTTGGTAAATTAATAGCGGCCTACAAGCACTGGGGTGTGGAAGAAGACGTTAAAAAAGACCCGATCATGAATTTATTTAAATATTACGTCAAGTTCCATAAAGAAGCTGAAAAGCACCCTGAGCTTGAAGATGAAGGTCGCGCGTGGTTTAAGAAATTAGAAGAGGGTGATCCAGAAGCAGTTAAATTATGGCAATGGTTCCGGGATGTTTCCTTGGCTGATTTCAACCGTATTTACAAAGAATTGGGTGTCACTTTTGATTCGTATAAAGGTGAGGCTTTCTTTAACGATAAAATGCAACCCGTAATTGATGAGCTGAAAGAAAAAGGACTTTTGCATGAGTCTCGTGGTGCACAAGTGGTTGACATGGGTGAAGATGAAAATCCAGCTTTGATTGTTAAATCAGATGGTACTAGCATCTACTTGACACGTGATCTGGCAGCTGCGATTTATCGTATGAAGACTTATCATTTTGTCAAAATGCTTTACGTAGTTGGTAATGAGCAGGCTCAGCACTTTGTGGAATTAAAAACTGTTTTGAAAAAAATGGGTTATGATTGGGCTGACGAGATTTACCATGTTCCTTTTGGCTTGATTACTCAAAATGGTAAAAAGCTATCTACTAGAAAAGGCAATGTGGTTTTTCTTGATCAAGTTTTACAAGATGCCGTTAAACTAGCACAAAAACAAATTGAAGAGAAGAATCCTGATTTGGCCAATAAAGATCAAGTTGCTCATGACGTTGGTGTTGGTGCAGTTATTTTTCATGATTTAAAGAATGAAAGAACCGAAAACTTTGACTTTGACCTGGATGAAGTTGTCCGTTTTGAAGGTGACACTGGTCCATATGTGCAGTATACAAATGCACGGGCTCAAAGTGTTTTGCGCAAGGCTGCTGCTCAAGGTCACGAACCGCAATTAACAGATATAAATATTGATGATGATTGGTCCTTTGGCGTTGCCAAGTCTTTAGCAGATTTCCCACGGATTATTGCACGCAGTAGTGCTAAATTCGAACCATCTGTTATTGCAAAGTATGCTCTTGATTTAGCAAAGAAGTTTAATAAATATTATGCTAATGTCAAAGTTTTAGTTGAAGATGATCAAATAGGCTCTCGGTTAGCACTAGTCCAAGCAACTTCAATCGTTTTAACCGAGGGTTTGCGACTTTTGGGTGTCAATGCTCCTAAAGAAATGTAAAAATTTTAAATAATAACGTTTACATCAAATAAAAGATTGTTCAATGTTTAATTAATACGATACAATATGACTGTAAGTTTAATAGGAGGTATATTTAATGGCATATTTAGATAATGGTAATCAAATCTTTAGAGATGCTCGTAAAAACCATTATGCAGTAGGTGCTTATAACACTAACAACTTGGAATGGACACGTGCAATTTTGCAAGCAGCTGAGGAAACAAGAACCCCAGTTTTAATTCAGGTGTCAATGGGTGCGGCTAAGTATATGGGTGGCTATAAAGTTGCCAAGGACTTAGTTGAAGACGAAATTGATGCAATGGATATCTCTGTTCCAGTTGTATTGAACTTAGATCATGGTAGCTTTGAAGCTGCTAAAGAATGTATTGCTCTTGGTTATTCATCAGTTATGTTTGATGGACATGCTTTACCAACTGAAGAGAACTTAGCTCAAACTAAGGAAATTGTTAAGTTAGCCCATGAACGCGGTATTTCAGTTGAGGCCGAAATCGGTAAAATTGGTGAAAATCAAGGCGCTGACGGCGGTGAACTTGCATCTGTCGAAGATGCAAAGACTTTCGTAGCCGCAGGTGTTGACAAACTTGCTTGTGGTATTGGTAATATCCATGGTGTTTACCCAGAAGGCTGGAAAGGCTTAAACTTTGATCGTTTGAAGGAAATTGCTGATGCAGTTTCTGTTCCATTGGTATTACACGGTGGTTCAGGTATTCCTGAAGACCAAGTTAAGAAGGCTATTTCTCTTGGAATTTCTAAAGTTAACATTAACACTGAATTCCAATTAGCTTTCCAAGCTGCTACTCGTAAGTACTTTGAAGCCCACAAGGATGAAGACAAGGACAACAAGGGTTACGATCCTCGTAAGCTTCTTCTTCCGGGTACAGAAGCAATTACAGCTTCAATGAAGGAAATGATCACTTGGCTTGGTACCCCATCAATTGATGACAAGATTAAGTCAGCTGGTTTTGACAAGAGTTCATTGAATTTAGAATAAATTGAAAATTATGTAAAAGGGAGATCAACTTTTTAGGCTGATCTCCCTTTTTGTTTTAGCAGCTAGGATTAAATATTGACTGCAAATGAAAAATGCCATCGTCATATTCGTACTTTAAGACTGCACAATTTTTAATGTGATCTTTGCGTTTAAACGTATTATATTTTTCCCATTTCCTATAAAAATTAGCTATAGCACCACCATGGGAAACGATTAAAATTTGTTTATGAGAGGAAGCTTCTGCAATATCTGTAATCGCTTTATTGATTCTTGCGACTACCTGTTTTTGAGATTCGCCACCAAATTGAACAAAAAAGTCGTTATAAGGTAGTGGCGGATTTAAGTGTTCACCTTCTCCTTCGTATGCGCCGAAATTCCACTCACGTAAATCTTTATGCGTTTCAAAAGGTAGATCGGTCACTATTTTTAAAGTATCTATTGCCCTTTCAGAAGTTGAACAATGCGCCTCTTCTAGATTGATTTTCTCATGTTCAAAATATTCTTTTTTCGTTGCTTTTGCTTGTTTAATTCCTAATGAAGTTAAAGGTGAATCACAAAATCCCTGGATCTTATGTTGGACATTAAACAAAGTTTGTCCGTGACGCATTAGATAAATATATTTCATATTTTTACCTTCTTTGATATATGTACATTTAATTGTAAACAAAAAGATCATAAAAATCTAAATGAAATAAATTGACTTAAAGTCCAATTTAAGCGTTATACTCAAGAAAAGAAGTATGGAGGGATAAACATGATTTTTGAAGAAACATTTACACTTAATAATGGGGTAAAAATCCCTAAACTAGCATTAGGAACCTGGAAAATTCCAGATACCGAAGTGGCTTCACCAGTCGCAACCGCCTTAAAGATGGGATATCGGCATCTTGATACTGCTCAAGCCTACCATAACGAAAGAGGAGTGGGTCAGGGCATCAAAGATTCTGGTATTAGCCGTGACCAGATTTTTGTTAACTCAAAAGTAGAGGCCGAAATTAAAGACTATCAAAAAGCTAAAAAATCTATTGATGAAACCCTTGCTCGCATGGATTTGGATTATTTAGACATGATGATTATTCATAATCCTCAACCCTGGAATGAAGTTAACCAGTCAGACGATCGCCATTTTGAAGGCAATCTTGAAACTTGGCGCGCTTTAGAAGATGCTATGAGAGAAGGGAAATTACGCGCAATTGGCGTTTCCAGTTTTCAGCCGGAAGATTTGCAGAATTTAATTGACAATAGTGATGTTAAACCAATGGTAAATCAAATTTTGTGTCATATTGGTGCAACACCAAAAAAGTTGATTGATTTTTGTCAAGAACATGACATTGTAGTGGAGTCATTTTCGCCAGTTGCTCATGGTGAGGCTTTAACGAATACCACTATTAAGAGTATGGCAAAAAAATATCACGTTTCAGTTGCCCAGTTATGTATTCGCTATGATTGGCAGCTTAATACAGTGGTTTTACCAAAGTCAGTCAATCCAAAACACATGAAGCAAAATGCAGAATTGAACTTTGAAATAAGTGATGTTGACATGGCTAATTTGGAAGAAATTAATAGTTTTAATTATGGGTCTTCTAGTCATTTTCCTGTATTTGGTGGAAAAAGATAAAATTATATGAGGGTATAGATCCTTGGCGAGCAGATAAAATCTAGCTAAAAACTAAATTGTTACATAAAAAGTTGTAGACTTTTTATATACAATTCAACACTCAATATATTGTATTGGTGTACAAACGTAAAGTTAACAGTATAATGTATCTTGTAACGGATGAATAATAATATATTTTTGAGGTGATATTAAAATTGCGCGAAGAAATAAAATTTTTAAAATGTGTTGATCATGAGGTGCCAATGCAAATTGATCTTCCAGATGAACGTGGCAAATTTCCGGCCGTTTTAATGATTCATGGCTTCATGTCTTCTAAGAACAATGATAATCATATGTTAGCCAGAATTAGCAAAAAAATTGTAGAAGCCGGAATCGTTACGGCAAGAATTGACTTATGCAGCATGGGTGAAAACCTTTATTCAAGAGAAAATTATGGCATGAAAGTAATGACTGATGAGGTTAAAGCGAGTTTTAAATATTTGCAGTCTTTACCATATGTTGAAGAAAATAATGTTGGACTTTTAGGTCATAGCCTTGGTGGACGTTTAGCGTTTACTTGTTCGACCTTACCTGCAAAGATTATAGTTTCTTTAAATGGCGCTATTAATACATCTGAGCCTCTTGAAATGACCTATGATAAATTTGAAATGGCTAATTTAGGTTACTGCATTGTTCATACTAGTAGCGGCGGTGTTGAACTGGTTTACCGCAGATTCTTTGATGAGTTGCAGACAACTTTGAATGACAACATTAAAAACTTTAAAAATCCGATTTTAGTTGAAGTATGTACCAGCGATCCTACTTTGGATCCAAATATCAGTTTGAATTTTATTAAAAACTGTCACATGGATAACGTAGATTCGTTTACCGTTGAAAATGCGAACCATACTTACAATGTTGAAACTGGTGATTTTACCAAACTTAATGAAGTTATTAGTAAAGTCGTTCCTTGGATTAATTCACACATCAAATAAAAACCAGCTTAATTAAAGCCGGTTTTATAAATATTATTTTGAGCTTAGCTTTAATCATAAAAGCTAAGTTTTTTATTATAACTTTGTAAAGGTAGTTGCTTCTTTAAGTGCACGCTCTGTCCAAAGCAAAACTTGATTTTGATGAATTTCAATTGGTAAAAGCTCATGCTGATATAATCTTTCTTCCACAAACATTTTACCTTGTTCATTAACAATAACTGGGTAATCCCATTTGCCAATTGTAACTGTTAAATTACCATCTTTTTCATTTAGCGTAATCAAGCCGTAACCTGGGTTTTGGTAATCACCCAAAAGGTTATCCTTAGCCGCAACATTTTGGGGTGAATTTCCTTTAAGTTCAGCAATTTTTGCTTCTCGTGTTGCTGCTTTTTGATCAACAATCTGTTTGATTTTACTTGTCCAATCAGTATCTGAAATGCCCATAGCTTCATCAATGGTCTGGTAGGCTAAAGCGAATATTGCATCTGTTGAATCCATGTTTGTGGTTGAAACGAATGCTAAATCAAGATCTGGAACAAAGCCCATGAAAGAGCAGTAGCCAATGTATGAACCACTGTGGTAGAAGTATTTATGTCCGCGGTAGTCTTCCATCATCATGCCTAAACCATAAGCGCCAAAATTAGCGCCACCGTATGCACGACTTGGAGGCATGATAGATTGAGGCAAAAAGTGTTCAGCCATGGCATTGCCTTGGTTTTCTTTTTGCAATTTTAACTGGTATTTGGCCCAAGTGAGCAAATCCGAAATACTTGCGAGCATACTGCTGGCTCCGCCAACTTTACCTGGTGCAATAAAGGGAACTTCTTTAGTGACTTCATTGTCCCTGATATAAGGCTTAACTATTTTCTCTCTTGGTGCTTCATGGTGGTTAATATAAGTGTTTTTTAAGTTAAGTGGTTCTAGTAAGTGTTGGCGTTCATAAGTACCATACTCTGCACCAATTGCTTGTTCAAAAGCATAAGTGGCTAATGCAAAAACTAGGTTACTGTATTGCATTTTATAACGCAGTTCATGGTTGGGTTTTAAATACCCCACGTGCTCTGCTTTTTCTTTTAAAGAAAGGTCATGCTTATTCATATTAGTAAAGCGCATCAGATCGTGAGCTGGTAAGCCACTTTGATGACTAAGAGCATCCCGCCATGTTAAATGGTCTTCGGCATACTTATCTTCAAGTTTAAGTTCAGGCCAGTATTTTTTTAAAGGATCATCTAAATTTATTTTACCTGCATCAGCTAATTGACAAACAGCAGTAGCAAAAAATGTTTTGGAAATTGATGCTAAAGGATAAAGATTATCCTGTTCAGCTTGACCAAAAACGTGGCTGTAGCTTTCTCCTTTACGATAAACACCAATTCCTAAACTGGGTAAATTAAAAGTAGCAATAGCTTTTTGAGCTAAATCGGCAATTTTTTGCTTGTTCATATTCACTTTCTAACTCTTTCTATATTTTTTTCCATAATAAAATTATACAGAAGCACTTGCTATTTTACACTAAATAAAAATCTTTTTAAATGCTCCTTTAAAATATATGATGATACTATTTGACATAAATGGCAAATTTATTAATAATATGAGTAAAACATAATGAAATGAGTGATTTTTATGAAAAAAAGAAGTAAGCTTGCTTCTGCTGGCATTTTGAGTCTAGCCGCTCTAACACTGGCAGCCTGTGGTAAAAGTGCTAACAGCAGTGATGACACTAAGACAGTAAAAAAGTTTCCTGTTGAAACTCCTGAAAAGAATGTGAAAAATGGTGGAACTGTGAAAGTTGCAGTTGTCACTGATACTCCATTTTCAGGTATTTTTTCACAAGAACTTTCATCTGAAGATGTAGACTCTATGGTTGCAGCTCCCGGTCAAGAGACTCTATTTGATAGTGATGATCAGTATGGTGTCACTGATAAAGGGCCAGCCACACGTAAATTAGACCCTAAGAAAAAGACGATCACTATCAATATTAAAAAGGGCGTTAGATGGTCTGACGGTAAACAGGTCGTTGCCAAAGATTTCGAATATGCGTATGAGATTTTAGCTAACAAAGATACAGCTTGTCCGCGGTATAGCAGTCAGTTTGAAGTCATAAAGGGCTTAAAAGAATATCACGAAGGTAAAGCTAAAACTATCTCCGGCATTGAAATGCCTGATGGAGAAAATGGCCGTAAAATTGTTTTGCATTGCTCAGCTTTAAATCCAAGTATGTCAAATGCAGGCAGTCGTTCACTTTGGGAAGCAGTTGAACCCTATCATTATTTGAAAGATATTCCTTTTGCAAAGTTAAAATCTTCTGATAGGATCAGGAAAAATCCGTTATTTTTCGGACCGTTTAAGATTGAAAAACTAGTTAGAGGACAATCTGCAACTTGGGTACCGAACAAATATTATTGGCGAGGGAAACCAAAATTAGATAAAGTTGTTATTTCTGTGGTATCTCCTAATTCTGCTTCTCAAGCAATAAAAAGTCATAAATTTGACATTATTCCTGTAATTAATACTCAGTGGCCACAAGTTAAAAATACTAAAAATGTGAACTTTATTGCCCAAATTCCAATCGCATATCATTATTTGGGTTTTAAAGTAGGAAAATGGGATGCTGACAAGAGCAAGAATGTTATGAATCCTAATGCTAAGATGAATAATAAGGCTTTAAGGCAGGCAATAGGTTATGCCATGAATGTTGATGCGGTTAATAAGCGTTATACATATGGTTTAACGTTTAGGGTAAAAACTTTGGTTCCAGAAAAGTTTGGTGACTACTTTGATAAAACTGAAAAAGGATATAATTACAACTTAAAAAAGGCAAATCAGATTCTGGATAAAGCGGGTTACAAGAAGAAAGGAAAGTGGCGCGTTCAGCCAAATGGCAAACCTTTGGTAATTCATTTTGCAGCTATGAGTGGAGATACTACTCAGGAGCCAATTGTGCAAAATTACTTGCAACAATGGCACAAAGTTGGACTTAATGTCCAATTAGCCACGGGGCGTTTAATTGAACACAATTCTTTCTATGATAAATTGCAACATGATAATAAAGGCGTCGACATGTATCTGGCCGGTTGGTCAACACCTACTGAACCTTCGCCACACCCATATTATAGTGAATCAGCGCCGTTTAACATGACCAGATTTGTAACTGCAAAAAACAATCAGCTTTTGGATGAAATAAATTCACAAAAGGCTTTTAATCATGATTATCGGGTAAAAAAATTTCATGAATGGCAAAGATATATGAATGAGGAAGCTTATGTTATCCCAGTTGATAATTCCTATCAGATCTTTGCCGTTAATAACAAGATTTCCGGCTATTCGCTTAAGCCGTCAAAACAAAACAATAATCATCCTTTATGGAATGAAGTAGGTTTTACTAAATAGAAAGAAGCTGTAAATTTTTAATGAGAACTGGAACAAAAATTATAACTTTAGATAATGGCTATCATTTGTGGACAAGTACCCAAGGTGAAGGTGATATTCATTTATTGGCACTTCATGGAGGTCCAGGAGGAAATCACGAATATTGGGAAGACGCTGCCGATCAATTAGCAAAGCAGGGGCTACATGTTCAAGTTACTATGTATGATCAATTAGGCTCTCTTTATTCAGATCAACCGGATTATGATGATCCTGAAATTGCGGCCAAATACTTAACTTATGAATACTTTCTCGACGAAGTTGATGAGGTTCGCGCTAAGCTTGGTCTTGATAATTGCTACTTGATTGGACAAAGTTGGGGTGGCTTGCTTGCACAAGAATATGCGGTGAAATATGGTCAACACTTAAAAGGAACTATTATTTCTTCCATGGTTGATGATACTGATGACTATATTGAGTCAATTAATCGTCGCAGACAAGAAATTTTCCCACAATCAGAAATTGACTTTATGCGTGCATGTGAAGAAAACAATGACTATGACAATAAACGCTACCAAGAGGATATTCAAATATTAAATATTAACTTTCTTGATCGGCGACAGCCATGCAAGCTATATCATATTAAGCGTATCGGTGGTTTGCCTGTTTACCATGCCTTTCAAGGTGATAATGAATTTGTAGTAACAGGCAAATTAAAAGATTGGCATTTTAGAAAGTACTTAAAGCAAATAAAAATGCCGACCCTTTTGACTTTTGGTGAAGAAGATACCATGCCTTTAGAGACTGCAAAGATTATGCAACGTGAAATTCCTAATTCACGCTTAGTTACTACACCGAATGCAGGACATCACCATATGGTTGATAATCCTGATGTTTACTATAAGCATGTAGCTGATTTTATCCGTGAAGTAGAAGCTGGTACTTTCGTGGGTGATTAACTGCTTGTACAAACGATGAAATAAATGTAGTTAAACAAAAAAACGTGAGTCGATTGATTCACGTTTTTAACTTTTTGTTTAACTTCTACCTATCTTTTGGCTCATTTTTATTTACCAATTATTCCGAGGCCACCTAAAATAATTCCGACTATTAAAACTGTAATAATTAGTTTTGTTGAAGTCATTTTCTTCTTGCCGAGAAGCCAATAGCATACCACAACTAATAACACTGGAACAAGGGACGGCATAATTTGGTCTAAAATTGTTTGTGCTTTTAAAATAACCCTTCCTGATTTAAAGACTATTGGTACATTTGCATTAACAACTGTTGGAATCAAGGCTCCCACAACTGTTACTCCAAGCAAAATGGCTGCATCAGTTAGTCTGTTTAATTTATTACCTGCTGCATAAATTAATTTTTCACCTTGCGAATACCCCAAAGGAAGGAATGTAAAACGTAAAAAAAGAACAATAAAGTTTACTATTAGCCAAATGATTGCACCTATTGGGTTTCCTTTTAACCCCATATATGCGCCAATTGAACCGAAAATTGTTGGTAGAATGACGCCGAAAATTGTATCGCCAACGCCAGCAAATGAACCCATTAAACCAGCTTTTAAACCAGCAATTGCTTCTTCGGCTTTTCGACCTTCTTTTTCTTCAATTGCCATGTCCATACCAATTATAAAGCCACCAACATATGCATTCGTGTTAAAGAACTGGTTATGAAGTTTCATAATTGAAACTCGATCATTTTTTTCAGGATATAATTTTTGGATTGTTGGTAACATTGTGTAAAGATATCCTGTTGACATCATTCGTTCATAGTTCCAACAGATTTGACTACTCCACAACCAACGCCAGTTTGCGCGGAATAAATCTTTTTTAGTTAATTTTTTGATGTCAGTCTTCGTATTCACCGAGTTCATTTTCATGTCCTCCTTCAGTTTGAGTAGATGGTGTTTCATTAGTTTCACTTTGTTTGTAATAGATTATTGCCATAGCGACACCGATAATTGCAACACCTAGTATTGGAACTTTGATGTATGCTGCTAAAAAGAATCCAATGAATAGGTATGCGATGAAACGCTTTGTAGGTAAAAATCTAAGCAGGATTGCAATTCCGACTATTGGTAAAATTCCTCCAGCTGCTGATAAGCCAGCGGTTAACCAATGAGGCATAGAGTTAACTACGACTTGAATTGTGTTTTTTCCAACTAATAACATTAAAAGTACAGGCAATGCACGTGATAATCCCCAAGGAAACATCCCGTAAATAATGTTATGGGCAACGCCTTTTTCATTATCTTCTTCTATCATCTTGTCTACTCGATGTAAAAAGAATGTATTAGTGAAACGGGCCAGAACATCTAGTTGAACCATTAAAAGACCGACAGGAACTGCTAGACCAATTGCAAAGCTAACACCTTTGTTACTCATAACTGCATAGGCAGTACCGACAATAGCCCCAGTCATGAAGTCTGGCATGCTGGCGCCACCATAAGTACCAACACCTAGCACCATTAACTGAAGCGTTGCTCCCACAACTAAACCTGTTTTTATATCACCCATAATAAGTCCAGCTACAAGACCAATTAAAAGCGGATAATTACATAATATTGCAACTGTCAGTTGGTCAATAATCATCCAAAAAGCAAGTGCTGTTAATAGTAAAATTTGCCACCATGTGATTGCCATTTTAGTTCTCCTTCTGATTTAACATTGAAATAAATGGCTCTTGTTTATCGTTTGGAACCATTTGATGATAAAATTCAATTCCTTTTTCTGCCATCTGATTAAAGATAGCAGTGTCTTCGTCAGTAACAGCAACACTTTTAGCAACTTGACGCGCTCCCTGAGACATTGACATGTTACCAACATTTATCACCGGAAGCTTAACTCCAGCAGATAATAGCTGTGCCAAGATTTGCGGCTTTTTAACGAGTAAAAGAACTCTTTGACCATTGTATTGTCCACTATTGATTCGTTCTGCAGCTCCCTTAGATGTAAGAATACTTAAGTGAACCCCAGCTGGAACAGCTGTTTTTAATGTTGCCTTTTGCACCTTACTGGTAACGATTTGATCGTCAACGACCATGATTCTTGTTATATTAAGACTTCTAGTCCACATAGTAGCAACTTGACCATGAATTAAGCGCGAATCAATTCTTACATTGACTAGGGGGTTACCAGTGTTTACAGGAGCAGTTTCTTTATTTGGCGCTGCGGGCTGCTTTTTAGGTTTCTTTTTGATGTTTGACGCCATTAATTCAATCGTTTGACTGATTGCCTCTTCGGCAGGAGTTCCTGTTGCCAGTGATAAGGTCAACATAAGGGAAAGACCGGAATATAGTTTGACCTCAGGATGTTCTGCAATAAAAGTACTTGCTGCGTTTGCTGGTGTACCATTTGGAATATCAACAATAATTACGACTTCCTCAGCAGAATCTTGCCTGTTCTGATAAATATCTTCATAGCATTTGACGACATTATCAATGCCCATCGGATCTTTAAAAGAAACTGTTGCGAAATTAGTTAATTTGCCTGTAATCATTTCACAGCTCTTAAGCGTTTGTTTTGCATAGTCACCATGACTTGCTAAGATATACATATAAAAATCACTCTCCTTTAACTTAATGCGTTAACTTGGCTACGAGATAAATACTAATTCTAAATGAAAGCAATTGCAATAGCTTAGTAACAATATTTTATAAAAAGAAGTTATGGACTTTTATATTCCTTAGTGTTTAACTTAATGTGTTAAATATTGAAATGGGAGGAATAAATATGGTAGAAGCTTTGACTAGAATCAAACAATATGAAGACTTGGGGTTAGGCTTATTTATTCATTGGGGATTATATTCGCAATTAGAAGTCGGAGAGTGGACAGAATATATCCATCATCGAGATAAAGCAGAGTATGAACACTTAATTAACAATTTTTCTGCTAAAGATTTTGTTGCAGAGCAAATTGTTCTGTCTGCTAAAAAAATGGGTGCTAAGTATATTGTTTTAACAACTAAGCACCACGAAGGCTTTTTCTTGTATGATACCCAAGGACTATCTGAGTTTGATGCAATGCACAGTCCTGCCCATAGAGACTTGATTCGAGAATTTATTGATGCTTGCCATAAACTTAATGTTCAACCTTTTTTATACATGGCGACATATGATTGGCATAGTAATCTGTACCAATCTAACTTCAATAAGTATTTAGATTATCTATTAAAATCCGTTGAAATTTTGTGCAAGAATTACGGCTCAATTGGAGGGTTTTGGTTTGATGGTGATTGGAATAAAAAAGAGGCTGATTGGAAATTAGATCGTTTATATGGAACAATCAGAAAATATCAGCCTAACGCAATAATTGTTAACAATACAGGTTTAAAAAACAGAGGAAAGATAAGTAATCCTGAAATTGATGTTGTGACATATGAGCGAAAAACGCCAGATCAAGTTAATCATGGTTTCCAAGATAAATATGTTGCTGGGGAAGCCTCAGTAACAATGAATAAACATTGGGGCTATGCAAGAGATGACTTAAACTTCAAATCTACAAAAGAGCTAATTGAAAATATTGTTCATGCACGTGGTATTGGAGCCAACATTTTACTTAATATTGGATTAACAGGAACAGGACAAATCCCATTAATGAATCAGGCCATTATGGAACAAATAGGTAAATGGACGAAGATGGCTGGCAAAAGCATATATACGGCACGACCTTCTACTGAAATCAGGGCAAGTGGAAATGATAAAGATATCGCCCTTGTAGATGGAAAAAATTTATATTTGTTCTTACATGATTTAGAAATTGTTGGTAATGATAATGTGGTTTTAGGCGGAGAGGGTATTAATTTACGGTCATTTAGTGGTATATTCAAACAGATAGAAAAAATAACTTGGCTGGATGATGGAAAGGAGCTTCCCTTTATGCATGATGTTGCTAGAGGCACCCTTACTGTAGACATAGGTGGATATACTTACGGTACAGATTGGTGTGTAAGAATAGCTAAGGTTTACTTCAAATGAAGTTGGTGAAATAAATGTCAAAATATCAAGATATTGTCTTAAAATTGGTTGAAAGGTTAGATCATGGTTGGTTAAATCCAGGCGATCGTTTTTATAGTGAAGCAGAAATTAGTCAGATTTATCATGTTAGCTCTACTACTGCGGTAAAAGTTTTAAATACTCTAGAACAGCAAAATAAGGTAACTCGTATCCAAGGAAGCGGTACTTTTGTAGCAAAAGAAGCACATAAACAAGTGGCGATGCTTACAGATTTAAATTTAGCTGAGGGACAAACCGAAAGTGTTAAGGTTCTTTTAGCTAAAATCGGTACCGAAAAAGAAGTATTACGGAAACTTCATCTTAAAGCAATTAACAATTATCTTGAAGTAAGGCGTTTGCGGTATATTGGAAAAAAGATAAGTCAATATTCGATTAGCTATCTAAATCCAAATTATTTAAATATTGACCATGTGGATAATTTGTCATCATTTAATTCAATCTACCAAAAAGTTAGAGATGATTCAAAAATTGATCCTTTTGAATTACCATTTAAGCAAAAAAACTGTGCTAAAACTGTTACAAATAAAGAAATTTTGAAGTATTTTACCCAAAAACCAACTCAACTCTTTATTTATCAGGAACGTGAGACTTATTTACCATTAGTTTCTGGTGAATTACTTGAATATGCAATTAGCTATAAGCTACCTGAATATTGGGGTTATGAGGCAACAGCAACAGCTTATCGTCAGTAAGTTAAATCTAAATCAATTAGAAAGAACTAAATCAAAATGATTTAGTTCTTTCTTTAAGCAAAGGTATTTTTTTGTCTAGTAATTTGACATTTATTTTATCTAATGTGAAAGGCTTTTGTAGTGAAATTTGGTAAGCAGTTAGGTGCAAAAATTGTTCATTTTTAAAGTTGGGGTTATACAGTGGATCTCCTACAATTGGGCAGTCAATCGCAGCCAAATGAACCCGAATTTGGTGCGTCCTTCCTGTTTCTAGTTCTAATTTAACTAAAGCAGTATTATTGTCTAAATACCTTAAAATCTGATAATGTGTGATTGACTTTTGACCGTTACTTATTATCTTGCGTTTGCGCTGATCAAGTGGGTCATGGCCAATTGGCAAATCGATTGTTCCTCTGTTGGCTATTGGCTTATTAACATTAATCACAGCTAAATATTCGCGGTGAAAAATTTTGGCTGTTAATTCCCGGTTTAAAATAGGGACAACGGCAGGATTTTTGGCTACCAATAGCAGACCACTGGTTAGCATATCTAGTCGATGTACAATAAAAGGGGAAAATCCTAAATAGGTAGCACAATCATTCAGAGCTGTATCAGTTTCCATTAAATTCGGGTGCGTTTTTTGCCCTGCAGGTTTATTTATAATTAAAAGACTGTCATCTTCGTAAATAACTTCCGGATTTTTACCACTAGCTGGATAATTATGCTGCTTACTTTCAACGTGATTGAGCAAAAGTTCAACTTTATCATTTGGCTTTACATTTTGATTAAAATGATAATATTTACCGTTAATCTGTACTTTTCGTTCGACACGTAAAAAGTGACGCCATTTTCTCGGAATGAGTAATTGACGTAATAAATCATTTACAGAACACGGATTGAGATTTTGAGGAAAGTTAAAGGTAAAATAATAGCTCATAAATATTTGTTAAATCTTTTTGAAAATAAAGGTAAATTCCTTTAATATGATACAATTTTAGTTGTTTCTAAAGGAGCAGATAAAATGGAAAACAATGAACCAAAGAAAAACGGTAAGGGCGGCTTATGGCACCGTTTTGACAACCGTTTTTTCATCGGTCGCTGGATCATTTTGATTTTGCTTACCGGGATGTTATTGGTTTGTACTTATTATACCGTTAAAGTTAAAACTTCAAATATATCAAATTTAAAGGCATCATTATCAGCTACAACCGGAATTTACGATTATAAGAGTCAAAAGTCTGGCTCATTATATTCGCAAAAAGGTACTTATGTAAGTTATAACAAAATTTCGCCTAATGTGAAAAATGCTGTAATTTCAACAGAAGATCGTACTTTTTGGAAAAATCCGGGTTTTAGCATCAAAGGAATGGGCAGAGCTGCTTTAGGCTTGATTCTTAACCGCGGTCAAATATCTGGTGGTGGTTCGACCATCACGCAACAACTGGCTAAAAATGCTTTGTTGACGCAGAAGCAAACTTTCTCTCGTAAAGTTGAAGAACTTTTCTTTGCTATTGAAATAAACCATGTTTATTCTAAAAAAGACATATTGACTATGTACCTTAATAAAGCTTATTTTGGCAATGGTGTATGGGGAGTTGAAGATGCCAGTCAAAAATATTTTGGTAAAAATGCCAGTCAGTTGACAATCGGAGAAGGAGCAACTTTAGCCGGTATTTTGCGTAATCCAAGTAAATATAACCCAATTGACCATATGTCTTATGCTTTGTCTCGGAGAAACCTGATATTAAATCTAATGGTTGATAATAAAAAATTATCAAATTCCAGGGCGAAAAGTGAGCAAAAAATTGGTTTAACTTTACGTGACACCTACCATAATAAAGATGGGTATCGTTACCCTTATTTCTTCGATGCAGTCGTTGACGAGGCAATTAATCGCTACGGGCTAAAAGAAGAAGATGTAATGAATAAGGGCTTGAAAATATACACAACCCTTAATCAAAATTATCAAAGTCAGCTGCAGCAAAAATTTGACCAAGGTTATCTGTTTCCGCAAAATGCGACTGATGGTACGAAACCTCAAGGCGCAACGGTGGTAATGGATCCTGCAACTGGCGCAGTGCGAGCTGTAGTAGGTGGTCGAGGCAAACATGTTTTTCGTGGTTATAACCGTGCTACTCAAATGAAGAGACAACCAGGCTCTTCAATTAAACCGCTAGTTTCTTATGCTCCAGCGCTTCAACAAGGTTATCACTATGATTCGCAGCTTTCTAACAAGCTGCAGCGTTTTGGTAAAAATGGTTATCAACCGCATAACGTTGACAACGGCTATTCTGATAAAATCCCGATGTATTCCGCCTTGGCCCAGAGTAAAAATGTCCCTGCAGTTTGGTTACTAGATCGCATTGGGGTATCAAAGGGCGTTCAATCAGCTAATAATTTTGGTATCAAGGTGCCAAAAGAAGACCAAAATCTTGCTTTAGCTTTAGGTGGACTATCAACAGGTGTTTCACCTATTCAAATGGCACGAGCATATTCAGCTTTTGCCAATAAAGGGAATTTGCCTAATAATTCTTATTTCATCACTAAAATTACTGATGCTAGTGGGAATGTAATCGCTGAAAATCATGATACTGGTACGCATCGCATTATCTCGGAAAATACGGCTAAAGAAATGACTACCATGTTATTGGGGGTGTTTGCAGGTGGAACTGGAACATCCGCTCAACCAGCTGGTTATCGAGTTGCAGGTAAAACTGGGTCAACTGAAGTACCAAACTCTTATGGCTTTGGTACTAAAGATCAGTGGATCGTCGGTTATACACCAGACGTTGTGGTTGCTACTTGGGTTGGCTTCGATCGCACTAATCAGCAGCACTTCATGCATGGTGTTTCAGAAACTGGTATTACTAGGCTATATAAGGCTGAAATGGAAAGTATTTTGCCATATACAGCTCAAAATCAATTTAAAGAACAGGCCCCAAAGCAAATTATTCAAAATAACGGTGCAGGTTCAGATTGGACAAAGGGCTTTGGAGATAAAATCGAAAAAGGCATAGGTTCAGCAGGAGAAAAAATTAATGAATGGTATAATGACATTAAAGGACTTTTCGGTCATTAATTAGGAGGAAAAAGATGATTAATATTTATGATTCAGCAAATCAAGTAGCAACAGATTTGCAAAAGCTTGATGAATTTAAGGCTTTAAGTGCTGCTATTGCTGCGGTTAAAAACAATGAAGAAAGTACAGCTTTGTTCAAACAGATGGATGAGATGCAGACAAAAATTATTAATTCACAGTCTGAAGGAAGAGATTTTCCAAAGGATTTAGAAGAGGATTATAAAAAATTAAATGAAAAGGTGCAAAAAGATGCCCAAATATTAAAGCTCTTGCAAGCTGAGCAAAATATGTATAAAACTATTGATGATGTTCAAAAAGCAATTGCTAAGCCAATTAATGACCTTTATGACGGTCTTAGGAATAAAAAATAATGAAATTCATCCATTTTGCTGACGCACATTTAGATAGTCCATTTTTGGGGCTATCTTTTTTACCATCTGAGAGTTTTAAGCAGATTCAAAATGCTCCAATGCAATCTTTAACTAAAATTGTAGATTTGGCACTGAAAGAAAAGGTTGATTTAGTATTAATTGCTGGGGATACTTTTGATAGTTTCAAGCCAACTCCCAGTGTACAAATTTTTTTCGCTCATGAAATTGAGCGACTAGTCAATGCGCAGATTCAGGTAATAATGATTTTGGGTAATCATGATCATATGGCAAAAGAAGACTTGCTGGTCGCTGAAAGTCCCTATTTCAAGTTACTGGGTAACGGAGAAAAAGTAGAAACTGTCTCTTATAAAACAAAAAACGGTTTTGAATATGACGTGAGCGGCTTTTCATATTTGGCCAATCATATTACTGATGATATGGCGGCGCAATTTCCTGCTAAAAGCAATCGTTATACTTTTGGCATTATGCACGCACAGGAAAGAACAGGTGCCAGTGCACAAAATGTTTATGCGCCTTTTAGTTTGAGTGAGCTGCAAAATCTCAATTACAATTATTTTGCCTTGGGTCATATTCATTTAAGACAAGTCTTGTCCGAAACGCCATTAATCGTCTATCCAGGAAACATCCAGGGTCGTCACATTAATGAAACCGGTCCTAAAGGTTGCTATTTAGGAACTATTGATGAGCAAACAAAACAAACTAAGATCCATTTTATGCGGACCAATTCTATTACTTGGAGTAAAAAAGAGCTTGAATTAACAAAACCAGTGGCAAAAACAGAATTGGAAAATATGATTATTGATTGTCTGTCAGCAATATCAACTACTTATTTTTGTCTGCAAATTAAGGGAGCTGATTTTTTGAATGAAAAAGAAAAAGAATTGGTCCAAGACAGTGATTTTTGGCAAATGATTTCTAGAAGACTGACTCATGACTCACAGTTAGTAGATGTGCGGTTTATTAGTGGGGCCAATTTAGAAATCGCCTTTAATGATCAAAAGTACTTTAAACAGGCTGAAAAAGAAGTTTTTGGTCCTGATCAATTTGCTCAAATCAGTAAAAGCTGGGCTTTAAAAACTGAGTATACTGATAGTTTGGCTCAAGACCCTGAATTCGTTCAGGAAATAAAACAACTCTCTGAAGTCAAGTTAAATAGTAAATTGAAAGGAGTTAATGATGAAATTAATTAAACTTCAAATAGTTAATTTTGGTCAATTTTCAAACTTTACTTTTGATTTATCAAATTCAAACATTGATGTTTTTTACGGAGTTAATGAAGCAGGAAAGAGTACCATCGTTGCCTTTATTAAACAGATTTTATTTGGCTTTCACCTTGCTAACCATAGTTCGGATTTTTTTGAGGACTACACGCCTTTAGCACAGGTTAGTCCAATGGGCGGGTCTTTATTTTTTGAAAATGAAAATGGTCAGCATTATCAGTTAGAAAGACTTTACGCACATGGTAAAGGGTCAAAAGCTGGTACTCTGACTGTGAAATGTGACAACCAAGTGGTACCAGAAAGTGTTTTTTTTGATCAAATAAAAAATATTGATGGTGAATTTTACACTGACAGTTTTATTTTTAATCAGGATATGCTGGCAAAAGTTGATCAGATCAAGCAGAAAGATTTACTGGAACGTATCTATTATTTGGGTGCAGCTAATAGTGATAGCTTAATAACTTTACGTGATGATTTTGCTAAAAGTGCTGACGGTTTATTTAAAAAGACTGGCAGAAAGCCGCCTATTAATCAGTTGCTGGTAGAAGTTAAAGATGAAGAAAGCAAAGTCAGTAACTCTGAAAATGAATTTTCTGTTTACCAAGAACTTAATGACAGTTTTAAAAAGCAAAAAAGTTTGCAACATCAAGAAGAGAACAAAGAACTTGCATTACAAAAAGAATATGACAAGTTAGAAAAGATGCAAAAACTTGTTCCCAGCTACGAAAAATTGCAAGATTTACAAAATCAAGTTAAAACAGTCAACTTTGATTCAGAGCAGTTTCAATCTGCACAAACCTTAACAATGCAGGTTGATTCTTTGCATAAAAAGCAGCAGAAAATCACAGCAAAGTTAAGTGAATATTCTCATGACCAGGAAGAAAATAAGGCTGCTTCAGTGCTTGTTCAAAAAAAGCCGGAAGTATTACAATGGCAATCTGAGTATCATAACTGCTTACAAAAAGATGAACAAATTAAGGAAGAGCAGAAACAACTTATTGCACTCGATCCAAATCTGAATAAAATTGTGGGAATGGAGCAAAAGGAAATTATTAAACTGCAAGATGACTATCAAAAGCTGCCCCAAAAGGAATTAAAGATTGAGCAGAGTAAGAATGGCAATTCTAAGCAGTATTTTTTGTTTGGTGGCGTTATTTTTCTTGTCGGTTTAATTTTATTGTTTATTGCACGAGCTTTTGGCTTTTTAGCTGTTGGTATTGGGCTGGCTCTAGTGTTATTTGGTTTTTATCAGCAGAAGCAAACACAAAAAGCAGTAGAAACTATAACAGAGCAAAATGAAAAAATAAGGAAGCAAAGACAGTCTTTTGAAAAGCGCTATGCTATTAATCCCATCAATTTAGATATAAATAATTTAATTAATGAATGGAGACAATATCAAGTATTAATTCAAAACTTAAAAAGAAATAATCAGCGAAAAAATGAGTTAATAGGATTAGTCACACCGATAGCAGTCCAATTAGGTGATGAACTGAATCAAACTGTAAGTACTTTTGAAGATGTATTGAATGGACTGGACCAACTGACCAAGAAAATAAATTTAGAAAAATTACGCCGAGAAAAGCAAACTAGCTTAGAAAACAGTTTGGCTGAAAATAAAGATGAACTAACTGAAACTGAAACCAAGCTAAAAATGATTCTGGCAAAGGCGCAAGTTACTAGCTTAGCTGAATATGAGCAAATACAAAAACAAAAGCTAAAACAGGATAAAATACAAAACCAGATTGATGCTCTTGAAACGAATTTGCAAAATGATTTGAGCGAGTTAAAAAGTTATGCCCAAAATAAAACAGAAAATCAAACTGAACTCGCAAATTTAAGGTCAAAAATTTCTTCAGTTCATGAAAATATTAATCACATACAGGGAAAAGCAGCTGAAATAAAAGTCAAAATGGAAAATTTGGCAAATTCAACGGCTGTTTTCGAGGAAAAACAAAAACTGGCTAACTTAAAGGCAAAATTGAAAAATTTGAGCATTGAATATTTAGCTGACCTATTTACTGCAAAATGGATTAGTCGTGCTCTTGATTTAGCTTCGAATGAACGATTTCCCAAAATGCTGGTTACTGCTAAAGAATATTTGCGACTATTAACGGATAACCGTTATAATGATATTGAAATTGGTAAAAAAATAACGGTTACTCGTTTTGATGGTAAAAAAATAGAAGTGCAATATCTTTCTAGAGGAACTTCTGAGCAATTATACTTTGCGTTAAAACTGGCTTTTGTTCAACAAATACGAGATGAAATAAATTTACCCATATTAATAGACGACTCTTTTGTTAATTTTGATGATCACAGAGTTGATGAAATTGAAAAGCTGCTTCAAGCAATTGCTAGAAACAATCAGGTATTAATTTTTACTGCGCAAACAAGTCTTGTTGATAAATTGCGAATACAACCGCTAACTTTTAAGAGAGGAACTAAAAATGTATAAACGTTTGCTGGATTATAATGATGGCGAAGAACTAGAGTTGGTTGTGCTAATTAAGAATTCTCAATTAAGACATACGAAAAAAGGCAAACTTTATCTAGCAATGTCATTTAGTGATTCTTCTGGTGAGATTCGTGGCAACTTTTGGGATGCTAATGATCAAGATGCTGCAACTTTTAATGCAGGAACAATAGTAGAGCTTGATGGCAAGCGCGAAGAATATCAGGGTCAGCCACAAATAAAGATTTATAGCTTACGTGTTGTGGGCCCGGAAGAAGGGTATGATCTTAGGCAATTTATCAAATCAGCTCCAGAGAAAATTGCTGATATGAAAGAAGAAATAAACCAGTATGTTTTTGAAATACTGAATCCTACTTGGAACAGAATTGTACGATTCTTATTAAAAAAATGGGATAAACGATTTTTTGATTTTCCAGCGGGAAAAAGTAATCATCACGCAGTGCGTGGCGGACTGGCCTACCATACTGTATCGATGCTGCGTGATGCAAAAGGTTTGGCGGACAATTATTCACAAATTAACCGTTCTTTGTTATATGCCGGCTGTATCCTCCATGATATGGGCAAAGTACTTGAATTAACAGGTCCGGCAGCGACACAATATACCACTGAAGGTAATTTGATTGGGCATTTGGTTTTGATTGATGAACAAATCATGCTGGCGGCTCAACAACTTAAAATTGATTTAGAATCCGAAGACTTATTGTTGCTAAGGCATATGGTTTTATCTCATCATGGTAAATTTGAATATGGCTCACCTAAATTACCTGCTCTTCTTGAAGCCGAGTTATTGCACCGCATTGATGATCTGGACGCATCTGTTTATGCTATCACCAATGCTTTACAGCACACTCGTCCTGGCAACTTTACCGATAATATAATGAGTCAAGGCGGCCGAAAATTTTATAGACCTAAAACAGATGAATCATTAGGAAAGGCCCGTAAATTAGAGTAAAAAAAGAGTTCAAGCATGCTTGAACTCTTTTAATATATTTTAATATAATTATTTTTTATCAGTAGATGTAGAAACATAAGAAGCTAAGACATCTTTTAGATCTTTATCTTTTATGTCAACTCCAGCCTTTTTAATAACTTTGGCTAGAACATCATGCATAGTTTGTTGGTCTTGTGACATTGTCTGATAGATTTGGTCATCAATCTCTTTTTTGTGTGAAGCAAATGATCCTTTAGCAGGGTGCTTAATCATTCTGATTACGTGATAACCTGATTGAGATTTAACTGGGCTCTTTGTTGTTTCGCCAGTCTTTAATTTAAAAGCAGCTTTTTTAAACGCAGGGTCTAAACTAGAATCGGTAGAATCAAAAGCAGGCAGCTTTCCTTCATTGTTTTTAGTTCCTGGATCTAAAGAATACTTTTTCACCAAACTCTTAAAACTTTTACCATTTTTAAGTTCATTAGTAATTTCTTCTGCTTTAGATTTTTTAGAAACTAAAATATGTTGCACTTTAACTTTTGGTTGATAATCTTTCCAAACTTTGTCTTCCTGACTCTTTGAAATCTTCTTGATGTCCTTTAAAGCAGCTTCAGTAAGCAAGTTTGTTTTCAAGTTTTGTTTGAAACTTGAAGCAGTCATGCCATTTTGTTGCAAAACGGCATCAAATTGACTACCGTATTGCTTTTTGTAATTATTGTATTGTTTATCAACTTGCTTTTTTGAAACTTTGTTGCCATATTGTTGCTCTAAAACACGATTGATAATCATGTTTGCCAGGGCGGTTTTACCAGACTGAGACTTTTTCATTTCGTCATAGTATTCTTGCTGGGTAATCTTGCCGCCTTTATAAGAAGCAACGGTTTTACCGCCATTGGAACAAGCCGCTGTTGATAATGCCATACTTGCTACGGCAATGACAGCTGCTGCTTTTCTGATATATTTTTTCATAAAATAAATTCTCCACATCCTTAATAAATTAAGTCACCGACAACTAATATAACATAAACTGGCAAATCTAGTTTTTATTTTTAAGTTTTTTGTCAAAAATTGCCAGTTTCTTTACTAATTTTTAGAATTATCAGCTTCATTTTCAATATTACGATTAATCGCTGAAGCTTTGCTTTTTAATTTGGCAATAATCCGATTAATGCCTATTTGATAATATTCTACTTCTTTTTCTAATTCAGAAATTGCTTTTTTAGCTTGTGGCAAAGATTCTTTTAACTCTTGCTTGGCAGTCTTTAACTTTTTGCTAGAGTCGGTAAGATCACTAATGTCTTCTTTCACTGAATTAATTGGTTTTTGCACCGATGGAAATAAACGATTACCGTTTTTATCTTTAAATAGTGAAAGAACAACGCCAAAACCCGCTCCCACTGCTAGACCTAAACTAAAATGTTTCATCATGTCACCTTAGAACTCGGCTCTAATTGCAGCTGCAACTTTTTGATAATCTTCTTCAGTATATTTTTCAGCGTTATTGCGCGTTGCAATCTTTAAACCGTCTCCCTCAAATCGTGGTATAAAGTGAATATGTGAGTGCATTACTACTTGGCTGGCACTGGCGCCATTATTGCTACTGATGTTCATACCAGTAATTCTAGGGTCAAACTTTTTAATTGCATTGGCAATTGTTGGAATATACTGCAAGTACCTTTGAGCATCTTCAGGCGTGTAATCAAAAAAGTTAGTGATGTGCTTTTTAGGTACCATTAAAGTGTGACCTGGGTTGACTTGAGATAAGTCTAAAAAGGCTTTGACGTCATCATTTTCGAAAACTGTGTAGCTGTTGGCTTCACCCGTGATAATTTTACAAAATAAGCAATCTTTATCTAATTCTTCCATTTTAAAACCTCTTCATTTCAAAATTTAGTTTCTTTTAATATCATGCTATCATATTAAATGAGTAAATTCATTAAAAGAAAGATAGGAATTATGACTTTAAAAATTGAACATTTGACTGGTGGATACATTGGTGTGCCGGTCATTAAAGATATTAACTTAGAAATTATCCCGGGAGAAGTTTTAGGGCTAATTGGACTAAATGGCGCAGGCAAATCGACGACAATTAAACATATCTTGGGGCTATTACGACCACAAAAAGGGAAAATTACTCTCAATGGTGTTGACTTAGCAGCTCAACCTACTAAGTTTAAAAGAGAAGTCGCATATATTCCCGAAACCCCAGTTTTATATTCAGAATTGACTTTAAAAGAACACCTGCAATTAACGATTCTCAGCTATCAGTTAAACGAAAAACAGGCCTGGGCAAAAGCTCATGAGTTGCTGCAGATGTTTAGGTTGGATGACAAGCTCGATTGGCTGCCAATTCACTTTTCTAAAGGTATGAAGCAAAAGGTGATGATTGTGTGTGCCTTTTTGGCAAATACAGAACTACTTGTAATTGACGAGCCGTTTACTGGACTAGATCCTTTAGCAGTGGCTAATTTAGTGCAATTAATCAAAGATGCTGCTGGTCAGGGCAAAATGGTTTTAATGTCAACACATATTTTAGCTAACAGTGTTCAGGCCGTTTCACGCTATGCGGTCTTAAACAACGGTAAAATTGCTTCTACTGGTACTTTGACTGAAATTCGAATGCACTACGGCTTAAAGGAAGCAGATTCATTTGACCAAATTTACCAAATTTTAAGTCAGGAGCAACAAAATGCGTGATTTGGCTAAAAGAAGGTTGCGGGAAAATTTAAGCCAATCTTTAAAATATCTAGTATTGGTTTTTAATGATTTCTTTATCTTAGCTCTGATTTTCCTTTTTGGAGCGCTTATGTTCTGGTACGCACAGGCAATGAAGACTATGCCTGAAAGTCAGTGGTACTACCGTCCACTAGTTGGTATTTTGCTCTGGCTGCCACTTTTAATAGGGAAATTGGTAACTTTGTTAAAACCAGCTGATTTACAATTTTTACTGCCCGAAGACGAAAATTTAGCTTCATATTTAAAACCAATGTTAAATTACAGTTTAATTGTACCGACAATTTGCTTGGTTTTAATGGCGGGAATTATATTTCCTTTTGCAACGATTAAGGCAAAGATTGAACCGTTAAATTATGTTTTCGCTGTTTTGACCGTTTTTTTAGCTAAGATGATGCAGCTTAAAGTTATGGAATATAATTTATATTTTAACCGTAAAATTTCCATCATAATTTTAAATATCCTTTTCCTGCTTTTGTTTGGCTTGGGAATGTTTAAACCCCAGATCATGATCATAATCGCAATCTTGCTAGCGGCTGCTGTCTTTATTTTAGTTTTGAAGCCGCAACATGCCCCACTGTTTGACTGGCAATATGCCGTGGAGCAAGAAAAAAAGCGCAAAAATGTTGTTTATAACGCTTTTAGTATGTTCACAGACGTTAAAGAAAGACAGACTAATATTAAAAGACGGAAATATTTGGACTTTTTATTGCCTAAAAATTTATCGTCAGAAAATCCGCATAAATTTTTGTATCGCCGTTCAGTGCTTAGAAACCCTGAAAATATTAATTTAATAGTGCGCATGACTGCTTTTGCAGTTTTAATTTCCTGGTTGGTACAAAATTGGGTTTGGGCATTATGTTTATCATGCTTAGTAGTCTTTTTAACTATTTATCAGTTGCTGCCAATGGTCGATGAATTCGATACCAATGTCATGTATCGGGTTTATCCAATTGAGCGTACCAATCGGGGTCTAGATTTAGTATCCGCATTAGCAGGAATATTATTAGCTCAATGGGTTATAATTAGTGTTTCGTGGCTGATCACTTTATCAATTAATTTACACCTGCTGGTGGCAATGGGATGTTTAGGTGTTTTCAGCTGGGGCATGTTAAGGTTATACTTACCTGCAAAAGTAAAGAAAAGGAAGTAGCAGAATAGATGAGATTACGTAACAAACCGTGGGCTGTAAAGCTGGTACAAGAGCATCCAGAAAGTGTGATTGATCGACCAGATCCAAGTCTGAAAATTGATTGGTCAAAGCGGTTTGCTGATATTTCAAAACCATTAGAGATAGAAGTAGGACCCGGTAAAGGAAAATTTATTACTACAATGGCAGAAAAGCATCCGGAAAAGAATTTTGTTGCTTTGGAATTGCAAATAACAGCAGCTGGCATGATTTTACGGACTAAACTAGCAAAAGATTTGTCTAATTTACAAATTTTATGTGCTGATGCTGCTAATATTGATACTTTTTTTGATGCTCACAGAGCAAGTAAAATATATTTGAATTTTAGTGATCCCTGGCCAAAAACTAGGCATGAGAAAAGGCGGTTAACTTATAAGTCTTTTTTACAAAAATATCGGACTGTTTTGCAGGAAAACGGGCAAATAGAATTTAAAACTGATAATGCAGGACTTTTTGCTTATTCTGTGCAAAGTATGAATAATTTTGGGATGCACTTTGATTTTGTATCAGTTGATCTTCATAATGAAAAAGATGAAATAGTCAGTGCCAATATTGAAACGGAATATGAACACAAATTTGCAGCTCAGGGCAATCCAATTTATGCTTTGCATGCAGATTTTGGGGTAAAATAATTAAATAAGAGTAAGGATTGAGAGGTTTTTCAAAATGGAACAAATAAAAGAATTGAATAAAGATAAATTAGACTCGATTACTAAAAATGGACGAGTAGTTTTAGAATTTTCAGCAGGTTGGTGCCCGGATTGTCGTTTTTTAGACCCCTTCATGCCAGAAATAGAAAAAGATTTTGCCGATAGCAAATTTTATCAAATTGATCGTGATGGCTCAATTGACCTGGCTAAGGAAATGAACATCATGGGTATTCCTTCCTTTGTGGTCTACCAAGATGGTCAAGAAATTGGTAGACTAGTTAATAAGGATCGTAAAACTAAAGATGAGGTTGAAAGCTTTTTACGGTCACTTGACTAAGTGAAAGAGGATTATTGATTCATGATTACTAGTATTAATAAAAGAAGTTATCCCAATACCTTGATTGTAATTTTAGGTCAGGATAAGGGCAATAGTGAATACGATGAAAAAGGTGATATCACACGCATTACTGATGAAGAGGGTAATGTTACCGGTTATAACTTTTTTAACGTTGATCAGCTAATTGACTACGATAAATTACCAGATGGACAAGTTAAGCTGTCAAATGATGATTTGACTGCTTTAAATAAAAAACTGGCAGAAGTTGGTTTTACTGATAAACTTGCTTATGGCAAGCCAACGCTTATTTATGGCTATGTCAAAAGCTGTGATAAGCATCCCGATTCTGATCATTTGCACGTTACACAAGTTGATGTGGGCAATGGTGAAGAACATCAAATTGTCTGTGGTGCGCCTAACATTGCACAGGGACAAAAAGTGGTTGTTGCTTTACCAGGTACTTTGATGCCTAATGGTCAAGTAATTTGGCCAGGTCAACTGCGTCACGTGGATTCCTATGGCATGATTTGTTCTGCTCGTGAATTGGGACTTGAGCACGCTCCTCAAAAGCGCGGAATTATGGTGGTTCCTAATGAATTTACTGTTGGAGAAGCCTTTGATCCCGAAAAGTGTGACGAACTATTAGCAAACGGGCAGATTACTTTATAGCACTGAGGACTTTATCAAGCTTTGGTAAGGTCTTTTTTGTTACGAAAAGAATGTCAATTGCTTTAGTATTTTTTGCCATACTGCGAAAATTTGATTGCAATTTCTTGATGGTCCTGCTTTTTGGACTCAGTAATGGTAAAATAAAATGCAATGATATAATTTTGGAGTTCAGTAAATGTTAGATAAAAATAAGCAAATTTGGTTTATCGGAATTAAAGGAACTGGCATGGCTTCTTTAGCTTTAGTGCTAAATGATCTAGGCTTTAATGTAGCTGGCAGCGATATTAAAAAGTATACTTTTACCCAAGAGCCGCTAAAAAAAGCTGGTATTGAAGTTAGAGAATTTAGTGCGAATAATATTAAGGATTCGGGACAAGTCATCGTTAAAGGAAACGCGTTTAAAGATGACAACATAGAAGTAAAAACTTGTGAAAATAAGAACATTTCCTGGCAAAGTTATCCTGATACAGTAGAAGAAATTATCAAAATGCATACGAGCATTGGTGTTTCAGGAACTCATGGCAAAACGTCTACTACTGGCCTTTTAGCCCATGTATTAGGTGAAGCTGCACCCACTTCTTATTTAATAGGTGACGGTGAGGGCAAGGGTGTTAAGAATTCTCGCTTCTTCGTCTATGAGGCAGATGAATACCGACGTCATTTCTTAGCCTATCATCCAGACTATCAAATTATGACTAACATTGATTTTGATCATCCGGATTATTTCAAGGATCAGGCTGATTACACTTCGGCTTTTCAAACTGCAGCCGATCAAACTCAAAAAGGACTATTTGTCTGGGGTGGTAATGAAAGACTAAGAAAATTGCATTCTAATATTCCTAAATATACTTATGGTTTTGAAGATAATGATGATTTTCAAGCAGTCAATATTAAAAGAACAACAAAAGGTTCAAGCTTCACGGTCGTAAATCATGGTAAAAATATTGGTGAATTTCAAATACATCTTTTTGGGGACCACAATATTTTAAATACGACAGCTGTGATTGCTGTTGCCTACACTGAAAAAATTCCTATAGTAGATATTAAAAAAGGTCTGCTTACGTATAAGGGAGCAAAACGGCGCTTTTCTGAAAAAGATTTCGGTGATATCAACATTATTGATGATTACGCTCATCATCCAACTGAAATGAAAGCAACAATTCAGGCTGCACGACAAAAGTTTCCACAGAAGAAATTAGTTGTCGTTTTTCAACCACATACTTTTTCCAGAACAAAGAAATATGCTAAAGATTTTGAAAAAATATTGCGCGATGTAGACAAGGCTTATGTTACCCCGATTTATGCTTCTGCCAGGGAGGCAAGTGGAGATATTTCAAGTGATGATTTAGTTGCTAAAATTCCTGGCTCAGAAGTAATTGATCTTGATAACATTGCAGATCTTGCTCAAAACGAGAATAGCGTAATTGTCTTTATGGGAGCTGGCGATATTCAGAAATATGAAGATGCTTTAGAAGAGTTACTGTGATTTAATTTTTTAGCTTTACTAGAATTCTAGTAAAGCTATTTTTGTGCCCAAAATTTGTATTCTTTTTGAAAACATTTGAAATATTATTAAAATTAATGAAAAATAATGGTTGATTAATGAAAAATAATGAAATATAATAAAAATGTAAACGATAACAAATGAAAAGAGGACGAATTGATGAAAGAGATAAAAACAGCAACAAGGTTAAATGCATACCTGCCACATTATGATAATAAGATTGATAAGGTTTTTGGTGAACTGAAAAAAGTTGGAATTAATTATGTAGATATTAATTTTCCCCAACAGACTATTGGAATTCCGGCAAGAGACATGAAGAAAATGTTAGACGAAAATGGTTTGCGTCCTAACGGAATGGAAATGAGATTTGAAGGTCATTATCTTAACGGAGATCTCGGAAATTTAAACGATAAAATCTATCAGGATGCAATTGAAATGTGTAAACAAGCAGTAGATTATTGCCGAGAAATTGGTGGATCAATGATTAATATCTGGAGTGCTCATGATGGTTTTGACTATAGCTTTCAAATTGATTATTTAAAAGTTTGGCATAGGATTGTCCAAGCTTGTCAAGAAATTGCTGATTATGCTCCTGATATTAAATTTAGTATTGAATATAAACCCTATGAGCCTCGTGCCTATGCTTTCGTAGACAGTATGGGAACCTTAGGAATGATTTTAAAAGATATCAACCGTAAAAACTTCGGTGTGCTTTTAGATTATTGTCATATGCTAATGAAACATGAAAATCCGGCCATGGGATCTGAAATTTTTGCTAGTCGTGGCGAGTTATTTGGGGTTCATATTAATGACGGCTATGGCGTCCATGATGATGGTTTAATGGTCGGCACTGTCACTCCATTTAAAACCTTAGAATTTCTTTATTATATGAAAAAATATCACTTTGATGGCATGTATTATTTTGATACAGCACCGGTAATAGAAGATCCTAGTCAAGAAACCCGTAAGAATATCGAGATGTTGAAATACCTTTTAAATCTCCTTGACCGAGTAGGCATGGAGAATATAGACAAAGTGATTAATGAGAATGATGCAATTAAAGCAAGAGATCTATTGTTGGATTTTATAAAAAAATAACTACTTTAATTTGGAAATTGTTTTTTTGGAGGCAAAAAAATGGATTACAGAGAAACAGCACGAGGTATTTTGGATGCCGTTGGCGGACCAAGTAATATATCCAATATGACACATTGTGCAACTAGGTTAAGATTAAATTTAAAAAATGAAAATATTGATGATGCCAAAGTGAAGGCAGTAGATGGCGTAATTAATGTTTCAAAGGGCGGTGGTCAATATCAGGTATTAATTGGACTTGAAGTACCGAAAGTATTTGATGAATTTGAAAAGCTTGTCAATGGTAGTACTGATAATGAAGTTAGTACGCAAATCAAACCTCATGGATTTAAAGGATATGTCAATGCCTTATTTGCGGCAATTGCAGGTATTTTTTCACCACTGCTTCCCGCTCTTGCAGGGTCGGGAATTTTATATGGCTTACTTTTGTTCTGCAGCCAAGTAGGCTGGATAAGTCAGAAAAGCGGTACTTTTGTCATCTTGACTGCAGCCTCAAAAGCCGTATTTTACTTTTTGCCCATTCTGTTAGCTTTTTCGGCTGCACGAAGATTTAAAGTCAGCCCTTACATTGCTGCACTAATCGCTGGCGCACTTTTATATCCAGATTTCATTCAATTAATGGGTACCCATGGAAATGGTGCAATGACTTCATTCTTGGGTATTCCAGTTGTTTTAATGAATTACAATTCAACAGTAGTTCCAATTTTAATTTCTATCTGGGCTTATTCATATTTGTATAAGTGGTTAGATAAACACGTCAGCAAAGATTTGGAGCTTGTGGTTGTGCCACTTGTTTGTCTTTTAGTTATGGTGCCTCTGACCGTAATTGTTATCGGCCCACTCGGTGTATATGGTGGTCAATTTGTTGCAGATGTTGTTAATTGGTTAATTAAAAATGTACCACTGCTTGCTGGAGTAGTCGTTGGTGGTGGATGGAGTTTCCTTGTATCTTTTGGAATTCATTGGGCTGTAAATCCAATAATGATTAATAATATTGCTACACAAGGCTTTGATTTTATTTGTCCATTAACCTTTGCCTGCAATTTTGGTGTTATTGGAGCTGCTATAGGAGTTTGGCTTAAAACACGTAATAAAGAGCTAAAGAGTTTTTCTTTAACTGGAGTAATAACGATTTGCCTTTCTGCAATAATAGAACCAACATTATTTGGTTTACTGGTAAAAAACAGAAAAATATGGGCAGCACAAATGATTGCTGGTGCAGTTGGCGGAGCTTATTTAGGACTAACAAAAGTATTTACAAACGCATTTGTTTTTGGTTCAGTAACAACTTTTCCGGCTTTTGTAGCTAAAAATAGCAATAACTTCTTAAATGCGATGATAGGATTGGGTATTTCTGTAATTGTCGGAATCATTCTTGGCTTTATTGTTACCAAAAAAGATGAGCGTCTTGCTTAAAATAAAGTTAGATGGGTTATAATTAAGGAAGCAAAACACTTATGTATATAAGGAGAAGAGAATAAATTGCTTCCGATCGAAAGACAAAATCAAATCTTAAAAATTTTAGAAAACAAAAATTTGAGCAAACTGGATGAACTTCATAACCAAATACCCAATGTATCTATTTCAACTTTGAGAAGAGATATCAAAACATTAGAAGATGAAGGAAAAATTGAGTATTTATTCGGCGGGGCTGTTAGGCTAAGTGACGGTTCTGGAGAAGTCGAATTCACAAAAAAGGAACATAAATACCAAAAAGAGAAAAAGCAAATTGCTGTTTTAGCTGCCCAAGAGATTCACGATAGCAATGCAATATATGTGGATTCAGGTACAACATGTACTCTGTTGCTTGATAAAATAAAAAATAAACGGATCACAATTTATACTACGAATACACAAGTATGCCATATTGTTGGTAATTTTAAAGCTGAAATAGTTTTAATAGGTGGCAATTATAACGGCGTCACTTCTTCACTTACTGGCGCATTGACTAACGATTTACTATCCAGGCTTCGTTTTGATAAAGCATTTTTTGGAATGAATGGTGTTGACATTAATAATGGATACACAACACCACAATTTGATGAAGCAATAAAAAAGCAACTGATTGCAAAAAGAACTTCACAATCTTTTATATTAGCTGATTCTAGCAAATTTGGCGTATCTTCAAATGTTCAGGCTCTAGAATTAAAAGATGCAATCCTAATTTCTAATGAAAATGACTCTCAAATTGCTAAAGAAACAAAAATTATTTGTCCGTAACAAAAATAAAAAAGTTAATTAAATATAGAAACATCAAACCTAACAGGAGTTTGATGTTTTTTGTTTAAAGAAAGTTCTAAAAATCCTATACAAAAAGCGTAATAAGCAAAAACTAAATTATTATTTAAAGTAGATAAATGATATTTAACCTGTTTGTTATAAAAACAGTATTGTGCAAGATCCGTGCAAAAACTGTTAAAATGGTAGTTGAATAAAGAAAATTGGTTTAATTGTAAGGAGATCTAATGGCTGATAAAAAATTACTTTTAATTGATGGTAATTCAGTTGCCTTCCGTGCCTTTTACGCACTATATCGCCAACTTGAAAATTTCAGAAATCCTGAAGGATTGCATACTAACGCCATTTATACATTTAAAAACATGCTTGATGTCGTCTTAAATGATGTCGAACCTGATCATGTTTTGGTTGCTTTTGATGCAGGTAAAACTACCTTTAGAAATAAGATGTACGCTGACTACAAAGGTGGCAGACAAAAGACTCCCTCAGAATTATCTGAACAACTGCCATACATTCAGGAGCTTTTGCATGACTTGGGTTTGTCTACATATGAGCTTGATAACTATGAAGCCGATGACATTATAGGAACTTTCGTAACTATTGGTGAAAAAGAAGGCTTTAAAGTTACGGTAGTTACAGGTGATAAAGATTTAACACAACTAGCTTCACCGCAAACAACAGTAATGGTCACTAAATCCGGTGTGTTGAACTTGGAAGCTTATACACCTGAACACATGAAAAAAGTTAATGGTGTTACACCAACTGAATTTATTGATATGAAGGCATTAATGGGTGACAATTCTGATAATTACCCCGGTGTAACTAAAATTGGACCTAAAAAGGCATCACAGCTTATCCAAGAATATGGTTCAGTAGAAAATTTGTATGATCATATCGATGAAATGAAACCTTCTAAAATGAAGGAAAATTTGATTAATGATAAAGATAAGGCTCTTTTAGGCAAAAAATTAGCTACTATTGATCGTCATACTCCTTTAACCATTGGGATTGATGATGTTAAAAGGCGTCCTATTAACTATCAAAAATTGCGCAAATTCTATGAAAAGATGAACTTTCGTAAATTCTTGAGTGAATTAAATCCGGACGGAGAAAATCAAACACAAGATCAATCGGAAAAAACATATGATAATGATAAAGTAGTTGATTTTACTGAACTTAAAGAAAATGACATCAATAATTTTGCTGTTACTGATGGACAAACTATTACTTTTTATCTGGGAATGCTGGGTGCTAACTATCATTTAGCCGAGTTTGTTGGCTTTGCTTTAAAAATTGATCAAAAAATATATGTTAGCCGCAACATCGAGCTTTTAAAGGAAAATAAACTTAAAAACATACTTGAGAGTGATAAAGTTTCCAAAAATGTGTTCGACCTTAAAAGGACAACTGTAGGTTTGAACCGATTAGGTATTCATGCTCGCGGCATTGACTATGACATGCTTCTTGCTTCGTATTTGATTAATAATGAAAATAATTCAGACGATATGGGTGAAATATGCCGGATGTATGGCGATAATTCGGTTAAAAGTGATTACGACGTTTATGGTAAAGGTAAAAGTGCCCACATTCCAGAAGACGATCAGGTGTTATTTAACCATTTGGCTGGCAAGATAGAAGCAATTGAAAACTTAAAAGAGACATTGTTAGCTAAACTAAAAGAGCACGAGCAGGATGATCTTTATGCCAACATTGAAATACCAGTTGCACGAGTCTTGTCTGTCATGGAGATAAATGGTATCAAAGTCCAAGCTGATACCTTAACGCAGCTCCAGGATGAATTTGCGGTTGACCTTAAAAAAATGGAACAACAAATCTATGATGAGGCCGGTGAAGAATTTAATATTAATTCTCCTAAGCAATTGGGTCATATTTTGTTTGAAAAGATGGGCTTGAAGCCAATTAAAAAGACCAAGACTGGCTATTCAACTTCTGTTGATGTTTTAAACCAGTTAAAGGATGAGAACCCTATTATTGAGCACATTTTGACTTACCGGCAAATTGCAAAAATACAATCTACCTATGTTAATGGCCTGCTAGATGTTATTCAAAAAGATGGTCGCGTTCACACGAGGTATTTACAAACTCTGACCGCAACCGGTCGTTTGTCCTCCGTTGACCCTAATTTACAAAACATCCCAACTAGAACAGAAGAGGGTAAACAAATTCGAAAAGCTTTTGTGCCTAGTGAACCAGACGGTTACATTTTCTCGTGTGATTATTCCCAAATTGAATTGCGGGTTTTGGCTCAGGTTTCCGGTGATGAACAAATGCAGGAAGCATTTAGAACGGGTTATGATATTCATGCTCATACTGCAATGCGGATTTTTCATCTCAAATCAACCGATGAAGTGACTCCTTTAATGCGGCGCAGGGCTAAGGCTGTTAATTTCGGTATTGTATACGGTATTTCTGATTATGGCTTGTCTAAGAATCTCAATATTAGCCGTAAAAAGGCTAAGGAATTTATTGATAATTACTTTGAACAATATCCGCAAGTTAAAGAATATATGAATAAAGCTGTGCAAGTGGCACGTGAAAAAGGCTATGCGGAAACAATTATGCATAGAAGACGTTATTTACCTGATATTCACGCCAAAAATTATAACGTCCGTTCATTTGCCGAAAGGACAGCTATCAATTCTCCTATTCAAGGTTCAGCTGCAGATATTATTAAAATAGCAATGATTAACATGCAGAAGAAATTGGATGACATGCATCTCAAGACAAAAATGGTAGTCCAGGTTCATGATGAATTGATTTTTGATGTGCCAAAAGATGAATTAGAAACAATCAAAAAAATTGTGCCTGAAGTTATGCAATCCGCTGTGAGACTTGATATACCTCTTGTAGCTGACTCTGGATATGGTCATAACTGGTTTGATGCGAAGTAAGGAGTAATTTTAATGCCCGAAATGCCGGAAGTTGAAACTGTCAGGCGAACACTTCTTCCTCTTATCAAAGGAAAAACAATCAAAGAAGTAACTGTATGGTACCCAAAAATTATTACCGGAGATGCTAAAGAATTTGCAAGACAATTAACTGGAAAAAAGATAGAAAATATAGATCGGTACGCTAAATATCTGCTAATTCGTCTCAGTGACAATTTAACAATAGTGTCACATTTACGCATGGAAGGTAAGTATCGCTTAGTCAAAATAAATACTAAAAAAGACAAGCATGATCACGTGCAGATCATTTTTAGCGATAACTCGGCCTTACGTTATAATGACGTGCGTAAGTTTGGCCGGATGCAGCTGATAAAAACCGGAACAGAAAAAGAAAAAACTGGTATTGGCAAATTAGGTGCTGAACCCAACTCGGCAGCTTTTACCGTTTCTTATTTACAAAAAGGCTTAGCCCGTAAAAAGAAAAATATTAAAAATACATTGCTTGATCAATCAGTAGTGGCCGGTCTGGGTAACATTTACGTGGATGAGGTTTTGTGGGAAACAAAAATTCACCCACTAAGTATGGCCAATAGTATCCCAGATACAAAAGTTGCAGAACTGCATGATAACATTAATTCGCTGATAGAATTAGCCATAGCAGAAAGGGGTACTACAGTTCATACCTATCTAGATGCAAATGGCAAGACAGGTGGTTTTCAAAAAATGTTGCAGGTATATGGTCACAAGGGTGAACCTTGCATGCGTTGTGGTACGCCTCTTGAAAAAATTAAAGTAAACGGACGAGGTACAACATTTTGTCCTAAGTGTCAGGTGATTTACAAATGACAAAGATTTTAGGCTTAACCGGCGGGATAGCCAGTGGTAAAAGCACTGCTGATGTTTTTTTTAGAGAAAAACAAATACCGGTTATAGACTGCGATCAAATAGCTCACGATATCTTAAATAAAGGCGAGAAGGGTTATGAACTAGTATTAAAACAGTTTGGAAAAAGAATACTTAAGTCAGACCAATCTATCAATCGTTCAGCGTTAGGACAGATTGTTTTTGATGATGAAAAGCAGCTTGAAGCTTTAAATGAAATTACCCATCCGTTGATTTTTCAAGAAATACAGGCTAAAATTGCGCTAAACAACCGGAACAAAAATTCTTTGGTTGTTGTCGATGCACCAGTTTTATTTGAATCAAAGGGTCAAAAATATTGCGATTTTACCTTATTGATTGCAATACCAGAATCTCTGCAAATGAAGCGGTTAATGTTAAGGGATAATTTAAGTAAAGGTGCTGCTTTGAAGCGAATTCGTAGTCAGATGCCCTTGTCCCAGAAAGAAAAATTGGCTGATTTTGTGATTAATAATACTGGTACAAAGCAAGATCTGAAATCCAAATTAGAACAGTTGCTTCTTGAAATAAAAGGGGAGGACTTATATGGAATGTCCTAATTGTCATAAAAATGCATCAAAAGTCATTGATTCACGTCCCAGTGATGAAAATCGTGCAATTAGACGTCGCCGTGAATGCGAAAACTGTGGCTTTCGGTTTACCACGTTTGAAAGAGTTGAAACTACTCCTTTATTAGTGATTAAGAATGATGGTACTCGTGAACCTTTTAATCGTAAAAAAATTTTGCATGGCGTAATGGCGGCTGGTCAAAAGCGGCCGATATCAAGTACACAATTTGAAGAACTAGTCGACCATGTAGAAAACAAAGTCAGACAACAGGGGGTTAGCGAGATTTCTTCGAAAAAGATTGGTCAACTGGTAATGGATGAGCTGGCAAAAATTGACGATGTGGCCTATATTCGTTTTGCTTCCATTTATCGGGAATTTAAAGATATGTCCAGCTTTATGAAAACAATGGAAGATATGATTGCAAAAAGGGAAAAGGGTAATTAATTATGTTTGAGACAAATGATCCCAAACAGCCGTTTTTCATTACCAACAGAGTGGATATTTTTCCTAAAGATTTGCACATATTAATTAAATTGTATCAACCTCTTATTGGCTCCCTTGCTTTAGCTGTCTACTTAAGTCTAAATGAAGATTATAGTGCACAGGCAATGCTTTCTGATGCTAAGGGAATTTATACACTGCAAGAACAAACAGATTGTGATATAAAAAAGTTGTTTGGTGCACTGCACAAGCTTGAAGCCGTTGGATTGATTCAAACGAGACTGCTCGATAACCAAATTATGGGTCAGGTTTTGTGTTTCAAAATTAAGAGAGTTCCAGCAAGCAGTGAATTTTTTACAACTGCACTTTTAGCTAGTTTATTAAAAGAAAAAGTTGGAGTAACTGCCTTTAACAAATTGAGTCACGAGTTTGCCAGAGAAGCTAAACAAAATAAGAGTGAATTAAGTGGCATCAAAGAGGCACCTAATATTTCTGCTTCATTTATGGATGTTTTCCATTTATCCGATCAAGAAGCAATAGATCCTTCAATTGAGGTTAAAAAAGCTGCTCGAGAGAATAATTATTCTGCAAGCAATTATGCTGCTGTTAATAATCAAGATAATATTGACTGGGATTTTATGAAACAGCAATTCGAAATTTATCAAATAGCTGGCAGTGAAATTGATCAGAACAAAGAAGCTATTCGCGCAGTAATGCGCATATATGGGCTGACAGAGCAGGAATTTGTTGACGAGGCAATTCCTTGTTTGCATGGTGACTATCATTTAAATATGAAAGAAATTAAGCAAACTATTGCTAACAGCATTCATGGTAGTGCTACTCGCAGACATTTGCAAAGCAAGGCTAAAATACCTGAGAAATTTGATAATAATAGCCAATTAAATCAGGAAGAGCAAAAATTATTGCAAAAAGCACAGACTGATACTCCAGCACAGTTTTTATATCATTTAAAAGCTGAGAAAAATGATTATGTCGATGCGAGTGAATATCAAGTGTTAGACAGCCTATATAATGATAAGGGAATATCAGCGGAATTACTTAATGTTCTGACATATGCTTGTTTAAAAAGTGGCCCCAACATTTCTTTTCGTTTAGCAAACAAAATTTTGCATGATTGGCTGCAACATGGTGTTAAAACGGGTGCTCAGGCCTTGGATTACATGGACAAGAGGAAAAAAGCACAAGAACAAAGGCGAAGCAAGAGGTATAACCGCTTTGCTCCCAGAAAAACGGTTGAAAAGGGCACTGATTGGAACAAGCAAAAGCCAAAAGTAAAATCTGATGTCTCAAGTGCGGAGCTAAAAGAATTTTTCAAGAATTTTGAAGATAAAAATGGCATGAAGTAGGTGAAATAAAATGCAACCCATTAAAAAATTTATGGTTAAAGGACAAACTGCTAAAGCAGAAGACGAGAGTACCGCTAAAATTAAGCAAAAAGTTTTGGCTGAGCCCAAAGTGCAACAATTTATCAGTCAGCACCGAGCACAACTTAATGACAGTATAATTGATAAAAGCCTTCCGAGTCTTTTTGAATTTTATCTGAGCCAACATAAAAAAGATCCGGTGACCAAAGGATATTATCCGGATTTGATAATGAATAAAAATGCCATTAGTCTTAAATTTGTTCCTGAAGACAATAAACTGATTCATGACCAGGAAATTAATATTAAAAAGCACTTGCGTTTAATTAACTTACCCGAGGGTTTGCATGATGTTCGTTTAAGTAAAATTGAAATGACACCAGAAAGAACAGAAGTAATGACTGCTATTCAGCGCTTTTTGTATCGGTATTCACAAGATATTCACCAAAAGGGTCTTTATTTATCAGGTAATTTTGGTATTGGTAAAACGTATATTTTAGCAGGACTGGCAAATCAGGTAGCTGCAATGGAAAAATATGTCGTTTTTCTGCACGTTCCAACCTTCATTGCTAGTTTGTCCAGTCATTTTAATGACAATAGTTTACAAACTGAAGTACAAAAAATTGCTAATTCTGACTTGTTAATATTGGATGATATCGGTGCGGAAAATTTAAGTCAATGGTCACGAGACGAGGTCTTGGCAGTAATTTTACAGGCTCGAATGGACAATATTTTGCCAACCTTTTTCTCATCCAATTTTGCTATGGCTGATTTGGAGGACCATTTCAAGGAAACCAAAAGTTCAATTGAACCAGTGAAGGCTGCTAGAATAATGGAAAGAATACGTTCTTTAGCAACGGAAATAGTAATATCTGGACCTAATCGACGTCACTAAGTTATAAAAGATGCAAAATAATTTGATTTTTTAATGAAAATATACTTGCATTAAAAAATTATTGGGTTATAATTAAGTCCAATGAATGAACATGTTGCAACGCAACTCAGAGAGAAAAGCATTATTCTGAAAGCTTTCATTAGCGCTTGCAATCCACTCATTCATACCTAAATTTTGATAATGGGTTAGATTCCGTTAACAATCTATAACGAGATAGTTCATTTTCTTGAACTAAATTTTGGGTGGAACCACGTTAATTAACGTCCCAGTGCTTAATTGCACTGGGATTTTTTTGTTATAAAAATTTTGGAGGAAATAATGAGTTTTTCGATTACTTTGCCTGACGGCTCAAAAAAAGATTTTACAGATGCTGTTTCAATATCTGATTTAGCACATAGCATTGGTACATCTTTAGGTAAAGCAGCTCTTGGTGCAAAAGTAAATGGTCAAATTGTTGCTTTAGACTATAAGGTGAACAAAAATGCGGAAGTTGCAATTATTACCGACAGGGATAAAGAGGGCTTAGCAATTTTGCGTGATACCGTTGCATTCGTTCTTGAAGCTGTGGCCAAGAAGGCCTATCCTGAGATTCATTTTGGTGAACATGGAGCTGACGACGAAGGCTTTTACGTTGACACTGATAAAGAAAATCAAATAAAAATCAATGAATTACCTGACTTGGAAAAAGCGATCAAAAAAGCAATTAAAGCAGGAGAAAAGATTGAATCTAACTTAATGTCTAAAGATGAATTGGCTGCTGTATTCAATGAGGATCCTTATAAGAGTGAAATGCTTAAAGCTGAAAAAGGTGACCAAGTTCAAGTATACAAACTAGGCGACTTTATCGACTTTGGCTTTGATGCATTACTGCCTAACACAGGAAAAATTAAGCAATTTAAATTATTTTCAGTTGCCGGTGCTTACTGGAAAGGGCAATCTTCAAATCCTATGCTTCAAAGAATTTCAGGTACAGCATTTTTCAAGAAGGCAGATTTGGATGCGGACATTAAAAGACGTGAAGAAATTAAAGAACGTGATCATAGAACAATTGGTCGTGATCTTGATTTATTCTTTGTTGATCCAAAAGTTGGTGCCGGTTTACCATACTGGATGCCCAAAGGTGCCACAATTCGCCGGGTAGTAGAACGCTACATCATCGACAAAGAAGTCGCTGATGGCTACCAACACGTTTATACTCCAGTTTTAATGAACGTGGATGCTTATAAGACCTCAGGCCACTGGGCACACTATCGTGATGATATGTTTCCACCAATGGATATGGGTGACGGTGAGATGCTTGAACTGCGACCAATGAATTGTCCTTCCCACATTCAAATTTACAAACATCACATTCGTTCATACCGCGAGCTCCCAATTAGGATTGCAGAACTAGGTATGATGCACAGATATGAAAAATCTGGTGCTCTGTCAGGACTGCAACGTGTACGAGAAATGACTTTAAATGACGGTCATACATTTGTGACTTTAGATCAAGTTCAAAGTGAGTTCTCAAAAATCTTGACTCTAATTTTAGACGTTTACAAAGACTTTGACATCACTGATTACTACTTCAGACTTTCTTACCGTGATCCAAAGAATACTAAAAAGTATTTTGCTAACGACGAGATGTGGGAAAGAAGTCAGTCAATGCTGAAAAAGGCTATGGACGATATGGGACTTGACTATGTTGAAGCTGAAGGTGAAGCTGCATTTTACGGTCCAAAACTAGATATTCAAACTAAAACTGCTTTAGGTGCAGATGAAACAATGTCCACAATTCAACTAGACTTCATGCTGCCTGAAAGATTTAACTTAACCTATGTTGGTCAAGATGGTGAAGAGCACCGACCAGTTATGATTCATAGAGGAATTGTTGGTACTATGGAACGTTTCATAGCTTACCTGATTGAGATTTACAAAGGTGCTTTTCCAACTTGGCTGGCTCCAGTTCAAGTAGAAATAATTCCAGTAAATTTGGATGCCCATTCAGATTACGCCAAAAAAGTTCGCGACGAACTAAATAAACGTGGCTTTAGGGCTGAAGCAGATTTACGTAATGAAAAATTAGGTTACAAGATTCGTGAGTCACAAACACAAAAAGTACCATATACTCTTGTTTTAGGTGACAAGGAATTAAAGAACAATGGTGTAAACGTTCGTCGCTACGGTACTGAAGAAGAGGTAGCCAAGAGTTTTGACGAATTTATCAGTGAAATTAAGCAGGATGTTAAATCATATTCACGTGAAGAATAATCAAGTAAAAAATAGTAAAGATAAGTTTAATTTAATAGATTGCAGGAATAATTTGATGACTTAGACCTTAAATATAAAAACCGCTAAAATTTGCACGTCGAGTAACAAAATGTAGTGTTGACGGGATGCACTTTTGATTAATTAATCAATTGCTAAAAAAAGCTTGGTTTAAATAGTTGAATTAAGACTGCTAAAAAGGAGCATTAATTATGTCAATGGTAGAATTTCATGACGTGCAGAAATTTTATGGCAAATTTCACGCGTTGCATAGTATTAATTTACAAATCGATAAAGGCGAAACTGTTGTTTTAATCGGACCTTCCGGTTCCGGTAAGAGTACGCTTATTAGAACAATAAACCGCTTAGAGTCAATTCAGGGTGGAAAGCTGATAGTTAATAATCAGGATTTGTCCAATCCCAAGACTGACTCAAATAGGTTGCGCCAGGATGTCGGTATGGTTTTCCAACACTTTAATCTTTATAAAAACAAAAATGTTTTGGAAAATGTGATGCTGGCACCACGAATTGTCAGTCATATGCCTGAAGCTGAAAATAAAAAGCAGGCAATGCATTTACTTGATATGGTTGGAGTGGCTGATAAAGCCCAAAATATGCCAGCCCAAATATCTGGTGGTCAAAAGCAGCGTGTGGCGATTGCGCGCTCTTTAGCGATGCATCCCAAGTTACTGCTTTTTGATGAACCAACTTCAGCACTTGATCCAGAGATGATTGATGAAGTTTTACAAGTAATTAAAAAGATTACTTCTTCTAGCGATATGACCTCCTTGATCGTAACCCACGAAATGGGTTTTGCTAAGGAAGTAGCTAACCGTGTCATCTTTATGGATCAGGGTCAAATTGTTGAGGATGATGACAGTTCTTCCTTCTTTAAACAACCGAAAACAGAGCGGGCGCAACAATTTTTAAGCAAGATAATAGCGCATTAAGAGGGGGCAATATCATGAAAAAATTAATTTGCTCAATCTCGCTATTTTTGGGAATGTTCCTTTTATCTGGTTGTGGCAACAGTGTCACTGACCAGTCAGCTTTGAAAAATGTGCGCTCGTCCAATACCATTACTTGGGCCGTTGAAGGTGACAAAAAACTTTTTAGTCTAATCGATATTAGAGATGATCAAGAAAAGGGTTTCGATATTGATATGGCCAAAGCTGTTACCAGAGAAATTTTAGGTCCAAAAGGGCAGGCTCGTTTTACTCTTGCCACTTCACAGTCGAGAATACCTTTATTAAAAAATGGCAACGTTGACGCTGTAATCGCTACTTTGACAATTACTCCTGAAAGAGCTCAAGTAATTAGTTTTTCTAAACCATATTTTCAGGCTGGTAAATCCTTTCTTGTCCCTAAAGGGTCGAAAATCAAAAAGCCCAGTGATCTCAATGGCAAAACTGTAATCGGTATTGTTGGCGATAACTCTGTTGAGGCAGTAAAGAAAGTTGCCCCCAGAGCAAAAGTTGTCGCTATGCAAGATTATGGTCAAGCTGTATCAGCTTTGAAATCGCATCAAGGCGATGCTTTGACTAGTGATAATGGTATTTTATATGGTTTAGCGGCACAAAGTCCAGACAGCCTTGAAGTAACTGGAGGAACTTATACTAAAGAACCTTATGGTATTGCGGTCAATAAAAATCAAGAACCTTTTCACAGAGCTATTAATAGGGCGATAGATAAAATTCAAAAAAGTGGAGAATACAATCGCTTAATTAAAAAGTGGTTCGGTCAAGTTCCTGGTTTTAACTATAAGGAGATGTATATTAAATGATTCGTATCTTCAATAATTTTAGTAGTCAACTATTCGCTGGATTTGGCTGGACTATTTTATCAAGCTTGTTAACATTAGTATTTAGCCTAATTTTTGGAGTTTTATTAGCTCTTTTAGAGGTTATTCCTAATAAAGCGGCAAATAAAATCGGTAGAATTTACGTTGAGATTTTTCGTAATATCCCACTATTGATTATAGTAATGTTCTTTTACTTAATAGTTCCGAAATATTTTGTCAAAATAGACGGCTTTACTGCAGGTACAATCGGCTTGTTCTTGTATACTTCAGCATTTATTGCAGAAATAATTCGCTCTGGCATTCAGTCTGTTTCCCAAGGTCAGATGGAAGGTGCCAGATCTACAGGAATGACTTATAAGCAAGCTATGCGCTATGTAGTTCTTCCTCAGGCTTTCAAGATTGTTATTCCCCCATTAGGCAACCAATTTGTCAATTTAATCAAAGATTCGTCAATTTTGGCTTTTGTGGCTGGTTTTGATTTAATGTACCAGGCTAATGCAATTGCTTCTGTGACTTTTGATACTTTTAACAGTTATTTTGTAATCGGTGTGCTATATTTAATAATTACTATGCCGTTAAGTTATTATATGCAATATCTAGAAAAGAAAATGGCGTAGGGAGGCGACTAAAATGCAAACATGGATTAATGCCCTATCATGGTTAAACTTTGGTTTTCTATTAAAGGGGTTAGCAGTCACATTATTCATTTCAGTTTTTGCCATTGTGCTAAGTTTTGTTTTAGGATCGATACTGGGAATAATTCGCTATGCAAGAATTAAATTTATTTCAGCAATTGTTGGTTTCATTATTGACATTGTGAGAAACTTACCTTTATTATTGATTATCTTCTTTACCTATTTTGGTTTACCAAATATTGGTTTGAGACCAGGAGCAATTTTGTCGGCGATTATTGCAATGACAATCTTTGAATCAAGCATGATTGCCGAGATTGTGCGCTCTGGTATTCAGTCGGTTGCTGTAGGTCAAATTGAGGGAGCGAGATCTACAGGAATGACCTTTGTGCAGGCACTTTGGCACGTAGTTTTACCACAGGCATATCGGCACATGATTCCTACCATCATTGGTCAGTTTGTATCTTTGATCAAGGATACGTCATTAGCAACTATTATTGTCGTTCCTGAATTAATGCAACACGCACAGGTTATTTATGGTCAAAATGCAAACTATATTGTACCAATGTTTGCGGCCTTAACACTTTTGTACTTTATTGTTTGTTTTACTTTATCAGCTATTGGTAATAGGCTTAATAAACATTTAGCATAAATCAAAGTATTAAAAACTCATCTTATTGACACATTTGCAAAAGACGAGTATAATTACGAAAGTTGAGAACAAGAAGAAGTTTCCCGCTTCTCGCCTAAGTTAAGTTAACCTCTAGGCTGATCGATATTTTCTGTTGATTAAGGGCGGGTAAAGTTTACCCGTCTTTTTCTTGTCCTCAGATTAACACGGAGGTGAAGAATTATTCCAAGGAATTTGATATTGAACGATCAAATTCGCGCTCGCGAAGTTCGTTTAATTAATGAAGATGGTGAACAAGTTGGTGTTGTTACTAAAACTGAGGCTTTACGCCAAGCAAGTGTTGCAAATTTAGATTTAGTTCTAATTTCGCCTAATGCCAAGCCACCTGTTGCTCGTATCATGGACTATGGTAAATACCGTTTTCAGCAACAAAAGAAAGTTAAAGAATCTCGGAAAAAGTCTAAGACGGTTAGTGTAAAAGAAATTCGCCTAAGTCCAACGATTGAGGGTAACGATTTTAACACTAAGTTAAAACATGCGCGTAAGTTTATCACTAAGGAAGGTGCTAAGGTCCGCGTTTCGATCAGATTCAGAGGTCGAGCAATCACTCATAAGGAACTAGGTCGTGAAGTGTTGGAAAAAATGGCTGAAGCCACATCAGATATTGCTACTGTAATTAGCAAACCCAAGATGGAAGGCCGTTCGATGTTCTTAATGCTCGCTCCGAAGAGTGACAAAAATAATTAGTTAATTTGGAGGAATTAGAAAAATGCCAAAAATGAAAACCCACCGCGCTTCTGCTAAGCGTTTTAAGAGAACTGCTTCTGGTCAATTAAAGCGTCATCACGCTTTTACCGGCCACCGTTTCCACGGCAAGACTAAGAAACAACGTCGTCATTTGAGAAAGGCTGCAATGGTTTCACGCAGCGACTTGAAGCGCATCAAACAGATGCTCTCTCAAATGCGTTAATCAATACATAAAACGATATTTAGGAGGAATTTTAGATGCCAAGAGTTAAGGGTGGAACAGTTACACGTAAACGTCGTAAAAAGATTATGAAGCTTGCCAAGGGGTACCGTGGCGCAAAGCATATGCAATTTAAGGCTGCAAGTACACAGTTATTTGTATCTTACAGATATGCATTTCGTGACAGAAGAAGACGCAAGAGCGACTTCAGAAAGTTATGGATTGCCAGAATCAATGCTGCAGCAAGACAAAATGATATTTCATATTCTAAGTTAATGCACGGCTTGAAATTAGCTGGTGTTGATATTAACCGTAAGATGTTAGCTGATATTGCTTATAACGATTCAAAGACCTTTGCAAAATTAGCAGAAACTGCTAAAAAGGCTTTAAATTAACCAAAAATGGCGCTTATGGCGCCGTTTTTTTATGTCGAAATTTAGCACTTGCAGTAGATAATTTGGTATATTAAACTAGTGCAATGATAGATAAGAAGGAAATTGAATGTTATTCAGACCACACTATACAATTGACACGATTTATCATTTAGATATTAAAGTGCTAAAGCAAATAGGTATCAAAGCTGTATTTTCAGATCTAGACAATACTCTTTTAGCTTGGAATGAATTTGAAACTGCTGCAAAAATGAATAATCTCAATAAAAAACTAGCTCAAGCTAATATTAAATTAGTCGTGATTTCTAATAACAATGCGGAAAGAGTGGGCAAAGTTTTAAATCCTTATCACATTGACTTTGTAGCCAAATCGAAAAAGCCGTTGCCCTTTGCCATAACTAAAAAGAGAAAGAGCATGGGGTTAAAAAAAGACCAGGTTATGATGGTTGGTGATCAGTTAATTACAGATATACAGGCAGGAAATTTGGCTGGTGTAGAATCCGTACTAGTAAAACCGCTTATTCAAACTGATAAGTGGAATACGCGTATTAATCGTTTTTTTGAGAAAATTATTTTTTTCTTTTTAAACCTTTCACACCCGGTTACATTTAAGGAGACATTAAAAAATGGATGACCAAATTATTTGTATTGGTTGCGGAGCAGTTCTTCAAGCTGATAATGCAGAAGAAGCAGGTTATTTGCCTGCCTCTCGTTTAAAACAGGCGCAAGAGAGTGGAGCTGACGGCAACGATATCTATTGTCAACGTTGTTTTCGTTTACGCCATTATAATGAAATCATGCCAGTCAAGGCTGACAATGATGATTTTTTAAAATTATTAAACTCCTTGTCAGAGAAGAAAGCCTTAATTGTCAATGTCGTAGATCTATTTGATTTCACTAACTCCTTGCTTTCTGCAATTAAACGTTTTATTGGAAAGAATGATTTTATTCTTGTTGGCAATAAATTTGATCTTTTCCCGCAAAATTCGCGTCAAAGCAAAATAAAGGATTGGATGCGACAAGAAGCCAATCGTATTGGTTTACATCCTAAAAAAATATTTCTGGTAAGTGCAAAACGCAAGACTAATTTGCCAGAACTGATAGCGTATTTAGATCAAAACTCACATGATCAAGATGTTTATTTTGTAGGAACAACTAATGTAGGTAAATCCACTCTTCTTAATGCAATTATTGACCAGATGGGTGAAATTCAGAACTTGATTACCACTTCCCGCTTTCCGGGAACAACACTTGATAAAATTGAAATACCTCTGGCAAATGGTCATTTCTTAGTTGACACACCGGGTATAATAACGGAAAATCAACTGGCCACGCGTTTGAGCGCTCAGGAATTGAACCTGATTTCACCACAAAAGCAGCTTAAACCCGTAACTTTTCAGCTTAATCCAGGTAACACTTTATTTTTAGCTGGATTAGGCAGAGTAGACTTTTTAAAAGGGGAAAAAGCAAGTTTTACTGTTTATGCAGCACGGGGATTATATATTCACAGGACTAAAACGGAAAATGCTGATAGTTTCTATGCAAAACACCTTGGCGAATTACTTAATCCGCCATCACAAAATGCTGAGTTGCCGCCTTTAAAAGGACAGGAATATCATACTAAAGAAAAAAGTGATTTGCTCTTTGGTGGGATAGGTTTTGTTACCATTCCCGCAAATTGTTTGGTTAGAATATATACACCAGATAAAATTGGTTTAGGTATTAGACGTGCATTAATTTAGAGGATATAATGATTGCTATTGCTAAGAATTATCAAAAAACGCCAACTGTTGAAGTAGCCGAGGAAAAAATAGAGCCTAAAAAAGGCCGTCAAATCGGTATTTTTGGTGGAACATTTAATCCAATTCATTTAGGTCATTTAATAGTAGCGGAACAAGTATTGACTAAACTCCATCTTGATGAAGTTTGGTTTATTCCGACCAATGTTCCTCCTTTAAAGGATCAGCCAGTAGTTTCTGCCCAAGATCGTGCAAATATGCTTGAGTTGGGTACCCAAGATAACCCTCGGTTTCAAGTAAAATTATTTGAATTATATCGTGGAGGAGTTTCATATACAGTTGATACCTTAAGATATTTGCGTGAATCTCAACCCGAAAATCATTATTACTTGATTATGGGCAGCGATCAAGTTAATAATTTAGGAGAATGGAAAGAGCCTACTAAATTGGCCCAACTGGCAACTCTTGTTGGAGTTCAAAGAGCCGGATACCCCCAAAAAGCCAAATTGCCAATGATTTGGGTTGATGTTCCTGCCATTGCAATTAGTTCCAGCCTTGTGAGACAAACTATTGCAATTGGGGGCTCAATCAGATATTTAGTACCTGATACAGTGAGAAATTATATTCAGAAAAAAGGCTTATATCATGAATGATTTATTTTTCAAAAAGACTTATTCAACTTTATCTAGTGCTGAAATTGTGGCTAAGGAAAAAAGTAATATGACTGAAGATCGTTTCAAGCATTGTATTGGGGTTAGCAAAACTGCTCAAAAATTAGCCGAGCTAAACCAATATGATATAGATAAAGCCGCATTAGCCGGATTTATACATGATTATGCAAAACAAGTTTCAGTTGAGGAATATCGTGAAGTTATTAAAACCAAGGGTTTTGATCAAGATCTGTTAAATTGGAATCGCAGCATTTGGCATGGTATTGTGGGTACATATTTTATCCAGAGAGATCTGAAAATTACTGATTCAGAAATTTTAACGGCAGTACGCAGGCATACAACAGCAGACGTTGAAATGACGACTTTAGATAAAATTGTATTTATGGCTGATTACATTGAACCCGGCAGGTCGTTTCCAGGAGTTGAAGAAGCGCGTAAAATAACTTATGCTAATCTTGATGAGGGAGTCGGCTATCAATTAGCACATACTCTTGGATTTTTAATTGAGAAAAGAAATAAAATTTATCCACGTACTTTAGACGCTTATAATGTTTGGGGTATTAAAGAATAAGGAGAAAAATTGACTAGTAAAGAAATTTTGGCTTTTACTCTAAAGGCAATTAGTGATCGTCATGGAGAAGATACTGCAGCTTACGATATGCAAGGTCACAGTATTTTAGCTGATTATTATGTTGTGACCAGTGCTGGTTCAAACAGACAATTACATGCGATAGCTAATGCTATCATTGATGAAGCTCACAAGGTTAATTATTATGATTATCGCGTTGAAGGCACGAGTGAATCAAATTGGCTTTTGCTCGATTTAGGCGATGTTGTTGTAAATGTTTTTACTGAAGATGCACGTGATTTTTACAATGTTGAAAAACTGTGGGTTAACGGTAAAAAATTAGAATTAAAGGAAGATTAGCTAACAATGAGTGTAGTAGGGATCATAGCGGAATACAATCCCTTCCATAGTGGGCATGAATTTTTAATGAATCAGGCTCGATATATTGCAGGCAGTAAGGACCCAATCATTGTTGTCATGTCAGGCAATTATGTTCAACGTGGGGAAATGGCAATTATGGATAAGTGGTCTCGCACGCAAGCAGCGCTTGAAAGTGGAGCTGATTTAGTATTTGAACTGCCATTTTCCACTTCGGTTGAACCAGCTGATTTGTTTGCACTTGGCAGTATAGATCAATTGGTCAAAGTTGGCGTTACTGACTTAATTTTTGGTGTTGAAGATGCTACACAAAATTATGCTTATTTAGGTAGTAAGATTGCTGAAATCCCACAAAGTCATATGGACTTTAATGATTACAGTCAAACTTATTCAACCCAATATAACCAAATGGTAGCAAGAGAAGTTGGTCATGAAGTTAGTGAGCCCAATGCGATTCTTGCTTTGGCTTATGCTGTTGCTAATCATAATCTGGGAACTCCCTTAGTTTTGCATCCAGTTAATCGGATTGGTGCCGGACATGACGATGTTTTGCAGAGCAACAAAGTTGTTCAAAGTGCCAGTGCAATTCGCAATATGATTCTCCATAATGAGACTAATTATACTTTAGAGCAATGGCTGCCTAAAAAAGAGGTACAGCTTTTATTCCAACAGAAAAATTATCCAAATTGGAATCTGCTGTTTCCCTTTTTGAAGTATAGGTTGGAATCTTCTTCAGTTTCAGAATTGAGAAGAATATACCAAATGAGTGAAGGTCTGGAGTATAAAATGAAACATGAAATTCATGCAGCACAAACCTTTACGGAATTTTTGCGAAGAGTTAAGTCAAAGCGTTATACATATTCGCGCTTGCGCCGTCTTAGCCTTTATACACTTTTAAATGTAACTCAGGAAGACATGATTGATAGCTTTAACTATGAATCGCTTCTACTTCTAGGCTACAGCAAACTTGGGAGAAAATATCTTAAAGAAATTAGGAAAAAAACATCTGCGAATATTATTTCGAAGGTTGATCAAAAAAATACTAAAAATGGTTCAATGAAATTACAATTACGGGTTGATCGCTTTTTTGAGCAACTTATGGCAGTTGATCAAAACTTTGGTCAACGTCCGCTGGAGGTCTAAATGTTAACTTTAAATTTTATTCAAATAAAAAATAGTAATGAACCTCTGACCCATATTGAATGCGAGCTTGAATTAACAGAGGAATTTATCAAGCGAAGTCATGGCTTAGTTTATCGAGTTGATAATGTGACCGTTTCAGGTGATGCATTTTACAATCAACCATATGTTACAGGAGACTTTCAAGTCCAAGCCAGTCTGATTGTTCCTTCTAGCCGTAGTTTGAATCCTGTTGAATATACAGAAAATTTTCGCTTTAGTGAGAATTATACGGATGTAGATGTGGCTAAAGAAGAAATTGCTGAAAGTGACATCCCAATCGTAAAAGTAAAAAACGAAGTTATTAACTTGCAAAAAGCAATTGAAGACAATATTTTACTGAATATTCCAACTATAATTTTGACTGCAGAAGAAAGAGAACAAAATATTTATCCTGAAGGAAAAGGTTGGGCTGTGATTTCAGAAGACGAGTTTGATAAGAAAGAAAAGGAGCAAATAAACCCTGCCTTTGCTAAATTAAAAGATTTATTTAAAGAAAATAATGAGAACCACAATTAGTTAAATAAGAATAATTAAATATAATTAGAAATCAGTATTGTTGAAATGCTGGTTTTTAATCTTGTTTTAAAAGCATTTTTAAAGTATGCTTTACTTGTTGACAAGAATTAAATTAAATTAATCAAAATTAAGTTTTAAAAGGATGACGAAAAATGGCAAGAATATTAATTGTTGAAGATGAAAAAAATTTGGCGCGTTTTGTGGAATTGGAATTAAAACATGAAAAATATGATACCGTGGTTGAAAGTAATGGTCGTAAGGCCTTAGATTTGGCTTTAAAAGAAGACTTTGATGCGATTCTGCTAGATCTTATGCTTCCTGATCTTAACGGTTTAGAAATTGCCCGTCGAGTTCGTCAAGTTAAGAGCACACCAATCATTATGATGACTGCACGCGATTCTGTTATTGACCGTGTTTCTGGTCTTGATCATGGTGCCGATGATTATATTGTTAAGCCATTTGCAATTGAAGAACTTTTAGCTCGCTTACGTGCAGTTTTACGTCGTGTCAAGATTGAAAAAGATGCTTCAGACGATTCAGTTGAGAAGAAAGTGGTTAAATTTAAAGACCTTACTATTGAAACTGCTAACAGAATTGTTCGTCGTGGCGATGGTAAAGCCGTTGATTTAACTAAGCGTGAATATAACTTGCTCATGACCTTGATTAAGAATAAAAATAACGTTGTTAGCCGTGATCAGTTGCTCGCAAAAATTTGGGGTCCGGGCTCAAATATCGAAACTAACGTTGTCGAAGTTTATGTACGTTATTTACGCAATAAAATTGACGTTCCTGGCAAACAATCATATATCAAGACGGTTCGTGGAACTGGATACATGGTAAGAGATGAGGATGATGAAAAGAAGTAAAAATAGATCAAAAGAGACCAAGCACTCATCGCTTGTATTACGGTGGGTTAGTGTCGTTGCCTTGACGATTATGGTCTCTTTTATTGTTTTTTCCGTAATAATATATTCATTTGTTGGTCAGCAATCGATGGTCCAGCAAAAGCAGACATCTAATGAGATGGTAAGCAAACTCAATAGTAGTTTGAACAGAATTCCAAATCAGTTAGAAATTGCAAATGTTGTTCCTGCATTAACACCATCGACCAGAGAAGTATTAAAAGGCAATCCACCGATAGGTTCTGACGAACGCAAAAGCAGTGCATTTAATGACGACTTGTTGTCATCACTGACGAACCCTGATTTGAGTGTCGTCGTTTATAACCTTAGACAAGAGGATGTCTTTGATAATGGTGGCAAAATTTTACCTTTTAAAAAAATAAAAAGTGACTATGAGATGACTCGCGTTAATAAGAATCATAAACAAGAATTAATTACTTATCAAAAGGTTAGAGCTGCTCATTCAGGAAAAGTTACAGGATATATTGTTGTTGCCAATAAAATGACCTACTATAACGGGTTAATGAAAGACCTTTTAAAGTGGATGGTGAGAATTTCTTTAATTGCCATCGTATTTTTTACATTAGTAGCTTATATAATTGTTCGCGACATTGTTAAGCCTGTAAAAGAAATGTCCCGGGTTGCTATGGAAGTCAATGATGATCCTAATAGTACAGCCAGAATCAGGGATTTTCACCGTCATGATGAATTGCAAGAATTAGCAGTTTCTTTTAACCAAATGCTAGATCGGATGCAACGCTATATTGATCAGCAAAAAGAATTCGTGGGCGATGTGTCTCATGAGCTACGCACACCTGTTGCGGTAATTGAAGGTCATTTAAACATGCTCAAACGCTGGGGTAAGGACGATCCGGAGATTTTGGAAGAATCAATAGATGCCTCTTTACAAGAAGCTAAAAGGATGCAACATTTAATTCAAGAAATGTTGGATTTAACACGTGCGGAACAAATTAATGTGCAGTATCCTAATGCAGTCACCAAGGTTTCAGATGTTCTAAAACGGGTCGTTGGTGATATGTCACTTGTTCACAAGGATTTTGCCATCAGGCTGGACATGGATGATTTGCCAAGTGCTACGGAAATCCAAATTCATCAAGGGCACCTTGAACAATTACTTGTTATTTTAATTGATAACGGTATTAAATATTCTACAGATCGCAAGGAAATTAACGTATCAGCTGGCTTATCACAAGATGACGTGCATATTATAGTTCAAGATTTTGGTGAAGGTATTTCCGAAAAGGAACAAAGTAAAATTTTCAATAGATTTTACAGAGTTGATAAAGCAAGAACAAGGGAAAAGGGCGGTAACGGTTTAGGTTTATCAATCGCGCAAAAATTAGTTAATAGTTATCATGGAAAAATCAGTGTTGAATCTGTTGAAGGACAGGGTAGTCAGTTTATAATGCAATTTCCGGCACTTTCAAAGTCTCAATCCGAAAAACTGCATAAACGTGAACAAGCTGAAAAAGCAAAGAAAGATCAAAAAGAAACTAATTAAAAAAGACCTTTTAAGTCTATTGATTATTTGTTCAATGTAATCAAATTTAGACTTAAAAGGTCTTTTTGCTTCTGAATTTATAAATCAACAACTAGTGTCGTTTTTGTTGTTTTCCTTTGTTACGATTACGTAACTTTTCGTGCAATTCTTTCGTTTGCTCAGACTGAACCGGAGAAGCCGTTTTAACATTAAGAAGCTCGTCTACTTTTTCTTTTGTTACTACTTCTTTGATAGGTTCACGTTTTAATTCTTCATCAACCTCTTTTTTAACTTTAGGCATAATAACGAAGGAAACGATCAGTTGCTGAATAACAGAGAAGATGTTACCAGCTGCCCAATATAAAGCAACTGACCCAGAAACCGAAAGGCAGATGAAGAGCGTCATAATAGGATTCATGAGCATCATTGACTGCATTTGCTTTTTTTGCTCCTGCGGTATGCCAACAAGTGAAAGGTAACCTTGTAAGAATGCAAAAATAGTTGCGATAACAGTTACCGAGATGGATCTGCTACTTAATGAAATGCCAAAGAATGAAGAACTAGCCAAGCTTTGTGAGTACATCACTGCATCGTAAATTCCAATCATAATTGGAAACTGGATAATTAATGGCAAACACCCCATTCCACCTGTTAACGATAAGTGGTTACTGGAATATAGTTCACGCTGCCAGCCAGCCAATGTCATTTGTTGGTCCTGGTTGAGATCTTTGCGCTTCATAGTATCCTGAATTAGCTTCATCTGCGGTTGCAGGCGTGCCATTTTTTCTTGCTGGGTAGTTGATTTCTTTTGCTGATTAAGCATTAACGGCAAGAGAATCATTCTAACTACAAATGTCATTATGATAATGGCCCAGCCAGCCCCATTAGCTCCACCTATGAGGTTAGAGAAGTAGAGCATGATATTCTGCATCGGCTTACCAATAAACTTATAAATCGACCCGTATATAAAGCCTGTTGGCGGCTTATTAACTCCTCCATTTTGTGCACAAGCAGTCACAAATAACATGACTGCTAAGCAAACAGTAATTAATCCGATATATTTGCGAAATTTTTTCATTCAATTCACCCAATTATTATTTTTTGCCAATAACTAATATAATACATGAAAACCGCTCATTTTGCTTACTTTTGTTAGTTTTTCTTTTTTAATATTTGAAATTCGCGCAAATTGAGAAATATTCTTAGGCAACTCAGAACAAAATTGATTGACTCGGCTTAATTCAGCTTGTAAAGTAATTGTGACAGTTTCATCACTGTTATTGCGAACACTGCCAGTCATCCCCATTTTTTGAGCAAGGTTTAACACGCTCCAGCGAAAACCTACACCTTGAACGATACCTGAAACAGTTAACTGCCAAGTTTCTTTTGAATCATTGGTCGGATTGCTTTTTCTTTTGTTCATGTGCTTGTTAAAAAATCCCATAATAATCCTTCCTAGTCCTGCTTTCTTGATTTTAACATTTTATCAGCTTGAAATTAAAATAATATATTGATAAAGATGAAAGAAGAGATTTAGATGTCAGAACAAATAAGTTCCGTAAATAATAAGCTAATAAAAAATTTAACTAAATTAAAACAAAAAAAATATCGCCAAGAAAATGGATTATATATGATTGAAGGCTTTCACTTGGTTACAGAGGCCTTCAAAGCAAAAAAAAGCTACGAGTATCTTTTAGGGACTGAGGAAGCTTTAGCTGAGATCAAAGATATTTTTCCCCAATTAGTGACAAGCAAAAAAACTGTCATAATCAATTTTTCCGTTGCTCACCATCTTGCAAGTACCAAAAATTCTCAAAATATTTTTATGGTATTAAAAATTAGTCAACCGCAAAATTACCATTTTAATTTTGGTAAGTGGGTATTGCTAGATCATCTGGCAGATCCTGGAAATGTGGGAACAATCATCAGAACTGCAGATGCAGCGGGATTTAATGGAGTCGTTTTATCCCCTGAAAGTGTTGACATCTATAATCCCAAGACGCAACGCGCAATGCAGGGCAGTCAATTCCATATCAATGTAATTACTGAAAACTTATCAACGGTTATAAAAGAAATGCAGGATAATACAATACCAATTTATTCAAGTATGTTAGATAAAAATGCTAAGGAATTACCAGAATTTAAAAAAGTACCACAAGTTGGTATTGTTATTGGTAACGAAGCACATGGGGTTACTTCAGAAGTAGCAGAAATCTGTGATCAGAAATTATATATTCCTATCAAAGGTCAAGCCGAATCTTTAAATGCTGCTGTGGCAGCAGGTATCATTATTTACTATTTCTCTTAACTATTAATGCTTGTTTTTAGTAAGTATATTTAATATAATAAAAGGCGAAACAGACACTTTCTTGTGGGAGGGACGGTATCATGCCTCAAGGTATTAAGGACAAAAATTGTGCTAATTGTGGTGCTCCTAATTATGAGTACTGTAAACATTTTATTAACGCATTTAAAATTATTGGTAAAAAGTGGAACGGTTTAATTATTAGTTCACTCTGTGCCGGAGATTATATGCGCTTTAAAGATTTAGCACAATGTGTGCTGCCTTGCTCTGACCGTGTTTTAGTTGAAAGATTAAAGGAATTAGAAAAAGAAGATATTGTTAACCGTTCAGTTGACGGTAAAACAAAAATTATTTCTTACAGTCTGACACAAAAGGGTGAAGAATTAAAGCCCGTTTTTGATCAAATTCATGGTTGGGCCGATAAATGGGTCTAATTTGTCTAATCCTCTTGCATGTTTTTTAAAAAAGATATATTCTAATAACTAATTACGAAGAGTAAGACTAGTAGCAGCAATCATTTAGTCAGAGAGACCTTTTTATTGAGCTGAAAGAAAGGTTTAAACGGAACTGTGAATTTCATCTTACTAGTAGAATCTAATCCATTCCGGTATTCACCGTTAGCGAATTTTGAGTGTGGGCATTTTGGTGCCCAAACTAGGGTGGTACCGCGAAGCTTCGTCCCTTTTGGGATGAAGCTTTTTTATTTGATTTGAAAGGAAAAAGTTATGGACTTGTTTGACAGGTTAAAAGAACTGCGTGAAAAAGGTTTAGCTGAGATCAGTACGGCTAAAAATGAGAAAATGCTAAATGACGTTCGCGTCAAGTTAATGGGGCGCAAAAGCGAGTTAACTGAAATTCTTCATTCGATGAAAGATGTTGCCCCAAGTGATCGTCGTGAAGTAGGACAAAGAGTTAATAAACTGCGTGATCTTTTTAACAGTAGGCTTGATGATGCAAAAACTGAGATAGTAGAGGCCTTAGTTAAAGAACAACTGGAAAAAGAAAAAATAGATGTCACTTTACCTGGACGGGAAATGCACTTAGGTACCAAGCATCCTATCAATATTATTTTGGATGACCTTGAAAAATATTTTATTGGTATGGGTTATGAAGTAGTACAAGGACCAGAAATTGAAACAGACCACTACTGCTTTGAAATGATGAATTTACCAAAAGATCACCCAGCAAGGGATATGCAGGAAACTTTTTATATTGATGCAGAAGATTTATTACGTTCACAGACTTCTGGAGACCAAGCCCGAGTTTTGGAAAAACATGATTTTGCTAAGGGTCCTTTAAAAATGGTTGGACCTGGTAAAGTTTATCGCCGCGATGATGATGATGCTACTCACTCACACCAGTTTATGCAGATGGAAGGTATGGTAGTAGACAAAAACATTACGATGGGTGACTTAAAGGGTACTTTAGAGTTAATGGCCAAGCATATTTTCGGCCAAGATCGGGAAACCCGATTGCGTCCCAGCTACTTTCCTTTTACTGAGCCATCAGTTGAAATGGATGTTTCCTGCTTTAATTGCAATGGCAAGGGTTGCTCTATTTGTAAGTATACTGGTTGGATAGAAGTTTTAGGTGCCGGTATGGTTCACCCTAACGTTTTGCAAAATGCTGGGGTTGATCCTAATGTTTATGGCGGCTTTGCCTTTGGCGTAGGCTTAGATCGTTTTGCTATTCTTAAATATGGCATTGATGACATTCGTGATTTTTACACAAATGATGTCCGTTTCTTAGAACAATTCAGCAGGGAGGAAAGATAAATGCTAGTTTCATACAATTGGTTAAAAGATTTTATTAAGTTAGATCAAGATCCCAAGGATTTAGCTGAAAAGATAACACGTACAGGTGTTGAAATAGCCGAAGTCAAACATCCTGAAGAAGGTATGAAAAAACTGGTTGTTGGCCATATTATTGACTGTAAACCTATTGCTGGCACTCATCTAAATTTAACTCATGTCGATGTTGGTGAAAGCGAGACTCATCAAATTGTTTGCGGTGCACCAAATGTTGCCGCAGGAGAAGATGTTATTGTGGCACTACCTGGAGCCAGAATTGCCAATAATGTAAAAATTAAAAAAAGTAGATTACGTGGAACTGAATCTAATGGAATGATTTGCGGTTTACAGGAAATAGGATTTCCTGATAATGTCGTTCCTGAAAAATACGCCAATGGTATTTATGTTTTTCCGCAAGATGCAGGCTTAAAACCGGGGCAATCAGCCTTTGAGCCTCTGGGTATGGATGACTATATTTTTGACTTTGACATTACACCTAATCGCGCTGATACGTTATCAATGGAAGGATCAGCCTATGAGGTTGGAGCTATCAGCGACAAACCAGTCCAAGTTGAAGATGTAACTCTCAAAGAAGATGGTCCGGACTGGACCCAAGATTTCACAGTAGAAGTGGATTCCAAGCTTGCACCCAAGTTTTATTTGCGCAAAATTACTAATGTGAAAATAGGCGACAGTCCACTTTGGTTGCAAAGACGGCTATGGAACGCCGGTATTAGACCAATTAATAATGTAGTTGACGTAACGAATTATATTATGCTTTTAACAGGCCAGCCAATGCACAGCTATGATGCCCGTGCTTTTGCCTCTAATAAGTTGGTGGTTAGAAAAGCTAATGAAAACGAAAAATTGACGCTTTTAAACAATAAGGAGGTCGACCTTGATCCTGAAGACATTGTTATTACTAATGGCAAAAAAGTTGTGATGATGGCTGGAGTTATGGGTGGCCTAAATTCAGAAATTGAAGCTGATACTACTGATGTTTTGTTAGAATCCGCTATTTTCGATCCTACTTTAATTAGAAAAGCTGCCCTGCGTCATGCTAATAGAACGGAAGCTTCTAGTCGTTATGAAAAAGGCGTCAACTGGGATGCGACGACAAAAGCATTAGATATGGCTGCTTTATTATTACGTAACGACGCTTCAGGAAAGATTGACCAGGGCGTGATTACGGGTAGTGCTGAAAAAAGACAACCAGTACAAATCAAGACAACTATTTCTTACATTAATAAAGTTTTGGGTACTAAAATTACTCCAGCAGAGATAGCTGCTATTTTTAACCGCTTGAATTTCAAGGCTGAAATAAATAGTGATGAGCTAACTGTCGATGTACCTGCGAGGCGCTGGGATATTTCTATTCCGGCTGATTTGGTTGAAGAAGTTGGGCGCCTATATGGCTATGACAATATCAAGTCCACACAACCAGTTTTAGCTGAGACCCATGGTGGCTATTCCAAGACTGAAGAAACAATTAGACACATTAAAGATATTGTTCGTGGTCAAGGGCTAATAGAAGCAATTTCATATTCATTAACGTCCCCTGAAAAAGCAATTGCTTTTACAAAGGAGCCTAAGAAACTTGTTAAAGTGCAAATGCCTTTAAATTCAAGTCGATCAACTCTAAGGCAAAATTTAATGACAGGCCTGGTTGATGCTGCTAGTTACAATATGGCTCGTAAACAAAATCAATTGGCAATTTTTGAGCAAGGACGTGTCTATGATTACGAAAACAATACCTATAATGAACACGAGCATTTGGCTACACTTTATACCGGTAACGCTTTCTTTGAAAATTGGCAACACGATAATGAAAAAATTGATTTCTTCTTTGTTAAAGGTCAACTGACAAATTTATTTTTAGCAATGGGCATTGATTTAAATGATGTTGAATATAAAGCTGAAATAATAATGGCTATGCACCCTACAAGAACAGCTGGCATATACATTAAAGGCAATTATGTGGGTATGATTGGAATGATTGGTCGCCCAGTAACTGAAACCAGCAAAACAATGAAAGGTAGTGAAATCTACGGCTATGAATTGGATCTTGATACCATCGTGCCCCTGATATTGAACCCGCAAACAACTGCACAAACCGCACCAAAATTCCCTGCCGTTGAACGTGATCTTTCAATTTTGGTGGATCAAGATACTACTAATCAAGCCGTTGAAGCTGTCATCAAAGAAAATGGTGGCAAGTATCTCCATGATTTGCGCATTATTGATGTATATCGCGGGTCTCATATTGCTGATGATAAAAAGAGTTTTGCATATCGTCTAACGTTTTTAAATGAAAATGAGACATTAACTGATTCAGTTGTTAACGAGGCAATGAATTCTATTGATTCAAGTCTCACAAAGCTGCTTAAAGCGGAAATACGTTAATGGTTGACATTAAAAGTTTAAGTTAATATTATAGACCAAGCAGAAAGAATTTTAACTTTAAGGAGTAGAAAATTTTATGCCTGAAAAATCATATCCAATGACTGCTGAAGGTAAAGAGAAACTGGAAGCAGAATTAAAAAATTTAAAAGTTGTAAAACGGCCTGAAGTAATTGAAAGAATCAAGGTTGCTCGTTCTTATGGAGATTTATCTGAAAATTCTGAGTATGATGCAGCTAAAGATGAACAAAGTCATTTAGAAGACCGGATTAGTGTTGTTGAAGAAATGCTCAAATATGCTCATGTGGTTGATGCTAACTCTAGCGATCCAGATGAAGTTGCAGTGGGTAAAACCGTTACTTATACTGAAGTTGGTGAAGATGAACCAGAAACTTACACCATCGTTGGCAGCGATGAATCTGATCCAATGAATGGTAAAATCTCTAATGATTCTCCAATTGCCCAAGCGATTTTAGGTAAGAAAAAAGGCGAAACGGTAACTATTTCAACTCCTGGTGGCAAGTTTGACGTGGTAATTAACAAGGTTGAAGAATAGTTAGCAGCCTTTACATGAATGTTTTATTATTTGCAATAAATTAAAAATTAAGACCAGAACATATACGTTTTCGTAAATGAATATGTTCTGGTCTTTTTTTATGATTATTCTAGTGACTGGTAAAGTAGCGGTAATCTTTGCTTTTATCAAAGACCACACCACGAGCATTTTCACCGTTAGAAATTGAGAATTGTGCGTCCGGATATTTTTCCCGAACTTTGTTTTCAAGAAAATCTCGCAGCATATGGTTGTTGGCGAGTACAGAGCCGGTCAATGCAATTTTCATTGGTTTAGGGTCTTCATAACGATCCATGCCAATAATAATGTCACGTGCAAGAAGTTCTGCTTGTTCCTTGATTACTTTTAAAGCAAAAGAATTGCCGTTATCGGCTTGTTGAGCTACATTAACTGCCATTGAAGCAAAGTCAGCATTTGCTGTCTTATAAAATTTAGCAGTAGCGTCGTTGAGGTTGTCAACATTGAACAATTTATTGAACATTGGAATTAGTTCGTTTTTTTCACGTTTGTCCCAACTAAGCAAGGCTGACTTCAAAGCTGATAGTGCAATGGCGTATCCAGAACCTTCATCACCTAGAATAGCGCCATATCCACCAGTGGTGATAATTCTGCCATTTTGTAAACCATTAAAAACAGAACCAGTCCCTGCAATTACTAAACCACCATCTTCACCTTCAAGGCCATTATAAAGGGCTAAAAGGGAATCAGTAATTGCCCTAGTCGGTAAGTTATTAACTTTTGCCGAAATTTCAGCTGCTACTTCAGGTGCATGACCAACTACAGATAAGCCAGCCATTCCACATAAGATACGTTGGCAATCTCCGTCAATTTCATCAATTAACTTGTTTATAGTATTGGTAATATTGGTTATTGCACTTTCATAATTTGTGTTTACCTGACCTGGTCCTGCTTTAGCACGTGCCAGTTCCTGACCTTTTAAGTCATATGCAATTGCCATAGTATGGGTTCCACCAGCGTCAACCCCAATTTGATATTTAAGTGTCATAGTTTGATCTTCTTTCTAAATTTTTTATCCCACCAATATTTTATTACAAATGGAAAATTTACAGAAGATTTTTTCATAAAGTGTTTATAACCAGTTTATTATTTGCCTTTTACACGTTATCTATTAAAGTTTTTTCAAAAAGTTAACATCTCAATAGATTTGTCATCTAGTTTTTGCTAAAATTACACTAGTTTAGTGAGGATGAGTCTAATTGAATTTTTTTAAGAAAAAACTGAAGACTAAAAATGATAATTCCAAAAAACAAGCTTCTACTCCAATTAGAATGAAGATAATTTTGGGAATTATTTTTGTCCTTTTTGCTACATTAATTGGGCAACTGGCTTATTTGCAAATTGGCTATGGTTCACGCTTCAAGGCTGAAGTGCAAAAATCTAATTCTGCTGTTGTTTCCAGTCAGGTTCCTCGCGGAGTTATGTATGACAGTAAAGGACGCGTATTGGTAGGAAATAAAGCTAAAAATGCTATTACTTATACCAAAAGTGTTTCTACTACGAGTGAAGACATTTATACAATTTCAAATTCTCTTAGTCAATATATTTCAATTAAAGACGAAAAACCGACACAGCAGCAAGTAATTGATTATTATTTGGCTAATAAAAAAAATAGTGCTAAAGAAGCTGCTAAAGTTCCTAAATCTGTCAGAGAAACTCAGGATGATAATTTAATTAATAAAAGAATACAAGAGCAAGTTAGTGCTGAACATGTTAAATTAAGTGCACGTGAGAAAACAGCAGCTCTAATTTACAATAAGATTTCTGGTGCTTATACTCTTTCTACTATTTATATTAAAAATAATCATCTGACAGACAAAGAAATTGCAGAAGTAGGTGAGCATCTTTCAGATTTGCCTGGTGTAGGTATTGGTACTGACTGGCAAAGATCATATCCCAACGGTTCTTCTATTCGCAGTATTATTGGCTCTGTATCAACGGAGAAGGCTGGTTTACCTAGTGATAATTTACAATATTATCTAACCAATGGCTATTCTAGAAATGACAGAGTAGGTACGTCATATTTGGAAGAAAAATATGAACCACTGCTAAAGGGAACGAAAGCTACGAGTAAAGTTTGGACTAAAAATTCAGGCGATATTGAACAATCGAAATCGGTATATTCTGGTCAAGCCGGTGCAAGTTTGGTTTTGACTCTTGATGCTAAATATCAAAAAGAAGTCCAAAGTTCATTGGAAAAAATTTATGCTGGAGCTGTTGGTTCCGGTGCTGCTCACTATTCAAATGGAGCCTATGCTGTTGCCATGAATCCTAAAACTGGCGCTATTTTAGCTATGGCAGGTATCAATCGTGACCCTAAAAAGAATAAAACTACTAATAATGCCTTAGGCGTAATTAATCAGTCTTTTGTAATGGGCTCAGCTGTTAAAGGTGCAATGGTCGGTGGTGGATTAATTAACAAAATAATTACTCCAACAAATAATGTAATGCCCGATACACCAATTTATTTGCCAAGTACCCCTGTTAAAAAATCAGTTTATCCAATAGGTACATTTGGTGCACTTGATGCAGAAACTGCACTCGAAGTTTCCAGTAATATCTACATGATGCATTTAGCAATGAAATGGATTAAAGCTGATTATGTTCCCAAGAGTTTTATCCATATGCCCCAAACAGCGTTCGAACCTTTACGGCATAATTTTAATATGTTTGGATTGGGACAAAAGACTGGTATTGATTTGCCGGGCGAAATTTCAGGAATTCAAGGTAAATCATTTAATGATCAAGGATTAGTTCTTTCGGGGTCCGTGTTAGACTTGTCTTACGGCAACTATGATGCTTATACCCTGATTCAAATGGCGCAGTATGTTTCTACTATTGCTAACGGCGGCTATAGAATGCAGCCATACGTTGTGCAATCAATTGGTCGAACTTCAAATAATGGCAAAAAAATTTATGTGGATTACAATAAAAAGCCAGAAGTTCAGTTACGGATACCCTGGACTTCAGATGAACTGAATATTGTCAGACAAGGCTTTTGGCGCGTTGTTCATGGCACAAATTCATGGGGTACCGCACATAAATTAAAAAACGTGAAACCTTCTATTTCCGGTAAATCAGGAACAGCACAGACATTTTATTACGATCCAGATAATCCTAACCAAAAAAATCCGCCTGAGCTGGTTAATGCAACTTTTGTCGGCTATGCGCCATCAAATAATCCCGAAATAGCAACAGCGGTAATATTTCCGGGACTTGATCCCGAACTGGAAGGTTCCTACACACTACAAATGACGAAAGCAATGGTACAAGACTACTTTAAATTACATAAAAAGTAGAATTTTGTGAATATTACTGGTAATAATAAAGGAAAAATGCTAAGATAATACAGTCAGAATAAAAGCGTAGGTGGTGAAAGAAATGGCAGATAACATCATTTTGGAATGCACCGAATGTGGCGATAGAAGTTACTTATCTAAGAAAAACAAGCGTAAGCATCCGGAACGTTTAAGTTTGAAGAAGTATTGCCCAGTTGAAAGACATACTACTCTTCATCGTGAAACTAAGTAATTAACCAATATGGCAGGAGCCTATGCTCCTGCTATTTTTTATATGGAAGAATCATGACAAAATTAAAAAAAGAAATTAGACAACAACAAGTTGAAAAATTAAGCAGCTTTGCGGAAACCGCTGAAAAGAATGCTGAAGATCAGGTTCTACTAAAGAATATTATGAATTCTGAACTCCTTGACAAATGCCAAAGCATTGGGATAACTTCTTCTCTTACTTATGAGGTAGATACCTCAGGTCTAATTGCTCAGCTTTGGGATCAAGGAAAAGATGTTTATTTAGCACGGGCTAATGATAACAGTGAACGTTCACAAGATTTTATTTATTATAGTTATATGACTAAGTTAACTAAGTCCAAATTTGGTGTTGCTGAAGTAAGTGAACCGGACGCTCAGATTAATAATGATCTTGACTTAATTATTGTGCCTGGATTAGCTTTTGCTTTGGATTCGCATCAACGTTTAGGCTTTGGTGGGGGCTATTATGATCGCTTTTTGGCAAAACATCCTAGTTCAAAGACAGTAGCTTTGGTCAATTCGAAGATGATTTTTGAAACTGCAGCTTGGAAAATAGAAGCAACTGATGTTCCAATTCAAACAATTATCACTCCTGAAGCAATTTTATCGAAATAACTGAGGCTATTATGAACCAGCGACAAAACCTGAAAAATTGTTATATAACTGTCAGTATATTGGTTATTCTTTTTTTGGTCTTTTTAATTGAAACTGCAATAGGTGGCTCCGAAAATATTTATGTTTTAATGAAAATGGGGGCTATGAAAAATGATGCTATCATTATAGGTAATCAGTGGTGGCGCCTGTTTACTGCACAATTTTTGCATATTGGAATTATGCATTTAATATCAAATGCAGTGATGATTTATTACCTAGGTGTTTATATGGAAACCATAATAGGTCATTGGCGTTTTTTAGCCATCTATTTACTTTCAGGTATTGGTGGAAATCTTTTAAGCCTGGCTTGGGGAAATGATAACGCAATTAGTGCTGGAGCTTCAACGGCTTTATTCGGCCTTTTTGGAGCAATGACTGCTATTGCATTGCAAAATCGTACGAATCCAATTCTTGTTTATCTCGGCAGACAGTCATTCTGGCTGGCATTGATTAATATAGGCCTTGATCTTTTTGCTCCTAATATCGATATCCCGGGACATATTGGCGGTTTTATAGCCGGATTTTTAATTGCTGTTATTTTGGGTGAAAAAAATTTAAGAAATTATTCAATAAAAATGCGCGTTGTTGCAGTTTGTGCTTTGATAATTTATTGTGTGGCAGCTGTCAGAATGGGTATGGTAATCAACTTATAATGAAAACTCTGTATGATGTACAACAGCTTTTGGAAAAATACGGCATTTTTGTCCATGTAGGAAAGAGAATTTGGGATATTGAACTGATGGCTCTTGAACTAGATAACATCAATCGTTCGCATTTAATCGATAAGCATGATTATTTAGTTGCAAAAATAATACTGCGACGAGAATACGAATATGAAGAACGCAGAAAAGGCAATAAGCCTGACTCTTAAGCTTGATTAAGGGTATATTGTTTTTAGAAACTTTTAGTAGGAGAAATACAATTTATGTCAACATTTTTATTTATTCTAGATGCAGTTTTAATTATTGTAATTTTAGCCTTCATTGCAGTTTGGTTATGGAATAAAATACAGACTAAGCGCCTGGGCGGTGGAGACTTGTCTAATGATGAATTTAATAAGGGAATGCGTAAAGCTCAGGTAGTGGATTTACGTGAAAAAGAGCCTTTCAAGAGAAAACACATTGATGGTGCCAGAAATTTGCCATACACGATGCTTAAGTATCAATATACTGAATTAAGGTCGGACCTTCCGGTTTATTTATATTCCGATTCTTTATCAGTTACTTTACGTGCTGCCAGATTTCTACAGAAAAAGAACTTTTCGTCTATTAAATGGTTAAAAAATGGTTTTGATGAATGGGACGGTCGTACAAAAAAATCCAAATATTGATTAGAAAACATGTTTGTTGATTTTTCAAACGTGTTTTTTCTATATTATTAATTAAATGAGGAAAAAGATGCAAAAAGTTTTGGCAATCGTTGGGCCAACCGCAATTGGAAAGACCTCTTTGGCAATTCAGCTTGCTCAAAAAATAAATGCTGAAATAATTTCGGGTGATTCAATGCAGGTTTATAAAGAGGTGGCTATTGGAACAGCTAAAGCAACTCCAACAGAACAAAAGACGATTCGACATTATCTTGTTGATACTCGATCAGTTTTTGAGCCGTATTCTGTGGTAGATTTCATTGAGCAGGCGGAAAAGGCTGTTGAGCAAATCAGTGCCCAAAATAAGCTACCACTTTTAGTAGGTGGTACCGGTTTTTATGTCAATGCACTTTTAAACAAAATGCAATTAGGAGAACCATCTCACCAAGAAGCAGTGATTACAGATAAATGGGAAAAATTTTTGCAGGAACAGGGAAAAAATGAATTGTGGGCGGAATTAGATAAGCGAGATCCAGATGCCGCTCAAAAAATTCCTTTAAATAATACCCGACGCGTTTTACGGGCACTAACAGTAATAGAGCGTACAGGGAAAAAATTTTCTCAGCAGCAAAAAAACATAGAACCAAGATATGATTACCTTATCATTGGTCTCAATTCTAACCGCACTGTAATTTACCGTAGGATCAATGAGCGTGTTGATCAAATGATGAAACAAGGCTTGCTTGAAGAAGCAAATTTTATTTATCAAAATAGGGCTTATGAATATACGATCCTGCAGGCTATCGGTTATAAAGAATTTTTTCCTTATTTTAAAAAACAAGATAGCCTTGAAAATTGCGTTTCAAATTTAAAAACAGCTTCAAGAAGATATGCTAAGAGGCAGCTGACGTATTTTCGTCATCAATTACCTGTCACTTGGTTTGATCCACTTAAAGATCCGAATTGTTTAAATGAAATTAAACAGAAAGTTGAGGAATGGTTAAATGAATAACTGGCCAGAAAAATTAAATAAAATAGTAGCTGAGACGGACAAGCAGATAGCACCCCAATTAGCAAAAATTGATCAAAATATCTTATTTAATCAAAATAAAGTTTTAGAAGCTTTTAAAGATAAGGCTGTTGCTGAATCTGATTTAATTGGCAGCACTGGTTATGGGTCTGATGACAGCGGTCGAGATAAGCTAGATCGTATTTACGCACAAATTTTTAACACTGAAGATGCTTTAGTCCGTTCGCAATTTGTTTCTGGTACCCATACTTTAGCCACTGCAATGGCAGGCAATCTGCTCCCAGGTGATGAATTAACCTATTTAACTGGGATGCCTTATGATACATTGCAACAAGTTATTGGAATTGCCGGCAACGGTCGTGGCAGTTTGAAGCAATATGGCGTTAAGTTCTCTCATGTTGATTTATTACCTGACGGCAGTGTTGATTTTGCTTCTGCACGAAATTTGTTGACAAAACACCAACCTAAAATGGTTGTTATTCAGCGTTCACGAGGCTATAATACCAGACCGAGTTTTACAGTGGGAAAAATCAAGCCAATGATTAAAATGATCAGGGAAGTTTCACCTAAGAGCATCATTTTTGTAGATAATTGTTATGGAGAATTCTCTGAACAACATGAACCTACTGAATATGGTGCCGATTTAATGGCTGGTTCTTTAATTAAAAATGCTGGCGGCGGATTGGCCAAAATAGGTGGCTATGTTGTTGGTAAGCATGAACTAATTGAGAATACTGCGGTAAGGCTCACAGCAGGTGGGATTGGTCGCGAAGAAGGAGCCAGTTTAAACAATAATCTTGATTATTTTGAGGGCCTTTTTGTATCACCAAGTGTGACTGGTAATGCAATTAAAGGTGCAATTTATGCGTCAGCTTTATTAGAAAAGATGGGCTTAGAAGTTTCTCCTAAGTGGAATGAAAACAGAACTGACTTAATTCAAACAGTAATTTTTCATGACAAGGACAAAATGATCAGATTTGCCAAAACTTTACAGAAAAACTCGCCAATTAATTCATTCGTTGATCCTATTCCAAGTAATGATACTGGATATGAAGATCAAGTAATTATGGCTGATGGTTCATTTATTGAAGGTGCAAGTATTGAATTTTCTGGGGATGGTCCAATTAGACCACCTTATGCCTTATATATGCAGGGCGGATTAACTTATGCTCATGTAAAAATTGCGATTACCAATGCAGTTAATGAATTATTTTTCGAGAATTAATCAAAGATATTTATAAATGTAAAGTAAAAGTTTGGTAAAGTTTTGCTATTTTTTGTTAGACCACTTTACAAGGTTTTAATCATTTGCTAATCTTAAGTCTAGTTTTAAACAAGAATAAAATTTCTAGTTTAGACTGTACCAATTATTGTGTGATTTTTTAGGTGGAGAAACATGACAAAGAAAATTTCAGCAGATGACATAAGGAAAAGTGTCAAAGAAGATGATGTCAGATTTATTAGACTGGCTTTCACAGATATTAATGGAACATTAAAAGCAGTTGAAGTTCCAAATAGTCAGTTAGACAAGGTTTTAGAAAATGACGTGCGCTTTGATGGTTCTTCAATTGACGGATTTGTTCGTTTGGAAGAAAGTGATATGATATTATATCCAGATTTTTCCACCTGGTCCGTTTTGCCTTGGGGTGACAGTACAGGTGGTAAAATTGGTTGCTTAACTTGTTCTGTTCATACTACTGATGGTGAACCTTTTGCAGGTGATCCACGAAATAATCTTAAAAGAGTTATTGGTCAAATGAAAGAATTGGGCTTTACTGCTTTTGATATTGGTTTTGAAGCCGAATTTCATTTACTTAAACTTGATGAAAATGGTAATTGGACTACTCAGGTTCCAGACCATGCCTCGTATTTTGATTTAACCTCAAACGATGAAAGTGCAAGTTGTCGCCGAGATATTGTTGAAACTTTGGAAAGTATCGGTTTTGAAGTGGAAGCTGCACACCACGAAGTAGGGGATGGTCAGCAGGAAATTGATTTCAGATTTGATGATGCGTTGACAACTGCTGATCGTGTGCAAACTTTTAAAATGATTGTGCGTGAAATAGCTAAGAAACATCGGCTGTTTGCCACATTTATGGCTAAGCCCTTGCAAGGTCAAGCTGGTAACGGGATGCATACCAACATGTCTTTATTCAAAGGCAATAAAAATGCGTTTTATGATAAAAATAATAAATATCATTTATCCAAGACTGCTTTATACTTTTTAAATGGTATTTTGGAGCATGCACGCGCCATTACAGCAGTTGGCAACCCGACTGTTAACTCATACAAGCGTTTAATTCCGGGTTTTGAGGCTCCAGTATATATTTCTTGGGCTTCAAAGAATCGTTCTCCTATGGTTAGAGTACCTTCTGCAGGGGAATTAAATACTCGTCTTGAAATGCGCTCTGCTGATCCTACAGCTAACCCATATTTGCTTTTAGCCGCATGTTTAAGTGCAGGAATGGCCGGAATTAAGGAAGAAAAGATGCCTATGGATCCTGTTACGTGCAACTTATTTGATTTAAGTGAGGAACAACTTAATGAGATGGGAATAAAGCCACTTCCTTCAACATTGCACAATGCCTTAAAAGCCTTTAAAAAGGATAAATTAATTCAAGCAGCTCTGGGTGAACATTTGACTCAAAGTTTCATTGATTCTAAAGAATTAGAATGGTCCCAATACACTCAAACTGTTTCTGACTGGGAAAGAAATCGTTATATGGGCTACTAAAAAATTTTGTTTTAGTTTTATAATAAGAGCGAAATTTAAAAACTGGAAATTTATTAATTAGGGAAATAATGTAAAGTCTGATAAAGAACGGGCTAATTATTTTTCTTGCATGTGCCCAATATTATAATGTCAAGCTACAATTTAGCTTGACGTTTTTTATTTTAGAAAAGTTTTTTAACTAGACCAATTAGCCATTAAGTAATTTTTCAACTAGTTGAAAATAATTAGAATAACTAATATTCTCTTTAGCCGCATATAAATGGTATTTCTCTTCACTTTTTTAGCGGGAAGTTATTAAATTTAAAAAGTAACCGATATGTAATTGCTCAAGTATTGCGATAAATTTAGAAATCGTTCAAAAATACTTAAAATTATAGATGCAAGCATTAATTTTATTTAATAACAAATTATAAATATTAATTAACTGCTATTATGTAATTATTTTTTTATTTTATTATTAGAAATAATAGTAATAAAATAAGGATTAATTAGACATACAACTTTTTGTGTGCGTTTTCAAAATAATAATAAATATTTAACTTATTTTTATTACATATAATATTATTAGCGTTATTTATAATAAAAATATATGCAATTAAACTCTATAAAATACTTATTATATTTTATATTTATTTGAAAAATATAATATTTTTTGTTATTTAAATTTTATGTAAATTTATTTATAATATTTTGTAATGAAAACATATTTTTAAAATTTAATAATTTATTGACATTTAAGACTTCATTTATTAGGATTATATTATCTAATTAATTTAACATATATTAGACATAATATTAGAGAGGTAGTGTTATTTTAAATAATTTAGGATAGATATTTGAATTTAAAATTTTAATTAATAGTTTAAGAAAGGATATGTTATGTAGTAAAAAAAGCAACCTCAATGGAGTAATCAATTGAAGTTGCTTTCCGAAATACAATGTTAGGAATAAATTTATAAAGTGTTTAATCATGCTAAAGATTATATTTATCCTTAACGCAGAAATTAGTAGCGAGAGAAGTCAAATAAGGTAAATTCAACTCACTACTATAATTACTAATATTAAAGAAAGAAGTTTAAATTTGTAAAATTTTTGCCTTAATTAAGTAAAAATATTACACACATGTAGATTTAATTATAAAATTCTTCTATGAATAAACATCTTAAAATCACATATACACTAGTTTAAAGGTTGTATTGAACTCTCATACAACCTTTTTTGGCCAAATCATATGACTTTAAAAAGGATGTCAAATATTAAGCAAAATAACTCCTGGTCACATGTAATTGCATGTTTTAACTTAAGATCGTCTTTTTAGTTCATTTTGTTATATGCCAACCTTTAAGTGATAGAATAGATAAGTCAAGTTTAAAGTAAGTGAGGTAAAAATGACAAAAGGAAAAACGGTTTATACTAAAGATGTATTATTAGTTATGGCAGCTTCATTCTTTTTTATGTTTAGTACCATGTTTGTGAACCCTCTGATTAACGGCTATGCTAAAAGTTTGGGAGCTAGTAGTGGCTTTGCAGGCTTAATTGTGGGAATTATGAGTATAGCTGCAATGTTTTTACGACCGATTGCTGGCAATTTGACAGATAAATTTTCAAAATACCGTTTATCTTTTATCGGCGGAATTCTCATAGTGGTCGGTGTAACCGGCTACGTAATAGCACCGGCAAGCAATTGGTTGCTCCTTTTTCGGTTAATTAACGGTTCAGGCTATGTTCTTTGCACCGTTTGCATGACGACTTGGCTTGCCTTTTTGGTACCACGTGCTCACGTTGGTCAGGCAATGGGATTTTATGGTCTGATGAATGCACTTGCGATGGCTGTTGCTCCGGCACTGGCTATTAGTACTTATCAAAAAACAGGATACAGAACTGCTATTATTGCTTCTGCAGTTTCGGCCCTTTTAATGGTCATTATAATTCAATTTGTTGGCAATAAGGCAAAACCTAAAAAAGTTAAACAATCAGAACAGAAAAAATCATTTTTGCATCTTAAAATTATTCAAAAAAACGTATTGCCTATAGCAATGCTCACTACTTTGTTTGCCTTCCCTTATTTTGCCACACAAGCTGATCTGGTTACTTACGTTGAAGAGCGTCATTTGAGTGTAAATGTAGGCTCCTATTTTTTAATTTATGCTGTTGTACTATTGCTTATTCGAATAGTTTTAAAAAATCTCTTTGATACTGTTAAATTTGGCACTTGGTTTTGGTTTAGTGTTGCTGCCACCCTTATTTACCTGATTTTGCTGGCAACAATGAAAAATAACTGGATAATGGCTCTCGCAGCTGCTTTTATGGCTATTGGTTATGGTCTAATGTATTCAGTTTTACAGTCAACTGCAATGCTCTTAGCGCCAATTAGTGAGCAGGGCTTAGCAAGTAGCACATTTTACTTAGGTCTTGACTTTGGCATGGCTTTCGGTCCTATAATCATGGGATTTATAAATGACTTATTACCAGTTAAATACTTTTATTTAGTACAGTTAATTTTAATACCGTTTATGATATTGGTTTATTTCCATTACCGCGTTCGTTTGAACGGTGCAATAAGGCACCATTAAACCTTTTTAAATAAAAGAAAAACTGACTAATCTTGTCTTAGTAAAAGATTGGTCAGTTTTTAATATCTCATAATATAATTGGCTTTGCTTTTTATTGGAACTTTTTACCCCATTCCCAAGGATCTTCGTGCCATGTCTTTAAAGCTTCATATTCTGTTGAAGTTATGTATTTCATCTCTTTTTCTTTTTGCAATAGTTCAGGATATGTTAACAAAGGACTATAGTCAACGTTAGCTTGAGCAAAGTTAGCTTTAGTATCTTTTAAATAATAGGTAAATATTGAGCTTACGCCGATTACATTGCCGCCTTCTTTTTCAGTTGCTTTTACTGCATTAATAACTGAGCCACCAGTTGTAATTAAATCGTCGATTAGTACAATTTGATCGTTGCTATTAAAGCGACCTTCAATTTGTTTACCTTTACCATGATCTTTTGGCTTTGGGCGTACATAAATCATTGGCAAGTGCAATTTAGTGGCTACCCAGGCTGCATGGGGAATTCCGGCAGTAGCAACGCCACCGATTATACTTACATCTGGATATTTTTCTTTAATAAGAGCTGCTAAATCTGAAGCAATCCAGTTACGCAAGTCTGGATAGGAAACAGTTAATCTTAAATCAGTATAAATGGGAGATAACATACCACTTGCATAAGTGTAGGGTTTGTCAGGTGATATCGTAATAATTTTTTCTTCAACTAACTTATTAATAATTTGATCTTGATGCATTTTACTCAAACTCCTTTTTAATTTCTCGATAAACTAAAGCGGGATCTTCAGCCTGCGTAATTGGTCGACCCACTACAAGAGCACTTGAACCAAATTCTTTTGCTTTTTGTGGTGTGGCTATACGCTTTTGATCATCAGTGGTACTATTTGACAATCTGATTCCTGGTGTGACGTATAAAAAATCAGAACCAACCTGATTTTTAAGATTTTTCACTTCAAGTGGCGAACATATCACACCATCTGCACCTGCTTTTTTTGCAGTTTGTGCCAGACTAACTACTTGCTCTGCCATTGATAATGAACAGTTTTGTTCATTTGCCAAAATTTTTTCTGAAATTGAGGTCAATTCTGTAACTGCTAGTAATTTGGGAGTTTCATTTCCAGTTGGTGTTCCATCTATCAAGCCCTTTTTTGCGGCTAAAATCATTTCACTTCCGCCCAAAGCATGTACTGTTGTGCATAAAATACCTAATTGAGCAATCTGTCTTGCAGCTTGATAAACTGTATTAGGAATATCATGTAATTTAAGATCTAAAAAAATCTGATATCCTTGTTTTACTAAACTCTTTACAAATTCTGATCCATAATGATAATAAAGTTCCATACCAATCTTTAAGTATGTTTCTTGGGGATGACCTAGCTTTGTTAGCAATTCAAGAACATCATTTTGGTTGTCAAAGTCCAAAGCTACAAATACTGCTTTTTCCATTAAAACCTCCACAAAAAAAGCCTATTTTGGTACGAGAGTGCATCAAAATAGACCTTTTATTTAATTTAAGTCTTGTTTTTAACTTGCGGTCTCTCTGTACCGTTTAAAGTTTATCATTAATGAGATTACCATTTTTGTTTATAAAATACAATAAAAATTTTGTTTTTAAAAAGTAAAGAAATTGTGTAAAATATATCCAAAAATAATTGTATTGACAGTGAGCTTACATTTTTGGAGGGTAAAATGACAAACATCAGTGTAAAATTGCCTGGACTTAATTTGAAAAACCCAGTGATGCCTGCTAGTGGTACTTTCGGTTTCGCAGATGTGCCAGCGGCAAAAAAATTTGATTTGAACGAACTGGGAGCGCTAATTATTAAAACTGCTACTCCGAATCCGCGTTTAGGAAATCCTCAACCACAAATTGCAGTTTTAGATAACGGTGTATTAAATTCAGTTGGTTTGACCAATCCCGGGATTGATAAAGTTATCAGCGAAAAGTTATCTAATTTAAAAAAGCAATATCCAGCACTACCGATTATTGCCAGTGTAGGCGGTGAAAGTGAAGAAGGCTATATTGAAGTTGCTCAAAAGCTGTCAGATTCCAAACTGGTTAATGCTCTGGAAATTAATGTTTCTTGCCCCAATGTTGCTCAAGGTGGAATGGCATTTGGTGTTCATCCAAGAGTGGTGGAGAAACTGACTGCTGCAATAAAAAATACAGTTGATTTGCCCGTTTTTGTAAAGTTGACGCCTAATGTAACTGATATAGTTGCATTAGCGCAGGCTGCTGAAACAGGTGGTGCTGATGGCTTATCTTTAATAAATACTGTAACTGGTATGAGGATTAACATAAAGACTCGCAAACCTCTTCTTGGAAATAATTTTGGTGGTTACTCTGGTCCTGCAGTGAAGCCCATTGCCTTATATCAGATTAATCAGGTAAGACGGGTTACAAATTTGCCAATTATCGGTATGGGGGGAATTGCATCGGCTGAAGATGTGGTTGAATTTATGCTTGCTGGTGCTAACGCTGTTGCAGTAGGTAGTGCCCATTTTAAGGATCCCTTAGCTTGTCCGCATATTGTCCATGACTTACCGCAGGTTTTGAATAATTTAGGAGTCAATGATATTAAAGATTTAGTTGGTCAAGTTGAATATAACTAAAAAGCTAACATTAGCAATATCCAACTTTACTATTGACAATTTGAATTCGAAACAGTATATTTAAACAGATGTCCTTTAAAATTAGTCCCGTGAGGCTAGCAAGGAAAGCTCAATTAAGTATTGACTTTTACAAAGCATTTAGTCTCAAATAGATTAAGTGCTTTTTTCATGGGCAATGTACTACAGGAGAAAAAAATGACAAAAGAAATTTGGGATGCCTCAGCAATGAAAAGAGCGTTGACAAGAATTACTTATGAAATCATTGAACGAAATAAAGGCACGGAGAATTTGGTTCTGGTAGGAATAAAAACTCGTGGTGTATATTTAGCTCAACGCATTCATGATCGGATTCAGAAGCTTGAAGGTGTTGATGTTCCACTTGGTCAGCTTGATATTACTTTATATCGTGATGATCGTCACGATGCATCATTAAAACTAGATCCCGTTGTTAATTCGAGTGAACTCGGTGTTGAAATTAACAATAAACACGTGATTTTAGTTGATGATGTTATTTTTACCGGTCGGACAATTAGAGCAGCAATGGATGCTTTAATGGATAAAGGCAGACCTAGTTCAATTGCCGTTGCTGCTTTGGTTGACCGTGGTCATCGCGAACTTCCAATTCGAGCAGATTTTGTTGGTAAAAACATTCCAACTTCATCACATGAAGAGATAGCTGTTCATGTAGAAGAAATTGATAATAAAGACAATGTGGAATTAAAACCATTGCCACAATAAAAAATTAATTCAACCGTTTAATTGGCTCCAGAGAGGGTCAGAAGGGTTTGAGTTCATTTTATTGAGTCTCTGACTATACTAAAAACCCTTTTGCTAAACCTGGAGCTGAAAAGCTTTAGGTTTATTTTTTTGGAAGAGAGTAAAAATGAAAAATATTAATCTTGTTACCCTAAAATCATTTGTAAGTGTCGAAAACTTAACAGTTGAAGAAGTAATGGCACTTATTGAAAGAGCTGAGTTCTTTAAAAAAGGTGGTGCTCGTCCACACCTAACACAACCAGTTTTTGTCACAAACATGTTTTTTGAAAATTCTAGCAGAACTCACACGAGTTTTGAAATGGCAGAAAGAAAATTAGGATTAAGCGTAATACCATTTGACCCTGCTCACAGTTCAACCAAAAAAGGTGAAACGCTTTACGATACTTCACTTATCATGGCAGCTCTCGGGATTGATCTTGAAGTTATCAGGCATACTGAAAATGAATACTATAACCAACTGATACACCCCAAGCAAAACCAACACCTTGATATAGGCGTGATAAATGCCGGAGATGGAAGCGGTCAGCACCCATCACAATGTATGCTTGACATGATGACAATTCATGAGCATTTTGGCCATTTTAAGGGCCTTAAAGTAGCTATCGTAGGAGATATTACTAATTCTCGAGTTGCTAAAAGTAATATGGAACTTTTGACCAGGCTTGGAGCCAAAGTTTATTTCTCTGGTCCTGATTATTGGTATGACACACAATACGATAAGTATGGTGAATATAAACCAATTGATGACTTGATTAATAAAATGGATGTAATGATGCTGTTAAGAGTTCAGCACGAACGACACGCTGGTGATCCTAACGAAGCAAAATTTGATGCTCAAGAGTATCAAGCAAAATATGGAATTAACCAAAAGCGATATGAGCAAATGAAAGATGATGCCATTATTATGCACCCGGGTCCGATTAACCATGATGTTGAACTTAGCGGTGACTTAGTTGAAGCTCCAAAGTGTCGGTTTGTAAGGCAAATGGAAAATGGCGTTTTTATGAGAATGGCAATGATTGAAGCAGTTATGCGTGGACGCAAATTAGGGGGATTGTCTTGATGACAACTGTGATTAAAAATGGCTATATTTATACTGATGGAGAAATAGTACATGGTGACCTTTTAATTAAAAATGGTGTAATTTCTGCAATTGGTATTGGTTTAAAAGCAGAAAATATAATTGATGCCAAAAATCAATTAGTAAGCCCAGGACTTGTTGATGTACATGTTCATTACAGAGATCCTGGACAAACTGATAAAGAAAATGTCAGAACCGGTTCGCTGGCAGCAGCACATGGTGGTTTCACTACTGTTTGTGCAATGCCGAATGTAGTACCGGTACCCAATACATCAGAACTTATGAGTAAAATGGTACAAAACAATTGTGAAAATGGTGTAGTCCATATTTTGCAATATGCACCTATTACAGTTAATGAAGATACTAATGAAATTCCTGATTATGCAGCTCTAAAAAAAGCTGGCTGTATTGCACTGAGCAATGATGGCAAAGGTGTTCAGAATGCTGGCACGATGTATTTGGCAATGCAAAGGGCGCAGGCTAATAATTTAATTATTGCCGAACATGCTCAAGATGATTCGTTGTTCAAACATGGCGTTATAAATGAAGGTCAAAAGGCTAGTGAATTTAATTTAGCTCCAATTACTGAATTAGCTGAAACAACTCAAATTGCCAGAGATTTATTATTGGCGCAAAAGACTGGCGTTCATTACCATGTTTGCCATGTTTCTACTAAGAAAGGCGTTGAATTGATCAGAATTGCTAAAAGTAAAGGTATTAATGTTACCTGCGAAGTTGCTCCTCATCATCTTCTATTAGGAGAAGAAGATATTATCAGTGATAATGCTAATTTTAAAATGAATCCGCCTTTGAGAACCAAAGGAGATCAAAAAGCACTTTTAGCTGGATTACTTGATGGCACAATTGACATGATAGCTACTGATCATGCTCCTCATACTGCAAGTGATAAGCAAAATGGTTTTGCCACGGCTGCATTTGGTATTGTTGGCAGCGAAACGGCTTTTAGTGAGCTCTACACTAAATTTGTTAAAACTGGTATTTTTACTCTTGAGCAGTTATTAAATTGGCTCACTTTGGCTCCCGCTAAAACTTTTGGTTTGGAAAAAGCTGGAAAAATAGCTTTAGGTCAACCGGCAGATATTGCAATTTTCGATCTTCACAAAAAAGAAGCTATTAATGCAGCTAATTTTAAGTCTAAGGGAAGGAATACTCCTTTTAATAGTGATGCAGTTTATGGCCAAACTGTTTTAACAATGGTCGACGGCCAGATTGTTTTTCAAAGTGAGGAAAGTAAATGAGATATTTAATTTTAGAAGATGGCAGTATATTTGCAGGCAAAGGCTTTGGTGGAAGTCAAGCGACTAAAGGTGAAGTCGTGTTTACAACCGGAATGACAGGTTATCAAGAGGCAATTACCGATCAATCGTATGCTGATCAAATTTTAGTTTTTACTAATCCGTTAATTGGCAATTATGGGATCACGCTGGCAGATTATGAATCACTTGAGCCGGGCATAAAAGGAGTGATTTGCCATGAAGTGGCACGACACCCTGATAATTGGCGCATGCAAACTACTTTACCAGATTTTTTAAAGAGTCTAGATGTACCTGGTATTCAAGGAATAGATACCAGAAAACTGGTTAAAAAATTACGTGCCTACGGTACAATGAAGGGTCAAATTTGTGATTCTAAGGAGAATGCTGCTGCGATTGCAGAGCAATTAAAAGCAAGTCAACTTTCAAAGGACGTAGTTAAAAGAGTTGCGACTACAAAATCTTATCCTGTGCCGGGCTCAAAGCGCAATATTGTTGTAGTAGATTTTGGATTAAAAAATAGTATTTTGCGTGAATTAAGCAAACGAGATTGCAACTGTATAGTTTTGCCTTATACTACTTCAGCTGAAAAAATATTATCTCTTCATCCGGATGGCGTTTTGCTGTCTAATGGACCTGGAGATCCTTTAGAAATGCAGGGTGCAGTCAAAATGGTCCGAGAAGTAGAAAAGCATGTTCCTTTAATGGGAATTTGCATGGGTCATCAAGTATTTGCTCTGGCTAATGGAGCGAATACTTATAAAATGAAATTTGGTCATCGGGGATTTAATCATCCTGTACGTGAAATAGCCACAGGAAATATTGGCTTTACCTCACAGAATCATGGCTATGCTGTTAGCCGAGATTCAATTGATCCTGATATTTTAATGGTTACTCATGTTGAAGTTAATGACGGTACTATCGAAGGTTTGCGGCACAAGAAATATCCTGCTTTTTCCGTCCAATTTCACCCTGATAGTACGCCTGGCCCTCACGATGAAGAAGGCATCTTTGATTACTTTATGCAAATGATTGACCAAAGAAAGGATGTTGAAAATCATGCCTAAAAGAACTGATATTGAAAAAATAATGGTAATTGGTTCAGGACCAATTATTATTGGTCAAGCTGCAGAATTTGATTATTCCGGTACACAAGCATGCCTTGCTTTGCGTGAAGAAGGTTATGAAGTGGTTCTGGTTAATTCTAATCCTGCCACAATTATGACTGATACCACAATAGCCGATAAAGTTTATATTGAACCATTAACTGTAGAATCAGTATCACGTATTATCCGTAAAGAATTTCCTGATGCTATTTTACCGACTTTAGGTGGTCAAGTTGGTTTAAATATGGCTTTATCATTAGCTAAAAGTGGTATTTTAGATGAACTAAACATTGAATTATTGGGAACAAAGCTCAATTCAATTGAACAAGCCGAAGACAGAGAAAAATTTAAAGAATTGTGCCAAAAATTAGGAGAGCCAGTGCCACCTTCAACTAGTGTAAAGACAGTGCAAGAGGCATTAGATTTTGGAGACAAAATTGGTTATCCCATCATTGTTCGCCCGGCATTCACTATGGGTGGAACTGGTGGCGGCATTTGCAATGACAGGGATGAACTCGCTAAAATCGCCAAAAATGGCTTGGAATTATCTCCTGTTACTGAATGTTTAATTGAACGGTCAATAGCAGGGTACAAGGAAGTTGAATTTGAAGTCATGAGAGATCATGACGATAATGCCATGATTGTTTGCTGTATGGAAAACTTTGATCCTGTCGGTATCCATACGGGAGATTCAATTGTTTTTTCACCGTCTCAGACATTATCTGATAAAGAATATCAGATGTTGCGTGACTGTTCTTTAAAACTTATTCGGGCGTTAAAAATTGAAGGTGGCTGCAACGTTCAGTTAGCCCTTGATCCAAATAGTTTTAATTATGATGTCATTGAGGTTAATCCGCGTGTTTCCCGTTCTTCTGCCTTGGCTTCAAAGGCCACGGGTTATCCCATTGCTAAGATGGCTGCTAAAATCGCGGTGGGTCTTACTTTAGATGAAATAAAGAATCCAGTAACGGGCACTACTTTTGCAGAATTTGAACCAGCCCTGGATTATGTTGTTTGCAAAATACCGCGCTGGCCCTTTGATAAATTTGCCAAAGCAAATCGTGAACTTGGCACACAAATGAAAGCGACTGGAGAAGTCATGGCTATAGGCAGAACAGCTGAAGAAGCCTTTCAAAAAGCTGTTCGCTCTTTGGAAATTGACCAAAAAGACTTTTATTCAGCTGAAGCACACGATGCAAGTGATGAAGAACTGGAAAATAAACTGGTTAAAGCTCAGGATGACCGTCTCTTTTATTTAGCGGAGGCTTTTCGCAGAGACTATGCAATGTCAGACTTACATGAATTAACCAAAATTAATTTCTATTTTCTAGATATTGTCAAGCATATTGTTGATCTAGAAAAGACTATTGAGGCTAATCCAGATGATCTGGCTGTGCTCAAAAATGCTAAGAAATACGGCTTTAGTGACCATACTATCGCAAATTTGTGGCATGAGGATGAAGACCAAGTGCGAGATTTGCGCAAGCAGAACCATTTAGTGCCAGTTTATAAAATGGTAGATACTTGTGCTGGAGAATTTATCTCACAAACTCCTTATTTCTATTCTACTTACGATACCGAAAATGAGAGTCGGAAGAATAGTAAAAAATCAGTTTTAGTTGTTGGTTCAGGTCCAATTCGTATTGGTCAGGGTGTGGAATTTGACTACGCCACTGTTCATTGTGTCAAAGCATTACAAAAAATGGGTTATGAAGCTATTGTAATTAATTCAAATCCAGAAACCGTTTCAACCGACTTTTCTGTTTCTGATAAATTATATTTTGAGCCACTTACTTTAGAAGATGTCTTAAATGTCTGTGATCTTGAGCAACCTGAAGGTGTAATTATCCAGTTTGGTGGTCAAACTTCAATTAATTTGGCAGCTGGGCTAGAAAAGCATGGTGTTAAAATCTTGGGTACCAGTGTGGAAGACCTGAACAGAGCTGAAGATCGCGAATTGTTTGATCAAGTAGTAAAAGAATTGGGCTTGAAGCAACCGCAAGGAATTACGACTACCACACATGATGGTGTTATCAAAGCAGCAGACAAGTTGGGGTATCCGGTTTTAGTCAGACCAAGTTATGTTTTGGGTGGAAAAGCAATGGAAATTGTTTATAATCAGCCAGAACTTGAAGACTATTTGCAAAATCATGTGGATATTGCAAGCAGTCATCCAATCTTAGTTGATGATTATCTTGATGGGCGCGAGTGTGATGTCGATGCGATTTGCGATGGCGAAAGGGTACTTATTCCCGGAATAATGGAACATATTGAACATGCTGGAGTTCACTCCGGAGATTCCATGGCTGTTTATCCTGCTCAAACATTTTCTCCCACAATTAAACAAAAAATAGCCGACATTACTAAGAAGTTAGCGTTAAAGCTTAATTGTCGCGGAATAATGAATTTGCAGTTAATTGAGCGCGATGGTGAAATTTATATTATTGAGGTCAATCCTCGTGCTAGTCGTACTGTACCTTTTTTAAGCAAGATTACTTCTATTGAAATGGCGCAGGTGGCAACCAGAGTAATTATGGGTGAAAGTTTACAGGAACAGGGTTATGATGATGGCCTGGCACCAGAAACTAAAATGATTAGTGTTAAAGCCCCAGTGTTCTCATTTAGCAAACTTTCTGATGTTGACAGTTATTTAGGACCAGAAATGAAGTCAACTGGTGAGGTCATGGGTAGTGATTTTAGTTTTCCTAAGGCACTTTACAAAGCTTTCTCAGGTGCAAACATGCAGATCCCTGACAGCGGCAATATTTTATTAACAATCGAAGACCGTGATAAACAAGAAATTTTGCCTATTGCCAAAAGATTTGCCCAAATCGGTTACCGTATTTTTGCTACCAGTGGCACAGCAACATTTTTAAAACAAAATCATTTACATGTTGCTTTGGTAGATAAAATTCATGAAGACACTGACACAAATATCTTAAATGAATTGAAAACTGGCAAAATCGATTTGGTAATTAATACTATGGGACATGATCTGGCTAAAACATCTGATGGCTTTGTTATTCGTCAGACTGCTATTCAGCAAAATATTCCGCTAATTACCAGTCTAGATACTGCACGTGCATTATTGACTGCACTAGAAAACAGGTCGTTTGCTACAATAAACATCAAATAAAATTTGGTAATTTAAAAAGCAACTGTGTTTTTAACACGGCTGCTTTTTATGTTTAACTTTTAAAAGTTCTGGCATAAATAAAATTAGATTTATTTAGTACTAAATTTAATGGCAGTTTCAGACAGATCAATTGTGTAATCTGTATTTTCAAGAGGTCTTTTGGTCATTCCTTGATCAGTAGAATAAATAATTAAACAAAGTTTGCTGCCAGCAGGCATTGTGTAATAAGTTGGCTGTAATTTAAACTGCAAGTCATAAAACTCACCGGCTTTAATACTACGTGGCTTTTTCATATCTGCGTAATTCTGCAGATTCATGTGGGCTTTAGTAATTAATTTAGCATGAGTTAATTTGTCAGGCATAAATTCTTGCAAAGAGTCAAGTTGAAAATGAAAACCCAGTTCTTGTCCGCCAGACATTAAAATTTTGGGAGTAGGAGTTAAGCGCTTGCGATCAGCAATTTCTACCAGGGCGACGGAAATCTGTCCTTTGTTAAGACTTGATGAAACACGCAGACGTATTTCTGGTCGACCAACGATTGTTACTGGATGAATAAATTCATCCGTAGTAAAACGCAAACTAGCTTTTGACCATTTTTCTTCACCACAAATAAATTGGTATTGCCAGTCATTTTCAGAAATTTTTGCCTTTTTAAATTCAGTTCCACCAACATCGGTAAAGGAAAGTTTTTGTTTGCTGCTAGCATCTTTGGTTAACTCATTATCGTAATTAGGGAAATAAACAGTTTCGCTGCCAATGTCATTACACCAATCCTTTTCTTTGTGCCACTTATCTGCTTTTAGGTTATCCTGAATAAGCACAGTTGGCCACTGCTTGTATGCGTTATTTTCAATGCCCAGGAGTTCATGAACCAGCCATAAGTTCATTAGATCAGTAAAATCAATTGAAACCAAATTATTCATATTATAATGAGGTCCCTGATGCAAGAAAAGGTGATGTGCAACAGGAAGGTTTTTGACCTTTTGCCAAATTTTATAGACGTTCTTAGGCTTGACGTTCCAGTCATTTAGACCATGAACGCTAATCCAGGAGCACTTAATATTATCAGTATGATGGCGGTAGTTGCGTTTTTCCCAGAAATCTGAATACTGACCAGTTTTGCGATCAGCCTTTTTTAGTAAAATTTTCTGCATTTCGTCAAACTTAGGCTTAATTTTTAAATAATCTCCAGCATCCCACAAATTAGACTGACAAGTTTCTGCAAGCATATCCAAATCTTCACCTTGGCAATCTTCTGGTGCAATCACCAAGCCATGCTCGCGGTAATAATCATACCAGGAAGAAATGGCAGCTTCAGAAATGACTGTTTTTAAGCCAGCTACACCTGTAGTAGCAATGGCTATTTGCAGAGTCCCTAAATAGGAACGACCAGTCATCCCAATTTTTTTGTTACACCAAGTTGCTTTAGTTTCGTGTTGACGTGTTCTATCAGTGTAAGCAATGCGGTCTCCGTGCAACCATTCAATTATTTCCTTGGCACTTTCGGTTTCTTCCGGAGCACCAGTAATTCTGAGACCGTCGCTGCCCCGTGTTCCGATAGCGCCAGCAAATACGCTGGCAAATCCACGAGCCAACATATATTCATTCAGACCGTAAGAAGATTTGCCGACGGCTTGTTCTACCGGCCTAGATGAGCTTTCACTATCCAGCGGCTTTTTTGCTTTAACAATTGCAGAGGCCCGATATTGTGGATTAGTCCACTCAGTGGCATCAGTCAAATTTTCATCTACGTTGTGGTTGCGCTTTTCGTTATCAATGATACCGCCAAAATAGGGACTAGCAGTGTAAAGAGCAGGAACCGGTAAAGTTTCACTTTCAATTGGACGAAAAATTGTTGTTTGTAAAAGATCACTCTTCCCATCACCGTCTGTATCCAAATCACTTTCAACATAAACGACTTCTCGGATCACCTTGCTGGTATCAAAAACAGGCATACTTTTACCATTAAAAAAGAGAAACTCATTAGGTGCAAATTCCGTTTTTCTATTGTAAAAATAGCCTTGACCCGCCATGACATCTATTAGCAGTTGTCCATTTTTGGCACGAGTATTAAGCAAACGATAAAAAGCTTGAATAAGAGATTTCTTGTCGTTAATTTTCTCAATGTAAGGTAATGCCTGCTTTCCCATAAAAGCCAAAGGGTCATTTAGTTGATAATCATAGCCAACATGGTAGCCAAGAAGTTGCAATGCAACATTATAAAATTGGCTAGAAGTGATTTCCTCGGGATTGGTATCTAAAAAAGCATTAAGAGTCTGGACATCAGAAACTGCAAACTCAGCTAATTTTGCTTTACGGGCACTTTCGTCTCGTGGGTCAATCACTGCCACTGCATTTGCAGTAAGTTCACCTAAAAGATTTGAAAAAGAGCGTTTTTCATAATTCATTGGTAAAAATTTAATTTGCAGTAATTCTTTAACTTGTGTTTTGTAATCAGTTTTCACATAAGCATATTGATTATATTTCATAAAATTCTCCTTTTTGTATTATTTTACCTGTTATGCCAAATATTAGAAAGTCAGTGGTGAGAATAAAAAAAGAGGGTTACTAAATAATTAGAACCTTCTTCTTTCTTAGTTATCATTTTTCTCGGATTTAAGCCACACCTCTTGGTAATTTTTTTCATTAAAACCACAAGTGAGCTGATCATTTTCAACCACTAATGGACGTTTAATTAACTTACCATTTTTGGACATCATGTCAGCGGCATCTTCAATAGACATATCTGCTATCTGATCTTTGAGATGTAATTGACGATAATCTTGCCCGTGAGTATTAAAAAAGTACTTTAACCCACGGTCCTGATGTTGACTCATCCATTTTACTAGATCTTCTTTTTTTGGTGGCTTTTCAACCAAATCTTGAAATTCAAATTTAACATTGTGATCGGTCAGCCATTTTTGAGCAGCTCTTGAAGTTGAGCAGCGTTTATAACCATAGAATTTGATCATTTTCATACCCTCCCTATTTAATTATAGCAACAAGTTATTAAAACAAGAAGGATAGAGATTTTAAACTAACTGAAATCTAGTTCAAAGTCTTTGCTGGTAAAAAGATGAACTTTGTTATTAAAGAGGTAATTCATTGCGATACCTAATGCAATAGGTAACACAAAGAAAAGAACAGCAATCAGTAAAATATTAACCAAATTCGCTGGGCGATTTGCCATGGCGGCAATAGGGCCAATTAATCCCGAAAAGCCAAATCCCGCACTCATCGGTGTACCTTGAATTTGAAATACTGCACCTAGAGCACCCATTATACCGGCATTAATTAAAAGCGGGATAAGTAATTTGGGATTAGTCATTAAATTAGCCATTTGCATTTTAGGAGAACCCAAGAAGTGGGCTATTGAGGTACCAAAACTATTTGCTTTCCAACCGAAAACAGCTAAAGAAAAAGCAACAGCTGTAATACCTAAATTGGCAGAACCGGAAGCTATACCAGAAATGCTTATCGCGGTGGCGATACCGACTGAAGAAATGGGGGAAACTATAAGCAACCCAAATACTATTCCCATCAACATTCCCATAATAATTGGTTGCAATGCCGTCAATTTTTCAACACCGACTCCAATCAAACTGGTTAATTGACCAACAGGGATGCGCGTAAGACAGCCAATTCCTCCGGCAATTAGCAGAACAAGCAGTGGAACTAATAGAATTGTGTATGCTTTTAATTTCTTACCAAAAAACAAAACTAGGCCGTAAGCTATCATAATAGTGATGGCCGTGTTAATAACGTCACCACTGCCCATTACTGCAACTTTACCTTTGTTCATCACAAAGTTACCAGCTCCAGCTGTTGCCGCTAAAGCAATAGATGAGGTTTGGATTGGTGTTAATTTACCAGTCATACCGACACAGACAGCACTGATTGCTGGCAACAATGCCGAAGCAAAGGTGGTCAAAGCTAAAATAAAGCTTAATTGAGGCATGCTTGGCAGCAATGCTTTTACCAATTGATTAATTAGGGCTCCAGGAATTAAAGCAACAACTATACCCGTTGATAAGCCATTTAGTGTATCTAACGTAATTTTTTTCAAAGTATTCATTTTACTCTCCCAATAAAAAACTCACACAGATGACGACAACTGTGTGAGTTTTTAGAGAAGAAAGTACTTAAGTCTTTAAAACACACAATTGTCATGAAGATTGAACTGTGTGTCTAAGACAATGACAAACTAGGCACTCAGATCAAATAGCTGAAGTACCAGAAATAATATTTTACTTGCGGTTGATTAATTTTTTGAATTGCCGTCATAATCTTTACCTCTCATAAATATTTAAGAAATATCATAACTTAACAACATAAAAAAAGCAAGACTATTTTTAAAGAAAATTTTTCATTGGTATATCAAGCTTTAAACACTTAGTAATTATCTCGTTTAAAGAAATAAGGTTAGTTAATTATTAAAAAATTGGATATTCCTTTTGTTAAAACAGCTAGCGCAAAGTTGATAATATTTTTGAATAACTTTTTAATAACTACTAGAATAATGTCGAGTAAAATATTGAATAGGTTTTACAACAAATGATTATAGAAAGAAGTGTTTATTATCTCACTGTTTATTAATTGCATCAGTTTTTTAGGAGATTGGTTGTTGTTTGCCTTTCCTCTTTATCAGGGATTAATGGAACTTTATGATTATGAATGGTTTTTGAAAGAATTTAACCAATCGAGTAAAGCACAACCAAAAATTTCTCCTTTGTACTGGATTATACCTATCGTCAAAATTTATCTTGAAAAACGGCGTGCAGTCAAAATTCTAGGTAGTATTATCAAAAATGAATCTGATTTGCGTACAGCTATGAGTTTTATTGATAAAGCTACAGCTTGGTATTTTGTTTCTCTTGGTGGTTGGTTGAAGATGGTATCTTCTCTATATGAATTTATCGGAGAACTTCATGAAGACAGCATTTTATTGCTGGTTATCGGAACAGTTGTTTTAACTTTTTTGGGAATTTTCTCAGGTTATTACCGGTTAAATCCTAAACGGCAAAGGGTGCTGATATCAAAAATCAAGAAAAATTAGTGGCAAGCTGGTTAAATAGTAGAAAAGATTCTGTTTTTGATTAAAATGACTTATTATTTAAAAGAGTCTGGGAAAAAACTAGTTCTCAGACCACGAAAAAAGAACGATGATTTCATCGTTCTTTTTTATACTTTTAGCTTCTGCCTTGATATTATTAAATCGCCACAAAATAAAAACAAAAAGAAGATGTAAAAACGCACAACTGGGTAACACATAATTTGGGGAATACAGACTACAGCGATCCTTACGACTATTTGTCAAGTTTTGCTAGCTACGGCAGCTTGGACAGCTGTCTCCTCATAGGTCTCTACAATAAAAATATCTAACAGTTTGAATGGTATTTTTTGCTTCTTTTGAAACTTATTACCACATTTGCAACTCTATATTTTCCAATAGTTGACATGTATCAATATGTTATTGATAAAATAAAAAAAGAGCAAAAAATTGAAAAAGAAAAAATGAAATTTGATCATTATAATTATTTTTAATTTTTTAAATAAAAAAACTCCCAAATGGGAGCTATAAAGTAAAAGAAGTTTGAAAGTAACTTCTAAATTAATATTAACTTTTTTTAGAAAAAATTGCAAAACATTATTTGCGATGTACTCTAAAGAATGTATTACATAATATGTAAGGAGGTGAGAGACATGAAGAAAAAAAGAAAACAAAAAAAGTTCTAAAGCTTCAACTTTAGAACTTATAGGAACAGGTGCTTCAATCATATCAGCAATAATAGCACTGCTCGAGTACTTACATTTAAACCCTAGTAGCAAGGGGAAGCCAGACACTCCCTTATTGCTATAATATAAAACACTATAGAGGAAATAGCAATGAGTAAACGTACCTCGTGGACAATAATTTTAGTATGTGCAATTATTATAATTGTTTTAAGAGTATTAATGATGTTGAGAGGATAAAATTTATGGCAACTGATGCTAGAAAACGGGCTAACAATAAGTGGGATAAAAATAATAAAGAGCGTTTGTTGTACTTAAATAAGAGGTCGACTGCTAAAAATTTTATTTTAAAATTAGCCACTGAAGAAGACCTAAATAGTAATGAAAAATATGTGATTGAACGTAAAAAATTATTAAAAAGTTGTTGACAATATACATCCATAGGTATATTTATAAGGAGGTAAGGAGATGAAGAAAAAAAGAGAAAATAAAAAGCTACTATCGAGCTCCACTTCAAAATAAATCTCAGAATAATAGCTTTTAAAATCATCTATAAAAGATGAAAAACAGGGAAAAGGTTTCTCTTCTTTGCTTTTTATAAAAACATTATATTATAGAAAAGTATCTGTTACAATGAATAAAATTTATAACTTTGAAACTAAAAAAGGAAATTTGACAATTAAAACAAAGATTGACTTAAGACGCAAAACATTCTGTAAAACAATATTAGTTACAGTTATGGTAATTGTTTTAATTTTAGGAGTGATCAAATGGCTAAACTAACTGAGGCTCAAAAGCGAGCAAATAAAAAGTGGAATGATGCGCATAAAAAAAGAATGAATTATATTAGGAGAAGGTCAGATTCTAAAAATTTCATTCTTAAATATGCAGATGAAGAAGATTTAGACAAAACATTAGAATACATCAAGATAAGAAGAGAAGAGCTAAAACAGGATAATTGATCACTTTTTTAACATTTGGAGATCTTAAAAATCCCATAATGTATATTTATAAAGGAAATAGAAAAATAGCTCTAGCTTAAATGCTAGGGCTATTTCTATGTTAGCCAAAATGTTAGCCAACTTTAAATTTAATAATAATCAATAAAAACAAAATTATTGATATAACGGGATTTATAATTAGTAAAAACCAATAAAAACTATTTAGAATGATCCGGGTGAGATTCGAACCCACGACCCACGGTTTAGAAGACCGTTGCTCTATCCAGCTGAGCTACCAGACCGACAGTTTTGCGTATTCTCGCGCAAGAACATTAACTATTATAGAGAAAAGTTTTTGTAATTGCAACCGAAAATTTCTTTTTTGTCCAACTTATTTTTAAAGCAAAATAGGTGGCAAAGTTAAGGGAGTGAAAATTGATTTGTTAATTGTATTTCATAATCTGTATAATAAAGAAAAGTGAAGAACGAAAGATAGGAAAAATATGAAACATAAAATTCTAAAACTTGTATCTCTTTTGGGAATTCTATTATTTTGTTTTGTTTCTGGACAAGAAGTAAAAGCCGATGTTGATTATGATATTGCTAAAAACATTACTACAGCTAAAGTTAATTCAGACGGCTCGTTGACGATGAAAAGGGCAATTACGTATAAATTCAACAGTTCTGCACATGGAGTTTTTTATCGCCAAAATCTGCAATCGAATCAGAAAATCGCTGATGCGTCAGTAAAAGTGGCAGATGGCAACGACAAGGGCCGCAAAACTGATGATTATGATCTTAAAAGAAATAAAAAGGGCTACCGTTTTAAAGTATTTCACAATATAAAGAGTAATAGTCGCTTTACTGTTACTTATTTTTACCGTATCACTAATGCCATTACCAATTACCGTGATGTAGCCGAACTTAATTTTAAAATTATTGGCGACGGTTGGGACACCGACTTAGACTATGTTAAAGCAAGCGTGATTTTTCCAGGACCGGTGAAAGGTTTAAAAGCATGGGCCCACGGACCACTTGATGGTCATCTGCAAGTTAATCCTCAAAAAGGAAAAATTGTCATGACAGCTGAAAATCTTGCTGGTGATACCGGGATTGAAGTGCATACTATTTTTCCTCCTAAAATCACTGCCAATAATCAAAACGTCAAAAATAAGAATCACCGCCAAGCAGTGATAAAACAAGAGAAAAAATTAGCACAGTATACTTTATTAAATCAACAAAAAAGGGCAAAAAGGAGTCTTTTGCTAATTGCTTTGAGCTTAATTGCAGGACTTTTAGGCATCATTAAGGGTTTTAGAGCCAAAAAAATTGGTTTTATGCCCCGCAAGAGTCATGAATTAGCTCATAACTATGAAATACCTGACGTGGACCCAATATTAGCTCAAATTTTGGATACTGCAAAGCAACCGGATAATCGCGCGTTTACTGCCTATTTGATGGAACTGGCAGCACGGAAAAAAATTGAGATTGAAGATTATAAAACCCATCTTAAAACTTATTATCGGATAACTGCGATAGACGAAAGCATAGTTGACGAGAGCCGTTTAATGAAAACTCTTTTTAACAAAATTGGGGACGGAACTAGTTTTACCACCCAGGCCCTAAAAAAATATCATGGTAAAAAACTAGGAAGCGACTTTGATTTTTGGGCAGGAGATTATTTTGACAGCAAGGAAAAGCAAGTATATTTGCCCGATTCGTTAATAAACCGTAAAAATAGAAATTCTGCCATTATAATTTTAATGATGGTCATCAGTTTTGCTGCTTCTGTAATAGCTCTAATGAGCTCACTTAAGTTTATTTTAGTGATAGTTTTTGGCGAAGCTTTTATCCTAATTTTGAATTTACTGGCGCTGATTTTTAATGTCAAACGTACCGGTATTTATTCTGAAAAAGGAAAGATTGAAACCGAAAAGATACGTGGTTTCAAGAAAATGCTAAAAGATATCGGTAAGTTTAAGATGAAGGATGTTGGCGACCTCATTTTGTGGGAAGATATCATGCCTTATGCCGTAGCTTTTGGTTTAGCCAATAAAGTAATGAAAGAACTGAAAATAGAATTCAGTCAAGAAGAACTGGCTCGTAGTGATTACTTTTACTATGGTTTTGTTTCTAATACCGGCAAAGATAGCTTTTCTGCTAACTTTGATTCTTGTTTTAACGACAGTATATCTACCGGCTCAAGCAGCTTTTCCAGCGGCTCATCCGGTGGCTTCGGTGGGGGTTCCGGTGGTGGAGCTTTCTAATTTCTGACTTCAAGCCTGGCATTGAGCTAGGCTTTTTTGCATTTGCTATACTTAAGTAAATAACAAAAAGACAGGTAAAAATATGTTCGATTATCGCAATAATTTAAAAAGGATTCTTAATCAGACTGGTGGAGATGAGAAGAGCCTCAAGAATGGTTTGGCCGCAATAAAACTAATCCTGGGCATGACTGATAATGCAGATCAAAAAAATTCAACTGGCAAAGTTAAAAATACCATTGAAGTTGATTTACAGCAGCTTAATTTATTACTAACAAGTCTAACGCAGCTAATTACTAATCCCGCAAACATTTCAGCTAAAAATACAGCACTTTCGGCTGTACAAAAATTAACGCTTGCCCAAGGTATCAATAAAGAATACCGTCAAAATTTAGTTGCTTTAAAAGAAGCAATTAAGTCAATTGAGGTTTCTAAAGATTTAATCAATAAAAAAGTATTTGAGCAAGCTGTCGCCACACCTAAAAGACCTACTAGAGATTACCGCAAAGGAAAGCGATATACAGTGGTTCGCTTATTGTCAGGCTGTGATTTGATTAATGATAGTAATAGGACCGTTTATACGTTAAAAGAATCGCAGATCCATTCCTTGAATTTGAAAAGTGGAGATATTGTTGAAGCTGTGCCAGAAGGAAAAAATTCTCACTATGAAGCGACCATTTTAAGGATTGTTGGCTTTCGTGAACTTCCTAGTATGGAAGTTGATTCCATTTCAACATTCAAATATGCGGTAGTTCAAGGACGACCTGGACACTTGGCCATTTCACATAATGCTCAGGGCAAGAAATTGCGAGTTCATGGTAAAGCAGTTCTTTTATCAGTAGATTCAAGTAAATACTGGGATGAAAATATTAAGCTAGTTGATGGTTCAATTGTAGATTTAGCTTGGTACGATGGGGATGTGCGCTTGAGAAAGAACCCCGCTGAAGCTATTCAAATTCGCTGGGTTTATCAACTTAACCAGCCCCAGCAAACTATTGGCACCAAAAAGAAAAAAAGTACTGCTGAATCAAAGAAAGATGATTTACCTAAACTTGCGATGGACCTACATTATCAAAGAGTCGGAATTGCGATTGGTAATAACCAAAATGAGGCCATGCTAGAAGGAATAGTTAACAGGTATAATGGAATTCCAATTCCTGTTGATGCTTTTCAGGGCAGAAAAAAAGTTATTGAAAACCAAATTAAAGATTTAGACATCGTGATCTTGGTTACGGCTTTTGCAGCTCATGACAGTACCTGGAATATCAGTGAGTTTGCCAGCAAATACCACATCAAATTTGCTGTTAGTTCTAGTAAAGGCTATCAAGCGTTTGAGCGGGCATTATACCGCGCTGAAAAAGGTTTACCAGCATATGAAGGCAATCAGACGATTAGATACCAACTTGCTGATCAATAAAATTTATAATTTCTTAATAATTTAAGATAATATCCTTTTATTTTCTTATCCGTGCTCTTTTGGAAATAATTAAGCTTAACAAACCCCGTATTTCTTGCATAATCTAGCTATTTTCCTGTAAAATATAAAATAACAATTTTATGGAAGGAAGATGAGATGGACACACAAAAGCAAACTCACACGTGGCAATACTGGCTCTTTTTCTTAGCTGGTTTGGAAATAATTACAATTTCTGTTAACTTTTTTTATGCTCCGATAAATGTTGCTGCTGGTGGCTCCACAGGGATCTCAATATTGATTGAAGCCGTTTGGGGAATTAACCGATCAGTTTCGGTATTTGTAGTAAACGGCTTAATGTTAATTTTAGCTGCCATATTTTTAGGCAGGCAAACTTTGAAAAAAGTTGCTCTGGGCAGCCTTTTAGTACCTGTTTTAATGGCAATAACCCCCAGCTTTAAATTAACCTCAAATAACATGCTGGCGGTAATTTATGGCGGGGTTTTAATGGGTATTGGTGTTACAATGCTCTACCGAATTAACGCTTCATCTGGAGGAACTACAATTCCCCCACTAATTATAAAAAAATATTTTTATGTTGATCCTGCTATATCGCTAATGGTCATTGATATGTCGGTCATTGTGCTAAATATTTTTGTTGATGGCACTGAAGCTTTTTTACTGGCAGCTTTTTCTCAGGTCATTACTACAATTACTATGCGTTATACTGAGACTGGTTTTGACAAAAAATACCAAGTCCGCATAATGAGTAACGATAAATTAGATAAAATTAGGCAGATGCTTCAGCAGGATTACGATGGCTTGACTGTTTATAACGTTGTAGGTGGATACAGTGACCAGGACAAGCAACAGTTAGTAATAATTGTTGATACTAATGAATATGGTCAATTAGTTGCCAAAGCCCGCGAAATTGACAGTGAAGCATTTATTGTTACAGAAAATATTGCTAAAGTACACGGTGGCAAGTGGCAAATTTAATACTAAACGGTCTAGTAAAAAGGGCATTTTTTATTGCCAACTAGACTTAAGAGTAGTATTATGTAGTAGTTGTATTTGTGGATTCCTCCACATCTGCAACCGCACATTTCGGGGTAATAAGTCTTTTACGGAGCACCTCGATTGGCGAGTCTAAGTAAATTTTGGAGGGTAGTAAATGTACGCAATTATTAAAACCGGTGGCAAGCAATATAAAGTTGCTGAAGGCGATAGTGTTTTTGTTGAAAAGCTTGATGCTGCAGAAGGAAAAGAAGTTACTTTTGATGAAGTAGTTCTGACTTCGGATGGCAAAGATGTTAAAGTTGGTACACCGTTAGTTAAAGGTGCTAAAGTTGTTGCTAAAGTTGAAAAGCAAGGTAAGGAAAAGAAAGTAGTTACTTTCAAGTACAAACCTAAGAAGCACTCACATTCAAAATATGGTCACCGTCAACCTTATACTAAGGTTACAGTTGAAAAAATTGAATTAAACTAGAGGTGAAATAATGATGAATATTTTAAATCTTAAATTATTAGCCCACCACAAGGGTGGAGGTTCTACTGCTAACGGCCGTAATTCAGCTGGTCGTCGTTTAGGCGCTAAAGCTGCAGATGGTCAAACCATTCATGCTGGTTCAATTATTTATCGTCAACGTGGTACAAAGATTCACCCTGGTAAAAACGTAGGTCAAGGTGGAGACGATACTTTATTTGCCTTAGTAAATGGAGTAGTTAAGTTTGAGCGGAAAGATAAATACAGAAAGCAAGTTTCTGTTATTCCGGTTGAAGAAGAAGCTAAGTAATTTAGTTCTTAAACAAGAAGACGAAAAGCATATGCTTCTCGTCTTTTTTCTGTTTTAATTTGATAAAGAATAAGTTAGTAATATCTCTCTTTTTAGGGTTAAAATTAAGGTAAAGATTGATATACAGGAGATTATGGGTATGACTGAAAAGGATGAACTATTAACGCTGCTTAACCGGCGAATAAATAAGGTTACTGAACTAATTAAAGAGCGCAATGCCGATGGACTGTTAATTTTTAATCAAGCTAATTATCGTTACCTGACCAATTTTACTGGTGAAGAAGCTCAATTGATTTTAACTTCAAAAGGAGATCGAATTTTACTTTCCGACTCACGTTTTGATGACCAGATCAAAGCAGAGGCTCCGGGGGAAATTAAAGTGGTCATGAAAAAAGAGGGTCAAGACCTTGAAATTACTAAACAATTACAACAGGCAAATTTAAAAAAAGTTTTAGTCGAAGGCGAATTTGTTTCTGCAGTTGAGTTTGCAAACTTGCAAAGATTAAATTCCGGCATCGATTTCGAAATATGCGAAGAATTTGTTGAACAAGTTCGTAATGTCAAAGACGCACTTGAATTAGAAACTTTGCGTACGGCAATTAACATCTCAATGGATAGCTTTAATGAAATATTGCCTCTGATAAAGCCAGGTGCTGTTGAACGAAAAATCGGAGCAAAATTAGATTACTATTTTAAAATTAATGGCGGCGATGGCCCTAGCTTTGATACCATTATTGCCTCTGGGATGCGTTCTGCATGGGCTCACGGTGTTGCCAGCGACAAAATGATTGAAGATGGTGATATGGTTGTGATTGATTTTGGCGCGTTTTACCATGGTTATGCTGCTGATATTACCAGAACTGTTGCTGTCGGCAAAGTTGACCAGGAAATGCACAAAATTTATGAAATTGTTCATGAAGCACAGAGACGCGGTATTGCAGCAGCAGTTGCAGGTAATCATGGTAGCGATGTTGATCGGGCAGCCAGAAGTTACATTACAGAGCAAGGGTACGGAGAGTATTTTGGTCATGGTATTGGTCATGGCATCGGCTTAGAAATTCATGAATTATGTCAACCTGCTTTGCCTTTCGGCAAACAAGAACTAGTAAATGACATGGTTCATACAGTTGAACCCGGAATTTATTTACCGAATAAAGGCGGTGTCAGAATTGAAGATGACATTTTAATTCATAATCAAACCCCTGAGACACTATCTACTTTACCTAAAGACAACTTAATTTCTTTATAAAAGATAAATAATAATTATAGTAAAATCGCTTACTAATTGGTAAGATAATATTATGGAGATGAGGTACTCAATATGACAATGATTTCAGTTAATGAATTTAAAAATGGCTTAACTATCAAGTATAATAATGACTTATGGCGTATAGTTGAATTTCAACATGTTAAGCCTGGCAAGGGTAGTGCATTTGTTCGATCAAAGTTAAAAAGTTTAAATACCGGAGCAGTTCAAGAATATACTTTCCGTTCTACTGCCAAGGTAGAAACTGCCGAAATTGAAACCAAAGCTATGCAATACTTATATAATGATGGTTCCAGCTACGTTTTCATGGATACAACAACCTATGATCAATTGGCAATTCCTAATGAACAAGTAAAAGATGAAGCCAAGTTCTTGAAGGAAAATATGAACGTAAGTGTCATTATGCATGATGGTAAAACATTGGGAATTCAATTACCGAATACTGTTGAATTGACGGTTGCCAAAACGGAGCCTAATATTAAGGGTGATACTTCATCAGGTGGTGGAAAGCCTGCAACTATGGAAACAGGCCTGGTAGTAAACGTACCTTTCTTTATTAATGAGGGAGACGTTTTAGTAATTAATACGGTCGATGGTACATACGTATCTCGCGCAAATAAATAATTTTTCGAGGTAAAAAAATGGCAGATAGTTCAAAAATTGTCTTAGATGATCAAAATAACGGCGAAGAAATTGAAATCGATCCTAGTGTTCTTGAAGTTATTATGGGCATTGCTGCCGAAAAAGTAGATGGAGTTGCCGAAATGCACGGTGACGTCAAGTCCGGAATTAACCGCGTTTTAGGAAGAGAAGATCGTGGCAGAGGTGTGTCTGTTAATATTGATGATGAGCATAACTTGATTGCTGATGTTTATGTCAGTATTGAAGCCGGAAAAAATGTGCCTGAAATAGCAATGGATTTGCAAAAGACTTTAAAGCAACAGGTTTTGCAGATGACCGATTTAACTCTTAGTGAAATTAACGTGCATGTTACTGGGCTTGAATTTCCAGATGATGATAATGAAGATGGCAGCGGAACCTCTCAGCTATTTTCCGACATAGATGAAAAGGGTAAAAATGAATCAACACGAGAGTCGTAGAGTCGCAATGCAAGCTGTTTATCTGTCTAATCAGGACTTAAAATATACAGCTAATGAAGTTGAAGCTAAAACTGTCGCAATGCTTGATTTAAAGGTACTTTCCGCCTATTCAAAAGAATTAATTGAAGGTGTAATTGAAAAACGGGATGAATTAAAGGGTGAACTCGCCAGCTATTTGAAAAAGAACTGGCGTATTAACCGTATTAATCAAATTTCGTTGGCCATTTTGGAAGTTGCTTTGTATGAAATTAAATATAGTAAGGAAATTGAGCCAAAAGCTGCGGTAAATGAAGCTTTGAACTTATGTGATGAGTTTGCTGATCCTAAAGATAAGCCATTTATTAATGGCATGTTAGCAAACTTTATCTAAAATATCTTATAGTCGGCTTTAGGCCGACTATTTTTTTAGAAGAGGAAAAAGAAAATGGGTCAACTTTTAGATGGCAAAAAGTTAGCTAATATTCGTGCAGACATTCTTCAAAAACAAGTATTAAATTTGAAAAAGTCGAAAATACAACCACTATTTTGCGTAATTAATATTGGTCAAGACCCTAGTAGCAAAATCTACTTAAAAACCAAAAAAAGAAGAGCAGATCAAATTGGTATTAAGCAAAAATTATTTCAATTACCGTCTACTGTTTCACAGAAAGAATTATTAGAACTTATTGACAAACTTAATCATGACAAAAATGTTAACGGCATTATGATTCAACTACCGGTGCCGAAACAAATTATTTTAAATGAAGCCTTGGCAGCTATTGACCCTGAAAAAGATGTTGATTGTCTGACGCCAACTAATATAGGACGCTTGTGGCAAGGAGATCATTTTGTAGAACCAGCGACAGCACATGGTATTTTAGCTTTACTAGATCACTATCATATTAGTTTAAAGGGTAAGAATGCTGTAATTATAGGTAGAAGCAGCATTGTGGGCAAACCGTTAGCTGCATTGATGCTTGAAAGAGATGCAACTGTTTCTATTCTACATTTGAAGACTAAAAATTTGGCTGAATATACTAAGAGAGCTGATATATTAGTTTCGGCAACAGGCCACCCTAAATTAATAAAGGCGAATATGATTAAAAAAAATGCAGTCATTGTTGATGTAGGAATATGTCGAGTTAATGGCAACATAGTCGGCGATGTGGATTTTGCTAAAGTTGTAGCGATTGCCAGTTTCATTACACCTGTTCCAGGTGGAGTTGGTCCCCTTACAGTTGAATCCCTGATGGAACAAGTTGTTCAGTTAACAAGGAGAAATAATGGAAAACAGTAAGTACCTTACAGTTTCTGATTTAAATTATTATATAACTCAAAAATTTAAAAACGATCCTTATTTACATAAAGTTTTTCTTCAAGGTGAATTGTCTAATTTTCGTTATCGGCGCAATTCTCACCAATATTTTTCACTAAAAGATGAAAAATCAAAAATAAATGTGGTCATGTTTCGATCGTATTTTGATAAAGTGAAATTTAAGCCTGAAGAAGGCATGAAAGTATATGTAACTGGCTATGTGAGTGTTTATGGCCCACAGGGCTCCTACCAGTTTTATGCGGAATCGATGGAGCCTGCTGGATTAGGAGCATTATATGAACAATTAAAACAGCTGCAAAAAAAGTTGGCTGGTGAGGGACTTTTTGATCAAAGATATAAAAAGTCGCTTCCTCATTATCCAGATTATATTGCTGTTGTGACAAGTGCTTCAGGTGCAGTAATTCATGACATCTTAGTAACCGTGAACAGGAGATTTCCTCATGCTGAAGTTGATTTATTTCCAGCTCAGGTTCAGGGAGATTCTGCAGCTGATTCATTAATAGCATCAATGAGGCAAATAGCTCAATTTAAAGATAAGTATGATGTTATGATCATCGGTCGAGGTGGGGGCTCGCTTGAAGATTTATGGCCTTTTAATGAGGAAAGCGTAGTACGACAGGTTTTTGATATGAAAATGCCGGTCATTTCTTCGGTGGGTCACGAAACTGATACTACACTATGTGATTTAGTTGCTGATGTGAGAGCAGCGACTCCAACTGCAGCAGCTGAATATGCTACTCCGAATTTACCAGATGAATTGGTAAATATTCGCCAAATACAAAACAGTCTGGTTTCCAGCATGCAAAATATTATTAGAGCCCGCCGTGATGTTTTAAACCGTATCGATAATTCAGTTATCATGAGAGAGCCAGCAAGACTTTATGATGAGCAAGCACAAACTTTAGACCTTTTGCGAGACAGACTTCATAATGATATGGTGCGGCAGCTGGAACGCAAAAGGCAAAATTACCAGTTGGCTAAACAAAGTCTTGTTACAGTCAGCCCTAATAAAAAAATCAAGTATTTTTTGCAACAAACAGATTTTTATGATCAAAGATTAGTTGCTAATACAGAACATTTTTTACAGGCAAAACGTAACGCTTTAGGTCAAGCGGAACAACAACTTAACGATTATGATCCCGACAGAATTTTACGTAGAGGATATGCATATGTTAAAGACCAGAAGAATAAAACGGTCAATTCTGTAAGTCAAATTGCGGTTAAAGATGAAATCAGTATCAAATTTAAAGATGGTATAGCAACAGCAGTTATCAGTTCAATAAGGAGAGAAAAAAATGGCGATAAAGAAAAATAATTTTGAAGAGGAATTGACTGAATTACAAACAATTGTTAATAACTTGGAAAAAGGCGATATTCCTTTAGAGGATGCACTTGAGCAGTTTAAAACTGGAAAAAAATTAAGTAACGATTTAAATAAAAAATTAACTGAAGCAGAAGAAACAGTTGCTAAATTGATTGATAGTGATGGAACTGAACATACACTTGATCCTAATGACGCTGCAGCACCTGAAAAATAGAGAAGATTTGAAATGACTTTTAAAGAATTCAAAGAAAAATGGACTCCGATAGTAGATAACTATTTGAAAGAGCATTTAAAAAGTGAAGTTTCTGACAGTAAAATTAGTCAGATTATGTCTTATTCAGTAATGGCTGGAGGTAAAAGGTTGCGTCCCCTGCTTTTTCTAGCAACGCTTGATGCACTTGAAGTTAAGATAAATGACGAAGAAATCAGGATTGCAAGTGGAATTGAGCTGATTCACACTTATTCATTAATTCACGATGACTTGCCGGCTATGGATAATGATAATTATCGGAGAGGAAAATTAACGAGTCACAAAAAATGGGGTGAGGCTGAAGCTATCCTTGCTGGAGATGCTTTGTTACCAATGGGCATTGAATGGATTTCTGAGGGTAGTAATTCAGCTAAATTAGTTAAAATAATTACTCGAGCTGTTGGTCCTAACGGCATGGTTGGTGGACAATATTTAGACATTGATTCTACCAATAATGATAGCGTCGCAAACGATTCTGCATTTATTAATAAAATGGAATGGTTAAAAACAGGTTGTTTAATCAAAGCCTGTGTTGAAATGGCAATTGAATATGCTAACGCTGATTCTTCTCAAAAAAAGATGCTAATTCAGTTTGCTGAAGATTTTGGACGTTCATATCAAATTTATGATGATTTAGTAGATGTGGTCGAAACTTCTGCAGAAGCTGGTAAAAAAACGCATAAGGATTTAGAGAGCGGCAAGAATAATACTTTGACTTTGCTCGGTGTTTCAAGAAGTCGTAAAGAGCTGACTGACTTAATGAATGATGCTCAAAATTGCTTAAAATCTATTGATGCAACTGTTTTGGCTGGATTTCTTGATTTATATAAAAAGGTATTATAATGGTCAAAGAAAGAGCAGATGTATTATTAGTCAAACAAGGAATGTTTAATTCCCGGACCCAAGCTCAACGGGCAATAATGGCAGGTCTGGTTTCGGATCATAACCATCAGAGAATCGATAAAAGTGGCACTAATTTACCGGTTGATGAAAAGTTTTTTGTAAAAAAATCGGATAAAAAGTATGTATCACGGGGTGGCTTTAAACTGGCTAAGGCCTTAAAATCTTTTCAAATTGACTTGACCAATAAAATTTGTCTGGACATCGGTGCCTCTACTGGAGGTTTTACTGATGTCGCTTTACAAAGTAAGGCTAAGATGGTGTATGCCCTCGATGTGGGCTACAATCAGCTTGCATGGCAACTGCGTGATGATCCTCGCGTTGTAGTAATGGAAAAACAGAATTTTCGTTACAGCAAACCTGAAGATTTTACTCATGGTCTACCTGATTTTGCAATGACTGACGTTTCTTTTATTTCCTTAGATTTGATTTTGCCACCAATGTTTCAGATTTTAAAAGATAAATGTGAGGCTGTTTGTCTGATAAAGCCTCAATTTGAAGCTGGTCCGGAACATGTTGGTAAACATGGGATAGTACATGATCATGAAGTCCACTGTGCCGTTATTAGGCATACCATTGATCAGGCAAAAGCTGTTGGCTTCAACGTTCTCGGCCTTGATTATTCACCAATAAAAGGTGGTAAAGGCAATATTGAGTTTTTGATACATTTAAAAAAAGATGAAAAAGCTGGTGGTAAAGTAATGTGGTCTGGGAATCCAGAAGAATTAGTTGCCCAAGCTGTTGCCAATCTTTAGGAGAAAAAATGTTAGTTGAACTGGATATTAAAAATTTTGCAATTATTAAAGCATTGAAGGTTCGCTTTCAAGAAAATATGACTGTACTAATAGGTGAAACTGGTGCGGGTAAATCAATTATTATTGATGCAGTTTCATTATTAATGGGTGGTCGCAGTCAAAAAGAAATGATCCGCAGTGGTGAAAAAAAAGCTGTTATTACCGGCTTGTTTGATATTGACCACGAATCTAAAAAAATTGCTGCAATCTGTGATAAGTACGGTATACCTGATGCAGATAAGCAGTTAATCATTAGCCGTGAATTAGCTGCTAAGGGAAGAAATATTGTTCGCATAAATGGGCAATTGACCACCATCAATGTATTAAGGGAACTAGGTAATTTTCTAGTTGATATTCATGGTCAAAATGATCAGCAAATATTGATGGATCAAGATCGACAAATTGATCTGGTTGATAATTATGCGCCAGACGATTTTAAAGATGAACTTAATCTTTACCAGGAAAATTTTCAAAAATGGCAAAAATTAACTTCTCAAATTAATCATTTGCATAAAGATGCCCAGGAACTGGCTCAAAAACAAGATATATTATCTTTTCAGAATGATGAATTGTCCAAAGCTGATCTGCAAGATCCTCATGAAGACGATCAGCTAGAAGAAGAATATAACGAACTAAATAATTATCAAAAAATTGTCGATACAGCTAACTATTTAATGCAATTATATGACGATGAAGACCATGGCATTGAAACTTTATTGGGTAATGCCCAAAGTGCAGCAACTGAGTTAACAGAATATGGTGCTAAATTTAAAGATATTGCTAAAACTATAGATGATGGAGTTTTTGCATTAAGTGACGCCCGCAGCGAATTATCAAATGTACTTGATGAAATGGACTTTGATGAGGAAAGATTTCAGTACGTTTCAAACAGGTTAGATTTGCTTAATTCATTGAAGAAAAAATATGGTCCTTCTTTAGAAGATGTCTTCACATTTTATGCCAAAATTCAAAAAGAACTGAGTCAGTATGAGACAGGTGGACTCGATGAAGAGAAGTTGCAAAAGCAGCTTAAAGCTCTGGAAGAAAAGCTCCAGACTGAAGCAAAACACCTCCATGAGATGAGAAAAAAAGTAGCCGCAACACTTGAAAACAGAATCAAGCAGGAATTAGCAGATTTATATATGGCTAAAGCTCGTTTTAGTATTGATTTTTCGACAACAAAAACTTTCACTAACAAAGGTACAGATGATATTGTCTTCTTAATAGCACCAAATCCGGGTGAAGAATTAATGCCATTAGTCAAAATTGTATCAGGTGGTGAACAGTCACGGCTGATACTGGCATTAAAAGCAATCTTTAGCAAAGTTGAGCCTGTGGGTACAATGATTTTTGATGAAATTGATACTGGTGTTTCCGGTCGCGTTTCTGCAGCAATAGGTCAAAAATTACATTCAATCGGAGAGAATAAGCAAGTAATCGCCATAACACACTCACCACAGGTTGCTGCAGCCAGTGATCAAAAATATTTAGTAGCCAAAAAAGTTGAAGATGGTGCTACATACACCCAAATAGGCCCATTAACTCAAGAAGAAACTGTTACTGCAATTGCCGAAATGATGGCAGGTAGTGATGTAACACAAGCAGCTAAACAAAATGCCAAGGACCTAATGAAAAGTTTTAAAAGGAAGAAGAAATGATAATCGTTGAAAAAGTAAACTTAAATGAAAGAGAACAAAGGCAGGCGAATGAATTAACAGAAAGAGTCCAAAAAGCTGATAAAACATATTCAGATTTTTATTTGAGCAATCAATTTAATTATTTTCAAGATATGCCAACTTTTATTTTGGCTTATGATGGAAATAAGTTAGTTGGATTAACTATGCTATATGCAGATGAGGGACCTGAAGAAGAGGTGGAAGTCAACTTAGAAGTTGATCCTGAATTTCGCAAACAAGGAATTGCTACAAGAATGTTTGAGCATGCGAAAAAAATCATGGTGCAGTATGGTTATTACAAATGGGAGTTTGTGTCAGAAAAAGTTTTTTTAGAAAAAAATCCAGGCTTTTTGAAAAAAGTGGGTTTAAAGATTGTTCCAGAAGATTCTGATTATTACATGCGAACTGCAGAACCAGCACTAATTGAAAAGACTGACAAATTAAACCAAGTTTTAGTGGTTAAGCCTTTAACAATGAACTATGTTGATCAAGTTGCTGCAGCACACAGTAATGCTTTTGGAGATGCCATTGCCACATCTACTAAATACATTAAAAATTCCCTGTTGGATAAAAATACAGAAAGCTTTATTTTATTAAAAGGGATTGAAGTTGCCGGTTATTGTGCTGTTGATCAGGATGAAAATGAGGACTATTTCTTCGGATTGTTTATTGATAAGCCATTTCGTGGAAAAGGCTTTGGTACTTTTTTCATCAAAAAGATGATGATAATTTTGCAAAAAGAAGGTAGCAAAGTTTTTGCTTTAAATGTTGAAGTTAGTAATAAAGCAGCTATTCATGTTTATGAAAGAGCTGGCTTCAAAATATTAAGTGAAACACTGTATTTAAAAAGCCAGGAATCATGAAGATTCCCGGCAATGCTTTTTTATAATGCAATTGATTATGCAAAATCAATCCTAAATATAGTATCAATATCAACTATCTTAATTAGTTTTTTATTTGCTAAACGTAAGATAAAACGACCTGTAGAAATACGTTTTATGACTTGTCCGATTTCACTCGTTCCATCTTGATAACTTACCAATACATAGGAGCGATGAAGCAGGGCGCTATTAAGATCAGCTAATATTTCATAGTAGTATTGACTGTAAATACTTAATTTATCTTCATCATAATCGAAAAAATAGTGATAAATTTTTTTAAGTGAGTTTTTCATCAAGCCACCCCTTAGAGTTAACCGAACATTTGTTTGACAAGTTATATTATAAGAACATTTGTTCCAAAAAACAAGTATTTAAGCAAAATTTTTAAAGAGAATTTTGCTTTATTAAAAATGTCATAACTTGAAAATATTTTCATTTTAGTGCAAACTAGATACAATAGCTTTTTTTAAGGGAGTATGGCATGGCAGAAAAAGGTTTGTTACTTGTTCTTTCTGGCCCTTCAGGAGTTGGTAAGGGTACTGTTAAAAGCGCAATTGTGAAAAATAAAGTTTTTCCGTTTGAATATTCAGTATCAATGACCACTAGAAAACCCAGGCCTGGAGAAATAAACGGCAAGGACTATTATTTTGTTACTCAAGAGCGGTTTAAGCAGGCTATCAGCCAAGATGAACTTTTGGAGTATAATCAATATGTAAATAATTTTTATGGCACTCCTAAGGCACCAGTGGAAAAAATGCTGGATGAAGGTAAGGACGTGCTTTTAGAAATTGATGTCAATGGTGCCAAGAAGGTTAGAAAACAGATGCCTGATGGCGTCTTCATCTTTTTAACACCGCCTGATTTACATACTTTACATACTAGGTTAGAAAACCGGGGTACTGAATCCGAGGATGTAATTATGGGTCGAATAAAACAGGCTCGTCAAGAAATTCTGGTGATGCAGGATTATGATTATGCGGTAGTTAATGATACAGTAGCCAATGCAGTCGATCATATAAAAGCGATTGTTGAAGCTGAGCATGTGAGTGTTAAACGTGTCATTGATACATATCGGAAAATGGTTAAGGAGGATTAAATTGAGAGTTACATATCCATCTATAGATAAATTGCTGGCCCAGGTTGATTCGAGATATTCTTTATCGGTTCTTGCTGCGAAAAGAGCACACGAACTTGAAGACGGTGAACCTGAAGCCTTGAAAAATTACAAATCACAAAAGCCAGTTGGCAAAGCTTTAGAAGAAATTGAAGCTGGTAAAGTTACCGTTGATCCCAAGCATCGTGAGGTTAATCAGTAATTAATAAAGTTTTATGACCTCCATCCTAAGAAAGATGGAGGTCATTTTTTAAGGGTGATTAAATGATTGCACAGGTTATTGTTGATGTTGCAGCTAAGCAAACGGATCGCATTTTTGAATATCATATTCCTGATGAGTTAGGTGAAGTAGAAATTGGTTCCAGGGTTTTTGTGCCTTTTGGTCCGCGCAAATTACAAGGTTTCGTTGTTGGCTTGAGTAACAAAAGTCAATATCAGGGTAAATTAAAAGACTTGCTTTTGGTGGTAGATGAAATGCCACCTCTAACCTCCGAATTAATTAAATTATCAAAAGATTTAGCTGATCATGTCTATTCTTATCGAATTACTATTCTTAAAACAATGCTTCCTAGAGTAATGCGTGCTAATTATCGTAAAATTTTAGTACCAAAATCTTCTGAAGCAAAAAAAATGTCTATTTTTCAAGGAGAGCCGTTAGATTTAAATAAGATTAATGATAATAAACAAATAGCTGAAATTCGCACGTTGTTAAGGACAAATGCGGCCAAAATTGAATATGTTGTTGAAAACCGGGCTCAGGTCAAAACTGAAAATGAATATTCACTAACAAATGACAAAAACGAATATAAAAATATATATGAATCTTTGAGAAAAAATGCTGTTAAACAAAAGCAGCTCATAATGTATATAATTGAAAATTACGATAAATTTCCCCAAATGCAGAGAGAAATCGAAAATAATGCAAGTCTCAACACTGTTTCATTAACGAATGCTGTCAAAAGGGGCTGGCTCAGAAAAAAACCGTCTGAAATTTATCGTGATCCACTAACAATATATGATAAAGAGAAAAAAGCAGATAAAAAAATTAAACTTAACCCTGAACAAAGGAATGCATTAGCTAAAATAGAACCAGCAATCATCAAAAAAAAATCACGTACTTTTTTATTAGAAGGTGTTACTGGCAGTGGTAAGACAGAAGTATACTTAAATGCTATAAGTACTACTTTAGAGGCTGGAAAAAATGCATTAATGATGGTTCCTGAAATATCCTTAACTCCGCAAATGGTAAGCCAAGTGAAAAATCGCTTTGGTCAGCAAGTAGCAGTTCTACACAGTGGATTATCAGAAGGAGAAATGTATGATGAATGGCGTCGCATACGCCGAGGCGAAGCACGCGTTGTTGTTGGTGCAAGAAGCGCAGTCTTCGCACCTTTAAAAAATATTGGTTTAATAGTAATCGATGAAGAGCATGAATCTTCTTATAAACAAGAAGATAATCCACGTTATCATGCCAGAGATGTCGCAATTTGGCGCAGCAACTATAATTCATGTCCCCTTGTGTTAGGCAGCGCAACACCATCACTAGGGAGCAGAGCTCGAGCACAAAAAGGTGTATACCAGTTGTTACAACTGCCACATCGTGCTAACCAGCAAAGTTTGCCAGATGTTAAGTTAATTGATTTGAAAAAAGCACATTTTAGTGGTGGACAATTTGACCTTTCTATTCAACTTGTTGAGGCAATAAAGAAAAGGATTGCCAAAAAAGAACAAGTCATTTTAATGTTAAATAGAAGAGGCTTTGCCAACTTTATGTTATGTCGTGAATGTGGCTATGTTATGAAATGTCCAAATTGTGATCTATCTTTAACAATGCATAAAGATACAAACAAAATGCAGTGTCACTATTGTGGCTTTTCTACTGCGATTCCTGAAAAATGTCCAAATTGTCAAAGTAAAAAAATCCGCTTTTTGGGTACCGGCACCCAAAAAGTTATGACAGAGCTTGAAAAAATAATACCAGGCTGCCGTATTCTGCGAATGGATGTTGATACTACACGAAGAAAAGGATCATTTAAAAGGATTTTAGATGCCTTTGGCAATCGTGAAGCAGATATTTTGTTAGGTACGCAAATGATTGCAAAAGGGCTGGATTTTCCCAATGTAACCTTAGTAGGCGTTGTTAATGCTGACACGGGGTTATGGTTACCAGATTACAACGCCTCTGAAAGGACGTTTGAGTTGTTAACACAAGTAGCAGGACGGGCTGGTCGAGCTAAAAAGAAAGGTGAGGTAATTATTCAAACTTTTAATCCTGATCATTATGCTATTAAACTAGCTGAAACTCAGGACTATGAGCAATTTTATCAGTATGAAATGCGTGTTCGTCATGCTGGCAATTATCCGCCTTATTTTTACACTGTGCTAGTTTCTGTTGCGGCCAGAAATGAGCAAAATGCTGCTAGAGAAGCTTTTAGAATTAAAAAATGGTTACAACCAAAACTACACCAGTCAACAATAGTTTTAGGTCCAACCCCTAGTGCAATTTCTCGCTTAAAAAATCAATATTATTATCAAATACTGGTAAAATATAAAAAAGAAGATAATTTAAACAAGTTATTACACCAAATTCAAGACTCAGCGCAAAAGGTTAAAAAATATGGTTTATCTGTTTATATTGATAATGAACCAGAGCGCATAATGTAAAGGGGAAATGTTTAATGACATCAATTATTTTTTTAGGAACGCCTAAATTTGCTGTACCAATTTTAAAGGCTCTTTCAGAGAATGATTATGAAATAAAAGCTGTGGTTACTCAACCTGATAAAAAAGTTGGTCGAAAACAAAAAGTTACTGAAACTCCGGTCAAGCTTTTAGCTAAGAAACTGAATTTACCAGTTTTTCAGCCTGAGCACTTGGGAAAGTCTGCTGATTTGGCTACTTTGATAAAAATGCACGCCGATTTAATCATCACTGCCGCTTATGGTCAGTTTTTGCCTAGTAAATTTCTGCAATCGGCAAGAATTGCTGCTGTTAACGTTCATGGCTCTTTATTACCAAAATATCGTGGTGGTGCGCCAATTCAATATGCTCTTATTAATGGTGATAAACAAACCGGAGTTACCATTATGGAAATGGTTAAGCAAATGGATGCAGGTGACATATATTCCCAGCAAGCAATAGATATTCAAAAAGAAGATAATGCAGGAACTTTATTTGAGAAATTATCTCTTTTAGGACGTGACTTGTTACTCCAAACTTTACCGCAAATTATTGCTGATCCGCAGAAAAAGACAGCGCAAGATCAAAATAAAGTGGTTTTTTCACCAAATATCAGCAAAGGACAGGAACAAATAAAATTAAATATGACTGCAACCGAAGCCAATAATTTAATTCGCGGTCTTAATCCTGATCCAGGAGCTTATTTGCTCATTGATGGTAAAAGATTTAAAATATGGCAAGCTGAAGTTGCTGCCGACACGACTACATTTCCTGCTGGAGTTGTCGTTGATAATAAAAAACGATTTGCAATTAGTTTTGCCAATCATACCGTTTTGAATTTACTTGAAGTTCAGCCTTCTGGAAAGAAGAAAATGCCAGTTAAGAGTTTTTTGAACGGTCAGGGTAAAAACTTCAGTAAAGGTGATAAGATTGTCAGTTCATAAAAGTGCGCGTTCGGTAGCACTTGCAACCTTGATTCGAGTATTTCGTGATGGCTCTTATTCAAATATTAGTTTTAGCAATAGTTTGCAGAAAACGAAGCTGTCTCAGGCTGACCAAAATTTGGCAACAAGAATCGTGTATGGCACTATTCAGGAAAAGATATATTTGGAGTATCAGTTTCACGATTTATTAAAGACTGAACTTAAAGAAGATTACCTGTTGCCATTGTTGTTGATGTCTGCCTATCAGATATTGTTTATGAACAGCATACCAGATCGAGCCGTCCTAAATGAAGCTAATATTTTGGCTAAGGAATTTGGTAGAAAGCATTCTGCTGGATTTAAGATTGTTAATGGTATTTTGCGGTCTTTCTTGAGAAGAGGCAAGATTTTGCCCGATGCTAAAGACAAGGTATATTTTTTAAGTGTTAAAGAAAGTACACCCCAGTGGCTTGTTCAGTATCTTATTAATAGTTGGGGTGAAAATAGAACGGCCTCAATTTTGTCCAGCATTAATAAACCGGCTAAAAATACTGTTAGAATTTCCGGCCTGGCTGATTCCAATTTGGTTATTGAGGAATTAACTAAATTAGGATTTTCTCCTGTCAAATCTCAAATTGCTGAAGATGAATTGGTTTTAACACATGGTGGAGTTTTTAAAACTTCTTTATTTAAAGAAGGGAAATTGACAATTCAGGACGAAGCTGCTAGTTTGGCAGTAAGTGCTTTCACTTTCTCTGGCAATGAAGAAGTTCTTGATGCCTGTAGTGCACCAGGTGGAAAAACTATTCAAATTGCTGAAAAGCTAAAACAAGGTCATGTGACTGCTCTAGATATTCACAAAAACAAATTGCGTTTGGTTATGCAAAATGGTAAAAGAATGAATGTGGAGTCAAGAATAAACGTTAAAACGATGGATGCCAGAAAAGCTGATCAAACATTTAAAAAAGAGCAGTTTGACAAAATCTTGGTGGATGCTCCATGTTCTGGTTTAGGTCTTATTAGGAGAAAGCCAGAAATTCGTTATACTAAAACATTAGTCGATCTAACCAAATTACAAAAAGTACAATTGGATATTTTAGATCATGTGAGTACATTGTTAAATCGGGATGGCGAATTTGTTTATTCTACTTGTACTATTACTCAAGAAGAAGATGAAGACGTTGTTAAGGCTTTTTTAAAAAGTCATACTCAGTTTGAATTACAACCTTTCACTGCGGGTAAGCTTAAAGCAACAAAAGGGATGCTGAAAATTTTACCTGATAGTTATGGCAGTGACGGTTTTTTTATTGCTAAGTTTAAAATGCGAGGTTAAAGTTTTGATTAGAACAGCATTTGCATCTAGTATTGGACGAATACGCAAAAGCAATCAGGATTCTGTCCAGGTTTTCAAAAATAAAAAGAACGCTTTGTTGGCCATTGTTTGCGATGGTATGGGTGGACACCAAGGTGGCGATGTAGCGTCAACTATGGCTGTGAGTCATTTAGGTCATAATTTTGGCAGTACGGATTTTTATGATTCTGACAGTGCACGCCAGTGGTTAAACGTCCAGCTCAGTAATGAAAATGAAACTATACTCAGAACCGCAGATCGTTTTCCTGACCTAAATGGTATGGGAACAACTATTGTTTTAGCTGCCATTTTTAACAACGAAGCTTTAATTGCCCATCTGGGGGATTCAAGGGCGTATGGTTATTCTGAAGGAAAATTTATTCAGTTAGTTGAAGATCATTCTCTTGTTAATGAATTAGTAAAACTAGGACAAATTACGAAGCAACAGGCCAGAAATCATCCTCAAAAAAATATTATTACGCAGTCACTTGGAGTTTCCAGTACAATTGATCCAGAGTTTAAGCAGGTCACTTTAAATGATAACGATATTATTTTGCTTTGTACCGATGGATTAACAAATTCATTAAGTGACCCACAGATTCAGCAAATTCTTGCCACGAAAGATTTATCTTTGAAAAGTCGCTGTCAAAAGTTAATTGATGAAGCTAATCGCTTAGGTGGTGAGGATAATATTACCGCTTGCCTAATTCTAAACGAAGGCGGTGACAATAAATGATAAATAAGGGCTATTTGCTAGGTGATCGTTACCGCATAATCGACACATTGGGTGAAGGCGGCATGGCCAATGTTTATCTCGCTGAAGATATAATTCTCCAGCGAAAAGTTGCGGTTAAAATTTTACGCCTTGATTTGCAAAAAGAACCGCAAACTTTAGCTCGTTTTCAAAGAGAAGCACTAGCAACAAGCGAATTGAGTCACCCTAATATAGTAATGGTTTTAGATGTTGGCACTGATCATGGCTTACCATACATGGTTATGGAATATGTCGATGGGCCGGATTTAAAAGACTATATTAGAGCAAATTCTCCATTGCACTTAGGAGATATTATCCGCATTATGGACCAAATACTGAGTGCAATGTCTTTGGCTCATAAACATAACGTTATTCACAGAGATCTAAAGCCGCAAAATATTTTAATGGATAAACATGGAAATATAAAAATTGCCGACTTCGGTATTGCTGTGGCTTTAAATCAAAATTCAATTACCCAAACGAATTCAGCGATTGGTTCCGTTCACTATATGTCCCCAGAACAAACGAGGGGTGGACTCGTTACCAAACAGTCTGATATTTATTCTTTAGGGATAATTCTGTATGAATTGATTACTGGTCATGTGCCATTTAATGGAGACTCAGCTGTTTCAATTGCTTTAAAGCATGCACAAGAGCCTATACCTTCAATCAGAAAACAAGATCCCAATATTCCACAAGCACTTGAAAATGTTGTTTTAAGAGCAACTGCTAAAGATCCACGAGATCGGTATGATTCAGCTAAAGAAATGAAGGATGATCTTGATAGCAGTTTAGAGCCAGGTAGAGCAAATGAACCGGTTTTTAAGCCCACACACGGGAATAATGATGATGAAACAATTATTTTACCTAGTTTCAAGTCTAGCCCAAATAGCAGTAAGGTAACTGAAGAAGGCAAAACTCAAAGTAACGGACCGCTGAATGAATCTAAAGCAAATCGTTCTAGTTTTGCACAGGCTTTGCGTAAACATAAATGGTGGTGGCTTTTTGTAGGAATTGCTGCGGTTTTAATTGTTGGTTTAATGTTTTTTGTTCTTAACAGTAATAATCATAAAGATGTTCGTATTCCAGATGTTACCAATATGAGTGAAAAAAAAGCAAGAAACAAACTGGAAAACGTAGGATTGAAAGTAGGTAAAATAAGACACAGAAGTTCTGACAGTATAGATCGTGGTAAAGTAATTGAAACCTCGCCCACTGCAGGAGCAGAAATAAAACGAGGCAGATTTATTGATCTTTATATTTCGGATGGAGCTGGCATGGTAAGAGTTCCTGATGTAACTGGTGATGAATATGACATTGCAGTACAAAAACTCGAAAAACTAGGCTTTGAAATAATTCGTGAAAATCAGTTTTCTTCTAGCGTTCCACCAAATCATGTGATTTCTCAAAGCGTTGCAGCTGATGTTGAAGTAAAGCCGGAGCAAACAACAATTACTTTAACCGTATCTAAAGGAAAAAGTCATCGTGCAAAAGCTCATATGATTAAATTACCGGATTTATCTGATTATTCTTTAAAAGCAGCGCAAGAATTTGCGCATAAACATGGATTGACTTTACAAGTCAGTTCCGCATACTCAAATAAAGTTAAAAAGGGTAAAATTATTTCCATGAGTCCGGCAGCAGGTACAGAAGTACCGAATGGAAGCACTATATCAGTTAATGTTTCTGAGGGTCCCAAAAAACAACGTAATCTGACGGCAATCAAAAACTTCACAGTTAGTTACGAAGATACTGATGACGATGATTCCGATGATAAACGGGGCAATCATGTTCAAATTTATATTTCAGACGATAATCATTCAATTGACAATATTTATCGGGATTTATATATTAAAAAGGATATGAATTTTTCAATTCCATTTGAACTTAAAGACGGTCCAGGTCAACTAAAAGTAGTGCGCGACGGGCAGACTATTTTGAACGAGAAGGTCAAAAATGATTAAAGAAGATCAAGGAATTGTCATTGGTCTGATTGCGGGCTTTTATGATGTTCAGACAAGCACTGATATTGTAAGAACACGTGCTAGAGGAGTTTTCCGTAAGAATAATTTAAAGCCTGTTGTTGGTGATCACGTTAAAATACAAATTGATGATCAGGGCACAAGTTACTTGGTTGCAGTTTTGCCTCGTAAAAACCTGATTGGTCGTCCTGCCCTAGCTAATGTTACTCAGATTTTACTCGTAATGTCTGCTGTCCAACCGGACTTTTCGCTACAATTATTAGATCGCTTTTTGACTTTCTTTTCTTGGAAAAACGTTCCTGTAAGTATTTTTTTATCAAAAAGAGATTTAACAAACAGACTGGAATTAGCTAAAATTGAAGCAAATTTGAAGTATTATCAGGAAATTGGCTATAAGGTCTATTATAGTCAAAAAGAAGTTGCCAGTAATTTACCTAATGATATTGGTTCCGAACAAATATGGACATTAGCCGGTCAATCTGGGGCAGGCAAATCAACGTTAATTAATTCACTTAAAAAAGGCTTGAATCAAGAAACTGGAGTTATCTCAAATTCTTTAAATCGGGGCAAGCACACCACTAGAACTGTGAACCTTTTTCATTTAGGTAAAGGTTATCTTGCGGATACGCCTGGGTTTTCTGCAATTGATTTAACTCCAATAAAAATCAATGAATTACGTAATTATTTCATTGAATTTAAAAAAGCAAGTAAATATTGCAAGTTCCGCGGTTGTCAACATCTTAATGAGCCTAAATGTGAGGTAAAAGCACTAATTAAAAAAGGTAAAATAACAAAAAGCCGCTATGATAATTATTTATTATTGCGTAAAGAAATAGAAAATGGCAAATTACCAGAATATTTAAAGTGAGGAGATAACATTGATAGCACCATCAATATTAAATATTAATAATTTAAATTTAGAAAAAGATATTCAGACAGCTGTGAATGCAGGCATAAAAAGGTTCCACATTGATATCATGGATGGGCATTTTGTAGCTAATTTATCTTTTGGTCCACAACTTGTTTCAGATTTCAAAAAAACTTTTCCTGCTAGTGAGGCTGAGATTCATTTGATGAGCAATAATCCTGATGATTTGGTACCAGCTTTCACTAAAGCGGGGGCTCAAATTATCTTGCTTCATTATGAGGCAATGACTGAAGAAAAACTAAACTACTGGTTGGAGTATTTAAGAGAAAATCAGGTTAAAGCCGGGGTGGTTCTTAATCCTGATACTCCCATTTCTGTACTTTCCAAATTTATATCTAAAATAGATCAAATTTTGCTGATGACTGTTTTTCCCGGTTTTGGTGGACAAAAATTTATTCCAGAATCTCTTTCTAGAATCAAGGAAGCTTCAAGATTAGTTAAAGGTAAAGTTCCAATTGAAGTTGATGGAGGGATCAATGATCAAACTGCTAAAAAAGCTAAGGATGCAGGAGCAGAAATTTTTGTTGCTGGATCATATCTCTTTTGTCAAAATAGTGTTGAACAACAGATTGCTGAACTAAAAGGAATATTACAATGAAGGCCTGGGCGTTGTTAGGTGCTCCTAAACAATTATGGCCGAAGGATCTTAACCAGCAACTTTTAACAGCTAAAAAAAACGGTGATTTAATAATCGGCGTTGATCGTGGAGCTTTACTTTTAAAAGAAATGGGCATGAAAATTGATGTCGCTGAAGGAGATTTTGATTCATTACAAAAAAATGAATTAAGATTAATTGAACAAAATGTCAGAGATATCAGGTATTCGCTTCCAGAAAAAGATTTGACGGATACCGAAATGGCTGTTATATGTGCGCTTATAGATTATCATGTTTCTTATTTAACCCTTTTCGGAGCAACTGGAGGACGCTTAGATCACTTTTTATCTAATTTATTTATGGTTCTCAAACCTGAATTTAACCGGTTTGCTGAAAAAATTGAACTTATAGACCAACAAAATTCAATTAGATTTTACAACTGCGGACACCATGTGATTAAAAAATTATCGACTTATAAATATTTTGGAGTAATACCGTTAACAGCAGTTAAAAATTTAAAAATAGCTGGAGCTAGATATAATTTAAATGAATTTAACGGAATCAATCCTATTTCATTTAGTTCGAATGAATTTTTACTTAATGAAAATCAGTTTAGTTTATCTTTTGAAAAAGGTGTAGTAGCCGTTATTCAATCTAGGGATATTAATCGTTTTCAAAATATAAGATAATAAAAAACAGCAGAAATCTAATAAGAGCTCTAAAATTAGGACACTATTAAGCGAGGACTAACTGCCGATATTCTCTCGGACTTGGTCCTTTTTGTTTGATTTTGGCTATTTTCTGATTGTAGTAATGAAGTTTAGTTTCTAATTAAATACAAGGTCCAAAAATTAACAGATTTTGGGAAATAAAAAAACAGAAGAAAACTTCTGTTTTTTAAAACTTTATTATTTACGTTAGGCACGGGTAACTTTACCAGATTTTAATGTCTTAGTTGAAACCCATACACGCTTTGGCTTGCCATCAACAAGAATACGAACTTTTTGAAGGTTTGGCTTCCACGCACGACGTGATGAATTCAGTGAGTGTGAACGTGTGTTACCAAAAGTGGTCTTTTTGCCTGTGATATAATCTTTTGCCATTTGCTAAACCTCCTTTATTGTGTTTTCATACTAAGTTAAGATAGCATAAGTTTAAGATCATTGCAACTGCAAAAGTATTTTTTAAAAAGGGATTTTTGTATTTAAACTTGATTACTATGATAAAATAGATTCATAATATGAGAACAATGATACGGAGGTAAACATGGCTGTAAAAATCAAAACAAAAAACGGTTTGATTGATATTTCAAATGGAGTGATTGCAACTGTTGTTGGTAGCGCAGCTACATCTAATTATGGTGTTGTCGGCATGGCTTCAAAAAATGCTATCCGTGATGGTTTCGATGGAATATTAAATCGAGCAAATTATAAACGCGGTGTTGTTGTCAAGTCTGAGGATAATAAAATTACGGTTGATGTTTATATAATAGTCGGCTATGGTTTAAAAATATCTGAAGTAAGTCGCAACGTACAAGATAGTGTTAAATTCAATTTGAAAAATCAACTTGGAATTGAAACTAAAGCTGTTAATGTCATCGTTCAAAGTGTTAAAGTGCTTGATGAATAACTCAAGCGGAGGTTAGAAATATTGGTTTTAAAGGAAATAGACAGTAAAAAATTTAGAGATATGGTTCGCGTTGCTACACATAGACTTGGTCGCAATGCAGAGTTTATCAACTCTTTGAACGTTTTCCCAGTTCCTGATGGAGACACTGGAACAAATATGAATTTAACTATTGAAAGTGGTGCTAAAGCTGTTGCCCAAAATACTAGCAATAGTGTCGGTGATTTAACAGAAAGCCTTGCTAAAGGGATGTTAATGGGTGCTCGCGGTAATAGTGGGGTAATTTCTTCTCAGCTCTTTAGAGGAGTTTATAAGGCCACTCAAGGCATGAAAACTCTTAATGCACAAGAATTGGCAAATGCTTTTTCTAATGGAGTTGCAACAGCTTACAAAGCCGTAATGAAGCCAGTTGAAGGAACTATTTTGACTGTTGCTCGGATTGGCGCGCAAGAAGGTGCCAATAAGGCCAATGAAACCGATGATGTTGAAGAAGTTATGAAAGCCATTGTTGAAGGTGCAAAAAAGGCGCTGAAGACTACACCAGACTTACTGCCTGTTTTAAAACAAGTAGGTGTAGTTGATTCAGGTGGACAAGGATTACTCTTTATATATGAGGGCTTTTTAGAAGGACTTTTAGGTGAAGAGTTTGCCGATCGCTATCAGCCTGATGAAGGTGAAATGGATGAAATGATAAATGCAATGCACCACCAGTCAGTACAATCACAACTTTCAACACAGGATATTGCTAATGGCTACTGTACTGAAATTATGGTTGACTTAACTGCTGATGTTCCTAATAAGAAAACTTTCAATTTAGATGAATTTAGAGAACATTTGTCTCAATTGGGTGACTCACTTTTAGCTGTTTCAGATGAAGAAGTGGCCAAAGTTCATATTCATACTGAACATCCAGGAGCGATTTTTGCATATGGCAGTCAATTTGGTCAATTAGGAAAAATTAAAATTGACAATATGCGGATTCAACATGAAACAATAGTAAATAATAGTGAGGAAAACCAAGAAAACGTTGATTTTGCTGTTATTGCTGTCGCTTCAGGTAACGGTATTCGTAAATTATTTGAAAGTGAGGGTGTTAACCGCATTATTTCTGGCGGTCAAACAATGAACCCTTCTACACAAGATATTATTGACTCAATCAAAAAATCAGGTGCTAAAAAAGCAATTGTGATGCCGAATAATGGCAACATTATTATGGCAGCAAAACAAGCAGCTGAAGTAAGTGATATTCCAGTTGGCATTGTTCCTACTAAAACAATTTCGCAAGGTTTAACAGCCATGCTTTCATTTGATGCCGATGATTCTCTAGAAGACAATGTTGCCAACATGACTGACGCTCTTGATACTGTTGTTTCTGGGGAAGTTACTAAAGCTAACCGTGATACAACAATTAATGAAGTTGAAATTCATCAGGATGATTATTTGGGAATAATTGATGGTGATATTAAAGTGGCTGAAACTGATATCATTACTGCGGCTTCATCAATGGTTGAAAAAATGCTGGATGAAGATTCCGAAATCGTTACTGTGATGTATGGACGAGATTCTAATAAGAAAGAAGCTCAAGAACTGGTTGAAGCTGTTAAAGAAAAGCATGATGACCTTGAATTTGAGATTCATGACGGTGGCCAACCCGTATACAATTTCTTGATTTCTGTTGAGTAGTTATGATTGCCAAAAAACTATTTGCTCCTGTTAGTGACTTAAAAGGGGTTGGAGTTAAAACAGCTGCTGCACTGGGCAGCCTGGGAATTTATAGCATTTATGATTTGTTATATTATTTTCCGTTTCGTTATGATGAGCTGCAAACGATTCCTCTTGACCAGATCATGGATGGTCAAAAGGTAATGTTAAAAGGAATTGTAGCGACTCCTGCTTTTGTAACCAGGTTCGGCTATAAAAAAAGCAGACTTAGTTTCAAAATAAGAATTGACCATGATGTAGTCATGGTCAATTTTTTTAATCAGCCGTGGCTGAAAGAAAAAATTGAGGTTGGCAAAGAAGTTGCGATTTACGGCAAATATAATATTTCTAGGCAAAGTTTAGCTGCTTTTAAGTTCATTGCTGCTAAAGAAAATGATAGTGGTATGGCTCCCATTTATTCTGTGAACCGTCACTTAAAGCAGAAAAAACTGGTTGATTTAATTAAATTGGCTTTAGCTGATTACTTAACTGGTGTTGATGATGTTGTTCCAGTTTCAATTAGGAAAAAATATCATTTGCTTAATGAATCTGATGTTATCCAAAAAATGCATCATCCCCAAAATGCTACTGAATCACAAGTTGCCAAAAGAAGTGCTATCTTTAGGGAATTTTTTATTTTTCAAGCTGAGCTTGCCCAACTAACCGAAGTTAATCCTCGAAATAAGGGCTTTGCTAAAAAGTATGATTTAAGTGCAGTAGCTAAATTAACCAAGTCTTTGCCTTTTGACTTATCAACCGACCAAAAAAATGTTATTAATGAAATTTTTGCTGATATGTTTTCTCCAATCCAAATGCACCGTTTATTACAGGGTGATGTTGGTTCTGGAAAAACGATTGTAGCTGTCTATGCACTTTTTGCAGCAGTAACTGCTGGTTTCCAAGCTGCTCTCATGGTTCCTACTGAAATATTGGCTAGTCAACATTTTAAAAAGATTGATGAATTACTCAGGCCTCTGGGCGTTCGTTGTGCCCTATTGACTGGTTCGACTAAAAGCATGGAGCGCAGAGAAATTAACATGGAGCTTGCTGATGGCACTATTAATGTCGTGATTGGTACACATGCTCTGATCCAAAATACTGTTATTTTTAAAAACTTGGGATTGGTGATTATCGATGAACAACACAGATTTGGTGTCAATCAGCGGCAATCTTTGATCAATAAGGGAAATTTGCCCGATATTTTAGCTATGACCGCAACGCCTATTCCCCGAACTTTGGCTTTGACAGTTTATGGCAATATGGCCATTTCTGAGATACGACATCTTCCAGCTGGAAGGAAAAAGGTAGTTTCTTCCTGGAAAACTAGTACGCAAATGGAGCAAGTCTACCAATTGATGCGAGAGCAGCTTGCGCAAGGATATCAAATTTACGCTGTTACTCCTTTAATTACGGAGTCAGAAGCATTAGATTTAAAAAATGCAGAACAGCTTTATGCAAAATTAAGTCAAGATTTTCCTGAAGAAAAAGTGGTATTACTTCACGGTCAAATGCCTGGTAATAAAAAAGATAAGATAATGGCTGAATTTGCTGCTGGAAACATCAATATCTTGGTAACGACTAGCGTTATTGAGGTTGGAGTTGACGTGGCAAACGCTAATATGATGGTGATTTATAATGCTGATCGTTTTGGAATTAGTCAGCTTCATCAGTTAAGAGGGCGAATAGGCAGAGGAAAAACTCAGAGTTATTGCATATTTTTGGCTGATCCTAACACACAGGCAGGTAAAGCCCGTATGAAAATCGTGGCATCAACAACAGACGGTTTTAAATTGGCTGAAGAAGACCTAAAGATGAGGGGAGAAGGAGATCTTTTTGGTAAGGCACAATCTGGTTTACCCGAATTTCAGGTTGGTGACGTAGTTAACAACTACGATACTATGGTAGTAGCACAAAAAGAGGCCAGAAAATTAATCAAAAATGATCCATTCTTGCAAAATTCAGAAAATAAAACTTTAAAAGAAGTGTTAGAATATAAACAATTACAGCAAAAGAGAACATAGTAAAGGTTGAGGATACAATGAGAACTATTGCTATTGATGCTATGGGTGGAGAAAATGCGCCTGAGGCAATTATTCAAGCAGTCTTAAGGGCCAAAAAAGAGTTACCGGAAACAAAATTCGTACTTTTTGGTGACCAAAAAAGAATAAAAAAATTATTGGGTAGTGATAGCAGTCATATAGAAGTAGTTAATACTTCTGAAATTATTTTGGATGAAGATGAGCCAGTCAAGGCCATTAGATCTAAAAAAGATTCGTCACTTGTCGTGGCCGCACAATATGTGAAGCAGGGCAAGGCAGATGCACTTTTTTCATTAGGTAACACAGGCGCCATCTTAGCTTGTGGTATATTTATTATAGGACGCATTAAAGGAGTAGCCCGCCCTGGGTTCATGCCAACTCTCCCAGTAAAAAATTCAGATGATGGATTTAATATGATTGATGTTGGTGCTAATGCCAAAAGTAAACCGGAATATCTGCTTGCTTGGGCTAAAATGGCTTCGTATTATGCAGAAAAAGTGCGGGGAATTAAAAATCCGCGAGTTGGTCTTCTTAATAATGGGTCCGAAAGCGATAAAGGTGATGATGTTCATCAAAAAGCCTACCAGCTGTTATTAGAAAGCAAAGTTAATTTTATAGGTAATATTGAAGGAAATGAATTATTAGATGGTAAAGCTGATGTGATTGCAACAGATGGTTTTACTGGTAATGCAGTTTTAAAAAACATTGAAGGAACCTCAGGTGTTTTGATTCATCTATTGAAGGAAAACTTGCTTAATAACGGCCTTTTTGTTAAATTAGGCGCATTAATGATCAAAAAAGCTTTAAAAGGTTTAGTTTCAAAATTTGATGTTGATAAATATGGTGGTGCAGTTTTACTCGGAGTCAATGCTCCCGTAGTCAAAACACATGGTCGCTCAGGTCAACGTGCTGTTTATTTTACGATTAAACAAATTGATAAAATTTTACAGGAAAAAATAATTGATAATTTTAAGGTAGAGTTTGCTGTTGAAAATAAGAGGTAAAACTATGAGTAAAGAAGAAATTTTTACTAAAATTCGAGATATACTAGCAGATAATTTTGAAGTTGAAAAAGAAAAGATAACCGATGAAACTAATTTCAAAAGTGATTTGGACGCTGATTCCATTGACTTAGTGGAATTCATTTTACAACTAGAAGATGAATTCGGCGCCGAGATTTCTGATGAAGATGCGGAAAAAATTAAGACAGTTGGTGATGCAGTTATTTATGTAGCGGATCACCAAAAATAACTAAAAAATATTCATTATTAATTTGCATACAAAATGTTTCACGGTTATAATTAGAAATTAAATAAATTTATTAAATATCTTTAATAAATTCATTGAAGATTTGAGAGGGGAAATGACCTTTGGAAAAACAAAGTGATCTCTTGCTAGATATCCAGCATTTGCATACTGCATATCGTTTACATGGAAAGTTTTATGATGCTGCAGATGATATTAATTTAACGTTGAAGCGAAATGAAATTTTATCCATCGTAGGTGAATCTGGTTGTGGTAAGAGTACAATTGCATCGAGTATTATCGGCTTGTACGACCATAAAAATACAAAAGTAACTGGTGATATTCTATATAATGAGTTAAATTTAGTCGGATTGAATGAAAACTTGTTTAACAAAATACGTGGAAATAAAATTGGTATGATCTTTCAGGATCCTTTAGCCAGCTTAAACCCGCTGATGCGTGTTGGCGATCAGGTAGCTGAAACGCTTTATTATCATACGGATATGAATGAAAAAGAGCGTCATAATCGTGTGATTGAATTATTCAATCAAGTAGGAATGCCAAAGCCAGAAGAAACTTTTGAAATGTATCCTTTTGAATTGTCAGGAGGATTAAGGCAGAGGGTCGTAATTGCTATGGCAATTGCATGTAAACCCGAAATTATCATTGCAGATGAGCCAACTACTGCTTTGGACGTTACTATTCAAGCTCAAATTTTGGACTTGCTTGAAGATATTCAAAGACAATCACAATCTGGTATTATTTTAATTACCCACGATTTAGGTGTAGTTGCTGAAACTGCTGATCAAGTTGCAGTTATGTATGGTGGACAAATAGTAGAAAAAGCCGATGTAAAAACTATTTTTGAGCATCCACTGCATCCATACACTCGCTCCTTGTTAAATTCAATGCCTCAATCAGAAGACGAAGAAGAAGATTTACATGTTATTCAAGGAACAGTCCCTTCATTGCAAAATATGCCTAGAAAAGGCGACAGATTTGCTGCTAGAATTCCATGGATTCCTGCTAGTGCGCACGAAGAGGATCCGGTAATGCATGAAGTTGAGCCTGGTCACTGGGTAAGATGTACTTGCTGGAAGACGTTCCACTTTCAAGACGAAGTAGGTGGGGAGTAGTTTATGGCTAAAGAAATTATCCAAGTAAAAAACTTAAAAGTTCATTATCCCATTAGATCAGGTTTCTGGAACAGGATTACTGATTATGTAAGAGCGGTTGATGACATTAGTATTACCATTAATGAAGGTGAAACCTATGGTCTGATTGGTGAATCCGGTTCAGGCAAGTCAACTACTGGTAAAGCCATTGTGGGTGTTGAGCCTGTGACTAGTGGTAGTATCCTTTACAAGGGTGTTGATATTACCAAATCTAGAAATCGACGCAAACTAAACTACAATAAAGATGTCCAAATGATTTTTCAAGATTCAATGTCGAGTTTAAACCCGAGAAAACGAATCGAAGACATTATTGCTGAACCTATTCGAAATTTCGAAAATTTAACCACAGACCAAGAACGTGATCGTGTTCAAGAATTACTGGATATCGTAGGTATGCCTAGTGATTCAATTTACAAATACCCTCATGAATTTTCTGGGGGACAGAGACAAAGAATTGGCGTAGCTCGTGCGGTTGCAACTAATCCTCGTTTAATTGTTGCTGATGAACCTACTAGTGCTTTGGATTTGTCTGTGCAAGCTCAGGTTTTAAACTTTATGAAGCATATACAACAGAAATATAATATTGCTTATTTGTTTATTTCTCATGACTTAGGTGTAGTAAAGCATATGTCTGAAAACTTAGCTATTATGCACCGAGGACGTTTAGTCGAAATAGGCTCAAGAGAAGATATTTATGAGCATCCAATACATATTTATACTAAGAGATTGCTCTCTGCTATACCGCAAGTTGATGTTGAACATCGTGATGAGCATAAAAAACACCGACAAGAAGTTGAGAAAGAATTTCAAAATGATCAAAGCAAATGGTATGACAAGGATGGTCGTGTATTTCCTTTGCAACAAGTTTCTGGCAAACATTTAGTAGCTTTACCGAAAAAAGAATTGAACGAAGAGAAGATAAATGAAAAGGAGGGGGCATAATCATGTGGAAAACAGTTCTCAGACGAATTTTAATTATGATCCCGCAAATTATTATCTTGAGTATTTTGGTATTTTTCTTGGCTAAGATGATGCCAGGTGATCCTTTCACTGGACAAATTAATCCAAATACTGATCCTAAGCAACTTGAAGCTTTAAAAAGAGCGGCTGGTTTATATGATCCTGCACCAGTTCAATATGCACGCTGGGTAGGAAACCTGTTTAAAGGAGACCTGGGTACAAGTTATATCCAGCATGTGCCTGTTACTTCTTTAATTGCCGATCGTGCTGTTAATACTTTCTGGTTATCATTATTATCTACGGCTATCTGCTATGCTATTTCTATTCCTATGGGAGTAACAGCAGGTCGTCACCAAGATGAATGGCAAGATCAAGCAGTTCAGATTTTTAATTATGTTACTTTCGCTATTCCGCCATTTGTATTTTATATACTAGGAATCTGGTTATTTGGCTTTACTTTGGGCTGGTTCCCTATTTCTGGCTCTGTTTCACCAGGTGCCTCTGGTTTTTGGGGAACTTTAGGAAGCCAACTTTATCACATTATTCTACCTGCTATCCTAGTGGGATTAATTACCACTACATCAATTGTGCAATATTTAAGAACGGGAATAGTTGATAATAAGGTTGAGGATTATGTTCGTACAGCACATAGTAAGGGTGTGCCGGAAAAAGTTGTATTCAATAAACACATTTTACGTAATTCCCTTTTACCAATTGCCTCTTCTTTCGGTACAGTCATTACTGGACTTTTAAGTGGCTCGATGATTGTTGAATCAGTTTTTAGTTATCCTGGAATGGGTAAGTTATTTTTAGATTCTATTGGTCAGCGTGATTACACAACTTTGACTGCCTTAATATTAATTTTTGGTATTTTAACACTATTAGGTAATCTACTTTCTGATATTATCATGAGTATAATTGATCCAAGGATCAGAATTAAATAAAGGGAGGAGAAAATATGTCCGACAAGAAAGAAATTAAGACTAATTTGAAAGATAAAAAGAAAAATGTTTCTTCTCCTGAATCAAGTTTTAAAGTAATTATTAGAGAAATTGTAAAAGATAAGGTGGCATTAACTGCTTTTGTTGTAATAGTTCTAATATTGCTGTTTACCATGGTAGGCTCCTTATTTTTAAATTCTGCTCAGGTAACTGAAACAAATATAGTAGAAGCCTACAATCCATGGGGAACTGCTGGCCATATCTTAGGAACTGACGATGGTGGACGTGATATCGTCAAGTTACTAATAATGGGTGGACGAAATTCCATTTTGATTGGTTTAGGGGTAACCGTAGTTTGTGAAACTGTTGGTTTACTTGTGGGTCTAGTATCTGGATATTACGGTGGTAACATTGACGCCATAATAATGAGAATAGTAGATTTTGTTCAGGTATTGCCAACTTTCCCAATTGAAATTGTTTTAGTTTCTGTTATTCCGAACTACAATCCTATTAGTTTAATTTGGATTATTTCACTATTTGGGTGGCCCAAAACTGCAAGGTACTTTAGGGCCTTCATACTATCTCAAAGAGAAAGAGATTATGTTTTGGCTTCCAAAACTTCAGGTTCTTCAGACCTGAAAATTATGTTTCGTGAAGTTTTACCAAATATTACCTCAATGATTATTATTGATGTTGTATTAACTATTGCTGGTAATATTGGTATTGAAACTACGTTATCTTACATTGGCTATGGTTTACCAGCAACAGTTCCATCATTAGGTACTTTAATTGGTTTTGCCAATGATCCTGTAAACGTAGTAAGTCGTCCCTGGCTATGGCTTCCGGCTACAATTTTACTGTTAGCAATTTCGCTAAGTATAAATTACGTTGGTCGTGCCCTACAGCGTGCTGGTGATGCCAGACAACGTGAGAATTAATTCAATATTAGAATACAAAGAGCTTTGTCTAAAGAGACAAAGCTCTTTTAAATTAAAAATTATTATTATAAGCTTATTAAACTATTATGATATTTTTTGATAACATTTTTTTCTATGCTAGAATATGTTTGTTAGCTTATTCCAAGAATTTAGAGTTTATTCAATAAAAGATTGGAGTATGAATTAAAACATGAATAAAACAAAATTTTTATATTCTGCCAGTATCGTCTCAACTGTTGCACTAACTTTAGCAGCATGTGGCAAAGGTAATAACACTGGTAAGAATGAAAATGCTAAAACTGCAAGTAAATTTCCTCAATCTGTTCCAGTAAAAAATACCAAAAAGGGCGGGACTTTAAAGTATGCAATTATGACAGATACACCTTTTACTGGAATTTTTTCTGACGAATTATCAACTACAGCTATTGATAGTTCGGTTGCTGAACCGGGAGAGGAAGAATTATTTGATACTGATGATAACTATAAAATCACTAATAAGGGTCCAGCTACAATGAAACTCAATCGAAATGCTAAAACAATTACGATTAAAATAAAAAAGGGTGTGAAGTGGTCTGATGGAAAGCAAGTCAATGCTAAGGATATAGAATATCCTTATGAAATTTTGGCTAATAAGGAAAGCAAAGCACAACGATACAGTAATCAATTTGAAGAAATTGTCGGAATGAAAGAATATCATAATGGCAAGTCAAAAACAATTTCGGGAATAGAAATGCCAGAAGGTCCAAATGGACTGACTGTCATTCTGCATTTTAAAGAGATGAAGCCGGGCATGGTATATAGTGGTAATGGTTATTATTGGGAATACGCAGCGCCATATCATTATTTAAAAGATATTCCATTTGCAAAATTGCAATCTTCAGATCAAATTAGAAAAAAGCCATTGTATTTCGGCCCATACAAAGTTCAGAAAATAGTTCGTGGTCAGTCGGTAACTTGGATTCCAAATAAATATTATTGGCGTGGCCAACCTAAGTTGGATAAAGTGGTTTCACAAGTAATCTCACAGAATTCAATTTCACAAGCAATTAAAAGTCATAAATTTGATATAGCTCAGGTAGTTAATTCTCAATGGAACGAAGTTAAGGATACTAAAGGTGTTAATTTTGTTGCCCAAATTCCTCTAGGTTATCACTATATTGGCTTTAGAGTTGGAAAATGGGATGCCAAGGCCGGCAAAAATGTGATGAATTCTGAAGCAAAAATGAATAATCAAGCACTTCGTCAAGCAATGTCTTATGCCATAAATATTGATGAGGTTGATCAGCACTATACTGCAGGTTTGAGTTTTAGGGTTCCAACTTTAATTCCAGCACAATTTGGAGACTATTTCGATAAAAAAGCAAAAGGTTACACTTATAATTTGAAAAAAGCCAATCAAATTTTAGATAAAGCTGGTTACAAAAAGCAAGGTCAATGGCGTGTACAACCTAATGGTAAGCCGCTAACTATCAAATTTTTAGCAATGACAGGGAGTTCAATTCAATCACCGACTGTGCAGAACTATATTCAGCAGTGGAAAAAGATTGGCCTAAAAGTGAAATTAGTTGGAGGAAGATTAACAGAATTTAATTCTTTTTATGACAAGTTACAGCACGATGATCCTCAAGTAGATATGTTTATGGCAGCTTGGTCTTTGGCCAGCGAACCATCACCTGCGTCACTTTATGGTGAGACTTCACAGATGAATTATAGCCGATTTGCGACTCCAGAAAATAATAAGCTTTTGCAAGAAATAGATTCGCAAAAGTCATTTGATCACACATATAGAGTTAACAAATTCCATGAATGGCAGGAATACATGAATAAGCAGGCATATGTTGTTCCTGTGGATAATTCGTATAAAGTTATTGCAGTAAATAATAAGGTTACAGGTTATTCAACTAAACCTTCAGATAATTCTAATGGGCATCAATTGTGGTACAAGATTGGATTTGTAAAATAGTAAAATAAATTTTTAATTAATTGTTATATAAAAACAAAAATGGCTCTTTATCAAACATACTAAAGTAGGAAGCAGATAGAAGCATGATGATACTGAAGTGACACCCAAGTTTGTTCTAAGTTTAGCGGTCACTTCATACTTTTATAGCTATTTGTCAAATCCTATTGATAGAGATTAAATGAGTAGAATCAAGCAGCTAATAAACTGCTTGGTTTTTTTCTTTCACCTTGTTTTCTGCCAACCTAATCCTGGTTAGCAGATTGTAGATATTAGTGAGCTTTCACACTGAAGAAGTATGCCTTCGTCTACCAGGTGTAATTAAGCCATTGAGCGCTTATTGCAGGTGCGACACCAGACTCGCTGCTTAAAAAGCCTAATAATGAATGGCTGACTGGCATTGGCAGCAGGATAGCGGATTTCGGTTTTCAAGCGGCCATTGTGTCCGCAACCTGCGAGCCACAGAAAGGACAGCTGGGCTGCAATAAGACAGCTTGGTAAACTTTTTGCTTATGGCCGTTAACCAGGCGCAAGAAATAATCTTCAAAAACAATGTTTTGATCTTTAATATCAAGCGCAAATTTAATATAATTATCGAGAGAGGACATAATTCAAACCTTCTATAAAAAAATATTGGGTGAAGTTAATATTTTATTACACGAAGCAAGATGAAAATGTTCTCCTTTTTTTATGCAATAAAAAACCCATTAACAGCTTACCACATAGATAAGTCATCAACAGGATAAATTATAGAGGCCATCAATTTTCTTAAACATGTTTTTTGTATTTTTGCTAATAAAATAATATGATTTTGTAGAAAACTTTAATTAAGAATTAATAAAACTATTGTTTTTCTAATCTTTTTTGTTATTATTTGATTTAAGTTTTAAATCGTGTTTGTACTTTTGTAAGGAGAGAAGAATGATGAAAGAAAAAAATTTTTTATGCTCCATCGGTATTATAGCTACATGTGCCATGGCTCTGGTTGGTTGTAATAAAGGAAATAAAAGTAATAATGAGGACAGTTCGAAGGAAGCAAGTAGATTTCCCAATGCTTTGCCAAAAAAGCAAACAAAGCAAGGAGGAACTGTTAGAGTTGCCGTTGAAACAGATACGCCTTTTACAGGAATATTTACTGATGAATTAAGCGTAACTGCGACTGATGCAGATGTTGCATCGCCAGGTGAAGAATCTTTGTTTTATACGGATGATAACTACAAAATAAATGATAAGGGCCCAGCAACAATGAGGCTGGATCAAAAAAACAAAACTATAACTATTACAATCAAAAAGGGTGTTAAGTGGTCAGACGGCAAGCAAGTAGTTGCTAAAGATATGGCATATCCTTATGAAATATTGGCTAATAAAAATACTAAAGCTCAAAGATATTCTACTAAAATGGAAGTTTTAAAAGGAATGAAGGAATATCATGAGGGTAAAGCCAAAAAAATCTCAGGAATTGAATTGCCGGATGGTGATAATGGTCGCAAAATGATCTTGCATTTTTCCTATATGACACCAGGAATGGCCTTTAGTGGTAATGACTATTATTGGGAATCAGCTTCACCCTATCACTATTTAAAGGATGTACCTTTTAGTAAACTCGAATCCTCAGATAAAGTTAGAAAAAGACCAATGTATTTTGGTCCTTATAAGTTAGATAAACTAGTTCGTGGACAGTCAGCTACATGGGTACCAAACAAATACTATTGGCAAGGCAAACCAAAACTGGATAAAATTATTTACCAAGTTGTTTCTCCCAATTCAACTTCTCAGGCAATCAAATCACATAAGTTTGATATTGCCCAAGTTATTAATGCTCAGTGGAAACAAGTAAAAGATACTAAAGATGTGAGGTTTATTGCTGAAATTCCTTTATATTACTCATACCTAGGGTTTAAAGTCGGCAAGTTTGATGCTAAAAAAGGTAAAAATGTTATGAATCCTCATAGTAAAATGAATAATAAAGCCTTAAGGCAAGCTATTGGGTATGCCATGAATGTAGAGGATGTCAATAAACGCTACAATAATAATTTAAGTTTCCGGATTCCAACATTAATTCCAAAGCAATATGGTGATGTATATAATAAAAATGTTAAAGGATTTTCATATAACTTAAAAAAGGCTAATGAACTTTTAGATAAGGCTGGCTATAAGAAAAAAGGCAAATGGCGCGTTCAACCCAATGGTAAGCCTTTAAAAATCAACTTTTTAGCTATGTCGGGTGATGCTACACAAGGACCCATTATCCAAAATTACTTGCAGCAGTGGCATAAAATTGGGCTAAATGTAGGTCTTCTAAATGGCCGGTTGACAGAACGTAACTCATTTTATGATAAAGTTCAAAACGATAATCCTCAAGTAGATATGTTTCTAGGTGCTTGGGGTCTTTCTACGGAACCATCACCCAATGGATTATATAGTGAAGGTGGACCGGCGAACTATACCAGATTTGTTACTCCTGAAAATAACAAATTGATTAAAGAGATTGATTCTGCTAAAGCATTCAACCATAAATATCGTGTTGAAAAATTTCATGAATGGCAACAGTATATGTTTGATCAGGCTTATGTTATACCTGTTTTTAATGCATATAAAATTAAAGCGGTTAATAATAAGTTAACTGGTTTATCACTAAAACCTTCTGAAACAAATAACGGTCACCCAATATGGTACAAAGTCGGTTATATTAAATAAAATTCAGATTATTATTATTTATGGCCTTGTACACATCTCTTGATTTTAATAAAGCAAAATTAACATTTTATTAGTAAAACTATTGCATTTTTAATTTTAAGTGTTAACATTTAGTTATTAACTTGCTTCCAAAATTATAAATGATGTTGGAGAAGGAGAATATTGTGTTATGAAAAAAGGTAAACTAATAGGTTCGGTAGGAGTTTTAACTGCTGCAACCTTGACTTTAGTAGCTTGTGGTAAGAGTAACACCAAGAGTAATGAAGGTGCAAAAACAGCAAGTAAATTCCCAATTCAGACTCCCGTAAAAACCGCTAAACAAGGTGGTACGCTAAAGGTGGCAGAAGTTACTAATACGCCATTTACTGGTGTCTTTAATGAAGAGCTGCAAATGGATCAACCAAGTGCTGATGTTACCAGTCCAGGACAAGAATCATTATTTGATACTGACGATCACTATAAGATCAATGATAAAGGTCCGGCTACTTTAAAATTGGATCGTAAAGCTAAAACAGCAACTATTACTATTAAAAAGGGCGTAAAATGGTCCGATGGCAAACAAGTTACTGCCAAAGACGTTGAATTTGCGTATGAAATTATTGCTAACAAGGCAACTAAATCACAAAGATACGCGACTCAATTTAATATTATTAACGGAATGGCTGATTACCATGAAGGTAAGTCCAAGACTATTTCTGGGATTGAAATGCCAGATGGTCCTAATGGACGTGTTGCGGTGTTGCATTGCAAAGAATTAAAACCAGGTATGTACTATAGTGGTAACGGCTATATTTGGGAAATGGCAGCTCCATACCACTATTTGAAGAATATTCCTTTTGCTAAGCTGGAGTCTTCTGATGAGATTAGAAAGAAGCCACTGTTCTTTGGCCCATACCAAGTTAAAAATGTGGTCCGTGGTCAGTCTGTAACTTGGGTTCCAAACAAATATTACTGGCGTGGTAAACCAAAATTAGATAAGATTGTCTACCAAGTAGTATCTCCAAACTCTGCTTCACAAGCGATTAAGAGCCATAAGTTTGATATTACCCGCGTTACTAATAGTCAATGGAAACAAGTGAAGGATACTAAGAAAGTTAATTTTATTGCCCAGATTCCTTTAGCATATAGTTACCTGGCCTTCAAGGTAGGTAAATGGGATACTAAGAAGTCAAAGAATGTGATGAATCCTCATGCTAAAATGGGTAATAAGTCGTTACGTCAAGCAATGGCTTACGCTATGAATACTGATGCTGTATATAAGCATTATACAGACGGCTTAAGTTTCCAAATTCCTACATTGATTCCGGCACCATTTGGTGATTATTTCGATAAAAGCGCCAAAGGTTACACTTATAACATTAAGAAGGCCAATCAAATTTTAGACAAGGCTGGCTATAAAAAGAAAGGTAAATGGCGTACTAATCCAAACGGTAAGCCTTTAACAATAAATCTTTTGGCTATGTCAGGTAACGCCATTCAACAACCAATTATCCAAAACTATATTCAACAATGGAACAAGATTGGCTTGAATGTTAAACTTGTTGGTGGACGCTTGACTGAATTCAACTCATTCTATGATAAAGTTCAAAATGACGATCCAAAAGTTGATCTGTTTTTGGCAGGTTGGAATTTGTCCACCGAGCCTTCTCAGGAACAAATGTATAGTGAAGGAACAATGTCTAACTATTCACGTTTTGTAACTCCTGAAAATACTAAACTTATTCAAGAGATGGATTCACAAAAAGCCTTTGATCATAAGTACCGCGTTCAAAAATTCCATGAATGGCAGAAATATATGATTGATCAAGCATATGTAGTACCTACTACTAATGCATACAGAATTGATGCGGTTAATAATCAAATTACCGGGTACTCACTGAAGCCATCACAGACAAACAACGGACACCAATTATGGTACAAAGTTGCTTACGCTAAATAAAAGTTATTTAATTAAGTAGATTAGAAAACTATTGTCATTTGAGGACAATAGTTTTCTTTTTTAATGGTAAAAACTGGTATAATTTAGATTGTTAAGGAGTTGAAGAAATGGTTAGTACCAAATTCATTAAACGATTAGATACAAAATACAAAATTAAATTTAATAATCCCAAATTATTAGAAGAAGCTTTTACTCATTCTTCTTATGCCAATGAACATCCTGAAGATGGTGTTCGGGATTACGAAAAGCTGGAGTTTTTAGGGGATGCAGTTTTGGAATTAGCAATTTCTGATTACCTCTACCGTAATTTTAGAAATCTTAATGAAGGTGAATTAACTAGAATGCGGTCAAATATCGTTGATACTGAAGGATTTGCAGAATTTGCTCAAAAATTTGGTTTTCCGGCTGAGATTAATCTAGGTCATGGTGAGGAAAAAGCAGGTGCACGTTCTCGTAAGACTCTTTTAGAAGACGTTTTTGAGGCATTCAACGGTGCGCTTTTTCTTGATCAAGGCATGGAAGCAGTCGAGCATTTTTTAAGTTTAACAGTATACCCGTTAATTGATGCTGGCAAATTCGATGCGTCAAGGGATTACAAAACAGACTTACAAGAATTATTGCAAAAAGATGGGCCGGTTAAGATCGAATATGAAGTTTTAAAAGAAGAACAACTGCCTTCTAGTTTTATTGTACAGCTGGTTGTTAATGGAAAAGTATTGTCTAAGGGACAGGGTCATAATAAAAAAGCCGCTGAACAAGAAGCTGCAAAAACAGCTCTAAGTAAGCTCAATTAGGGAGATGAGTATGTGCCACTAACAGAACTGATAATTGACGGCTTTAAATCCTTTGCCGAAAAAACTACAATTAAATTTGACACTGGTATTACTGGCATAGTTGGTCCCAATGGTAGTGGTAAGAGTAATATTACTGAAGCAATCAGATGGGTCATGGGCGAATCCAGTGCTAAATCTTTACGTGGTTCAAACATGAAAGATGTTATTTTTGCTGGGAGTGAATTCCGCAAACCGGCAAATCATGCAGAAGTTTCTCTCATTTTTAACAATGAAAAGCATGAACTCAACTTTAAGGAAGACCAGGTAATTGTTACTAGGCGGATTTTAAGGTCGGGAGATAATGAGTATTTAATTAACAAAAAGAGTGTCAGACAACGTGATGTGCGTGCTCTATTTTTGGATTCTGGAATTTCACAGGACAGTTTAGCAATTATTTCCCAAGGCCGGGTGGATCAGATATTAAATTCTCATCCGGAAGAACGGCGTTCACTATTTGAAGAAGCAGCAGGTGTACTTCATTTTAAGAGACAAAAAGAAGAAGCAAAGGTTCAGTTGGAACAGACAACTGATAATTTAGTGCGCATCAACGATCTTGTCAAAGAGCTAGAGCAGAGGATTGAACCTCTTCATGAACAAAGTTCTTTAGCTAAAGAATATCAATTTCAGAAAAAAGGCTTGGATCGAGAACTAAAAACGTTATTGGCATTTGAAATTCAGGATCTAGATAATCAAAAAGAAAAAGAACAGGAAAAGGCCGATGAAAATCAAGGCCTTTTATCTAAGCTGGATCGAGAAGTAAAAGATTCTCAAGCAGCTGTGGCGAACAAAAGAAAAGAATATCAAACTTTAAATAGTCAAAGAGATAAGGTACAAAATGATTTACTTTCTTTGACTAAAAAGCTTTCTGAAATTAATACCAATTTGCAGGTTGCGGAACAATCTAAACAATATAGCGCAGCCACAAAAAAAGAATATGAAACTGAATTGAGTGACTTAAAAAAGCAATTATCGGCAATTGAAAGTGATAGGATTGATCTGCTTGAAAAAGAAAAGAATTTAAAGGGTGAGCAAGAGAAGTTAAATGATAAAAGAACTAAACTCTGCGCTCAGCTAAAAGAAAATCCTGAACAGCTAAACCGAAAATTAGAACAGCTCCGTTCAGCTTATATTCAGTTGTTGCAAGATCAAACTTCTAATAATAATGAAATAGTTTATTTGAATTCTGAACTGAAAAAACTTTCTGATAATAGCCAGTTTCAAACAGAAAATGTTGTTGAAGAACTAAGAAATGAAACTACTGAGCTTAAACGACTTAAATCTGAAGGTAGGTCACTTAAAGAAAACTGTCAGGTTGAAAAGCAGAAGATTGCAGATCTCATTAGGGAGCAAAAATTAAGTCAAAAAAATTTGTCATCTCTTCAAGAATCATTGGCGACCAAAAAACAACGTTTTAGTCAATTAAATGCGCGTTATGATGCTCTGGAGAATATACGCAAACGTCATGAAGGTTATTTTTACGGAGTCAAAAATGTTTTAAATAATATTTCCGCTTATCCTGGAGTAGTTGGAGCAGTGGGAGAATTAGTTACCTTTCCTGCCAAATATGAAGCTGCAATGGCTACAGCATTAGGGAATGGGGTTCAGGATTTAGTCACTAAATCAAAATTGGATGCTCGGGATGCTATTAATAAATTAAAAGAAAACCATGCGGGCCGTGCTACTTTTCTTCCTCTTGACGGTTTAAGAGAATATACAATACCAACTTCAACTATCAATACAATTTCTTCTTTTTCCGGATTTCAAGGTATTGCAAGCGAAATAGTTAAAAGTTTACCTAATCAAGATATTGCGCCTGCAATTAATTATCTCCTTGGAAATACTATAATAGTTGACACAATAAGCAATGCTATGAAGATAAGACAGAGAATTTCTCGCTATCGTATTGTAACTCTTGACGGAGATGTTATTTCACCTGGTGGTTCAATGACAGGAGGAGTGCGTAATCAAAAAAGCAATTCTCCACTTCAAACAACTGCTGAACTGAGGCAATTAAGACAAAATATTAATGATTTAAAAGCAAAAATTAAGAATGAACAATCTCAGTTAGCTGATGCTGTAAGCAAGAATGAAGTTTCAACTCAGCAGTTGAATGATGTGAGATCGAAATTTCAAAATCTTAAACAAGAATTAGGTGAAGCGGTTCTTTCGTATCAAAACCAAGAAAAAGAAGTGAACAGGTTAAAGGCTGCGAATAGTTTGTTTGAACAACAAAAGCAAGAACGCAACCAGGAAATTGCTGAAACTAAGAACAAGATTAAGTCTGCCGCAAAAAAGAAGGAAGAACTGCAGGAGAAAATACTTCAGCAAAAACAGGATATTAGTGAATTGCAATTACGTATTAAGAACTTTTCAGAGTTGAATCAAGAGGTTCAGGAAAAGTTAAGCGAACTTGATCCGCAAATAGCAGTTTATGCTAATAAGTTGGAGAACGTTTCAAAGCAAAAATCCGATAAAAAGAATGAATCAAAGCAGCATCAAAATCAGATTAGTACTTTGTCCCAAAAGTTGAAGGAACTTGATGAAAAAGATGTGCTCGGTGACGAAAAGAAGATGAATTTTGAACACGAAAATAAAGAGGGCATTGCAAAAAAGAAAAATTTGCAGGAACAGCTTAATACTTTAAGTTCTAAATTAGGGCATTACGATGCTAAAATTAACCAACTTGATCAGGTAGCGAGTCGTAATTATGAACTTCGTAAAGATGCTGCTGCTGAACAAAAAGATTTTTCTGTGAAAATAGCACAGTTGAATAGCCAAATAGATCAACGTTTAGATACTTTGAATACGGAATATTCGCTAACATATGAGGCCGCATTGAATCAAGCGGAAACAGAAAATAATGAGGCCAATAGGACACAACTTCAGAAGAATGTGAAACTGCATCGCATGTCTATTGCGGACATTGGTCCAGTTAATCTGAAGTCAATTGAAGAATATGAAAATGTTAAAAAACGTTACGACTTCCTTAATGCACAACAAAACGATTTGTTAAAGGGTCGAGACAATTTAGAAAAATCGATGTCGGAACTTGATCAAGAAGTATGTAGTCGCTTTAGTAAAACTTTTACTGAGATAGCCCATAGTTTTACTGAATTGTTTCCGGTGGTTTTCGGAGGTGGCAGTGCCAAATTAGTTTTGACTAATCCTGAAGATTTATTGAACACAGGAGTTGAAATTATTGCTCAACCACCGGGTAAAAAGTTGCAAAAACTAAGTTTGTTATCAGGTGGAGAAAGGGCACTGACAGCAATTACATTGCTTTTTGCTATGCTCAAAGTCAAACCGGTACCATTTTGTGTACTGGATGAAGTGGAGGCAGCGCTTGATGATGCAAACGTCACGCGCTTTGCACATTTCTTAGAAGAATATGATATGCATACACAATTTATTGTAATAACGCATAGAAGAGGAACAATGGAAAAAGCAGACCAACTTTATGGTGTTGTTATGCAAGAATCAGGCGTATCGCAAGTATTGTCAGTGTCATTAAAAGAATTAAAAAATGAGGTGAAATAACAGTGGGTTTATTTGATAAGATAAAAAAATCTTTATTTGGTGAAGAAAATAGTAAAGCTACTGATGATTCACAGAATCAATCAGAAAAAGAGCAACAAGAATCTTCTGAGGAGCTAAAAAACAAGGAAGAGATAACCTCTGAGGAAAAACAAACTTCAGAAAAGAATGAATCAGAAAACGATAATTCGACAGCTTTTCAGGAAGAAGAATCTTTAGAGCAAGAAACTGAGGATGAGCCTGATAACGAAAAGCAAAATGAAACTGAATTATATGAAAAAGGTTTAGAGAAAACTAATCAGGGCTTTGGGGCTCGATTAAATCGCTTTTTTGCCCAGTTCAGGACTGTTGACGAAGATTTCTTTGATGACTTGGAAGAGCTGCTAATTGAATCAGATGTCGGTTACGAGACTGCCGAAGAATTGACTGACGAACTGCGAGATGAAGCAAAATTGCAGAAAGCCAAGTCGCGAGATGATTTGAAAAAAGTTATTGTTGAAAAATTAGTTAATCTTTATGACCAAAGTGGTAATTCCGAAAATGAAAAATTAAAGTCTCATAACGATGGCAAGCCGAATATTTATCTTTTTGTAGGTGTAAATGGCGCGGGCAAAACCACAACAATCGGAAAATTGGCTAAAAGATTTAAAGATGAAGGAAAGTCAGTTCTTTTAGCAGCAGCAGATACTTTCAGAGCTGGTGCAGTTGAACAATTATCAGAATGGGGCGAAAGAGTCGGTGTTCCAGTAGTAACTGGAAAAGAACAAGCTGACCCTGCTTCAGTGGTTTATGATGCGACTGATAAGGCCCTTAAAGAAAATTATGATTATTTATTAGTGGATACTGCTGGTCGTTTACAAAATAAAAAGAATTTAATGAATGAGCTGGAAAAAATTGAACGGACAATTAAAAAGCAAGCACCAGAAGAGCCAACAGAAACTCTATTAGTTTTAGACGGCTCAACTGGTCAAAATGCACTCCTTCAAGCTAAGGATTTTGATAAGACTACCAAATTAACTGGATTGGTATTGACTAAATTGGATGGCTCATCAAAGGGCGGAGTCGTTTTAGCAATTAGAAATGAGATGAAATTGCCGGTAAAATTAGTTGGTTTGGGTGAAAAAGCTAGCGATTTGGCTGATTTTGATGCCGCAAACTATGCTGTCGGACTATTTCATGATTTAATTTAAGAATAGATTTTTTAAAGGGAGATATTGAGATTTAATGAAAGAATATAGTGCATGTACAACAATTTTAGTAGGTAAAAAGGCTTCAGTTGACGGTTCGACCATGATTGCTCGTAATGATGACACTTTTCGTCCCATTACACCGCAAAAATTTATTATCAGACCCGCTGCAAAAGATGAATCAGGTCGTAAAATTAAGTCTTGGTTGAATAAGTTTGAATTAGACTTACCTGAAAATGCTCAGGCCGTTCCAGCTGTACCAAATGTTGATTACAAAAACCGTGGTTATTACGATGAGAGTGGTATTAATCAAGAAAATGTGGCAATGTCTTGTACTGAATCAACTTATGGTAATGAGAGAGCACTCGCATATGATCCACTGGTAAAAGATGGGCTTGATGAAGATTGTATGCAGTCAGTTGTTTTGCCTTATATTCATTCTGCTAGAAATGGAGTTGAATATTTAGGCAAACTGATCGCTAAATATGGTTCACCTGCAGGTAACTCAGTTCTTTTTGGCGACAAAGATGAGATCTGGTATATGGAAATTGTCACAGGTCATCACTGGGTAGCGCAACGTATTCCAGATGATGCTTATGCAATTGCTGCAAATCGGGTTTCCATTGATCAAGTAGATTTTTCTGATTCAGACAACTTTATGTGGAGCGAAGGCATTCAGGAATTTGTTGCCGATCACAACTTAAATGTTGATCATCAGGGATGGAATTTCCGTCATATTTTTGGTACTTATAGTGAACAAGATAGGTTTTATAATACTAATCGTGTTTGGTACGGGCAAAAATATTTTAATCCCGAAATTGAACAAGATCCTACCGATGGTGATTTACCTTTCATTCGGCGAGCTGCTAAGAAAATAACCAGAGAAGACATTGAATTTGTGCTTGGTAGTCATTACCAAAACACTCCCTATGATCCTTTTGGTAAAGGCACGGAAGAAGAGAAACATCGTTTCCGTCCAATTGGTTTAAATAGAACGCAAAATTCCCACATTTTACAGATTAGAAATGATGTTGACCCTGATAAAGCAGCAATAATGTGGCTTTGTATTGGTGGACCAACCTTCACGCCTTTTGTACCATTCTTTGCTAATATGAACGATACAGATCCGTCTTACAATAACACATCAATGGAGTATAATCTTAGCGATGCTTGGTGGTACTACAAATCTCTTGCGGCACTTGTAGAAACGCATTACCCACAATTTGTGCAATTAGATACTGACTATTTAAATGAGCTTAACCAATACTATCGCAGACGTGTAGAAGATGTCATTGCTCAAGCTCAAGGCAAAACAGGTGCAGAATTGACTTCATATTTGACCAAGGCCAATCAAGAAACAGTTGCTTATACTAGAAAACGGTCAGAAAAATTGTGGGCACAGATGATGATTGATTCAATCAATATGTCAAAATTAACTTTTAATATGGATGAAAATCTGTAAGTTTAATTGTATTAAAAAAGTCTGGAAAATTTCCAGACTTTTTTGTTACGTGGATAATGTCAGTTATTTAATTTTTTTATTCATGGCTGAATGACGAATACCATAAAGCAAGTAAATTATAATGCCGATTAGAGACCAAATTAGCATGTATTTCTTAGCTTGCACATCTAATCCCCAAAATACAGCAAGGGATCCCAAGAATGCCAATAAGGGCAAGACAGGATACCATGGCATTTTAAATGCCGGATCAGCAATGTCTTTGCCCTCACGTGGACGCAGGCGATAAATTCCTAGCGAAACAAACATGAAAGCAATTAGAGTTCCTGCTGAAACTAGCTGTGTTAAAAATGAAAAAGGAATAAACGCTGATATGATAATTGCAATTACCGCGACAGTCCACAGAGAATTTGCAGGACGATGATCTTTATTCAATTTACCTAGTCCTTTAGGAATCATGCCATCGCGGCCAAATGAATATACCAAACGAGAGCTTGCCATACAGAGACCAATCAAAGCAGTAAACATTCCTAAAATAGCAACAGATTGAACTATAGTGGCAATATGACCAAAGCCCGTTTTCCTTAAAGCATATCCTACAGGTTCAGCGGAATTTAAATATTGTTGGTATGGCACCATTCCCACGAGCACCAAGCTAACAGCAACAAATAGCACTACTGCAATTAATAAAGAACCAATAATTCCTCGAGGCATGGTCTTTTGCGGATTAATAGCTTCTGCTGAGTTTGAAGCAATGGTATCAAAGCCTAAAAATGAAATATAAATCATTGATACACCAGCATAAATTCCTTGCCAACCACCAAAAGGTCCATGAGCTGTTGGGCGATAGTGAGGTATAAAAGGAATAAAATTAGTTTTTTTCACTACAGTCAGACCAACAAACACAAAAAGCAAAATTGCCAGCACTTTGACCACCACCAGCACATTCTCAACTCGGGAAGCTTTAGATACTCCAAAACTGACTAAAAAAGCTGCTAGTAAAATTGCCAAAAGTGCAACTAAGTCAAACATTCCCCCATTTACACCTAAAGGATTAGCTAAAGCCGCAGGTAATTTCCAACCTAAAGGAGCAATTAATGCCCGTAGATTTGCTGAAAGACCAGAACTTATAAAAGCCATGCCAATTAAGTATTCGGCTAAAAGAGCCCAGCCAGAGAACCAGCCCCAAAACTCGCCAAAAATAACGTTGATCCAAGAATAAACAGAACCAGCAAAAGGCATTGCAGCTGCCATCTCTGCATAGGCAAAGGCTACCATACCAGCTACTATTGAAGCGACTACACAGGATATTGCGACTGCTGGTCCTGTGTGTAATGCCGCTACTTCACCAGGCAAGGTGAAGATTGAAGTTGAAACAATGGTACCAACACCTAGTGCCAAAAAATCACGAACCCTAAGAGTTCTAACTAAATGACCGTCTTTTTCCTGATATATTCCAGGATCTTCTTTTCGGTTCATCAATTTCCATAAATTCACTCTGAATTGCTCCTTAAGAATAAATTTTTTAGTCATTTTAAAAGTACTTTTTACATTTAAAAAGTTCACACGAATATCGACTAAAGTGCGAACTTGTTTAATGATTATTTGGCTTAAACAACCAGTGTCATTTAACGCTTTAAAATACTTTTGAAAAAATGGCTGTTATTAAAATAAAAGACGGTACAAAATTACAAATATTCGTGTACCGCCTAGATTTATAATTTCAAAGAATTGTTGGTCTCCATGAGAGATAATAAAATTCCTAAAAATTAATTAAATTAATGATACAGATTTTGGCTACAAAAAGCAAGAAATTGCGGCAGACCTTAAGTAAAATTTTGGTTTTCAAGATCGTCATTTTCCGACATTTTTGCTATACTTGTTCAAGGTGAGGGTAATGGATGATCTCGAAAAAAATGAAATATTGGGTGATTTATACGCCTATTATGGTGGTCTTTTAACTAAAAGTCAGCAGAGTTATTTTGAAGATTATTATTATAATGACCTGTCCTTAGGAGAAATAGCTAGCAATCATCATGTTTCACGTCAGGCAGTTTACGACAATTTACGTCGCTGTCGCAAATTGTTAAAAAATTACGAAGACAATTTACATATGCAAAGAGACTACAATATGATAGAAGACAAATTAACTGAAGTTGTAGTTGCACTGAAAAAAAGCAAATCAAGCCAAGCTTTACAAATAACTACTGATTTAATAAATCAACTGAGGGGAGAGTAATTCCATGGCATTTGAAAATTTAAGCGAAAGAATTCAAAAGGCCTTAAAGAATTTAACAGGAAAAGGGAAAATATCAGAAGATGACATCAATAGTGCTAGTCGGGAAATTAGACTGGCATTACTAGAAGCTGATGTTAACTTTAAAGTTGTTAAAGATTTTATCAAAAAAATAAAGCAAGAAGCTCTCGGAAAAGAAGTTCAGGAAAGTCTTAATCCGGGCCAGCAAGTCATCAAGATCGTTAATGATGAATTAACCAAGATGATGGGTGAAAGTGCGGTTTCTCTAAATAAATCTAAGCATATTCCTACCATTATTATGATGGTCGGTTTACAAGGTACAGGTAAAACTACCACAGTCGGTAAATTAGCCAACAGGTTAATACAAAAAGAAAAAGCTAGACCGCTGTTAATTGCTGGCGATATTTATCGTCCAGCTGCTGTTGACCAGTTGCAGCAAATTGGTGATCAGCTAAAAGTTCCTGTTTATAGTGAAAAAGATCAAAAAGATGTAGCGCAAATAGTAAAAGACGGTTTGAGTCAAGCCGATAAAAATAAAAATGATTATGTCATTATTGATACAGCTGGACGTTTGGAAATTGATGAACCATTAATGGAAGAACTTGAGCGCGTCAAAGAAGTCGCCCAACCAGACAATATTTTGCTGGTAGTAGATGCCATGACCGGTCAAGCTGCAACAGATGTAGCTAAAGGTTTCGATGAGCGCTTGGACATCACCGGAGTTATATTAACTAAACTTGATGGTGATACTCGTGGTGGTGCCGCTTTATCTATTAGAGCAGTAACCGGCAAGCCAATTATTTATACCGGTCAAGGTGAAAAATTAACCGACCTGGAACAATTCTATCCTGATCGGATGGCCTCTAGAATTCTGGGCATGGGTGACATGCTGACTTTAATTGAAAAAGCCCAACAGGATTATGATGCTAAAAAGGCTGAAGAAGTTGCTGAAAAAATGAAAGAAAATACTTTCGATTTCAACGACTTTGTTGATCAGATTGAACAAGTTGAAAAAATGGGCCCACTTGACCAGCTGATGAAGATGATTCCGGGAATGGCAAATAATCCCCAGCTTAAGAATGTCAACTTTGATAAAAAACAAATTGTTTATGTGAAAGCAATTATTTCATCGATGACAGAAGAAGAACGAGAAAATCCAGAATTGCTTAATCCAAGCCGCAGAAGAAGAATTGCAGCAGGTTCTGGTCGACCAGTAGTTGAAGTTAACAGAATGATTAAGCAATTTAAACAGGCCCGCGATATGATGAGCAAAATTACCAAGGGTAATTTTAAGGGAATGGATAATTTGCCAGGAATGAATTCTCCAATGGGCCGGATGGCTATGAGACACATGGGTAAGAAATTCAAGAAAAACAAGAAAAAGCGCATGAAGGTCAAGAGATACCATTCATAAAAATCACCTGTTAAGTAAAAACACTTTACACCTTTTTAAATAAGTGCTATATTATTTAACGTAACTTTTAGGAGGAAATAAATTTATGTCAGTAAAAATTCGTATGCGCCGTATGGGTGCCAAAAGAAAACCTTTTTATAGAATAGTTGTCGCTGATTCCAGAATGCCACGTGATGGTCGTTTTATTGAAGAAGTTGGGTATTATAATCCAGTTTCTGTTCCTAAGGAATTGAAATTAGACGAAGACAAGATTTTTGAATGGTTGAAGAAAGGTGCACAACCTTCAGATACTGTACGTTCACTTCTTTCAGGTGCAGGTTTAATGAAGAAACTGCATGATTCAAAATTCAATAAATAGTGAATCGTTTGTTAAAAGTTTGAAGTTGACTGCTTCAAACTTTTTTCTTTGACTAGGAGAAACTATGCAATTTTATGATGTTGCGCGCATTTTATCTACACATGGTCTTAAGGGAGAAGTAAAGGTTGCTTTGATTACAGATTTTCCGGAGGAACGATTTGCTGCAAAAAAAGAATTAGCTTTAAAAGATAATCAACAAAAAAAGTTGACGGTTAAAAGCAGCAGGCCTTTTAAACAATTTTGGCTAGTTCAATTTAATGAGATCTCTGATATTGATAGTGCTAAGAAATTGGTCGGCGAAACTTTAGTTGTTAGTGAGCAAAATCAACATGAACTTCCAGATGGTGCATATTATTATCGGGATATTTTAGGCTGTGAAGTGATAGATAATCATTCTGGGGTTAAGCTGGGTCAAATAACTGGTATTGAGACTCCCGGTGCAAACGACGTTTGGGAAGTTACCGAACAAAATGGTAATGAATATTTAATTCCCTATATTGACAAAGTAGTTAAGAAAATAGATGTTGCACATAAAAAGATTTATGTAGAACTTTTGGAAGGGTTACGTAATGAAGATTAACGTATTAACGCTTTTTCCTGATATGTTTACACCATTGACGACCTCAATGCTTGGAAGAGGTCTTGAAGATGATAAATGGCAACTCAATCTAGTAAATTTTCGCGATTTTACCACTGATGTTCATCATCACGTTGATGATAGTCCATATGGTGGCGGCGCTGGCATGGTTTTGCAAGTCATGCCGATTAAAAAAGCCCTTGATTCACTTAAAAATAAGGGCAAAGTAATCATTACTGCGCCACAGGGTAAAACTTTTAATCAAAAAATGGCCCAAAGTTGGTCTCAAGAAGAAAATCTTACCTTTATTTGTGGACATTATGAAGGTTTTGATCAACGCATCTATGATTTAGCTGATGAAACTGTTTCAATAGGTGATTATGTCTTAACGGGTGGTGAACTGCCAACTATGAGTATGATAGACGCTACAGTCAGGTTAATTCCAGGAATTTTGGGCAATGATGCTTCACCAGTAGAAGAAAGCTTTGCTCACGGCTTGCTGGAATATCCCCAATATACCAGGCCGGAAAATTTTCAAGGAAAAAAAGTACCGGAAGTATTAACATCTGGTAATCACCAAAAAATTGCTGAGTGGCGTCACAAGGAAGCTTTGCGTGCAACTTATTTACACAGACCTGATTTACTTGAAAATTATATTTTAAGTGAAGAAGAAGAAAAAATGATGACGGAAATAAAACGAGAAGAAGATCAAACTTGATTTTACCTGTTATTTTTGCTAGTATGATTGAGGTGTAAATTTATATTACACTAATAGTTAGGGGTATTCCGCTTACGTAGAGAACGCTAATGAATGCCGCAGAAGGAGAAAATAAAAATGGATCCATTAATTCAAGAATTAACTAAAGAACAATTACGTGACGATATTCCTGACTTTCGTGCAGGGGACACAGTTCGTGTTCATGTTCGTGTTGTTGAAGGCTCACATGAACGTATTCAGATGTTTGAAGGCGTTGTTATTAAGCGTAAGGGCACTGGGATTGGTGCCAGCTACACAGTGCGTAAAATGGCATCTGGTGTTGGTGTAGAACGTACTTTTCCTGTAAACGATCCACGTGTTGCCAAGGTTGAAGTATTGCGTCACGGTCGTGTACGTCGTGCTAAACTTTACTACTTACGTGATCGTCACGGCAAATCTGCTAGAATTGCAGAAAAGCGTCGTTAATTCACGCTTAAGTAAAAGAGAATCATTCCGTAAAGGGATGATTCTCTTTTTTGTTTATGTTAAAATCTTCAGCAATATATTTTTATTGAGGAGAAAAATTATGAATGAACCGTTTTTGTTAAATTTTGATTCTGAATCGAGGGCTGTTTTAGAACCAGATCATGAAAAAGAAATTAATAACTTTCATTTTCAGCCCAAGCTGCTGTTTGCATTTTTAACTCCCGACGTGATCAGTAGTTTCTTGGCCCGTTATCCTCATAAAAAGCTCGGGTTCTTTGACTGTTTTGAAGGAGAAACCCCAATTTATCAGGTTGACTTAGACGGACAAAAAATTACTTTTTGTCAGGCAAAGATAGGTGCTGCAGCTGCTGTAGAGCTATTAGATTGGTTAATAAGTTACGGTGTTAAACAGATTTTAGCAATAGGATCAGCCGGCTGCTTAGTTGAATTACCAGAAAACTATTTTCTAGTGCCTACAAGAGCTATTAGAGATGAGGGCACATCCTTTCATTATATGAAACCAGGAACATACATTGACTTGAAGTCCGAGTTTCTAACGAAGACAAAAAAATTACTGAGTCAAGAGGGCTTTAAGGTTGAAGAAGTAACTACCTGGACAACTGATGGTTTCTTTAGGGAAACTGTCAAGAAAGTAAAGCAAGCTAAAGAATTGGGGGCCTCTTGTGTAGAGATGGAATGTGCAGCAATGGCTGCGTGTGCACAATTCAGAGAGGCAGATTTTGCACAAATATTATTTACAGCCGATTCACTTAAAGATTTAGAAAATCATGATGACAGAGGCTGGGGTAGGGATGCTCATGAAGCAGCAATTAATTTAGCTGCCAATATCATTAGTAAAATTTAACCAAGTTTGTGAAAAATTACTGCTGTGGAACCAAAGTGAAACAGCGTTATTATTCACAATCAAATAACAAAAAAGCTTTAGAAACAGCATTTTTAAGCATAATTCCAATATAAAGATTGTGAATTGATTTAAAGCATTAGTTGTGGAAAGTCAATTTCTTGCGATTATAACAGTATTTTGAGACGTTACGCTTGACTGCTAACAGGAATTTTGCTAGATAAATATCTAAAAATACTTAAAGTTCAAGCAAATCAAAATAATAGTCAAAATTAGTCTGATAAACCAGTGAGACCAAGTGATTTGGTGCTGGAGAGAAAAACCATTTGCTAGAGCAGTAAGTAAAAGTGCTACTAGAAATATAGTAGTTAAAAGTGGTATCTTTAGAATACATCCAGCAATAATACCTAATGCAAGCAAAACGTTAATCATGATCAGCCAAATTGGTAGACTAGTAATTAATAAAAGGCTGGCGCTAATCATCGTAACACCATATATAATAGTTAAAAAGATTGTTAGATATGACATTTTAATACCTCCTGCTATAATTTAATCATCGGGGGTCAACCCTACGTCAAGGAGATAATTATGTATTTGAAAGAATTTATGCAAAAGGAAAATACTACACGTGATACAGTTAGACATTATATCTACTTAAACTTAATAACTCCTGCTCGTAAGGGAAGAAACTATTGGTTTACTGAAAACGAATGTGATATTTTTGAAGCAGTTAAAGAGTTTCAAGACTTGGGTTTTTCACTGCAAGAAATTAAGGAAATAAAAAAACTACACGATGAATCGTGTAGCACTGAAAAACAGCGTAAGCAAAACTTAAAGTTAATTAAGGATAAAATCGCTGTTATAAATGCAAAAATAAACAAATTAAAAATGCAGAAAAAAGTATTGGCAGAAGTAAAAGAAACTTTGCAGAGAAAAAGCACTATTGAATCAAGAGAAAAATAGTGCAAATTTTCAAATTAAACTATGGAACTCCGATAAAGACCAACAACTTTGCCTAGGATATGTACACTGGACAAGATGATCGGATTCATCGTATCATTTTCAGGCTGCAAACGATAGTGACCTTTTTCCTTATAAAAGCGCTTGACAGTAGCTTCATTTTCATCAGTCATGGCTACTACTATCTCACCGTTAATTGCTGAAGATTGTTTGCGGACAATTACATTATCTCCGTTGAGGATACCGGCGTTAATCATACTTTCACCATGAACTCTTAGCATAAAGAGGTCTCCGGCATCATTTGCTAAATCAGGAGGTAAGGGAAAGTAATCTTCGATGTCTTCAACAGCCAAAATTGGTTGGCCGGCTGTGACATCGCCGACTACAGGAATTTTTTTCGGCTGAACGCCTATCGCTTTTTTTCCTTCATCGGTTATTTCCAATGCTCTTGGTTTTGTAGCATCCTTTATTAATAATCCCTTATTTTCAAGCCTTGACAAATGGCCATGTACAGTAGAAGTGGAAGATAAATCTACAGCATGGCAAATTTCACGAACAGTGGGAGGAAAACCTCTGTCTTCAACCGTTTCATATATATAGCGTAAAATTTGTAATTGCTTAGTGTTTTGTTTTGTAGTCATAGTTATCTCCAGTATTTTAAACGTTCTCTTATATATTTAATTTTAGCAAAATAAATCGTATACTACAAACAAACGTTCTGAAAATTTAAAACTTTTTTTCCTGCTGATAATAATGTAGACTTTTTTAATGAGAGGTGCTTAAAATGAATGAAGATCTTGAGAAAAAAATGATAAATCGAATAAATGAACTTTATCATAAAAAGGAATCTGTTGGACTAACAGAAGCTGAGGAAAAGGAACGAAAAAAGTTACATCGGGAATTTATTAAAAACTTTAGAGCAGGCTTTAAACAAGACGTTGAAAATTTGGTCATAATTGATAAAAATGGCAATGAAATTACATCTGAGAAAGCCAAGAAAGCTCAGAGAAAAAAAGGTTTAAGAAAAGATTAACTTTGATCTTTAATTTTATTGAATTTTTAGGTAAGATATACCTATTGGACAAATTGAGGTGATTACTTTATGAACTTAGGATTAGCGATTTTTCTAATAGTTATAGCACTATTGTTAGGCCTAGTGGGTGGTTTTTACGGTGCCAGAGCGTATATGAAAAAATATTTTAAGGATAATCCGCCAATCAGTGAAGATATGATTGTTGCCATGATGTCTCAAATGGGCCAAAAACCTTCAGCCAAGAAGGTAAACCAAGTGATGAACATGATGAAGCACCAAAAGTAAAAACTTACTAGATTGAAATAGTGTGGCGGAGAACGATATCTCCGCTTTTTTACTGAATTTTTTAGGTGAATAATGGGTATATTTTTTAAATTAGGCTGGTTTTTTAAAAAAGAGAAAAAGCGTTACCTCATAGGTATTACATTTTTAGCATTAACTTCAGTTGTGAACTTGGTGCCACCAAGGATTTTAGGCCTAATGGCTGATCAATTAGATAAAGGACATATTAGTTGGCAGGAATACGGTCTACTGATTTTGGCTATCGTTTTAGCGGCCTTATTACTCTATGGCTTTCGCTATTTTTGGCGTAGTCAGATTTGGGGTGGAGCAGCTGAACTGGAACTGCAATTAAGATCAAAATTATTTCGTCATTTCATGGCTATGGATCGCACTTTTTATCAACGTCACAGAACTGGTGATTTGATGGCTCACGCCACAAATGATGTTTCGGCGGTTCAGGAAGTTGCGGGTGAAGGTGTCTTAACATTAGTAGATTCACTCATAATGAGCGTATCCACTATGGTGGCCATGATTGCTTTTGTTGATTGGCGTTTAACACTTGTAGCTCTTCTGCCTTTGCCATTTTTGGCTTGGGGAGCATGGAAATTAGGAGACAGGCTACATGATGCTTTTGATAAATCTCAAGCAGCTTTTTCCAAATTAAACAATAAAACTCAAGAATCTGTTTCAGGTATCAAAGTTTTAAAAACTTTTGGACAGGGTAAAGAAGATACAGCCGCTTTCAACCAAATGATAGACAATACTATAAAAATCAATAAAAAAGTTTTTAAATGGGATTCTATGTTTGATCCATTAGGTACATTTCTTATTGGTTTGACATATACCATAACTATCATTTATGGCGGAATGTTAGTTTTTAACAAGGCTCTCACTATTGGCCAGTTAGTTTCATTTATAGCATATATCGGCAATATGGTCTGGCCAATGTTTGCGATTGGGTATCTTTTTAATATACTAGAGCGAGGAAGTGCTAGTTACGACCGTATTGAAAAGCTGCTGGAAGAAAAATCTGAAATCACTGACAAAAATGCTGATCAAAAATTATCTGCCAAAGATATTGCTGGGGATCTTATTTATCATGTTAAATATTTTGCATACCCAGATGAACCTAAAGTTCAAGTATTAAATAATATCGACTTTACGTTAAAGACAGGGCAAACTCTGGGTCTTGTTGGTAAAGTAGGGGCTGGTAAAACTACTATCATACAGCTTTTACTAAGGGAATTTGACAAATATGATGGTCATATTACCTTAAATGGACATGATATCAGGGAGATCCCGCTTAATGTTTTATTGCGCCAAATATCATATGTGCCCCAAGATAATTACTTATTTTCAACCAGTATTCAAAAAAATATTGCTTTTTCAAAAGCAGACAGTAATGAAAGTGCTATTGTTGCTGCAGCAAAGAAAAGTGATCTGCACAATGATATATTACAAATGCCTGGTGGCTACAATACTTTGGTTGGTGAAAACGGTGTTTCACTTTCCGGAGGACAAAAGCAACGTATGTCCATTGCCCGCGCCTTGCTGAAGCAAAGTCAAATTTTAGTTTTAGATGATGCACTGTCAGCTGTTGATGCCAGAACTGAAATGGCTATTTTACATTCTTTGAAAAAAGAACGAAAAGGCAAGACAACTTTAATTGCTACGCATAGACTTACATCAGTAATGAATGCTGATTTGATTTTAGTACTGAAAAATGGTCGGATTGTTGAACGAGGAACTCATGACCAGTTGCTAAAATTAAATGGTTGGTATGCAGATATGTGGCAAAGACAAGAGTTAGAAGATAAGGTAGGTAACTCCAATGGATGATGAAAACTCATTTCAATCAGTCTGGTCGCAAGAGATTCCAGTAAAAGAACAGCTTAGCATTTTTAAACGTTTATTGCGGTTTGTAATGCATTTTAAAAATGAAATGATTATTGCTGGTATAGGTGCCTTTTTAGTAAGTGTAATCAACGTTTTACTGCCATATGGTTTACAGTATTTTTTGGATAACTTTTTGAGTAAAACTGATGTTACAACACAAATAATTTTATTTGCGGGTTTTCTTTACGCATTTGGTTCTGTTGTCAAAGGGATTTTACAATTTACCTATGAATACTTTTTTGCTTTAGGATCAGAAAAATCGCTAGAAGGCTTGCGATTAGAACTTTATAAAAAATTGCATACATTAGGGATGCGCTACTTTGACCAAACTCCAGCCGGGTCAATAGTTTCAAGAGTAACAAACGATACTATGACCTTGAGTAATTTTCTAACTGTATTATCAAGTGTGGTAATTTCATTTTTCTCAATCATTTCAGCAATGGTAGCAATGTTCTCTACAAATATAATGGCTGGACTGATAGTACTTGCTTTTTTGCCCGTACTTTTAGTAATCATATGGCAATATTCTAAAAGGAGTTCTAAACTTTATCGTAGTTATCGTGAGCGATTGAGTCGCATCAATACTAACTTAAATGAATCAATTGAAGGTGTTTCTTTAATTCAACAATTTAAGCAAGAAGAGCGCATGACTAATCATTTTGAAAATGAAAATAATGCTTTAATGAAAACAAGATTTGATATGATTAATCTTAATTCATTTTTGCTGTCACCTTTAACTAGTCTATTATATTCACTTGCATTAGCTTTAACTTTAATGTATTTTGGTTTTCCGTTAAGGGAAACATTCGTGCCAGCGGGTGTAGTTTACGCATTTTCACAATATATTTCCCAGTTTTTTAATCCAATTGCCAATATGATGGATCAGATGACTTTCTTCCAAGATGGTATTGTAGCAGGTAAAAGAATTTTTCGGATATTAGATAATACTGATTACGAGCCACAACAAAAAGCTGAGGCAGGTTTAACAATTAATCAAGGAAAGATTGAGTTTAAGCACGTAAGTTTTTCATATGATGGTAAAAACGAAATTTTACATGATATTTCCTTCACAGTTAATCCCGGAGAAACTTTAGGCATAGTTGGCCATACAGGTTCGGGTAAAAGTTCAATTATTAACGTAATGATGCGTTTTTATGAATTTTATAAAGGTGAAGTACTAATTGATGGTGTTGACATTAAAAAGTATCCAAAAGCAGAATTACGCAAAAAACTGGGATTGGTATTGCAAGAACCCTTCATGTTCTACGGAGATATTAATTCCAATATTCGACTTTATAACAAAAACATAACTGATGAGCAAATAAAAAAAGCTGCAGAAACCGTTCAGGCAGATGGCTTTATTGAGAATCTCCCTGGAAAGTACCATGCTAAAGTAGGTGAAGGCGGCAGCGAGTTTAGTCAGGGCCAAAGGCAATTGATTTCATTTGCAAGGACTTTAGTAACAGATCCAAAGATATTGGTTTTGGATGAAGCAACTGCAAATGTTGATACTGAAACTGAAACGCTCATTCAGCAGGGACTAAAGAGATTGCGCAAAGGCCGCACAACTTTGGCTATAGCGCACAGGCTTTCAACTATTGTTGATGCAGATCAAATTATCGTTTTAAATGATGGCAAAATAGTAGAAAGAGGCAATCACGAAAAACTTCTTTCACAAAAAGGTTATTATTATAATTTATATACCTTACAGAATAGCCAAAAGTGAAAAAAAGCACAAAGCTAAAAACTTTGTGCTTTTTTATATTTGGTATTGACAGCGTTTACATTAAAGAGTAAATTTATCATGTTAGCAGTAGCTAAATTATGATTTTAGTAAGAAGGGAATTATAATGGAATATCATAAAATTAATCAAACTGATCTGGATAATTTAAGTAAGTTCATTTCAGATCCAGAAAGGTTTATTACTAAACCTACTAAACACTGGGATCATGACCAATTTGGCACAGTCAAAGCTATGCCTGATTTGGTAATTCAACCAACAAGCAATGAAGAGGTAATGAATGTTGTAAAATATGCAAGTGATCATTCAATACCTTTGGTTCCCAGAGGAAATTCAACTGGTTTAATGGGAGCTAACCTTGCTGTTGATGGCGGAATTTCACTGGACATGATCAAAATGAACAAGGTTTTGGAATATGATCCAGAAAGTTTGACCATGACTGTTCAAGCTGGATTGAGATTGAAAGACTTGGACGAATATCTGGCTGATAAGCCTTTCATGTATATGCCTGCTCCAGCCATGCACTGGGCAACTATCGGTGGTAATGTTTCCACCAATGCGGGTGGACTTAAAGCTATTAAATATGGCGTTACCAGAGAGCACATTCGTGAGATCAAAGTTGTATTAACTAATGGTAAATTATATAAATTTGGTTCAAAGGCAGTTAAATCATCTTCAGGCTATTCATTAAAGGATTTGATCATTGGTTCAGAAGGAACACTGGGTGTTGTAACAGAAGTTACAATTCGTTTATACCCAAGACCTCACAAATCTATCAATGCCATTATTCCATTTCCAACTTTGAATGACGCCATTAGATCAGTACCAGCTATTCTGAAATCTGGAGTTGTACCAACTACTGTTGAGTTTATGGGACGTAAGGTTGTTAAACTCTGGGAAACTTATGCTAAAGACGAATTTCCGATTAAGCATGGTGACGGCTTTATTATCATTGGAATTGATGCCTTTACAGAAGATGAGTGGAAAGCAGAGCTTAATGAAACTTTAGAAGTTGTTAAACCTTTTAAAGCTGAAAAAGCTATCGTTTTGAGTGCTGATTCTGATGAAGCCAAGAAGATCTGGAAATGTCGTGAAGAGTTATTGCTGGCCATTCAAAACTCTACTCCAAAGATGGATGAAATTGATGTTTGTGTTCCAATCAACCACATTCCTGTTGTTTTAGACCGGATTGAGGAATTAGAAAAAGAATTAAACATTAGGATTCCAAACTTTGGTCATGCTGGAGACGGCAACTTGCATATTTATCTTTGCTCTGACAATATGTCTGATGAAGAGTATGCTAAAACCAGTGATAAAGTTATTTCTGAATTGTATAAAACCGCTAAATCTCTTGATGGTAATATGTCCGGTGAACACGGAATTGGTTATGCAAGAGCAAATTACTATGAAGACTTTTACGGTAAAGATTATACCGACTTACTACGTAAGGTTAAAAAGTTATTTGATCCTAATTATATTGTTAATCCAGGGAAGATTTTTAAACCTTAACTCGAATTCTAAATCATAGTGTGGATGTAAATTTAAATTACTAAAAAAGCTGACAAAGTCAATTTGTCAGCTTTTTTGTATGGATGAAAATATTAATACTACTTATCTAACATATACATTCTTGTCATTGGTAAGTTCTTGCCAGATGGGCCTTTAGTAATTAGATATTGCACGACATCAATGTTGCCAGATTCAAAAGAAGCAGCGCAAGCCTGCAAGTATAAATCCCACATGCGGGTAAAACGTTCACCCATATTTTTTTGGATTTGATCTCGTTTAGCATTAAAATTTTTATCCCAAATTTCAAGCGTTCTTTGATAATGCCTTCTAAGCATTTCTAAGTCTGTCAATTGCATGTTGTTTTCGACGATATGACCGATGTTTTCAGTTAAACCTGGTACATAACCACCTGGGAAAATGTACTTGTTAATCCAAGCATTCTTGGCACCGCCTTGTTGACGAGTTATGCCGTGAATAAGGGCTACGCCATCTTTCTTTAAATATTTGGCTACATCAGCAAAGTATTGGCCTAAATTTTCTTTGCCAACATGTTCAAACATGCCTACAGAGGTAATATAATCCCATTGTTCATTTCCCAGCTCACGGTAGTCTTCCAACTTAACTTCCGCAATATCTTGCAAGTTCTGGTCGTATATTTTCTTTTGCACAAGTTTATACTGCTCTTCACTCAGAGTTACACCAGTTACTTTTAAGCCGTATTCTTTGGCAGCAACCAGCATAAGAGTGCCCCAGCCACATCCAATATCAAGTAATGTCTTTCCTTTTTCAGGATGTAATTTATTTAAAATATGATGGATTTTATTCAATTGTGCTGTTTCAAGGTTGTCATTTTCATTTTCAAAATAGGCACACGAATATGTTAAAGTAGGGTCAAGCCATAATTTATAAAAGTCGTTACCGATATCATAGTGACTTTGAACATCTTTTTCACTTTGTTCTTCAGTGTGTTTTTCTTTGGGTAAAAATTTTCTAAATTTACTGGATCTCATGAAACTTCCGGCGCTTTCATAAGCCCCGCAAATTAGTTTTTGCAAACTGCCTTTAATCTCAATCCTTTTATCCATATATGCTTCGCCAAGAGCCAGTGAAGCATTTCTAGAAATAGCACTTGTCGGAATCTTTTCGTTAAAAATTATCTCTATATTTGGAGTACCGTTTCCATATACCTCGCTTTTGCCATCCCAATATGTTACTTTGACCGGGAATGGAAAAGATTTGCTCAACATAGCTCTATAAAAACTTTTTTCTAACAATTTTAAAATCCTCCATCTAACTTTTTACAGTATTATTTTAACACTTGTTTATAAAGCTTATGTTTAAAGAATGATTTTTTATTTAGGTTGATAATGAAAATCCGGATTTTGTTCGTAATCAATTTTATCCCAGGCTTTTTTCAATTTATTATCTAGCATTGCTTCATTTTCGTGTGTGAGTCTAATTTTACGGTCAACCATAAACGGTTCTCCAAAGCATACCTCCAAAGGTTGGCGTTTTAACAAACCTGTGAAAGTTAGAGGGCCTTGGTAAACTACAGGCACTATAGGCGTATTTGACAGCTTGGCAATAGCAATAGTACCGCTTTTCATTTCAGTTGAATGCCTGGTACCTGAAGGAAAAATAATTAAGGAATAATTTCCCTTTCTTAATCCATTAATGGGGGTTTTTAAAGCTGAAGGTCCCGGATGTTTACGGTCAACTGGAAATGCATGAGCGTGTTTTAAAATGAATCGTAATATTGGATTTTTAAACAATTCTATTTTAGCCATAAACATGAATTCCTTAGGACTGGCAGCTAATGCAAACAAAATTGGTTCCCACCAGGTTCTATGTGGTGCTGCCAAGATATAATTGCCTGCGGGAATTCTTTCTTTATGATTAACGTGTAAATGTCCGTTTAATAACCAGACAATAAAGCGGGCTACCGGACGAATGAAATGATAAAACATAATTTCCTCCAATTGATGTAAAATATTATAACAGAGCTGCGAGAGAGGACAAATTTTTATGGAAAAATTATTGAAAAATGAACGTATTGATTATATGTACAGTGATGATTTAAAAATAATTCAAAATAAATCATCTTTCAGCTTTTCATTAGATACTCTGCTTTTAGCGGCAACTGCAAAGGACGCAATTAAAGATAATTCCAAGGTAGCGGATTTATGTGCGGGTAATTGTGCAGCAACAATGTATATGGCTTATTTTAATCGTGCTAAATATGATGCGGTTGAAATACAAGAAGAAGTAGCTTCACAAGCTGAACGTTCTATTGCGCTAAATAATATGGAAAATCGTATCCAGGTTTTTCAAAAAAACGTTAAAGATGCTCCTGCATTTTTACGAAAAGATTCATATGATGTAATTGTCGTGAATCCACCTTACTTTAAAGTTGCACAAAATCATAAAGTAAATCCTGATCCAGCAAAGGCTATTGCCAGGCATGAAATCTTAATTAATTTAGAAGAAATAATTTCTGTAGCCAGTGCCTTACTTAAAATGAAAGGCAAATTATTTATGGTCCATCGACCAGAGCGCTTAAACGAAATTGCCTATTTTTGTCTTAAGCATGATTTGAGTATTAAGCTTGTACAGCCATATGTTTCTCATCGAGGAGAGGACTGCAATTTAATAATTATTGAGGCAGTTAAACATACTGGTAGCGACGGTCTAGTATTAAGGGATGCCATTGAGGTACATGATAAAAACGGTAATTATCTTCCTGCGATCCAACGTATAATCAGAGAAACAGAATCGGATAAAGAAAAAAGGCAAAAGAGTAGGAGATATTATTTTTATGTACTCTTATGTAAGGATAATAGCTTCTATGGTGGTTTTACTGATGATTTACATAAACGACTGAAAGCACATAACAGCGGCAAGGGTGCCAAATACACGAAATCTCGCAGACCGGTTAAATTACTTTATCATGAAGAGTTTAAAGATAAAAAGCTGGCGCTTAAAAGAGAATACTGGTTTAAGCACCATAACAGGACATGGAAAGAAAAATTTCTAAGGGAGCATAAAGTTGATTTTTAACCTTGCATCTTAAGCAATAATCTAGTATTATTTTAACGTATGCCTTTAGGCATATTGTGTAATAAACATCAAGAGCGATCAGTATTTTGGTGCCACACAATGGTGAAATACTGAAATGACCGCTTGAGAGGATTAAAACCGTAGGAGGAAGTTAATATGTCAGTAGTTTCAATGAAACAATTGCTTGAAGCTGGTGTCCATTTTGGTCACCAAACTAGAAGATGGGATCCAAAAATGGCTCCTTATATCTTTACACAAAGAAATGGTATTTACATCATTGATTTGCAAAAAACTATCAAGATGTTGGATGATGCTTATTCATTTGTTAGAGCCGTTGCTCAAAATGGTGGCGTTATCCTATTTGTTGGTACTAAGAAACAAGCTCAAGATTCAATTGCTGAAGAAGCTACTCGTGCTGGTCAATACTACGTTAACCAACGTTGGTTAGGTGGTACATTGACTAACTGGAAGACTATCCAGAGCCGAGTACAAAGATTAAAAGATTTAAAGAAAATGTCAGAAGATGGCACATTTGATGTGTTGCCAAAGAAGGAAGCTTCTCTTTTGACTAAAGAAAAGGATAAATTGGAAAGATTCTTAGGTGGTATCGAAGATATGCCTAGAATTCCAGATGTTTTATTCGTAGTCGATCCTAAAAAGGAAAAGATTGCTGTTCATGAAGCTAATATTTTAGGAATTCCTGTAGTAGCTATGGTCGACACTAACACTGATCCAGACCCAGTTGACGTAGTTATTCCTGCAAACGACGATGCTATTCGTGCTATTCGTTTGATTTCAGGCGCTATGGCTGATGCTGTTATTGAGGGTAAGCAAGGTCAAGATGATGACAATGCTGAAGCAGAGATGGCTAAGGGTGCAGAAGAAAAACAAGCAGATACTGAAGCTGATGCAGAAAAAACAGTTGAAGCTGAAGAAACTTCTGACTCAGATGAAGACTAGTTTTAATTATTAATAAGTTTTTATTTGGAAGGAAAAATAATGGCAAACATTACTGCTAAACAAGTAAAAGAATTACGTGACCGTACCGGTGCCGGCATGATGGATTCCAAGAAGGCTTTGGTTAAAGCTGATGGTGATATTGAAAAGGCAATTGACATTTTAAGAGAAAATGGTGTTGCTAAAGCTGCTAAGAAGAGTGGCCGCATTGCTGCTGAAGGTTTGGCCGAATATGCTTTTGAAGGAAATAACGCTGTTGTAGTAGAGATTAACTCTGAAACAGACTTTGTTTCATCTAATGATAAATTTATCAAATTAGTTGATGATGTGACCAAGGCAATTTTAGCGGCTAAACCTGCTAACGTTGAAGAAGCATTAAAATCACCAATGGGTGATTCCACGATCGGCGAGGAAATTACCAATCTTACTGCTGTCATTGGTGAAAAAATCACTTTAAGAAGATTTGATCTAATTACTAAGAATGATGATGAAGTCTTTGGTGCGTACAAGCATAATGGTGGTGCAATTGTTGCAGTTGTTACTTTAAAAGGTAACAGTGAAGAAGCTGCTAAGAACATTGCTATGCACGTTGCTGCAATTAATCCAGAATACTTGAACAAAGATTCAGTACCAAAGGCTGATTTTGATCGCCAAAAAGAAGTTTTCACTAAGGAAACTGAAAATGAAGGTAAGCCTGCTAAAATCATTCCTAAGATTGTTGAAGGCAGAGTAAACAAGTACCTTAGCGAAATATGTTTAGTTGATCAACCATACGTTAAAGATGGCGATATGACTGTAGCTGAATACGCTAAGTCAGAAGGTTGCGAAGTTGTTGGTTACAAGCGTTATGAAGTTGGCGAAGGTATCGAAAAGAAGCAAGAAGACTTTGCTGCTGAAGTAAAAGAACAAATGAAATAGATATACATATTTTTATTGATTCAATTAAAAGCTCTTATCTGTACAGATAGGAGCTTTTTGTTTTATTTAAAAAAGTAAATTGTATATTGACAAAATTAAACAAAAAATTAGTTAAATTTTCCTTTATCTTTAGTTTTCTAACTCAATTAATTACTAATTTTGATTTATATTTGTAATTAATATAAATAAAGAAATGCAAGAATTTGTTAATTGGAAGTATCTATGGGTTTCTGGATTATGATTTTGGCTTTGGTATCTGGAACAGTACTAATCTTTCTTAGTTTTGCTAGTCAGTTTTCAAAACTAACCAAGAGAATTTCCTTTGTGGCAGGATGCATTTTGATAGCGAGTGCTATTTTCTTGGCTACACCAAGTGGGGCAGCCTTTGTCATGGATATTACATAGTTTCTTTATATAAAAATAGACCATTTTTATACTAAAACTGCACTGTTAAAATACAGCGCAGTTTTTTAATGTCAAAAATAATAATCGAATGTACTGAATAAAATTTGCAGGGAAAAAAGTTATGTTAAAAGATTTTTCTTCTTATGAGAGCTTGCCGATCCTGATAAATTTACTACAGAAACCTATTTGGACTAATATAAAAAAACAATATTATTTTCAAAAAAATCGGAATGAATATATAGCTATTAGACTAAAAAACGTAATTATAGCAAAATTTACTAATAATTATTATTAATAAAAACAAGTTTAACAATATTCTTTTCTATAACTGTAATATGTATTCTTAATTAGATCAAATAATGTTTCCATATTAATATCATATTGTATAGTATCTAAATAGCCGAATCCGAAAATAGTAGAAATGTCAGTAGCTAAAGGCAAATATAATAATGATTTATCCGTTTTGTCTACTCCATACTCAGGCAAAATACCTAAAATATTCTCAGATTTTACTAAAAGAGCCATTATCATCATATCGTCAGCATACTCTATATATTTTCCACCAATTTGATCAATGATTTTGTCATGAAGGCTTTGTTCAGTTGGTAAATATTGTCTAATGTTGCCTAATACTAATTTTTTGCTTTTTAAATCCGAAATCCTAACAATTTTTTTATTCTTAAATTCAGATTGTGGGGAAGTAATAACAACATATCTACTTTTAAACAGTGGTAAAAACTCAATATGACAATCATTTTTAAAACAGTCTTTCTCCCCAAAAACTATCATTGAATTGCCATGAATTAACCCATTAATAGTATCATCTAAAAAAACTTCATTAACATTTATATTCCAATTAGGGTATTTTTTTAAAATATTTTTAAGCAGCAATGGCATGAATATCTTGTCGGCATATGTATTTAAATATCCAATTGTAAAGGTTTTTGTCTGCTTTTTTAAATTAAGTATAGCCGAATCAATTGAATTAACCACATTTTTTGCAATCCCGTAAAAATATTGTCCTTCAGGGGTTAATCGAACACTCCGTGTTGTTCTCTGAAAAAGCCTACATCCTAGAAAGAGTTCAAGCTCTTTAATATTTTTAGATACACTTGATTGTGACATATTAAGTTTATTTGCTGTAATTGTAAAGCTGCTATTATTAGCAACTGCTAAAAAAACTTTGAATTGTTCTATATTCATTATTTATTCCTTTGGTAAATTGTAAAATGAAGTTGAATACTTGCGCTGATTAGAAAATGAAAAAAGTCCATTGGACTTCTTTGATAGAATGTAATTACCAACCTAATTCTAGAAAGAAGTTACCAATGAACTCCCTTAATTCTACCATATCTAGTCACCAAAAAGGCCAACATCTTGCTTTGCAAGACCGAGTGACGCTCCAGATTTTAAGCAGCCAATACCAGGAACACTGGAACGAAGTCTTTAAGACCATTACCACGGATAATGGTTCTGAGTTTGCGGATTTAGCCCAGTTAGAAGAAGCTGCGCAGACGCTGGTCTACTACGCGCACCCTTATACTTCTTATGAGAAGGACGGGGTTGAGCGGCACAACCGGCTAATTCGGCGCTTTATTCCCAAAGGCAAGTACATCAAGGATTATGACTTAATGCAAATCTACGGCATTGAGGAATGTGCAATAACCTGCCCCGCAAGATCTTAGCCTACGACACACCCGATGAATTATATGAAATAAGATTAGATTGCATCTATCAGATCAAGTAGGGTGTTCAACTTAAAATTGCAATTTTCATTATTTATTCCTTTTTCAAATAATTTATTCGAATTAAGATAAAGAAAGCTCTAAAAACTATGATAACTTATTCACTGGTAAATATCTAATTTGATTTAGGAGGATATGAAAATGAATAAGAAGCAAAGATTTTATCCTTGATTGGTGACTATTGCAATGGGTTTGATAATGTCGGCTATCGTCGATACATACTCTGGTGTGATAGGAGTGTTTTTGACCCCAATTGCTAATGGAATGAAAGTAAAACTTTCAGATGTCTCTTTTTTTTACACAGTTTTAGGATTAGTGATGGCTGTCACAATACCCTTTGTAGAAAAAATTATAAAAAAATTTAATCTTAGTATTGAATTGCTAGGAGTAGTTATAATTACTGCCTTTAGTGCATTTATTATATCAAATGCTAAAAATTTGGTAATCTTCTATATAATGGCTGGCATTCTAGGCATTTGTATGGCTTTCGGTGGCTTGGTTGTTCAAGGAATTGTAATTAACAATTGGTTTGAAAAAAGCAGAAATTTAGCTTTTAGTATTAGTTCAGTAATCGAATCAATTTTTCTAGTTATAGTAACGCCAATTACGTCTTTGTTAATACAAAAATTTAACTGGAAAGTGGCCTTTTTTGTCTTGGCGATAATGACACTAGTTTTAGGAATACCATCAGCTTTAATTGTCAAACTCAAACCTGAAAACTTAGGCATGTTGCCTTATGGAGCATCTGAAGAAAAAGTGGCTTCAATTAACGATAGCGAAAAACATACTGTTAAAAAAAGTATTTCAACTAAAGCATTAATTTTTTCTGGAGCTTTTGTTATTTCTGTGTTATTTACCATACTAGTTCAGTTTCCAGGGAACATTATTCAATTGTTTCCAACATATGGTGTCAGTACTGGTATTGGTGCAACTGCTGGAGCTTTGATGGTATCTGTAGTTTCTTTTGCTGGAATAATCATTGTTCCAATAATTGGTTGGTCATGTGACAAATTCGGACCGCAAAAAGCTTTGACTTTTTGGTTGGCCACTGGAATAGTTGCTTTTTTAGTTCTTTGTTGGGCAACAAAAGCCAAATCAAAGGACATATCACTATTTGGTTCCTTATTAATATGCGCTGCATATAACTTATTTGGTTCAGGACAAGAGATATTTGCTAGATATATGTTTGAAGATGAATTTGATCAAGGGTTTTCTTTAGTTACTTCTGTCTCGTATTTTGTCGGCTCTTTTATTATGCCAATTTTAACTGGAATATTAGAAATGACAAATTCTTTTGTAGCAGTTTATTTATTTTGTGGCTTAACGACAATAATAATGATTTTCTTAGTAATTATTGGAAAAAAATATAGGATCAATGCAAAAGGATAAAAATGAAGAATAAATATGATGTAGTAATTCTAGGAGCTGGATTATCTGGCTTTTGCGCGGCAGTTGAGGGAATAGATTCAGGTTTATCTGTTTTACTTATAGAAAAGGGTAAGTCTACAGGAGGATCAGGAAATTATGTTGAAGGAGTATTGCTGTAGATTCTGAATTACAAAGAAAACAAAATATTAAGATTAATAAAAACGACGTTTTAAAAGAAGAAATGAATTATTCCCATTATCAAGCTAATCATGATATGTGGAAAAAATATATTGACAATTCTAGTGAAAACATTACCTGGCTTCAAAATCACGGAGTTGAATTTGACCAAGTTGCTAGTCTGGGAACTGGTATTAACACGTGGCATTTGTTTAAAAACCTTGGCTATAATGCGATACATTCTGGTCTTGAACAATATGCAAAATCAAGAGGAGTAGTTATCAAAACTTTAACAAAAGCTATAGATGTACATCAGAAAAATAACCATGAATATGTAATAACTTATAGAAATCTCGATAACAATGTGGAAGAAAAAGTAATAACCAGTAACTTAGTTTTTGCTACAGGTGGCTATATTAATAACGATGAGCTGATAAAAGAAACTCTTTTTAAAACAAAAACTAATATCGTACCGATGAATTCTGGTAAGAGTACCGGTGATGGCCTGAAAATGGCTTGGTCATTAGGGGCTCAAAAATATTTTACGGGAATGAAAATGAAGTTTGGCGCTCAACTTGTAGATCCCAAAATTCCACCATATAAACTATGGGAGTCAAATCTTGGAGGGTTGGTTATAAGTGCTCAACCTTGTCTCTGGGTTAATGAAAATGGGGACAGATTTATAGATGAAAATCATGGTGTTGATGATTGGGCCAGCCAAGGAAATGCAATTAGCAGACAAGAAAAAGCTTTTGTCATTTTAGATCAAAAAATAATCGATTACTTAACAGATGTTTCAATAATTAAGGATATGCATCCTTTTTATACTAAGCCAACTATACCAAACCTAAGAGCTGAAATTGATGGGTATGTAAAAACTAAAGCTCAATTTATGAATGTTGCAAATTCAATTTATGATCTTCAAGAAAAAATTGAAGCCAATAATCTGGTAAAAACTATTAACAGATATAATGAATTGGCTACTAAGAAAAAGGATTTAGATTTTGGTAAGCCAGCAAAATATTTATTTTCGTTAGAAAGAAAGCCTTTTTATGCTGTAGAAGTAGCTTGTGGAGCTTATACAACGGGTGATGGCTTAAAAGTCAATCTTGAAAACCAAGTTTTAGATGAAAATGGAAAGGTAATTGAAGGAGTTTATGCAATTGGAAGTGACGGATCAGGCATTATGTATGGTGATACTTATGGAGTTGAAGTTCCTGGTAGCCATGCTGGATATTGTGTTTTTTCTGGTCGAAATGCAATAAAATCATTACTTTTGAATAAATAATGAACTTTTAGAACAAGAACCCAAGCTGCTTCAGCCTGATAGTCTAGCTTATAAATTAAGCACGTTGAAATGCAAAATCAATGTGCTTTTTGTGTAAATAAATATTTGTTGTTATTTACTTAAAATCTCTTTTGCCTTTGTCCACCATATATGTAGAAAATATGCTGAAGTAAAAGATAGTATCCATGTCAGGATCCATGTGCCAAAAAAAGTAAGGAATGGATGATATATAGCATGGTAGCTCATGTTTAATCCGCGCCAAATTAGTTGATTCCAAAATACATTTGACAAGTATGCGCGATAGGCATAAGTTGCTAAAAAGTGAAAGACTTTTAAATAAGTTTTCAATTTATGTTTAACATTAGCTAAATACAAAGTTGCTACTAATGCAATCACAGCCAAACAGTAAAACATCATTGACGGCTTATAATACGGAGCGTTAGCTAAGAGAACTGGATGACCAAATCCGTGTAATTCAAAATTAGTCCAGAAAAAACAAACGATAAGTGCAATTAGAATTAGCCACCAAAACTGGTATAGAAATGAATTAACATAATCTCTAAGTTGCCAAGCTAATACACCATAAATGCCATAAATAAAAAAAGAAATAAATATTCGATCTAACAAATACCAATTCTTTTCATGGGGGCCATGAAAAACATAAATATCATAAAATTGCAGCCATGCAAAATAGATAACAATTGTAATAAGAGCAACCATAACACCTTGTTTGACATTTGTGCCAACAAAACGGCTAATTTTCCAAAATATTGGAATTAAGATAATAAACTGCAACATCATGGTGTTGTACCAAAGATGGGGTGCAGCGTTACCGTTAACAAATTGCCAGCAAAAGGAACTAAAATTATTAAACCTATTTATCTGTTGTAGCCAGGGCATTCCCAACAAGTAAATAAGTGTCCACCAAAATGTAGGTACAAACAAATTTGACCAGCTTGATCGCATATGTTGCTTGTAAGAAAAAGTGCCAGCTAAATCATTTGTTCGAATTGTTGAGTATAAAATACCAAAAATAAAAGCAGGAGCTGTGTATTTGACTAAATTGTACATAATACCAAAAATATCTTGCGTACGAAAAGGTTGGCCCACTTGCATAATTAAAGCCATAATTGGTTGTGCCATTACAGCAGTGCAGGCGAATACTTTCAAATAGTCTCCGATATCAGCAATATTGGCTAATTCGTATGAATACTTTTTCATTTTTAGTTTAAAAATTCACTTTCTTTTTGATAATATTTATAAAATTTTCAATTTGGTGTAATGACAGTTTTTATTATAAAACTCAAAAAGATGATATCAATCAGACGATGAAGTTTTTACAATAAGAACTAAAATAAATTTTTGAATCTATTATGTTAGTTATATTATATATGAAGAGAGTTCTCATACTTACGTATAGTATTTATTTTTACTTAAATTAAGGAGACATAATGTTATCAAAAAGAATTGACTATGATTTAGTAGTAATTGGTGCAGGATTATCTGGTCAAGCAGCTGCAGCTGCCTCTGTTGAAAAAGGTTTAACCACATTAGTAGTTGAGAAAGGTCGAACAACTGGTGGATCTGGCAATTACGTGGAAGGAATATTTGCTGTAAATAGTAAAATGCAACAAGAGCAGGGAATCAATCTCTCTGAAAAAGAAATTTTGCATGACGAACAACAATTTTCCCACTTTGAGGCAGATACAATGATATGGAAAGACTATATTGCGCAGTCAGCTAAAAATGTTGAATGGTTAAACGATATTGGAGTTAAATTCGATGGAGTTGCCACACTTGGTGCAGGACTTAACACTTGGCATATGTTTAAGGGATTGGGTAATCATGCAATTCACGATGCAATGCAGCCTTATTCTGAAAAAAACGGTGTGGAATTTATCACTTCAGCTTCTGTAGTTAAACTCATTCAAAATAGCACTGGAAAAATTACTGGTGTAGTTATAGAAGATTTTGAAACCAAAAAACAAAAAGAAATAAAGACTAAAGCGGTAATATTGGCGACCGGCGGTTACTTAAATAATAGAAAAATGCTTTTAAAGTATTTTAATTCTAATGCAAACCGCATTGTTCCTATGAATTCTGGAAAAAGTGATGGCTCAGGTCTTCAATTAGCATGGAATGTTGGGGCCAAAAAATTTGGAATGGGAATGGCAATGATGTTTGGAGGACAAATAAAGGAAGATAGTGTGCCCTCATATCAATTTTGGAAAACAGATATTGGTATTGCGAGTTGTGAAATGGCTCCTCTTTGGGTTAATGAAGTTGGGCAGAGATTCGTTGACGAAAGTGTTTTTAGAATATGGGCGCACGCTGGAAATGCTATTATCAGGCAAGAAAAGGTATACGCAATATTTGATCAAAGTATCTTAGATGAGTTTGCTGATAAAAAATTACCTAGGAGCTTAAAGCCGCTTTCAGATCGTACTAGACTAGATAAGTTGAAAAGCATGATTTCTGAGGCTGAGAAAAAGAACATGTTGTTTTTGACTAAAGCTGACTCAATTGCCGACCTTGCTGAAAAACTAAATATGTCAAGTTTAACCAAAACAGTTAAACGATATAATCAGTTGGCAAACATTAAAAAAGATGAAGATTTTGAAAAACCCGCAAACTATCTTAAGGCTATCCAAAAAGGTCCTTTTTATGCTTTTGAATTGGGTGTAGGGGCTTATTGTACAATGGGTGGCTTGAGAGTAAACCGCAAAAATGAAGTTTTAGATGAGAATGGTAGGCAAATATCCGGCTTGTATGCAGTTGGATCTGATGCCTCAGCAGTTCTTGTAGGTGACACCTATGGTGTAAATGTTCCTGGTTCTGAGGCAGGTTATTGCATTTATTCTGGCAGAACAGCTGTCGATAATATTGCAACGTTAACTAATTAGAAAATCAAATTTAAAAAGACTAATGAAGTGCTCTATAATAGTTAGCTTTATGTCTAACTTTATAGTCGCACTTCACTAATAGTGAGAATTAATATCTATTTAATGTTGATCTTTTAGATATTTATTTAGCTTTTCCAAAAAATAGTTCTAATGTTCCTATTATTTGAACTTTTTCACTATTGCATACGTTAGCTGGATAATAATAAAATACATATGTTAAAAGCGTGGAAAATGATTTTCAGTGGCAAAATATTTTCCACGTTTTTGTTTTATTTGAATGCACCATAGATCTAACAATAAAACAAATAACTGATTTTTTAATTTGAATGTCAAATAGTTGTTTAAGGTTAATATTTGAGATAATGTAATATGGTTGTTTGCAAAAGTTAGAATGAATTATGTGAAAGAGTGTAATGAAAAATTATTTAAGTATTGATATTGGCGGAACTGAAATTAAATTTGCAAAATTAGATTATGCTGGAAATATAATCGAAAAAAACAAAATTGCTACTGTTAAAAATAAAACCGAGTTTTTGGAAAAAATAGATCAAATTGTAAAATATTATATTGCAGATATTAAAGGTTTAGCATTTTGTTCTCCTGGAAAAATTGAAAACACTAAAATTAGATTTGGCGGTTCATTACCTTTTTTAGACGGAATTGACTTTGCTGAAATTTATGGTAAAAGCTACAGAATTCCGGTGGCGGTAATAAATGATGGCAAGGCTAGCGTTTTAGCAGAAAATTGGCTAGGAAGTTTAAAGGGTGAGTCGAATTGTGCTGCAATTACGCTTGGAACAGGTATTGGTGGCGGCATCATAATTAACGGTCATCTATTGCGAGGCTCACACTATCAAGCTGGTGAATTAAGTTTTATGATTAATAATTTATCCTGCCCTAAAAATATGGAAGGCGCCGTTGGAAACAATGGTTCAGGTGTGAATTTTGTTAAAGCAATTAATCGTAAACTTGATCATAACAATGAAGATGACGGATTATATGCTTTTGATGCCATTAAGTCTGGTAAAGTAGAAGCCATTAGAATTTTTAATGACTATTGTTTAAAAGTGGCAACTTTAATTCTTAATATTCAGACAGTAGTAGATTTAGATAAAATAGCTGTCGGTGGCGGAATAAGTGCTCAACCAATTTTAATCAGTGGTATCAATAAAGCTTATGACAAGTTGGTTAATGACTATAATCCGATTATTGGTGATACCTTAACAAAACCGGCAATCGTTTCAGCTCATTTTAGAAACGATTCAAATCTATACGGATCGCTTTATAATTTATTACTTCAAATTAATAAAGAAAATAAATACTAATTTCATCAAAATCTCGAAGCTCATCCACTTCGAGGTTTTTTTAAGAAATTTCTCTCTTTTATTTCTAGGTCCACATTTGCCCTTTTTATATGGTAGAATAACTAAAGTTAATAGAGGAGGTTGTCATGACTAAAGTTAAGTATAAGCGAATAGTTTTGAAAATTTCTGGTGAGGCTCTGGCCGGTGATGAAGGAACGGGTATAAATCCTACAGTCATCAGTCATTTAGCAAAGGAGATTAAATCTGTTCACGATTTGGGAGTTGACATTGGTATCGTCTGTGGTGGCGGTAATATGTGGCGCGGGGAAACTGGCGCAAAACTAGGGATGGAACGTTCACAGGCTGATTATATGGGGATGCTTGCTACCATAATGAATGGATTAGCTCTTCAAGATGGATTGGAACATGTAGGTGTACCAACTAGACTGCAAACTTCAATTGAAATGAGGCAAATAGCTGAACCATATATTAGGAGAAAAGCTATTCACCACATGGAAAAAGGACGCGTAGTTATTATGGGTGGCGGCACTGGTAATCCATATTTTTCTACCGATACAACTGCTGCTTTAAGAGCTGCGGAAATAGGTGCTGATGTGATCCTAATGGCTAAAAATGGAGTTGACGGAGTTTACTCCGCTGATCCGAAGGTTGATCCTCATGCTAAAAAATACAGTGAACTTTCTCAACTAGATATTATTTCTAAAAACTTAAAAGTCATGGACAGAACTGCAAGCTCACTTTCAATGGACACCAACATTCCTCTAATCGTATTTAATGTTAATACTGAAGGTAACATTAAAAAAGTGGTATTAGGTGAGAATATTGGAACAGTAATCGGAGGAAAGAATAATGAATAATGACGCAATTAAAAAAGCTCAAGATAATATGAAGAAGTCAATTACTGTTTTTCAAAAAAACTTGAGCTCTATTCGTGCCGGTGTTGCTAACGCAGCTTTACTTGATGGGGTAAAAGTCGACTATTATGGAGCGCCAACTCCCTTGACGCAAATGTCTAGTGTGACTATTCCAGAGCCACGCGTGTTATTAATTACACCTTATGATCAAAACAGTCTTGATGATATTGAACATGCACTCTTAGCATCCAATTTAGGTTTGACTCCCGCCAATGATGGCAAGGTCATTCGCCTTGTTATTCCGCAATTAACTGGTGAAAGGCGTCAAGAAATTGCTAAAGAAGTCAACAAAATGGCTGAAGAGAGTAAAATTGCAATCAGAAATGTACGTCGGGAAGCTATGAATAGTCTGAAAAAACAGCAAAAAGACGATGAAATTACTGAAGATGAACAACGCAATTTGGAAAAGAAGGTACAAAAAGTTACTGACGATGCTACTAAGCAGATTGACCAAATTGCAGAAGAAAAACGTAAAGAGATTACCCAGGGCTAATTAAATGGCAGATAAAAAAAATCAGTTAAATCATTTAGCTATCATTATGGATGGTAATGGTCGTTGGGCAACAAAACAAGGCAAACCACGAATTGCAGGTCATTACGAAGGTATGAATAACGTGGAAAGAATAACTTTGGCAGCCAATCAATTAGGCATCAAAGTTTTATCTTTATATGCGTTTTCTACTGAAAATTGGGGTAGGCCTAAAGAAGAAGTAGCATATCTAATGAACTTACCTGTACGTTTTTTTGACAAGTTTATGCCAACCTTAATGAAAGAAAATGTCAAAGTGAACATTATGGGCTATTTAAACGAGTTACCTTCTAAGACCTATGATGTGGTGCAGAGAGCAATGGCTGAAACTGCTAATAATAATGGCTTAATTTTAAATTTTGCTTTTAATTATGGTTCACGAAGAGAAATTACTACAGCAGTAAAAGAGATTGCTACTCTGGTTGAAACAGGTAGTATTACCAGTGATGAAATTTCTGAAAAAATGATTTCGCAGAGATTGATGACTGCAAGCTTTGGTAAATACAGTGATCCAGATTTATTAATCAGAACATCTGGTGAGCAAAGAATTTCTAATTTCATGTTATGGCAATTAGCATATTCAGAGCTTGCTTTTAGTAAGAAAAACTGGCCTGATTTTACTAGAGAAGATCTGGAAAAATTTGTTATTGATTTTCAAAATCGTCATCGACGTTTCGGTAAAGTCGATGAATCGGATAGTTAGGTAAATATATGAAACAACGTGTAATCACAGCAGTTATTGCTTTAATTTTATTTATTCCTATCGTCATAGCTGGCGGACTTTGGATGGATTGGCTCACCGTTTTGTTTGCGGCCGTTGGTATCAGTGAATTCTTTTTAATGAAAAAGCAAATATTGGTGTCAGTAAACTTTCTGCTGGCTTTACTTGCTACCATTGTTTGGGCAGTTCCTGATAGCTTTCTTAAGTCAATGCCATTTCATTGGACAAAGTATGGCATTTATTTTGCTTTGATAATGCTAATGCTGACCTGGACTGTTTTAACTAAAAATAAAACTACTTTTGATGATGTAGCGGTTTATACCTTGGGTTCATTATATGTGGGAACCGGCTTTCATTACATGGCAAGTATCAGAAACGCAAATAATGGACTTGCTCTTCTTTGCTATGTTTTTGTTGTAGTTTGGTTGACAGATACTGGAGCCTACATGATCGGGCGTAAAATAGGCAAACATAAGTTGTGGCCTGTAATCAGTCCTAATAAAACCTGGGAAGGATCACTTGGAGGCACAATTTGCGCGGTAATTTGTGCTGCAATTTATGTTTACTTTGTGAACTTGAACCATTCGCAAGTTGAAATGATTATTTTTGCTCTTGTGTTATCAATAGTCGGACAAATGGGTGACTTGGTTGAATCAGCCTATAAGAGGTACTATGGCGTGAAAGATTCTGGTAAAATATTGCCAGGCCATGGTGGTATTCTGGATCGCTTTGACAGTATGCTCTTTGTTTTACCTGTTTTTGCTGCTTTAATGGGAATCATACACTAGGAGGATTCTTGTGAAAGGTATACTTATCTTTTTAGTAGTATTTGGAATATTAGTTTTTGTCCATGAATTCGGGCACTTTATTGTTGCTAAAAAGTGCGGCATTTTAGTACGTGAATTTTCAATAGGCATGGGACCAAAGCTTTTCCAAGTTAGGCGCAACCCAACTACCTATACGATTAGATGGTTGCCGCTAGGCGGTTATGTCCGTTTAGCAAGTAAAGATGACGAAACTGATCTGGCAGCAGGGATGAGAGTAGTTTTGCAACTTAATCAGCAAAAAGAAGTTGTAAAAATTGATGCTTCTGAATCAGAAATGCCAATCGAAGGAGTACCATTACAGGTTACTAAATTTGATTTGGTCGATAAACTTTTTATTTCTGGATATGAAAATGGTGAGGAAGATCGGCTAGTTACCTATAAGGTTAATCATGATGCCACGGTTATTGATCATTCAAAAACTGAGTTAATTATTGCGCCAAGGGATACCCAGTTTCAAGAAGCTAATGTCTGGCAAAAGTTGGCTACTAACATTGCTGGACCATTAATGAATATAATTCTAGGCTTTGTTGTTTTTTTAATTTGGACATTTACTGTTCCAGGGCCTGCAACTACAGAAATAGCTGAAGTGACACCTAATTCACCAGCTGCTATTGCAAAAATGGAACCGGATTCAAAAATTGTGGCTCTTAATGGTCACAAAATAACGTCCTTCGAACAAATTTCGGAAGAAATATCTCAGAACAAAAGTAAAAAAATCAGTATTTCTGTTATCAAAGATAAGCAAAAAAAAGTGGTAAGCGTTCAACCAAAAGTTGTTAAAGTTCAAGGCCAAAAAGTATACCAAATCGGAATTAGAGCAAAAAGTGATGAAAGCATCAGTGCTAAATTTAAACGCGGTTGGAATACGGCTGTTTCTACTACGGGAATGATTTTCAATGCAGTTGGTGGCTTATTCCGTCATTTTAGTTTAAATAAACTTTCCGGACCTGTGGGCATTTATTCTCAGACATCACAGGTTTCGCAAATGGGTTTTACCTATATCTTGGCCTTTTTAGCCATGATTTCAATTAACTTGGGAATAGTGAATCTAATTCCTATACCTGGTCTTGATGGTGGTAAGTTTTTGCTTAACCTTATTGAAATAGTTCGTGGTAAACCAATTTCTGAAAATCATGAAGCCATGGTAGAATTGATAGGTTTCGGCTTACTATTAGTGTTAATTATTGCTGTAACGGGAAACGATATTTACCGTTACTTTATTAAATAAAATATAAATTTGGGAGAGAGTTTTAATGCGACAATCTAAATTATTTATGCCGACTTTAAAAGAAGCACCAGCTGATGCTGTAGCTGAAAGTCATAAATTGATGCTGCGAGGCGGATATGTTCGTCAGGTTACGGCAGGCGTTTATGCCTATTTGCCTTTAGGGTACCGTGTTCTAAGTAAAGCTGAACAGATAATGCGTGAGGAAATGGCTAAAATCAACGTGCCAGAAATGGCAATGCCTGATCTATTACCTGCTACTTTATGGGAAGAATCTGGCAGATGGCAAAAATATGGTCCGGAAATGTTTAAACTTAAAGACAGACACGGTCGTCAAAGTCTGCTGGGACCAACTCATGAAGAAACATTTACTGATATTGTCGCAAAAGATTTAAAAAGTTATAAACAAATGCCGATAGCTCTTTTCCAAATTCAATCAAAGTTTAGAGATGAAAACAGGCCTCGTTTCGGTTTACTGAGATCGCGTGAATTTATCATGCTTGATGCTTACAGCTTTGCCGCTACTAAAGAACAGCTTGATCAACAATTTGAAGATGAGAAAAAGGCTTTTACGGCTGCATACCAACGTTGTGGCTTGAAAGTTACACCAGTTATTGCTGATTCCGGAACTATGGGCGGAAAAAATTCAACTGAATTTCAGGCTCCAGCTGCCATTGGTGAAGATACTATTGCTACAAATGAAACAGGTACATATTCAGCAAATTTGGAAATGGCTTGCAGTATTGATACGTTCAAGCAGGAAGAGGAACCGTTAAAACAAGTTGAAGAAGTAGCTACTCCCGATCAAGAAACAATCTCAGACCTAGTTGACTTTTTAAAAGTTCCAGCTACCAGAATTGTTAAAAGTATACTTTATATTGCTAATGAAAATGATAAAGTATTGGTTTTAATTCGGGGTGATAAACAAGTAAACGAAGTAAAACTGAAGTACCTATTAGATGCTGATTCACTTAGAGTAGCAACAGATGAAGAATTGGAGCAAATTACTGGTGTTACTAAGGGCAGCGTCGGACCAATTAATGCCGATTGGGCTGATCAGGTAATTGCAGATAATACAGTAAATAATCTTTATAACGTGGTTGTCGGGGCCAATAAGACAGGTTTTCAATTTAAAAATGTGAATTTGAAGCGAGATTTTAACCCTGATAAATTTGGTGATGTGAGAGTAGCTAATGAAGGTGAACCAGATCCGGTCGATCATTTACCTTTAAAATTTACTACTTCTATTGAAGTTGGTCATATTTTTAAACTGGGAACTTACTATACAAAAACTATGGGTGCAAACTTCCTTGATAAAAATGGTAAAGCTCAACCTGTTATAATGGGTTCATATGGTATTGGTGTGACAAGAGTTTTGTCTGCAGTAATAGAACAGCATTTGACCAAAAATGGCGTGGCGTGGCCTAAAGAAATCGCACCATTTGACCTGCACATTGTGCAAATGAAAATGAAAGATGAAGGTCAAACAAATTTGGCTCAAAAACTTGAAGAAAAATACAGCGCTACGTATGATGTATTATATGACGATCGTAATGAACGGGCAGGAGTTAAATTTGCTGATGCTGACTTACTAGGTGCTCCAGTGCGAGTAACAGTTGGTAAAAAAGCCAGTGAAGGAGTAGTCGAAGTTAAACGGCCTACTGATGAAAAAGCAACTGAAATGACAGTGTCCGAGTTAGACGATTTTATTAATAAAGAGTTAGGATAATTTTCGTGACTGATAAAAATAAACTATTTTTAAGGTTATTGGAGCAAATCAAGTTTCCGCAAGAGTTTGCAGATAATGATTTATTGCAGAAAGGCGAAATTGAGAACGTGGATGTTTACGCTAAAGAACATAGGTGGGATATCCATGTTCTTTTTACTACGCCACTAAAATTTGAAACTTTTAATGCTTTAAATAAAGCTATAACAGCTAGTTTTTCCTCTTTTGTCAATACTCGTTTGTTTGTTCGTTCTCAAGATGGAGCAGATGACTATTTGTCTGACTATTGGCAATTCGCAGTGCAAAATTCTCATGCTTTACAACCGGTAGCACGTGAATTTATTTCTAGTCATAAGCCTAAAAAGGAAAATGGACGTTGGATTATTCCGGTAGACAATTTAGTTGTTGATGGCCTGCTCGAGCAAAAAATGCTTGATGAACTAGCAGAAGAAATGAGAAATTTTGGCTTCTTTAACTTAAAGTTTGTAACTGAAATTGATGATGAAAATTCAGTAAATAATTTGGCTAGTCTTCAGGAATTGCAGGAACAGCATGAGCAAAATATGCAGGAAGAATACGATGCAGCCCCACCCCAAGAGAAACCTAAACAAGGGACTTATCCTACTAAAAAGACTCGCTATGGTAACCGCAAGTTGGATGAGAGTTTGCCAGTTACCCAAATAAAGGAAGTAATTGACGGTAGCAGAAATGTTGTCATAGAAGGCAATATTTTTAATATTTCTAGTCGCGAATTGAAAAATGGTTCAATCATTTTTACGGGTGAAATAACTGACTACACTGATTCAATTTCATTTAAAAAGTTTGTTTCGGATAAAGAACAAATTGAAAATATGACAAAAATCAAACCGGGAACTTGGGCTAAAATGCAAGGATCGGTTGCAGAAGATCAGTGGAGTCATGACACTGTTTTTAATATTTCTTGTTTTGAAATTGTTGAACATGTTGGCAGAACGGAAAAATATCAGGGTGATGAAAAAAGGGTCGAGCTACATCTACATACAAATATGAGTCAACTTGACGCCACTAATACAGCAACTGATTTTGTTATGACAGCTAAAAAATTTGGTCAAAAAGCGATAGCTATTACAGACCATGCTGATGTTCAAGCCTTTCCTGAAGCATATAATGCTGGTAAACAGAATGGCATCAAAATTATTTACGGCTTAGAAGCAAATATGATTGACGATCATGCATTACTAGTTCTTAATCCGGCATCAATGACATGTAAAGATCGTGAATTTGTTATTTTTGACGTTGAAACTACAGGTTTGTCGTCCGTTTACGACACCATTATTGAAATCGGTGCTGTAAAGATGAAAAATGGGGAAGTGCTGGAGAGGTTTGATAAATTTATCAATCCCCATCATCCATTAAGTGAACAGACCATTAATTTAACTTCAATTACTGACGAAATGGTAGGGGCAGCTGATGATGAGGCTGTAGTTATCAAGCAATTTCAGGATTTTTATGGCGACCGTCCACTTTGTGGTCATAATGTTCAATTTGATGTTGGTTTTGTCAACGCAGCTTTAAAACGAGCTAACTTAGAAGAAATTACTCAGCCGGTAGTTGATACGCTAGAAGTATCACGGTTGCTTCACCCAGAACAAACTAGACATACCTTAGATTCTCTAGCTAAAAAATATAATGTTGTTCTTGAGCATCACCATAGGGCTAACCAAGATGCTGAAGCTACGGGCTACTTAATGTTTAAGCTCTTGGATGCCTTTACTAAAAAGTATCACGAAGATAATTTAGGTAAAATGAACGATTATGCTGCTCAAGGTCAAGTGTTTAAGAGAGCAAGACCGCAACATATGACTATCTTAGCTAAAAATCAAGCTGGACTTAAAAACATGTATCGTTTAGTTTCTATTGCCAATACCAAAGATTTTTATAGGATTCCCCGCACTCCTAAATCTGATTTGGTTAAGAACCATGAGGGACTGCTATATGGCTCGGGCTGCTCCGAAGGCGATGTTTTTGTTGCAATGATGCAAAAGGGCTATGACGAAGCGCGTAAGAAAGCTCGCTTTTACGACTATCTCGAAATTCAACCACCAGCAAATTACTCGATTATGATCGAAGATCATCTGATAGCTGATGAAGCGGAACTTGAAGAAATTCTGACAAATATTTATAAATTGGGTAAGGAACTTGATAAACCAGTAGTTGCTACTGGTGATGCACATTATATTGAAAAACATGATGCAATTTATCGGACGATTCTAATTTCGGCTCAGCGTAGTAATCCTGACAGGAACAAAAAACAACCTGATATGCATTTTTACACTACTCAGGAAATGCTGGATGCTTTTAGTTTTTTAGGAGAAGATGCAGCTAAAGAAATAGTGATTACTAATCCAAACAAGATCGCGGAATCAACTGAGGAAATTTCACCTATTAAAGATGGACTTTACCCACCTCACATTGATAATGCTGATGAAGAAATGAAGCGTTTGACTTATGACAAAGCACATGAATTATATGGGGATCCATTGCCGAAGATTGTTCAAGATAGACTTGATATGGAACTCAATTCAATCATTTCTAACGGTTATGCGGTTATTTATTTGATTTCACAAAGACTAGTGGCTAAGTCGAATAAGGATGGCTATTTAGTTGGGTCTCGTGGTTCTGTTGGCTCTAGTTTAGTTGCGACAATGTCTGGTATCACTGAGGTCAACCCATTACCACCACATTATCGTTGTCCAAAATGCCAGTATTCCCAATTCTTTGAAAACGGTGAATATGGCTCTGGATATGACTTGCCTGATAAAAAATGTCCCAAATGTGGAACAGAGTTGGTTAAGGATGGACAAGATATACCATTTGCAACGTTTTTGGGATTTCACGGTGACAAGGTTCCTGATATTGATTTGAATTTCTCGGGTGACTATCAGCCAGTAGCTCATAACTTTATTCGGGTAATGTTTGGTCCCGATAATTCTTATCGAGCAGGTACAATTGCCACTGTTGCTGATAAGACAGCTTACGGTTATGCTAAACACTATGATGAAGAAAAAGAATTGAATCTGCGTGGTGCTGAACTTGATCGTTTAGCAGCTGGTGTCAGTGGGGTCAAACGAACTACCGGGCAGCATCCAGCAGGCATAGTTGTCGTTCCTGATGATATGGATATATATGACTTCACGCCGGTACAATATCCTGCAGATGATGTAAATGCTGCATGGTTGACAACCCATTTTGATTTTCATTCTATTCATGATAACATCTTAAAATTTGATATTTTAGGTCATGATGATCCAACAATGATCAGAATGTTGCAAGATCTTTCCGGAGTTGATCCTTTAACAATTCCACCCGATGATCCAGGAGTAATGTCGCTTTTTTCTAGTCCTAAAATTTTAGGTGTAACACCCGAGCAAATTCAATCAGAAACTGGTACTTTAGGCGTACCCGAATTTGGTACAAAATTTGTCCGAGGGATGTTAGAGGAAACAAAGCCGACTACATTCTCCGAGTTACTGCAAATTTCTGGACTATCTCACGGTACTGATGTCTGGTTAGGAAACGCAGAAGAGCTTGTTAACAATGGAACTTGCAAACTGAAAGATGTTATTGGTTGTAGAGACAACATCATGATGGACTTGATTCACTGGGGAGTTAAACCTGAAGTAGCCTTTTCAACTATGGAATCAGTTCGTCATGGTCGGGGAATAAGTGATGATGATATGGCAGTTTTACAGAAAAACGATAAAATTCCTGACTGGTACATTCCGTCTTGTCTCAAAATCAAGTATATGTTTCCGAAAGCTCATGCGACGGCTTATATATTAATGGCTTTAAGAATTGCCTGGTTCAAAGTTTACTATCCTGAAATTTACTACACTGCCTATTTCTCAGTACGTGCTGATTTATTTGATTTAGTAGCTATGAGTCATGGTAAAAACACGGTAAAAAAGGCAATGTCTGATATTCAAAATCAAGGTAATGACGCATCCGCCAAGGATAAGAGTCTTCTGACAGTGTTAGAAATTGCTAATGAATGTTTAGAGCGTGGAATAAAAATTAAAATGGTGGATATTAACCAGTCAGAAGCCACTAATTTTAAAATTATTGACCAGCATACGATTCTAGCGCCATTTAACGCTGTTCCCGGGCTGGGAAATAATGCTGCCAAACAAATTGTTGCTGCCAGAACTGAGCAGAAGTTTTTGTCAAAAGAAGACTTGGCAAACCGTGGAAAAGTATCCCAGTCAATTATGGATTATTTAGAAAATAATGAAGTTCTAACTGGAATGCCGGAGCAGAATCAACTTTCACTCTTTTAAAATTTTGCAGTATTAATATAAATGTGATATACTTGCTAAAGAAGTTCGAATAAATGATTCGGAGTGAGCAGCTTTGCTCACTCTTTTTATTACGGAGGAAAGTACTTGGCGAAAGTTAAAGATTCTGTTCTTAAAGAAATTAAACCGATTATTGCAGAACGCAATGATGAGTTTGTTGATATAGAATACGTTAAAGAGAAGGGTCAAAACTATTTAAGAATATATGTTGATCGAGAAAATGGTATTGATATGGATGAAATTGCAGGGTTAAGTGAATTATTATCTGCAAAGCTTGATCAGATACAACCCGATCCGTTCCCTGATCCTTATGTTTTGGAGGTTTCTTCTCCTGGTATCGAGAGGCCAATCAAAAATGAGACTGATTGGCAAAAAGCTTTAAATGAATATGTGCATGTAAAGTTATACCAGAAAGTTGAAGGTGGCAAAGAATATGAGGGGACTTTAAAATCTTATAATGATAGCGAAATCGAACTTGAAATAAAGGTAAAAACTAAAAAGAAAGTTTTATCACTTCCCCGTAAAACAATTGCAAGCATTCGTTTCGCAATTGAGTTTTAGAAAGGTTGATTAAAATTTATGTCTAAGGAAATGCTTGAAGCCTTCGCTACTCTAGAAAAAACAAAGGGTATAAAACAAGATGTAATTGTTGAAGCGATCAAAGCAGCACTGGTTGCTGCATATAAGAAAAATTATAATCAGGCAACAAATGTCATAGTTGAATTTGATGAACGTAAAGGCGACTTTAAGCTGATGACTGAAAAGACTGTCGTTGAAGAAGTTCATGATGAAAGGTTGGAAATCAGTTTAAAGGATGCTTTAACAATTAATCGGGCATATGAACTTGGTGATAAAATTCGTTTCGAAGTTGCACCTAAAAATTTCGGTAGAATTGCGGCACAAACGGCTAAACAAGTTATTATGCAACATTTGCGTGAGGCAGAGAGAAATCATATTATTGATGAGTATTCTCAGTACGAAGATGAATTAATAACAGGCACTGTTGAAAGACGTGATAATCGTTTCGTTTATGTTAAAATTGGTAATGTTGAAGCAGTTATGCCGCGTAACGATCAGATGCCAGGTGAAAGCTATAATCCACAGGATCAAATTCGAGTTTTGGTTACTCATGTTGGTTCAGATTCAAAGGGTGCACAGATTACGGTTTCACGAACTGCCCCTGATATGGTAAAAAGGCTCTTTGAACAGGAAGTACCTGAAATTTATGATGGAACTGTTGAAGTGGTCTCAATTGCTCGTGAAGCAGGAGACAGGACCAAGATTGCTGTAAAATCTAACGATCCTAATATTGATCCAGTAGGTACATGCGTTGGTCAAAGAGGAGCCAGAGTACAAAATGTAGTTAATGAACTTGACGGTGAAAATATTGATGTAGTTAAATACGAAGAAGATCCATCAGACTACATTGCTAATGCTTTGAATCCTGCTGAAGTAATTGCCGTGCAATTTGGAGATGAAGACAATGAAAAAAGTGCTTTAGTAATTGTTCCTGATTACCAGCTGTCACTTGCAATTGGTAAAAAAGGACAGAATGTACGTTTAGCTGCCAGATTGACTGGCTATAAGATAGATATTAGACCGGAATCTGAAGTGGAATTTGTCGATGAAAGCAGTGATCAAGCTGAAAGAGAAAATGAACAAGCTGAAGCTGATGATTCAGTTGAAGATAGTTCAGATTCTGCTGCAAAAATAAATAGTGACTTTGTTGAGGACGATGAATCAGATGCAGAGTCAACAAATTCTGAAGAAACCGAATCTGAAGATGAGCTACAAGATAAAGTTACTGATGGTGAAACAGTAGATTCTACTGAAAATTAAAGCAAGAGGTGAAACTTTTGAAAAAAAGAAAGATTCCAATGCGAAAAGACTTGTTAACTAATACTATGCAGCCTAAAAAAGAATTGGTGCGTATTGTAGTTGACAAAGAAAAGAATATCTCAGTAGATCCTACTGGTAAAAAACCTGGTAGAGGAGCGTATGTTTCGCTTGATCCTAGTCAGATCAAAAATGCTCAAGAGAAAGGTTTAATTGAGCGCAGTTTAGGAACAAAAGTGCCTAAAGAGTTTTACCAGGAACTTTACTCATATGTTGACCATCAAAAGGCGAGAAAAGAATTGTTTGGTGATAAATAGATTTGCAAAATAGACAAAAAGCATTGAACTTGTTGGGACTATGTCAAAAAGCTGGAAAATTAGTTTCAGGATCCGAAATTGTTACTGTGGGCACAAAAGCCAAAAAGGTCAAACTAATTATTTTAGCTCAAGATAGTCATGCAGATACCACTGCAAAAATATCTAAAGTTGGGAAACAAAATGACGTTTTTATTATTAACGAGTTTAATAGTAATGAAATTTCCCAAGCGATAGGAAAAAAGCGAAAGGTTTTAGGAATTACTGATACTGGTTTCTGCAAAGCATTGTTACAAAAAATAGATGAAGGAGTGTGATTTGATGGCTAAAACAAGAATTTATGAATTGGCAAAAGAATTAGGCATCGATAATAAAATTGTGGTCAATAAGGCTAAGGACCTGGGCCTTGATGTTAAAAATCATATGTCATCACTTGAAGATTCACAAGTAAATCAATTAAAAGATAGTTTTCGTAGCTCCGCTCCCGCGCAAAAGCAAGAGAAACCTGCGAAAAAGAGCAGTAAAATCAAAATTTCCGTTACCTCAATTCGCAAAAATGAAAAAAAGCATGAGGAAAATAAGGGTAACAAGAACAACAAAAGAACCAACAATTTTCACAGATCTAACAATAGATCAAGACAGGCTCAAGATCGTAATAAACAAGGTACTAACCCAAGTCAAAAGGCTTCAAAGCCGGTAGCACAGGATTTATTAAAACAGTTGAAACAAAAACAACGTGTGGACGAAAAGAAATTAAACCGTCAAAGTGAAAAAGTACAGAAGTCATATAATGAAGACCAAACTAAGGCTAAAAAATCTTCTGGTGAAGATAACAAAGTTGTTTCTAAATCAGAAAACAAAGTTATCAAAACCGAGTCTACTGCACCTAAAGTAACTGGTCCAAAAATAATTAAGCCTTCACCTGCCAGAATGAAGAATAAACAAAAGGCAAGTCCAGTTAATAAGCCTAAAGCCTTAGATACAAATAGTGCACCTGAACCAGCAAAAGAAGAAAAGCGTCGTGGTAATGGTCACGGCCGTAATTCTGGTAAACCTGGCAGAAAAGGTAAAAATCAAACTTTTGGTGCCAATAATTATTCTAAGCATCAAGAAAAACGCAAACGCAAGAATAAGAAAAAGCAATTTGAACAGGTACCAAAGAAACAGCCAACTCAGAGAAAAGAACGTCCGTTACCAGAAACACTGGTGTACGAAGTTGGTATGAATGCTCAAGATTTGGGTAAATTGTTGCACCGTGAACCAGCTGAAATAGTTAAAAAACTATTTATGTTAGGTGTGATGACTAATCAAAATCAGTCACTTGATAAAGATGCAATAGAATTAGTAGCTGCTGAATATAATATCAATGCCAAAGAAAAAGTTCATGAAGATATATCTGACATTGATACTCTTTATGATAAGAGAATGGCTGCTTCTAAGGAATCTAAGCATCAGACCAAGCGTCCGCCTGTAGTTACGATTATGGGACATGTTGATCATGGTAAGACTACTTTACTTGATCGTTTGCGTCATACTCACGTGTCTGCTCATGAAGCTGGTGGCATTACGCAGAAAATCGGTGCCTATCAGGTAAGAGTTGATAATAAGCCAATCACATTTTTAGATACGCCTGGACATGCAGCATTTTCTAATATGCGTGAACGTGGTGCTGAAATCACCGACATTGTTGTACTGGTTGTAGCTGCAGACGATGGAGTTATGCCACAAACTGTTGAAGCTATTGACCATGCTAAAAGTGCTAAGGTTCCAATTATTGTTGCAATTAACAAGATGGATGTACCAGGTGCAAATCCTGAACATGTTACTGAACAGTTAATGAAATACAATTTGATTCCGGAGAATTATGGTGGTGACACTATTTTTGTAAACATTTCTGCCAAAACTGGTGAAAATGTTGATGAACTTTTACAAATGATTCTCTTACAGGCAGATGTCATGGAATTGCAGGCAGATCCTACGCAAAAGGCTATCGGCACCGTTATTGAAGCTCGGCTTTCCCGTGGACGTGGACCAGTTGCTGACCTTCTAGTTCAACAAGGTACATTAAAAGTTGGTGATCCAATTGTTGTTGGAAATCGCTTTGGTAGGGTTCGTGTTATGACGAATGACCGCGGTCGTCAGGTAGAAAAAGCGACTCCATCTATGCCAGTTGAAATTACTGGACTAAATGATGTGCCTGAATCAGCCGATAAGATAGTTGTCTTTGATGATGAAAAGACAGCAAGAAGCGTTGGTGAGCAAAGAGCACAGCAAGCTTTACAACAGTCTCGTGAAAATGTCCAACATGTTACTCTTGATAACTTATTTGACACGATGAAGAAAGAAAACATGAAAGAAGTAGACGTTGTCTTAAAAGCAGATGTACAAGGTTCAGTAGAAGCTTTACAACAATCGCTTGAAAAGATAGAAGTTGAAGGCGTTCGTGTTAATATTATTCATGCGGGTGTAGGTGCAGTAAATGAATCGGATGTTACATTAGCAGGAGCTTCGAATGCCTTTATTATTGGCTTTAATGTTCGTCCAACCGCTACTGCTAAATCTCAAGCTGAAACAGATGGAGTAGATATCCGACTGTATAGTATAATTTATAAGGCAATTGATGATGTTAAAGCTGCTATGAAAGGTATGCTTGAACCAACTTATGAAGATAAGGTAGTCGGTAACTTGACTGTACGTGAAACTTGGAAAGTTTCTAAAGTTGGGACGATTGCTGGTGCATTTGTTGATTCTGGATATGTTTCAAAAGATTCTGAAATCAATTTGATTCGTGATGGAGTTGTTATTTATACTGGAAAAGTTGCGTCACTCAAACGGTTCAAAGATGATGCCAAGATTGTTAAGCAAGGATTCGATTGTGGTTTAACTATTGAGGGCTATAATGATATTAAGATTGGTGACGAAATGGAAGCCGTCGAAAAACAGGAAGTTAAGCCTGAATAAGTTAACTGGGAGGAAAGTATGAAACACAGAATAGGTCGTGTTGAAGGAGAAATCCTCCGTGAATTGACGAAAATTTTACGCAAAAATATTCGTGACCCACGAGTTAATGATGTTACAATTACAGCGGTTGAATGTACAAATGATCTCTCTTATGCTACTGTATACTACAGTATTTTTTCTGAAGATTCTAAAAAAGAAGAAGAAGCGGCTGCCGGTTTAAATAAGGCTAAGGGAATGATGAGGCATTTGTTAGGGCAAGTCCTAACTGTTTATAAAGTTCCCGAATTAATTTTTAAACGAGATAATTCAGTTAAATATGGAAGTAAAATTGATCAGTTAATCGCTGAAGTAAAAAAGCAGGATGCAAATCGCAATAATTAAGAAAAGCGCTGTGAAGCGCTTTTTTCATGGTTAAGGTATTAAAAAATGTTAAATGGTATTTTAGTGATAGATAAGGATAAGGGTATGACAAGTGCCGACGTAGTCTATCATTTACGCAAAGTGTTGCATATTAAAAAAATGGGTCATGCTGGTACCCTGGATCCTGATGTTACGGGAGTGCTACCAATTGCAATCGGTCAGGCCACAAAATTGATTGAACTGATGCATGAGGAAAACAAAAAATACATAGGTCAAGGAATTTTAGGCTTTGCCACCGATAGTTACGATATTAGTGGCAAAAAAACAGATTTTAAAAAAATTTCTACCGAAGTTAAAGCAAATCAAATTCAAAAAGCTATGCAAGAGTTTGTGGGCAAGATAGAGCAGGTACCACCTGTTTATTCGGCCGTCCGAGTAAATGGCAAGCACTTGTATGAATATGCAAGAGCAGGTATTAAAGTTGAAAGGCCTAAAAGGCAGGTTGAAATTTTTTCTTATAATCTTACAAATGAACCTGTTTTTGATAAAGAAAATTGTCAAGAGGTTTTTGATTTTGAAATTGAATGCAGCAAAGGGACCTATGTTCGTTCTTTAATAAATGATTTGGGAACAAAGCTTGGTGTGCCAGCAGTAATGAAAAATTTGCGCCGCACCTCTAGTTCTGGCTTTGATATAGATCAAGCTGTTAAATTGACTGAAATTACCAAAAATCCTAATTTGGTAACTGCATTGCTTCAACCGATCGATTCTTTCTTTACTAGTTATGTCCATGAGGATATTGATACAGATCTGTGGGTCAAAGTTAAAAATGGTGCAACGATTTCTTTGAAAACGAATGCAAAAAAGGTGGCATTACGGTACAATAATAGCGTTAAGGCAATTTATCAGAAAGATGGTACCATGTATCGCCCTTATTTAATGCTTTTACAAAATGAATAAGTGAATGAAGGTCTTATTGTGGAAATTATCCATTTAACTTACCCGTTTAAGGAAAATATTATTCCTCAAAAAATAATTCTTGTTTTAGGGTTTTTTGACGGCGTTCATCGTGGTCATCAAGAATTAATCAAAATCGCAAAAGAAAAAGCAATTCAAAAGCATTTACCATTAGTAGTAATGACATTTGATCGGCATCCTAAAGAAATTTATCAAAATAAAGAAGTTAGTTATATTGATACACTAGCTGAAAAAGCCTATAAAATGCAGAAACTAAAAGTTGATTTTTTGCTCGTGATGCATTTCAATGATGCATTTAGCAAACTGACTGCACAGGAATTTGTTGATAAGATTATTGTCAAATTAAATGCCGATACAGTTGTAGCTGGTTTTGACTATACTTATGGTCCCAAGCAGATTGCCAATATGAAAAACTTCCCTAAATTTGCCAAAGGAAGATTCAATATTATTGATGTTCCAAAGCAGTCGTATGATGGCCAAAAAATAGGCTCTACCGAAATTAAAAGGGCCATCACCAGTGGGGATATGGAATTGGCTGCGAAGTTATTAGGATTTCCGTATGTTATGTCGGGCTATGTGGGTCACGGTTTACGTAATGGTCATAAGCTTGGTTTTCCCACTGCGAATCTCGTTTGGCCTAAGGACAAAGTTGTTCCTAAAATTGGAGTATACGCTACTAAGACCAAGATTAAAGGTAAGTGGTATGACTCTATGACAAGTGTGGGCTATAACGTCACGATTAATGAAGGTAAAAAACTTTATATTGAATCAAATTTATTTGGATTCGATCAAGAAGCCTATGATGAAGAAATAATAATTAAATGGTATAAGTATACCCGTGGTGAAATTAAATTTGATAACTTGAAGGATCTAAAAAAACAAATGAGCGCTGACGAGTCAGAAATTAAGACTTATTTTGCAAATATTGATTAGTATAATTGATTTTAAAGAGATGAATGTTTTTTGTAAAAAAGTTAGCACTCAACTTGACATTCTGCTAAAAGCTAGTATCATATTAATTGTTAGCACCTAATAGGATTGAGTGCTAAAAGTGAGGGCGATATTTATGTTGACCGAACGTCAAGAATTAATTTTAAAAACTATTATCAATGATTTTACGCAGACACATGATCCTGTTGGCTCTAAGACAGTCATGAATCAGTTGCCTATCAAAGTTTCAAGCGCAACTATTCGTAATGAAATGGCGATTTTAGAAGATAAAGGTTTGATTGAAAAAACTCATTTGTCAAGTGGTCGTGTACCTTCAACTGAAGGGTACCGTTACTATCTTGACAATTTAGTTGAGCCTTTACAAATTTCATCTTCTGTTTACAAGAAAATCATTAATCAGCTTGATCAGCCGTTTCATCAAGTAAATGACATCGTACAAGAAGCGGTTAAAATTTTGTCTGACTTAACAAATTACACTGCATTTGCGGAAGGACCTGAAAATAGTGATTTAACTATTACAGGTTTTCGGATTGTGCCTTTATTTAGCAGACAAATTATGGCTATTCTAGGTACTAGTGATGGTGATGTTCATGACCAGGTTTATAGCTTACCAAACAATATTCATGGTGATGACATTGAGCGTGCCGTACGTATGATTAACGATGAACTGGTTGGAAAAACCTTAGATCAAGTTACACCAGGTTTTCTCAAGAAGACCTTAGGAAAAAAACTAAAAGCTGCTCATGTTTCTGAATTAATAGATTTAGTTGAAGATGTGATTAGTGATGCTGCCAGCGAGCAAATGTATGTCGATGGTCAGATTAATTTACTCAATAATATTTCTTTAAGCGATGTTTCTAATTTGCGTTCATTATATGAAATGATTGAGCATAATGATTTGATATCCAGTCTTTTGGATCGCGAGCAAAATTCTAAAAGTGACCGTTATCCTGTTCGGGTTAGCTTAGGATCTGAATTGTCCAATGATCTGTTAAAGGATTATAGTCTGCTTACGGCAGAGTACAGTGTTGGTACCCATGGGAAAGGTATAATTGCTCTACTTGGCCCTGATAATATGCCGTATTCTCAAGTTATAGGATTACTTGAATATTTTAGAAACGAGCTATCTAAAAAGCTGCTTGATTATTATGGTAGATTCAAATAAAGGAGGTTAGCCGTGAGTAAAGAAGAAAATAATAGTAAAAACTCAAAAAAAGAGCAAAAGGAAGCGGCTGCATCAAAAGAAACTAAAAAGGATTCTCAAGCTAAGGCTAACGAAAAAAAGAAACCTGAATCTTTAGAAAGTAAATTACAGCATAATTTGACTCAGTTGCAAAAAGAAAAAGACGATTTGGAAGATAAGTACTTGCGCAGTCAAGCAGAAATGCAAAATATGCAAAATCGTTATAATAATGAAAGAGCGCAGCTTATTAAATATGAATCACAATCCTTAGCCAAAGATGTTTTACCAGCGATGGATAATTTAGAAAGAGCTTTGGCAACAAAGGTTGATGATGAAGCTTCAAAGCAGCTTAAAAAGGGAGTGCAAATGACACTTGATTCTCTGGTTAAAGCCATGAAAGATCACGGAATTAGTGAAATCACTGCTGAAGGTGTGAAGTTTGATCCCAATTTGCACCAAGCTGTTCAGACAGTTGAAGCTGAAAATGAGGATCAAAAAGATCATGTTGTGCGTGTTTTGCAAAAAGGATACTTATACAAAGATCGTACTTTAAGACCAGCAATGGTTGTTGTAGCACAATAATTGAAAGGAAGCATATCAATGTCAAAAGTTATCGGAATTGACCTCGGAACTACCAACTCAGCGGTTGCTGTTCTTGAGGGTAAGGAACCAAAAATTATTACTAACCCTGAAGGAAATCGGACAACTCCTTCAGTAGTAGCTTTCAAGGATGGAGAAATTCAAGTCGGTGAAGTTGCTAAGAGACAAGCTATTACTAACCCAAATACTATTTCTTCAATTAAGCGTCACATGGGTGAAGCTGATTATAAGGTCAAGATTGGTGATAAAGCATACACACCGCAAGAAATTTCTGCTATGATTTTGCAATATATCAAGAAATTCTCTGAAGATTATCTTGGTGAGAAGGTTACCGAAGCAGTTATTACCGTTCCGGCATACTTTAATGATGCTCAACGTCAAGCTACTAAGGATGCCGGTAAAATTGCGGGCTTAGACGTTAAGAGAATAATTAACGAACCTACTGCATCTTCACTTGCGTATGGTCTTGACAAAGATGCTGAAGACGAAAAAGTTTTAGTTTACGACCTTGGTGGTGGTACTTTTGATGTTTCCGTTTTGCAATTAGGTGACGGAGTCTTCCAAGTACTTTCAACTAATGGTGATACTCACCTTGGTGGTGATGACTTCGATAACAAGATTATTGATTGGTTGATTAAGAACTTTAAAGATGAAAATGGTGTTGACCTTTCTAAAGATAAAATGGCTTTGCAAAGGTTAAAGGATGCTGCTGAAAAGGCTAAGAAAGATCTTTCTGGTGTGTCTTCAACTCACATTTCATTACCATTTATCTCGGCTGGTGAATCTGGTCCATTACATTTGGAAGCTGATTTAACTAGAGCAAAATTTGACGAATTGACTGCTGATTTAGTTGAAAAGACTAAAATTCCATTTGATAATGCTTTGAAAGATGCTGAATTAACAGTTAATGATATTGACAAGGTTATTTTAAACGGTGGTTCAACTCGTATTCCTGCTGTTCAAGATGCAGTTAAGAAGTGGGCAGGAAAAGAGCCTGATCACTCAATTAATCCAGACGAAGCTGTTGCGTTAGGTGCCGCAATTCAAGGTGGTGTCATTTCTGGTGACGTTAAGGACGTTGTTTTACTCGATGTTACTCCACTTTCGCTAGGTATTGAAACCATGGGTGGCGTATTCACCAAGTTAATTGAAAAGAATACGACAATTCCAACTTCGAAGAGTCAAATCTTTTCTACTGCTGCCGACAATCAACCTGCTGTTGATGTCCACGTCTTGCAGGGTGAACGCCCAATGGCTGCCGATGATAAGACATTAGGTCGCTTCGAATTAACTGATATTCCTGCAGCTCCTCGTGGTGTGCCACAAATTCAAGTCACTTTTGATATTGACAAAAACGGCATCGTTAATGTTTCTGCTAAGGATATGGGAACTGGTAAAGAACAAAAGATTACCATTAAGAGTTCATCCGGTTTATCCGATGAAGAAATTAAGAAGATGCAAAAAGAAGCTGAAGAACATGCTGAAGAGGATAAGAAGAAGAAAGAAGAAGTTGACCTTCGTAATGAAGTCGATCAATTAATCTTCTCAACAGAAAAGACTTTGAAGGATGTCAAAGGCAAGGTATCAGATGATGATACTAAGAAAGTTCAAGATGCACTCGATGCTCTGAAGAAAGCTCAAAAGGACAACAACTTGGATGAGATGAAGACCAAGAAGGATGAATTGTCTAAAGTTGCCCAAGACTTAGCAGTCAAATTGTACCAAGCTAATGGCGGGGCTCAAGGTGCACAAGGACAAGCTGGACCTCAGGCAGGACCACAAAATCCTGGTTCCCAAGATGGTAATTCAGGCAGTGGTTCCGCAGGTGAAGGCGAGTTTCATAAGGTAGACCCAGATAAGTAAAGGGTTTATAATTGAATAAATTAGAAAAGAACTGCCAAATAGTAGTTCTTTTCTTTTGTAAAGTTAAGGAGCTTATAGATGGCACAAGAAGATTACTATAGCGTTCTTGGTGTTGATCGCAATGCCAGTGATAAGGAAATTACCTCTGCTTATCGTAAACTTGCCAAAAAATACCACCCTGATTTAAACCATGAACCCGGTGCTGAGGAAAAGTATAAGAAGGTTAATGAAGCTTACGAAGTTTTGCATGACAAGCAAAAGAAAGCACAATATGACCAGTTTGGATCCGCCGGAGTTAATGGTCAGGGTGGCTTTGGCGGTGCAGGTCAAGGATATAGTGATTTTGGCGGCTTTGGTGATTTTGGTGATATTTTCAATGACTTCTTTGGTGGAGATACTGGTGGTAGTCAGCGTCGCGCCAACCCAACTGCGCCAACTCGTGGTGAAGACTTAGACTATACTTTGTCCATTGATTTTATGGATGCTATTACTGGTAAAAAGACTCAAGTTTCATACACACGTAGTGAAACCTGTCCTACATGTAAAGGTAATGGTGCTGAAAAAGGAACGCACCCGCTAACCTGTGATAAATGTAATGGTACTGGTTATATGACTATCACCCAAAAATCTTTGTTGGGAGTTATTCGTCGTCAGACAGTTTGCGACAAATGTCATGGTAAGGGAGTAATCATCGAGCATCCTTGCCAGACATGTCATGGTAAAGGCGTAATTGATAATAAAAATACCATTGAAGTTAATATTCCCGCCGGAATTGATAATGGTCAACAATTACGTTATGAAGGCCAGGGAGAAGCAGGTAAAAATGGTGGCCCTTATGGTGACCTTTATATCAGTTATCGCATCAAACCATCAAAAGATTTCGAGCGTAAAGGAACTACTATTTATACTACTGTTCCAATATCGTTTGCGCAGGCAACTTTAGGCGATGAAATTAATGTTAAAACTGTGCATGGAGAAAAGAAGTTGAAAATTCCTGCTGGTACACAACCTAACAAGAAATTTACCATACACGGTGAAGGTGTTCCGTATTTGCGTGGCAACGGTAATGGCGATCAAATTACCACTGTTCAAGTACAGATTCCAAAATCAATTAATGAAAAACAGAAACAGGCCCTGGTTGATTTCGTTAAAGCCGGTGGTGGTTCAATAACACCACAAGAAAAGGGATTCTTTGAGAGATTAAAGGAAAAGTTGCAATAAAAATATGCTATTATTACTTTAATGATGGTTCTCAAAGTGGAGAATTATGATGTTGAGTTGCCCAAAAGGTTATAAATACTGGTGTCAAAATGATACTGGTTTGTCAATAAAATCCAGTGCTCCTTGCTGGGCAAAAAAATTCAAAGATTATATGAGACTTTTTAAAGAAAATGGCAAGCCAAATAAAAATGGCATCGCAAGATATTATTAGTATTATTTGAAAGTTTAACTAAAGGACTAATTCTTCAAAATTGGAGGGATTAGTCCTTTAAGTTTGATAAGTAATTTCTTTACCCTAATTAATTTTATAGGTGCTTACGAATTTGTTATAATAATAAAGATAGAGTAAAGGGTGCAAATTATATATGGACATAAAAAAATTACAAGATTATCAGAAGCGTATTCGCAATTTTTCTATTGTAGCTCATATTGATCATGGTAAGTCGACGATTGCCGATCGAATTTTAGAGTTGACTGATACGGTATCTGAACGCCAATTAAAAAATCAGATGTTAGACGATATGCCGCTGGAACGCCAACGCGGCATCACCATCAAGATGAACTCAGTAGAAATTAAATATCATGCTCAAGATGGCGAAGACTACATTTTTCATCTAATTGATACACCAGGACACGTAGATTTTTCTTATGAGGTTTCCCGTTCCTTAGCGGCTTGTGAAGGTGCACTGTTAGTTGTAGATGCTTCACAGGGTGTACAAGCACAAACTTTGGCCAATACCTATTTAGCAATTGATGATGACTTGGAAATTTTGCCTGTTATAAATAAAATTGATCTGCCTTCAGCTAATCCTGAGCAGGCTAAAGAGGAAATCACAGAAATGCTGGGGTTAGATGCTTCCGACGCTGTCGAAGTTTCCGGCAAAACCGGGCAGGGAATTAAGGAGTTGCTTGAACGGATAGTTAAAGATATACCAGCTCCTAATGGGGATCTCCAAGCACCGTTAAAAGCGTTGATTTTTGATTCAAAATATGATGACTACCGCGGTGTTGTTTTATCTGTGCGGATTGAAGAAGGTACGGTTAAACCCGGCGATAAAATAAAAATCATGAATACTGGTAAGGAATATGAAGTTACTGAAGTTGGGGTTTCCAGTCCACACCCGGTTAAAAAAGATATTCTAATTGCTGGGGATGTTGGTTATTTAACTGCTAACATTAAGTCTGTTCGTGAAACTCGTGTTGGTGATACTATTACTTCGGCTGAGCACCCAACTGCTGAAGCACTTTCCGGTTATCGTCAGATACCACCGATGGTTTATTCAGGTATGTATCCCGTTGATAATTCTAAATACGATGATCTTAAAGAAGCTTTGCAAAAACTGCAGCTAAATGATGCTGCTCTAGAGTTTGAACCCGAAACTTCGACCGCTCTTGGGTTTGGATTTCGTTGCGGTTTTTTAGGTTTGCTTCATATGGATGTGGTCCAAGAAAGACTAGAACAGGAATTTGACCTAGACTTAATTATGACCGCTCCTTCTGTTGATTATCATGCCATTATGAATGACGGTACGACCAAAGTAATTGATAATCCTTCTGATTTACCGTCTGCAGGTGAATATAAGGAAGTGCAGGAACCTTTTGTTAAAGCAGAAGTGATGGTCCCGAATGATTTTGTCGGTCCGGTGATGGAACTATGCCAGCGTAAACGTGGTGAGTTTGTGACTATGGACTATTTAGACAAATATCGGGTTAACGTGATTTACAATATGCCGCTAGCTGAAATTATTTATGATTTTTTTGATGATTTAAAATCTTCCACTAAAGGTTATGCCTCACTTGATTATGAAATAACGGGTTATCGGGCAACTGATTTAGTTAAAATTGATATCCTGTTGAATAAACAAGTGGTTGATGCTCTCAGTTTCATTGCTCACCGTGATGAAGCTCAAAATAGAGCAAGACAAATGACATCAATGCTCAAGAAATTAATTCCCCGGCAGAACTTTGAAGTTGATATTCAAGGGGCAATTGGAGCAAAAATTATTTCTCGTGCCACTGTTAAGCCTTACCGCAAGGATGTTACTTGGAAAATTCATACGGGAGATCCTGATAGAAGGGCAAAACTGCTTGAAAAGCAAAAGCGGGGTAAAAAACGGATGAAAGCAGTAGGTCATGTTGAAATTCCTCAAGATGCTTTTATGGCTGTTTTAAAAATGAATGATGATGGCTTAAATTCAAAATAGAAAATAAATATAAAAAGGCTGAATTAAACATATGATTGAATGGCGTGAGCGTAAAGGTGAAGAATTAGCTCCGGAATTGATTGAAAAGTATCAGCTTAGCCCTATTACGGCTAAGCTGCTTTCTTTGCGCGGAATAAATACTGCAGCAAAAATTGAATTTTGGTTTAATGCCACTGAAGATGATTTAGCAGATCCCTATTTAATGCACGATATGAAAAAAGCTGTTGACAGGATTAACCAGGCAATTGATGCGGGCGAAAAAATTACCATTTATGGTGATTACGATGCTGATGGCATTACAGCCACTACTATTATGGTGGAAACACTGGGCATTTTAGGTGCCGATGTTCATTTTTTCATTCCCGATCGTTTTAAAGATGGCTATGGACCAAATCTTGAGTCTTACAAGAAAATTGTAGCAGATGGGACTAAGCTGATTATTACTGTAGATAATGGTATTACTGGAGTTGACGAGGTTGCTTTTGCCAAAAGTAAAGGTGTAGATACAATAATTACAGATCACCATAAATTTCAAGAGCAAGTTCCTGAAAGCTATGCGTTAGTGCATTGCAACTACCCTGGCCAAAAATATCCGTTTGATGATTATTGTGGTGCTGGAGTGGCCTATACTATTTGCCGAGCTTTAATGCAGGATTCAATGCCAGAATTATTGGAACTGGCAATGATTGGCACAATTGGAGATATGGTCAAGGTTTCCGGAGAAGGTCATATTATCGTTAAACGCGGTTTAAAAATGCTTAATGAGACTGAGCGGCCGGGCTTAAGGGCTCTTATAAAAAATGCCGGTTTACAAATGGGGCACATTGATGAAACAGATGTTGGCTTTAATATTGCACCAAGATTAAATGCTGTGGGCAGACTTGCCAATGCAAGTTTAGCCGTTGACTTACTATTATGTGAGACTGACGAGGAAGCTGAAAAAATAGCGGATAAGATTGAAGGATTAAACGATGAACGTAAAAATTTAACTGCTGAAGTTTATCAATCTTGTATTAATCAAATTAAAAATAATGGTTGGCAAAGAGATAAAACTTTAGTTTTATATAATCCCAAGTTCAATGAAGGGGTTTTGGGCTTGGTTGCAAATAAATTAGTTGAGAAAACTCATAAGCCAACCATAGTCCTGACAAAGAATGAAGAGGGAATTATCAAAGGTTCGGGGAGGTCTGTAGATGGTTTTAATCTTTTTAACGCCTTAGAGCCTTTAAAGGATAAACTTTTTCTGAAATTTGGTGGTCACGATTTTGCGTGTGGCTTGTCTATGACCGAAAGCAAAATTTCCTCTTTACGCAAATCATTTGAAGATAGTTTTACGGGTACTTTTAATCAAAATATTCGTTATTATGATTGTGAACTACCTGTTTCTCATCTTGATTTGCAAATTATAGCTGATATCAAACAGGTTGGTCCTTTTGGAACTGATAATGTCAAACCCATTTTTAGCATTACTCATCCGAAAATTAACAGCTGTTTTTACATGGGTAAAGATAAAAATCATATCAAATTAAGCATTAGTAAAGACCATAATAAAGTTGATGTTGTGGGATTTAACAAGAAGTTTCTTACAAAAATTCTTTTGCCATATATAGATCAGCTATTCATAGAGCTACAAGAAAATTGCTTTCGTAATCAGATAAAATTACAAGGCATTATAAAGGGGATCATTTTTGCTGCACCAAAATTAGCAGTTCCTGTGCCAGTGGTTGATCTGCGCAATGAAAAATATGTGATGGGTTTTGCAGACAGGTATTTGTTATTTGATAAAAGAAATAAAAACTCTGCTTCTAGTCTATTTGATATTGATCCTGCAAAAATTACATTGGTAAATGATTATGACAATGAAGGGGAAGTAGCAGTTTTTCTTGATGTACCTCACAATCAAAAAGAATTGGATTTTGCGTTGAACAATAGTTACGAACAACTTTATTTACACTTTCTGATGGATCAACTGCCAGTCCAACATTTGCCGCAAAAATCAGATTTTGAAATTTTGTTAAAATATATATACTCTCACCCCGGACTTACACTGCAGGACTATCGCAAAGTAGGTAATTTTATCAAAATAAGTTACGATAGCATTCTCTTTATTTTGCGAGTATTCTTTGAACTGCATTTTATTCAATTAGAAGAAAACAAAATATTTGGTGTCACTAATCCTGTTAAAAATAAATTATCAAATTCAAAATATTATCAAGCTGCTAAGTCTCAAATATTTTTTGTAAATGAATTGCGACAAATGCCAAGTCAAAAATTACTAATGTACGTGAATGGGCAATTAAAGCAACATTAATTTTTCTTGCTTTTAATGCTTTTAAGCCCAAAATTTGTTAGAATATAAAGGTCGAATAAGCTTTAGCAAGAAAGTTAAGTTTTGGAGGTTTTTCTTCTTATGGCAAACGATTTTGAGAAACATATTGCAAGTGTAAAGGATTTTCCGAACAAAGGAATAATCTTTCGCGATATTACACCTGTGCTACAAGATGGCAAATTGTTTCAGGCAGCTACGCACAAGTTAGCTGAATACGTTAAAAGTAAAAATGCCGATATAATTGTCGGCCCCGAAGCTCGTGGGTTTATAGTAGGTTGTCCTGTGGCAACAGAATTAGGTATTGGTTTTGTGCCAGCTAGAAAGCCACATAAATTGCCAAGGGAGGTCGAGCGTGCTTCATATGACCTAGAATATGGTTCGAATAGTTTGGAAATTCATAAGGATGCCATTAAACCCGGTCAGCGTGTTGTAGTTTGTGATGATTTACTTGCTACAGCAGGAACTTTAAGGGCGTGCAAGCAATTAATTGAAAATCTAGGTGGAAAATTAGTAGGTTCTTGTTTTTATATTGAACTACCAGATCTAAAGGGAAAAGAGAAATTACCAGGACTTGATGTCTATTCTTTAGTTAAATATCATGGTGCCTAATTTTTATTGATTAGATTTTTAAGCATCAAATTTTAAAAAAATAATAAATGTGCATGAAGTGCTCTTTAATAGTTAGATTTTTGTAATCTGCTGTTAAGAGCATTTTTTCATGATTAAATATGTTTCAGCGAATAAAAACAGCAAATGCTGTAAAGTAAAAAATCTTAAAATTCCATCTAAATAAAAGCGCTTTCCGAAATATGAAAAAACTTTGATTTTTGAGTCCAAATTTTTTACAAGCTCAGGTCAGGTATATATAATGATACAGTATTTTAAAAAAAGGAGAATAGAATAATTTGCAATTAAGAAAAGCAACAATGGCCGATTTTGACCAAATTATCGCTATTTTAAAAGATGGAGCAAATCAGTTGGCCGAGCATGGTGTCAATCAATGGCAAGGAGACTATCCTTCTAAAGGTCAAATTAAAGAAGATATTGAAAATGGCTGGGCTTTTTTAGCTGTTTCCGAGGATAAAGAAACTGTTGGTGCAATTGCCATAGTAGATGGCCCTGACCATGTATATGATCATTTGGACGGCAAGTGGCTGTGTAATACAGACAAATATGTTGTTATTCATCGTGTAGCGATTCATTCTCAGCATTCTGGTAAAGGTTATGCTACCAAGCTTCTACAGGCTGTTATTAATGATATAAAAACTAACCGTGACGATATTGATTCAATTCGAATTGATACTCATGAAGATAATAAAGCAATGCAGCATTTGATTGCAAAAATGGGTTTTACAAAAGTTGGCCTTTTACATGGTGTTTATCGTCCAAATGAAACGTCATATGTGTATGAATTAAAAAAATAAAGTTAAAAGATAATTGTTATTTAAATATAAAAAAATATTGATTTAAAAGTAAAAAAGTTGTACAAAATTGTTTACTTTGGTTATTTTATGTATTAATATAAACATAACGAATGTAATTTAAAGCATTTGTTATAAACGTACAACCAGTGAAAGGGGGGATTCAAGGGTCAATTAGCAAAATAACTATCTATCTTTGTTATTGGCTCGCCTCTAATCAAAAAATTAACTTTCCTGATTAATTTAACTATTTTTTCCTATTCTAAATTATTATACCAAATAGCATATACAAAACCTTTTTACCGGTGTGATGGAAAAGTCAGGAACTCATCGGTAAACCTTAAAAAACCTGATTACGGAAATTTTCCGCAATCAGGTTTTTCTTTATTTAAATTTAAAATTAACGATTCTTCATTATTGGTTGATAGAATAAATCAATAACAATTGCGGCTATCAAGGCAATGGCAAAGGTAAGTAATATATTTGTCCAGCTTATTTTTGTCATAGCTATACCAAATAATGCCAAGATGACAGTTAGAAGGACGTCTCCTAATTGCGTCAAACCAACTGCTTTAGAAGGATAATCCTGCCAAAAGTATTTCTTAGTTCTTGTAATTAAGACGATAAACATTGCACTCAAAACCAGGTAAACATAAACCATCGTTGATACAGTACCATGACTATAGCCGTGCATATTAAGATAGGCAATAGCAGCAATCCCAATAGCAGTCCAACCGAAAGCTAATGAAAAAGCAATTTTAGCTAATTTAGCCATATTCCAGTTCTCTGGTTTATAGGTGATGTGCGTTCTATCTGTACCAATCATCATTGTTACCATATTATTCATAATTGTGTAAATGACCATAGCGTTTAAGGCCATTGGAATATAGTTAAAGAAAAGGTAGCCAAATGTTAAGAGCATTGTTAATTGTGCAGTTCTGGCTAACTTTGTTAAGGACCAGGTAGTCATTCTTTGGTACACTCTGTGTCCAGCGTCAAGTATTTTTACTATTGAAGATAAACCGTCATTTAAAAGTACCATTTTACCAGATCGTTTGGCTACATCAGCTGCATTAGAGACCGCTATACCAACTTCAGCTTGCTTTAGAGCAGGAGAATCATTCACGCCATCTCCTGTCATACCTACTATATAACCTTTCTTCTGGAAGAATTTAACCATGCGCAATTTATCTTCTGGTAAAACGTCTGCAATACCGGCCAGTTTGCTGGTATCTGTTTGGTCAGTAAAATCACGAATAGAAATTACCTCCCCTTGCAAGTCAACCTGCTTTGCCACTGCAATAGCAGTTTTCTGATTATCTCCAGTCAGCATAATCGGCTTTACTCCCCGTTTTCTGAGCTCTTCGAGGGCAGCCTTGGAATCAGATCGTACCATATCTTGCAAAATGAAAACACCAGCCAGCTTATCATCAATTAACAAGGCTACCGAACGTCCAGCGCTGAAATCTATTTCTTTTGCCTTTTCGTTAGCATCTTGATCAATTAACGAAAGTTGTTTAAATGAACCTAGTTTAATATTATGGCCATCACAGACTGCCATAGAATAGCCGGTGCTTGAAGTAAAAGGCGTAAATTTAGAAGCTGACTTGATGCTTAATCCTTGTTTTTTAACATATTCATCAATTGCAGTATCAATAAGTTTTTTGTTTCTCTGATCCGTAGCAGCTGATGCTAATTGCAGAACATCATTATTATTCATTGAACTGAAATTGATCCACTGACCGACTGCCGTTTTATTTTCCGTAATTGTTCCTGTCTTGTCTAACAGGATCAAATTAAGGTTTGCTGCATCTTGAATACCAGTCAAATCAGAAGTTAATACACCTTCTTTACTTAAACGAGTTGCTTCAAAGGAGTTAGAAAGTGCAAATGTAGAAGGCATAGCAACTGGTATTGAAGCTATAAACATCATTGCTAAAAATGGCAGCATGTTAATCAGATTATTTAGGTCACCACCCTTAAAGAAAGAAGCAATGACAATTACTAAGGTTAAAATTCCGTCAAGAATGCATAGATAATAAATAATTTTAGTTAGCAGTTGCTGCAAGTGACCAGGAGCTGCAGAATTATTAATTAGATTAATTGTCTTACCGGAACGTGAATCTGCACCTGTGGCAGTAACGACGGCCAAACCATTTCCTTCAGTTACAGTAGTACCGGCAAAGGCTGTATCTTGTGGATTTTTTCGCACAGTTCTTGCTTCACCTGTAATTGAACTCTCGTCCGTAAAAATTTGTCCATCGATCAGCTTCACATCAGCAGCCAAGACGTCACCAGCTTGCATACTGATTAAGTCACCCGGGACTAAATATTTTGAATCAATATTTTGCCACTGCCCATCTCGTTGAACAGAAATGGTAGGAGTCAATTTGTGTGAAATATTATTTAGAACACGTCTTGACTGCTTTTTCTTAGAGGCACCATTCCAGGCGGCAAAAAGAAGCATCAAAAGCACAAATAATGATTGTATCCATTTTCCTAGCACACACTCTAAAAGTAGAGCAGCTTCAAGAATCCACGCTGATAAATTCCACAACTTGGATAGAAATTCTTTAAAAAAGTTGAATTGAGGCTCAGGCACCTCATTTAATCCTTTTTTCTGCAAAAGTTTATCTGCTTCGGCTTGAGTTAAGCCTTCAATTTTTTCAGACATAATTTTACTTCCTTAGTTATTAATACTTTATTTAAAGTAGCATAAAAAACTTACTTTTGCTAGCAAATTAAGATTATCATTTACAGGATTACTTTAATTTATTATTTAAAATAATCATAAAAAAGTGTAAAATAGGCATAGTAGTGTATTAGTACACTTGAATTTAAATATGTTTCCCAAAAGGAATTTCAAAAGAAAGTCCATTCCTAAAAGTTAGATAAAAGGAGATATCATGTTCGAAAAATTTTTGGTTCCAGTTTATGTCTTTTTTCTGATTATAACTAACCAAATTCCATTAGATCACAATTCTTGGATTGATAGAGCTAATCCTGCTATTCCAGAAGTAACTAGTTATGCTAAAGTCAAAAAAAATACGCAAAATTATCTAAACGTTCAGGCCTATAATCCTGAAACTGGTAAAAAATTACCATATAAAATTGAAAGAGTAGGTGGTTTTGATCCAAGTAGACAATATATTAAGATCGACCACAAGGGACAGTACGTGAGAAAAATTGTCTATATCTCCGAAAGTACTTACTTAAAAGCAATTAGTCAAAAAGACGACTAGCCATAAAAATGGCACAAAAAAAGCCTGCATTATTGCAGGCTTTTTGAGTTTAAAAACTAATCTTTGTCAACACTGTCTGGAAAAGTAGCTAGACGCTCGCCTTCACCAAGATCTTCTTCAATTTCGAGCAAACGGTTGTATTTTTCAACACGTTCTGAACGAGCAGGCGCACCAGTCTTAAGCTGACCACCGTTAACAGCAACGGCAAAGTCAGCGATGAATGTGTCACCAGTTTCACCGGAACGGTGAGAAATCATAGTGTTGTAACCGTTCTTACGTGAAAGACGGATAGTTTCCAAAGTTTCAGTAACAGTACCGATTTGGTTTAACTTGATTAATGAAGCGTTACCGGCACCTTCCTTGATAGCTTTAGTCAAAAGCTTAGGATTAGTACAAATGAAGTCATCCAAAACAATTTGAATTCTGTCCTTGTGGCTTTGAGTAAACTTAATCATGCCGTCAACATCGTTTTCATCATATGGGTCTTCAATTGAAATTAATTCTGGGAATTCGTCAAGTAACTTGTCGTAGTATTGAGCTAATTCTTCGTCATCAAAGACTTTACCTTCAAAGTGATACTTGCCATCTTCTTTGTTGTAGAAGTATGAAGCAGCACAGTCACAGGCAATAGCAATGTCTTCGCCTGGCTTGTAACCAGCCTTAACGATAGCGTCATGTAAAGCTTGCAAAGCTTCTTCAGAGTTCTTCATGTTAGGAGCGAAACCACCTTCGTCGCCGAGGCCAGTTTCGTAACCCATGTCTTCAAGAACTTTCTTCAAAGTATGGTAAGTGTTAACGATCTTTTCAAAACCATCACGGAAAGAAGTCTTCTTAACTGGGGTAATCATGAATTCTTGAACGTCGATACCATTGTCAGCGTGCTCACCACCGTTAATAACGTTATGGAAAGTTTGTGGCATTTCAAGATCGGTGCCGCCAAGGTATCTGTATAAAGGTTGGTGGCTGTCTTTTGCTGCAGCAGCTGCAGTAGCCATTGATACGCCTAAAATAGCGTTGGCACCAAGTTCAGCCTTGTTAGGGGTGCCATCTAAGTCGATCATTACACGGTCAATGTTTGGTTGATCATGTGGATCCAAGCCTTTTAATGCCTTAGCAATTTTAGTATTGACGTTTTCAACGGCTTTGGAAACACCTTTACCGCCTACACGACTGCCGCCATCACGTAATTCAACTGCTTCGTTTTCACCAGTTGAAGCACCTGATGGAACTTCAGCTTTACCAACAACACCGTTTGATAAGGTTACAAAAGCCTCAACAGTTGGGTTACCACGTGAATCATAGATTTCCAGTGCATGAACATTTTCAATGACTGATTTTAACATCTAAAAACCTCCTAAATAATAAATGCTGTACTAATTTTTATAAGTACATACATTAGTGGAGCAACTGCTCCATATCTACATCACAAATTTTAGCCTAAGTTTGTGATTATGTAAACATTTGTAACCGATTTCTAATGTTAAAAAATATTAAAAAATTTTTTATCGCTTTTTTTTGGTATTTGATTTATTATTTAGCTATATATTTTTTTAGATATATAGTTTATTTATATAAGGATACACAAATATGGATAAAGTAAAGTTAATAATAGACTCTGGCTCAAATGACAGAGCAAATGAAAATCTGACTGTAGTGCCATTAACAATGACAATTGCAGGAAAAGATTTTGTTGATGACGAAAATCTTGATATCGATGAGTTCATCAGCAGTATGGAGAAAAATACGGAGGAAGGAAAAACTTCCTGTCCCAGCATTAATGAATGGCTAGAAGCTTTAAAAGGAACTAAATTTGCAATAATGATAACAATTACTAGTGGCCTTAGTGGCAGTTTTTCATCTGCTTTTCAAGCTAAACAAATATATGAAAAAGATCACCCTGATAGCCATGTAATTGTGATTGATTCAAGGACTGCTGGCCCAGAAATTTCAGTTATTTTACAAAAAATTCGTAAATTGGCTAATAGCAAAATTCGTTTTGTAGATTTGGAACAAAAAATATCCGATTATAAGACACACACACATTTGTTATTCGTATTAAAATCACTGCATAATTTAGCACTCAATGGGCGAGTTAATATGGCTGTGGCTAAAGTCGCTAAAGTTTTAAATATTGATGTGGTTGGTACTGCTAGTGAGGAGGGTAAGCTAGAGCCTTTGGCAAAAGTACGAGGAATAAAGCGTGCTTTTAAAGAAGTCCTGAAATTAATGAGTGAAATGAAATACAAAGGTGGTAATTTAATTATTGATCATTGTAAAAATGAAAAAGATGCTGAAAGTTTAAAAGCAAAAATTTTAGCACTTTATCCAGAAGCAGAGATCAAAATTCGCTCAATGAGGGGACTTTGCACGTTTTATGCCGAAGAAGGCAGTTTGATGGTTGGTTTTGACGATTTGTAATTTATTTGCAAATAAAAAATTCCTTTTTTACACTTGTTCTCTATATAACAGAATATAAAAAAAGGTGATTTAGCCCTAACTTAATAAAGTTAGGACTATTTTTTATTTATTAATGTAAGCGCTTTATTATAAAAGATTGTGAAGTTAAATTCATCTTCAAAAGCGCTTAACATAGTGCTATAATGAAATTAGATAGCGCTTACATCACAAACTCATATAGTGTTGTCTAATAAGTTTTATCAAGTTCTATGTTAGAAAGTGAGAGAAATCAATCTGGTTTTTGCTAAATTGATTTCGTCGGAGGAATAAAAATGGATATACTTAAAACAGTCCTTGCGATCATCCCTATCGTTTGGCTGATACTTTCCTTGGGTGTTTTTCGCATTCGAGGAGATTTGTCGTGCTTAATCGGCTTTGCTTTATCAATAATTCTCAGTATTGTCGGTTTCCACTTTTCGTTTTCAAACAGTATTACCGCTGGAATTGACGGCATAATTATGGCTTTATGGCCAATAATTTATGTTATTATTTCCGCTCTGTTTATCTACAATATCAGTAGAAAATCAGGAGGAATGGATACAATAATGTCTATGTTAACTTCAATTACTAAGGATATGAGATTCTTAGTATTAATCTTAGCATGGGGATTAGGCGGATTCTTGGAAGCCATTGCCGGTTTCGGTACTGCGGTAGCGATTCCTGCAAGTATCTTAATTATGTTGGGCATGAGTCCTATTAAAGCAGCTGTGGTTTGTTTGGTAGCAAACACTGCTCCTACTGCTTTTGGTGCCGTTGGTTTGCCTGTAACAACTCTGGCTAAAGTAACAGGTTTGGGAGTTACTGAATTAGGTTATTTAATTGCTATACAATTATTTGTTTTAATGATGATAGTTCCATTCGTTTTGGTCATGATGACTGAAGGTAAGGGACTTAAGTCATTTAAAGGAAAAGGTGTTTTGGTTTGCACCCTGGTAGCTGGTTTAACATTTGCAGTTCCAGAAATTTTCATTACTAAATATTTAGGTCCTGAACTACCATCAATTGTAGGTTCAATAGTTTGTCTGCTATGTTTAGTAGTTATTATTAAGAAATACAGCAGCAAAGATGAAACTGAATCTGCTGGTACTGAAAAAGACGATAAGGCTCCTATTTCCACTGCTGATAAAATTAAGGCTTGGGTACCATTTATTTTGGTATTTTGCTTTATCATTTTCACTTCATCAATGTTCCCAGCAATTCATAATGCACTTGCAAGCGTTAAAACCAGTTTCCACTTCTATAATGGTGCAAATGCCAAGCCAGTTGACATTGACTGGTTGTCATCACCGGGTACTTTGATTTTACTGTCAAGTATCATTGGTGGTGCTATCCAAGGTTTGTCATTTAAGGAAATGTTTTCCGTTTTGACAAGTACGATCAAGCAATTAGTTAAAACAATTATCACAGTTTGTTCTATTGTGGGCCTGTCCAAAGTAATGGGTTACAGCGGAATGATTGATGTCATTGCAGTTAGCCTCGTAACTTTAACTGGTGCCTTTTACCCAGTAATTTCACCAATCATTGGTGTTCTAGGTATCTTTATCACTGGTAGTGATACTTCAGCTAATGTTCTCTTTGGTGAATTGCAAGTACAAGCTGCCCACGCACTGAAAGTAAGTCCATACTGGCTAGCAGCTGCTAACATGGTTGGTGCTACCGCTGGTAAGATGCTTTCACCACAGAACATCGCAATTGCTACAGGAGCTACTGGTCTTGAGGGTAAAGAAGGAGTTATTCTTAAGAAAGCTTTGCCGCATTGTGCATGGTACACTGCATTATTGTGTGTGATCGTGTTTGTGTTAGGAAAGATGCTTAGTTTCCTATAATTTAATTGTATAAAATAACTGTTGATAAGCAAAAAACAACCTCAAACCAAAAGTTTGGGGTTGTTTTGTTCTTAAATAACCATTAAAAGTAATTGTTGAGAAATACTAAAACAAAAGACGGCTAGAGAAGTGGCCCCGATAATATCTGATGGAAAGTGAGCCTTAAGACTGATACGAGAAATTACAACCATCAGCCAAATTGCCAGCAAAATCCATAAAAGTCTATTTCCTAATCGTCCTGCAAAAAGTCGCCAAATGATTAAAGCCATAACAGTGCTACCTAAGACATGACCACTTGGAAAACTATAGCCTTCTTCTAAATCTGAATGTAGGATTGGCCGTTTTCTGCGCATCCATTTTTTTAAAAAGATACCAATCAGATCAGTAAAGCCTAAAGTAAATAATGCCCAAAAAGCTAGTAAACTTTCATTATTACTGATTAAAAAACTTGCCAGAAATACATCCAAAACAACTAAAAGTTTGGGATCGTTTATAAATGCAATAATCTGCCAGCCGATTCCATCGCGTCTTCTGATTAATTTATGATGAAGCCAGTGATCAAATAAATTGAAACGTCGTGAATTTCTGACATTAAAGATAAGTAGTATTAGTATTAGAGCAGACAATGTTTCTACCCAAAAGTTAATATTCAAATCGAATCCCTACCTATAATTTGTATTCGATTATATTTTAACAGTAACGAGACAAAGCGTAGAAATTAAAATCTACTCTTGAGCAAAACTTAAGATTTGTAATTTAAAGGAAATTCAGAATTTGAACTTTACTAAAATTAGTTTTAGCAAGGTAATTACTTTTAAAAAAGCTTGACTTTAATTAAAACCAACTTAAAATTATCATTATCAAGTTAGGGCGTAATTTAGGAGGAAAAAATGAATAATAATCATACTTCTAAGCAAGAGACTGTGGGTGAAGCTATACGTGATATTGCTCACCATGAACATAACTTTGCTTTAGCTGATAATTCTACTAACCATCTTGGTGATCTCGTTATTTATGGCACCCTTTATCTTTTTACACTTTTATTTTCTGATATTTGGTTTGACTGGCTGTTTGTATTGTTGGCTATTGTTGCAATCATTAGCGTAATCCGTTATCAAAACTTCTTGCGACACAAGGTTAATTCCCAAAAAATGACTTCGTTTTTCGTAAATACTAGTTTGATTTCAACTGGTGTGAGGTGTTTTGTAATAGGAAACGCACCATTATTAGCTCTTAGTATGCATACTCAGGGAAAATTTAACTTCTCCATTTCTTTGCTGGTTGGCTTAATTACTGCTTTGATTGGAACAACTTGTCAATATCATTACCTGACTAATCATCAAGTCATTGACAGGCAAAAGGAATCACCAAGCGAGACCTGCAAAAAAGCTTTTGATTTTAGTATTAAAAGTTGCAAAAAGGGTTATGTCAACCAAGGCTTTTTCTTTGATATTGCGTGTGGTTTTGCCCTTTTGGCAAATCATTTTTCTTATGAAGAATTAATCTTAGTTAAATTTGAAGCTTGGCAATTTGTTTTAATTACTATTTTGATAGTAATGGGTACAGTTCTATTTCAAAGGTTTTTACACAATAAAGTTGTTACAAATAATATAAGTAAAGGCTTTAAGTGGGGTACTTTATTAATGACGGCTGCGCGCGGCTATCTGATAAGTATTGCACCATGGGTTGCAGTGTGTCTGTTCACGGGCAATTCAATCAATTGGTTAGCGGCAAACCTGTTAGGTATATTTGTTGCACTTATTGGAACTGGATTGCAATACAAATATTTACATAAAGTCAGAGTCTTTTAAATGCAGAGCTAAGTATGAATATATTTGACCATGAGGACACTGATACAAAGATAAGCCAGTAAAAGTAATTTCTTTTACTAGCTTTTTATATGACATAAAAAAACTCCATAAAGCTTGTTTAAAGCTTGTTTTTGTGCAATGCCTTAAATACTTAGCTTGAACAAAAAGCAAATTAGACAATAGAATAAAATTATTTTCATCAGAGAAAATTATGAAAAAAGAAAAAACAAGGTTTAAAGCTCTAAATGATATTGGGCATTAAATTGCTACATGTGTTAAACCTAATTTTACTTTGAAAATAGGTAATATCTTGCGGTTATCTGCGTTAATGTGCACGGATTTTAATTTAATTTGTTTGGAGGCAAAAATCCACATAAAAATGCAAGACTAATAATTTTTTAACTTGTCTCAATTACTACAATTGTAGGTATTTTTATCTGCCCGAACCACTAAAAAATAATACTGCTTTTAAAGTCACCACGGTAATAGAATGGACGAGCATTATTATGACTATATTGAAAAATTGTTTCTAATATAGTTTTTTGCGTATAATAAATATGATTTTGTTAAAAGGGATGTAGTAAAAATGAAGTGGTTAAAGAAATTAAATAAGCCCATCTGGATGCTTCATGAATTACTTGCTATTTTTATAGCAGTTTTATTATCATTTTTAATTCTGTATAACAAGTTTACTTGCTATCTTACTTCTCAATTTATAATTGCTTTTGGTATAAATACCTGTATTTGCTTTTTAAAATTTAGAAAAAATAAGAGATTAAATCAAACTTTTTTACTCACCATATTTTTTATTTTAAGTTTAACTCTTTGTAGTCTTTTTTATGGGATTATATTTAGTTTACTTTTCTATTATTTTTTTGCAAATTATATAGAAAATATATTTGGCTATCAATTTTTGTTTAGAATATATTTTACTATAAACATCATATTTTCAGGGATTTCTGGTTACGTTTTTTTAATATTAGTAAATTTTATTACAAACATTGGATTATTTACTGGTAAAAAAGATCCTCAAAAAATGATTAATATACTAACCGTGGTTTTTGCAATTATTAGTCCGATAACTGCAAAAATTCTCACATCAAATATGCTTTATGATTTATTAAATAAAAATTTTGCTAAAATACCTGATAATTATGTCTATGACAATATAAATGTCATAGTTTGTATAATTTCAACTTTATCAATACTATATTTTCTTTTGGTTTTGTATTGTATTCTTTTATTAAAGATAGTTAAAAAAAGTTCCATTGATAAAGGTAAAATTTTTGTGGTTTTTATAAGAAGCCTTATAGTTACAATAGTTACACTTATAGGACTTTATACTATTATTCAACCAGATGCTACTCTAAATTCTTATACTTTTGTTATCAAAGATAAATTAATAGGAAATAAATCTACTAATAAAATTACAGTGATTCCTAAAGGAAGTAAAAACAGAAAATCCGTACCAACAAAATACGATGAGGAAAAATTGTCATTTACTGCTGCAGCCGCAAGTGTTTACCCAATTCTTGATACATGGCAATGTGTAAATGATGAAATTAAATTAGAACTAAAGAAGAAAAAACGAAAAAAGAAAAAAAAACGAAAAAAGAAAAAAAAACGAAAAAAGAAGCTCGATAGTAAAAATTTAAAAAAATAAAAATTTTTATTTATTATACGTTAAGATTAAATCAATACTAATTTTCCCTTAATAAATTTAACTACATTACTCATGGTAGGACTAACCACATCATTTAATGATTTTTCACAAAAGAGGGTGAAAGAATGGATACTTATTTAACCAAAAAATCTGCAATTAAAGAAGCAATTCCAACAATATTCGGCTATATTGGCATTAGTACGGCTTTTGGAATTATTGGCAAAGCCAGTGGCTTTTCTACTTTGGAAGTTTGCTTGATGTCTATTCTGATTTATGCCGGATCCGTTCAATTAACCACTCTGAATATGCTGGTTGCGGGCAGCCCGATTGCTTCAATTGTTTTAGCCGCTTTCCTGGTCAATTCTCGAGTAATTCTTATGAGCACGACTGTAGCAGGTTACTTAAAACAAGAAAATTTAAAAAGTAATATTTTGATAGGAACTTTTCTCACTGATGAAAGTTTTGCTCTCGGTATGAATAAAATTAATTATACAAATGACAAGTTAAATTTTAACTGGTTTAACACAGTAAATATTGTTTCTTACATAACCTGGCAAGTTGGAACACTTTTGGGAGCAGTATTGGGCAGTTTTATTACTGATCCTAAAAAATTAGGGCTTGACTTTGCTATTGTAGCAATGTTTATCGGTTTGCTTTATTTGCAGGTAATTGGGGACAAAAAACTAAATAAAGTACTCCAAATAATTGTGATATTGATTTCTTTTGCGCTGACATATTTACTGACTATTATTTTACCTGCCAACTTAGTGGTAATAGTTGTAACCTTAATTGGTTGTAGTTTAGGAATGGTAATAAAGCATGTCTTCTTCTGAATACATTTTAACGACAATCATTTTCTGTGGAATCACCACTTTGTTATCTAGAGTGATACCTTTTGTCTTGTTGAAAAAATTCACCTTGCCGCCAAAATTAGTTGAATTTTTGTCTTTTGTGCCTATAGTAATAATGGCTGCTCTTTGGTTTAGTAACTTATTAATAGCAAAACCAGGTCATTTGCCTCAACTTAACATGCAGTATGCTTTGGCTTCACTGCCAACATTTATTTCCGCAATTATTAGTAAGTCACTCTTAATCATTGTGATAGTTGGTATGATTTCACTAGCAGTTCTGCGTTTAATTTAAAAAACGAATGGTACTGTGTAAATTAAATACTAAAGTCGATCACCATGTGAACATTTTTTATATTTTATAAATAGTTTGTAGTTTATTTATAATGTATAGAATAAGAAAAAACATGTAAAAAAGTATTGTGCCATATTGCTCAATGCCTTTTTGTAAAACAAAAAAATATATAAGATTATTTTCATAGTAATGATAAAAGAAGGGTGCAGTTTATTTTTATAAAAATAATAGAAAATGAAATCTAGTAATTAATTTTAAAGTTGGCGAACATTTTAATATGCTATTGACGATTTTTTCGATATTATCATCTTGCTGTGCTTTATATTCATCAAGCATATAGGCATATTCGCAGTTATTGTCATGTTTGAGTTTCCCAAACGTTTTGAAATGACATATAAAGCAATTCGTTTGCTGCTATGATAGAGAATGCAAAAGGGCATAACCCTGTTGTATTTGTATTACTTCTAAGAAATCTAAATTCGAGCAGTGATTTCTTAGAAGTTTTTTATTTTCAAAATATTTAAATCTTATTTTTTACTTAAGCCAATTAATTCTATAGTAGACAATATAACTTCTCCAGCAGTTAAATCAGCCGTTACTTTGCTGACTTGACCTTTTTCAGTATCTTTGCCTAATATTTCGTTTAAATTATCATCAGACCCATCTTCTGATATCAAGTTACCTCTGCCTTTTATTGGCCGTATGACATACCTTCCGGGTTTAATATCAAGTCCTACTAACCATATACCAGCATTTATTTTTGTTTTATATGTATATTTATCTGGTGTTGGCGTGAAGCTTGTAGACTCTATCCAGTCTAACTTGATTTTGTCATTTTTTACTAAGTTGGTAGTAAAAGAAGTTAACTGATCTCCTTTATCATCGTTTCCTAAAATAACGTTAATAGTGAAATCGCTGTTAGATAAATTACCACTGCCCTTGACAGCTTTAATAACGTATCTGCCCGGCTTTATATCTCTACCGACCTTATACTTACCAGCGCCTAAAGTAACTGCTTTAGCTGTGTTCTTCACTGGTATAAATTTGGAAACCTTTTTGGAAGCATAGGCAGAAAGCTTTTTCCTCTTTTTTACAGGAGATGGTTTTATTGGATGAGGTACGGTAGTTTTGTATGTTTCATTATGACTCTGGGCTTTATTTGAAGTTGATACAAAGAAACCACAAATTAAAACTAGTATTAGTCCCCATACCAACCAACGTTTCACTAATGGCTCATTTGATGGATTTTTACTTGGTGTTGGTGCTTCTTTATAATCTTTTCTATTTTTTAATTTTCTTTCACTAATAATCATGTAAATAACAAATATTATTAGTGCAATTACCCATAAAAATTTCATTTGCCTTCTCCCATTATATTTGTATCAGTATATTTATAATTTACCATTTTTATAAATGTCTTAAAAGAATAAATTTACATATGTTTTCAAGTACTATTGAACATCGTATTCTACTGGGATAACTTTACCTAAAATTTTTCCCGGCGTATCTTTTTTTAAAACAATCTAAATCATAGTCATTATTTTCAAAAATTAAGATGACTTTATCTCCAACAAGCTTTACATGTTTTATCGTAGCCTCATTATCTATTAAGATAGCTGTCAAATCAGCATTTTCAACAGTTGGTTTTTTTATAGGCGTTACTAATGAGACATCAGGAATAGTGGCGGCATGAAATTGCCTTTGCAATATAACATAAACAGCTTACAGAGGGCACATAGTCAAAAGCGTATTTTAATAAATCTTCCATTGTTTACTTTGATATCACTGTCCATTAAGTTACATATAACATCAAAACGCTATATAAGAAATTACAGCCTGACAATGTAAGACTGGTTAAAAGTTATGAGGGAGCATAAAATTGCTATCGTCGATAATGAAATAAAGTTAAGTAATACTAATCATATTGAAATACAATAAGCTTTTAAGTTAAACATTGGTTTATTAGGAATAAAAGAGCAGTTTTTATAACTGCTCTTTTATATTGGATCCTGAATTACTATAATTAAAAGGTTGGCGAACATTTGGCGATCACATAAATTAAAAATCCTAATATATCAAGCTCCAAGACAATATATTTAAGGAGAGTACAGGATTTGAACCTGCGCGCCAAGGAAAAACTTGGTTCGCCGGATTTCGAGTCCGGTGCATTACCACTCTGCCAACTCTCCATAACGAATAACATTATACCTTAACTGAAATTTTTTTCAACTTACCACTTACTCTAAATTGAACAAGTGCGTGTTTGTTGTGTATTTGCTTAATATAATATCGGAAAAAACAATTAAATCAGTATTCACATTAGATAGCAATATTACTCTTTTAAATCTCCAATTGTCTTGAGATAGGTTTTAATTTTTTGTTCTACAAACTTGATATTATTGTCAATCTTCTTTTCTTGTTCATGTAAATCATCGAGCTGATTAAACAGTAAAACTAGTCGTTCAGGGATGGTCTGGTCGCCTTTGTAGCGTAATTGGGCATATTTTTGCATTTCTCTAATACTCATGCCAGTCTTTTTTAAGCGAGAAATGAAACTAATCCAGGCAACATCTTTTTCAGTATAGATGCGACGATTATTTTCATCCCGATTTGGGAAAAGTAATTTTTGCTTTTCATAATAACGCAGTGTGTCAATTGAAAAGCCACTAAGTTTGGAAAATTGACCAATCGAATATTTCATCGTATTTCCTCCCTACAAATTCCAGCCAAATAAATGATACATTGTCATATTTTACCACTACCAAAAAATTTTAAAATAGTGGTTGACATGGACTACACTCCAGCAATTATTCTGAAAACTGTTGAAAATTAGATTACAGAATAAAAGGAGAAAACTATGACAAACGATGAACGCTATCAAAAAGGATTAGCAAATTTAAAAAAAGTTGACCGGGAAGGTGGCCAATCAGTTATTGATTCACTTGCTGGTTTATCTGAAGATGTAGGGCGCTACATTATTGAATTTGCATTTGGTGATGTATACGATCGTGGTGTCCTTGATCTGAAACAAAGAGAAATGATTACCATTACAACTTTGCTGACACAAGGTGACACTGAACCGCAGCTGAATGTTCATATCAATGGTGCCTTAAACGTGGGTTTAACGCCAGAAGAAATAATTGAGACATTTATTCAAACTATTCCTTATGTGGGTTTTCCGAAAGTGCTAAACGCGATTAATGTTGCTAAGAAAGTTTTCAAGGACCGAGGGATCGATTTCACAAAGACATCTAAAAGTGAATAATGTCATGATTAAACTAGTTGCTTGTAATAGGTAAACTAGTTTTTTAATCTAATATTTTAAACAGGGAGAGGACTTGGTTTTCAATAAACTAAGTCCAGCTTACGAAAATTTAAGTTAAAATTTTTTATTAAAGAAGTGTTATATGAAAAGTTCATTATCTAAACGTGCAGCCGTGACTGACACAATTCCAACTGTTTTCGGGTATTTAGGAATTGCGACAGCTTTTGGTGTAATCGGCCGTGCGACCGGCTTTTCGACCATTACCGTAATTTTAATGTCGATCATAATTTATGCCGGATCAGCAGAATTTACAGCTGTTAGTATGTTGGCAGCAGGTAGTCCGATTATTTCAATTATCTTTGCTACATTTATGGTCAATTCAAGGATGATTTTGATGAGTACGACCGTTGCACCCTATTTCAAAAAAGATAGCTTGGGCAAAGGTGTTTTAATTGGCACACTTCTAACTGATGAAAGCTTTGCTTTAGCGATGAATAAAATTAATTATACTAAAGGCAAAATGAGTTTTAGCTGGTTCAATACCGAAAATATGATTTCATATAAAACTTGGATATTTGCCACAGCGATTGGCGCCATACTGGGCAACTTTATTAAAGATCCAAAACAATTAGGACTCGATTTTGCAAATGTGGCAATGTTTATTGGTTTGTTATATTTGCAAGTAAATAGTGATAAATCTTTAAATAAGCTGTTACAAGTAATAGTAATTTTGTTGACATTGGTGTTGACTTACATTTTGACAATGATTTTGCCAGCTAGTCTAGTTATTATTGCTGTAACACTTATTGGATGTACATTGGGGATGGTAATAAAAGGTGTCTTCTTCTAATTATATATATTTAACAATTATCGGTTGTGGCGTTGCAACTTGGCTTTCACGGGTTTTGCCCTTTTTTCTATTAAAAAAATTCTCATTACCGCAAATAGTGGTTGATTTTTTATCTTTTGTACCAATTGTTATAATGTCTACTATGTGGTTTACTAACTTATTCGTAGCTCAACCAGGCCAATTACCAAAAGTTGATATTGAATATTTAATCGCGTCAATACCAACTTTGATAGCAGCCATTACCAGCAAGTCACTTTTAGTGATTGTGATAGTTGGAATAGTTTCATTAGCTCTATTAAGGTTAATTTTGTAAAGCTGCTAGTTGATTTACGTTTCTAAAAGTTTATCTTAAGAGAATTGTGAGTTATACTAGTAAAAGTTGTTAATTCATAACTATTAATCAAATTTGTTATTAAAAATAATATAAATATTTTGGTTGGAGTGAAAGACTTTCAAGAATTGTTCTCAGGTTTGGGTTGCCTGAGCAATTTTGAAGGCCTTTTTTGCTGTAGAAGGCGGGAATGTAAATGAAATTTTTAGGAATGCTAGTTGTTATCTTAATAGCTACCTTAATTGGCGGACAATTTAGTGCAAGGTTAAAATTACCAGCTGTTGTAGGAGAATTATTAGCTGGGATAATAATTGGCCCGGCTGTTTTTAATCTGGTGCAACCTAGCGGTATCATCAAAGTTTTCTCAGACATCGGTGTGATTTTTTTGATGTTTTTAGCCGGTCTTGACAGTGATATTAAAACACTAAAAAGGCTTTTACGTCCTAGTGTACTGGTAGCTGCCTTTGGTATGATAGTACCAATTATTATCGCTTATATGACTGGTATTCTTTTTAAATTTTCACTGGTTGAAAGTTTATTTTTAGGCTTAACTTTTTCAGCTACCTCAGTATCAATTTCTGTTGCTGTTTTGCAGGAGATGGGGCGTCTGGAAGGAAAAGAGGGCATGACAATTTTAGGCGCTGCAGTAGCAGATGACCTGCTTTCAATACTGCTTTTGAGCATTGTTAGTGGACTAACAGGTGTTTCTGAACCCGGATCAAATATGGGAAAAGATCTGGCTTTGAGCTTGCTTATTCAGGCAGCCTTTCTTATTTTATTAGTCCTTCTTAGCGTTTATGTCATACCTCGGTTAATCAACTTAAGTCAGCGTCTGACATTGCCCGTTCCAGAGACCTTAGTAACAATGATAATTGTGGCATTTGCTTCATGGGGAGCTGAAGAAGTGGGGCTTAGTAACGTAATTGGCGCCTTCTTTGCCGGATTAGCCCTAAATCGTACTTCAGCACAAAAAACACTCAAAAAGAATTTTACAGTAATTGGCTACAGCAGTTTTATTCCCATCTTTTTTGTCAGCATTGGTTTAGACATGAGCATTAAAGGAATATTGCACGACTTTATTTTATTTATTGTTTTGGTAATTGGCGGTGTTTTTTCAAAATTAGTTGGCGCAGGCTTGGGAGCAAAGATTGCGGGTTTTAGCAATTCAAGTTCTTTGTTAGTCGGGACAGGAATGGTTTCGCGTGGTGAAATGGCACTCGTCGTTGCACAAATAGGTTTAACCAACCATCTACTAGCGCCAGCAGCTTATTCAACAGTCATTGGAGCAATAATTATGACAACCGTAATTTCACCCTTTCTGCTCAAATGGTCAATATTAAAAATGGATAAGATGGATAAGAATGAATAAAGCAAAACAAGATACCTAAGATTAATATAGCGATCTGACCTTCTAGTTAAATTTCTTAAAGTCATTTAGAAGTTATGCTATGATTAAAACCGTGTTTTTTCACTGTTAAACTTAAACAGAAGGTAGGAAGGTCTGATGAAAATAAAGCCGAGTGCTGGGATCTTTAAATTAAGATGGTATATAGAACAGATGCGAGGTTGGAGCTTTAAAACATATTTATTATTAATGTTGGGAATAGGCATTATTGTTGGTACTACTGTAGCAGCACCCGTTACTCAAATTTCTTTGTTAACAATGGTAGCTGCAATTTTGGGATTTACATGTACACTTGCCATTACTAATGCCAGACAAATCAATGGTATTTTAGGTTTAATTTCTTCTGCGATTTATATTATAGTTTCCATATACGCCAAAAATTATGCCAATGTGATTTTGCAAGCTATTTATATTTTGCTGTTAGATTTACCTGTATTAATGTTGCCGTCTTGGTCTAAAGATACGGAAAAACATATTCATGGTTTGACACTGATAAAGTGGCTTCTTACTATTATCTTTTTTGCCATGGTGCTAGTTTTACTTTATCTGCTAGATACTAAACTTTTCACTAGTCCAAGACCCCTAATCGATGCAACAGCTGGAGCAATTGGAATTACTGGATCTCTTCTTTGTATGTTACATTTTCGCGAGCAATACTATTTTTGGACTATTCAGGGAATACTTTCAATTATTTTGTGGGGAGTTACCGCATTTCAAGGGGATGCTAATCTAACTTTATTTTTAACATATATTTTGTATTTAACTAATGATTTACTAGCATTTACCGATAAGCATATTAGCTGGTTTCACTAACAAAAAAGGAGTCTTTTATGTAAAGTGACCCCCAAATTTAGAACAAATTTGGGAGTTCACATCAATGTAAAAGACTCTTTATTTTGCTAAATGCTTTTTAACAATTCTGCTTAATATCTTGGTTGCACCTTTGCCAGCCTTATCATCATAATAAGATTGATAGCGAGTATCATTATCGTAAGCATTGACTATTCCTAAGTGGATTTTGCTGGAATAATTAGGCATAATAATTCGCAGCCAATTTTGATGCTTTGTAAAGACATCATCACTCAAGTCGGCTTCTTTAGAGGGATCTTTAACAATTGCTTGTAAATCTCGTACTAGATCAGCTTCAGTTTGCTTCATTTTATTATATTTTGTTTCAGTAAATTGACTTTTTTCCGCCATGACTTCCTCCTGTAATTTATTAAGATACTTAAATAACTATAGCAATATTATCTTGAAAAATCATGTCTAAATTTCTTCGTGGGAAAAAGCTGAATTTAAAAAGGCACAATTGGTAAAGTGGGGCAAAAGACAAGAAATCTCATAAATAAAGCGCTATAATTAAGGTAGAGGAGAACTAATGATCACTTTTGTTTGGGCAGAAGATGAAAAACACCAAATTGGTATAGATGGACATTTACCTTGGAAACTGCCTGCCGACTTACATCATTTTAAAAAAATAACATATGGACATCCCATTGTCATGGGGCGAAGAACTTTTATGAGCTTGCCTCATATTCTACCTGGTCGCAAGCATATTGTTTTAACAACTAGTCATGAATTGAAAAATAAATTTCATGCTGATCAAAGAGTTTTAATAATACCTACGATCAGTGAATTACAAAGTTGGATTGATAGACACAAAAATCTGGAAATTTGTGTTATTGGTGGTAACTCGGTTTTTGGTGCTTTGAAAAATCAGGTAGATTGCCTGGAAAAAACTGAAATCAAAGCCACTTTTACAGCTGATGTGACAATGACAAAACTTAATTATAGCGATTTTAAGCTAGTAAAAAGGGAATTCCAGCAGCCTGACAATTTAAATTTGTATTCCTATGAATTTTTAACTTATATGAGGAAGGAGAAGTAACATGAAACAAGTTATTACTTCAACCGTCGTTTTGATAATTTGTATATTAACTTTGATTAGCAGTTTTTTACTTGCAGAAAACTTAAATCATAATTATTGGTGGCAGGTAATTGGTATGGCCATTGTAACTTTTGCTGTGGGACAATATTTTTTAAAAATAATAAAATCATATCAAGCAACTAAAAAATAATTTATTTTTTGGTTGACAGGAAAATTTTTAGATGTTAAATTAATAAACAATTAAATAAATAATACATCTTGAAAAGCAGAGTAGCTATTATTTTTACTAATAAAGAGAGCTGATGTTTGGTGAGAGTCAGTTAGTAAGGTGTAGTGAACATGGGCTTGAAACGATGACTGCTAGTGATATTTAGCTAGTGGCGGAGTTGCATCCGTTAACTTTGCAAGCTATTGTTAGATAGCTGTTGAGGTTTATTACGTGAGTAATAAGCAAATTAAAGGTGGTAACACGAAGCACTCGTCCTTAGTTTAGGATGAGTGCTTTTTTTATTGAAAAATTGGGAGGTTTTTCTAATGACTAAAAAAAGTCGCAATATAATTATTGGAGTAATTGCAGCCATTGCAATTATTGCAATTGCCTGGTTTAGCTTTGGCAAAAAAGGGGATAGCAATCAAAAGAACCATGTTGTTACTGTAGGTATAGTTAGTGAGTCAAAACCAAAAGAGGTTATTTGGGATCACGCTGCGGCCTTGGCCAAGAAAAAATATGGTATTACGATTAAAATCAAGAATTTCACTGATTACAATCAACCAAATAAGGCCGTAAAAAGCGGTGATATCGATCTAAATGCTTTCCAACATTATGCTTTTCTTAAAGCTTGGAATAAAGCCAATCATGGTGGATTAGTAGCTATCGGACGCACAGATATCAATCCAATTAGGCTATATTCAAAGAAATATCATAAATTGAGCGAATTGCCAAAAGGTGCCACAATAGCTGTGCCAAATGACGCAAGTAATGAATCCCGTTCTTTACTCGTTTTGAAAAATGCCGGATTAATTTCATTACGCAAAGGTAAAGCTCTTGTGACTGTTGCAGATATTGTGAAGAATCCTAAAAACATCAAAGTTAAAGAAATTAGTGCCGATCAATGCGGACGGGTAATTAATTCAGTAGATGCAGCAGTTATTAATAATGACTTTGCTCGTCCTGCAGGTTTGGGTGAAAAACAAACAATCTTTGTTGAACCGGTAAATAAAGATTCTTACCAATGGATAAATATCATTGTAGCTAAGAAAGATCAAGCAAAGAATAAGGACTACCAGGCAGTAGTCAAATGTTATCAAACTGCTGAGACTAAACGGATACAAAAGAAATATTATGGAAACATGACTAGAAGTGCTTGGGACATTAAATTGAAGTAAAAATTTTAATGATCGGAGAAGATTGTAATGGGTATTATTGATTTAGAACACGTAAGCGTAGATTTTCCTGATAAGAAAGGCAAAATTGTACAAGCAGTTCATGATGTTAGTTTAACTGTAGAAAAAGGTGATATATACGGAGTCGTGGGCTTTTCTGGAGCTGGTAAGTCTACTTTAGTCAGAACAGTCAACCTTTTACAAAAGCCAACAGCCGGCAATATTAAAGTTAACGGAACTGATTTTGTTAAAGACGGTAAGCAGGTAATAGCTAATAAAGACTTACAACTAGCTCGCAGAAAAATTGGCATGATTTTTCAAAATTTCAATTTATTAAATGAAATAAGCGTCGTTGACAACGTGTCCTTTGCCCTGAAACATTCTGGATTAAAAGAAAAAGAAATTAAGGAAAAATCATTAAAATTATTAGACTTAGTAGATTTAAGAGACAAAGCAAATTTTTATCCGGTACAGCTTTCAGGTGGCCAGCAACAAAGAGTTGCGATTGCCAGAGCTTTAGCGAATGAACCAGACATTCTAATCTCTGATGAGGCTACCAGTGCTCTTGATCCCCAAAATACTCTCCAGATTCTGACACTGCTCAAAAAGCTCCAACAAGATCTTAATTTAACTATTGTCTTGATAACTCACGAAATGGCAGCTATTAAGAAAGTTTGTAATAAAGTCGCATTAATGCAGTCTGGGCAAATTGTTGAAAAAGGCAGTTTAAGGGATGTTGTGCTACATCCTAAAAATGATTTGACCAAAAGTTTCGTGGGTGGCTCTTTGGAAGTAATCAACACTTTGAAGTCTCTTAATATTGATAAACTAGACAATGATAATGAAGCCATATATCAACTTGTTTATAGTATGGCTAATGTCACTAAAACAATTGTTGTTGATTTGTATCGTGAAGTAGGGGTTGAAGCCAGCATGTTATACGGCAATGTTGAATTGCTTGATGATGAGCCAATTGGCACTTTACTTGTTCAAGTCAAAGGAGACAAGACAAAACAGCAGGAAACAGTTGCTTATTTAAGAAAAGCAGAAGTTGCTGTCACTCGTTTAAACGAAAAGGGGGATCTATATGAGTAGTTGGTTTAGCAAAGTTTTTCCCAATGTTGTGCAATTAGGTTGGCTAGGAGACACAGGCTGGGGCACCAGCATTATTCAAACTCTGTATATGACTTTTTGGGCCGGAATTTTTGGTGGCATTCTAGGAATGGTTTTTGGTATAGTTTTAGTCTTGACAAAGAGTGACGGCATCAGGCCTAATAAATTTTGGTTTAACCTTTGTGATAAAATAGTTTCAATTTTTAGAGCTATTCCATTTATAATTTTGTTAGCATTTATAGCTCCGGTAACGCAAAAAATTGTAGGTACCCAAATTGGCATTCAAGCGGCTTTAGTTCCTCTTACATTGGGCTGTTTCCCGTTTTATGCACGTCAGGTTCAAGTAGCACTAGAAAGTGTTGATCACGGGAAAATTGAAGCAGCACAGAGTTTAGGGGCAACGATCTGGGATATTATATTTAGCGTTTATTTAAATGAAGCCAGATCGGAACTTGCTCGTGTTTCTACCGTAACGGTTATCAGTCTAATTGGTTTGACTGCAATGGCAGGTGCAATTGGAGCTGGTGGATTAGGTAACACAGCAATTTCATACGGATATAATCGGTTTAATAATGATGTTACTCTTATTGCGACAATTTTAGTTATTATTTTAATATTTATTGTTCAAGTTATTGGTGATTTTTTCGCCAACAAATTAAATCATCAAAATCGTTAGAAATTTTGAAACAAAATAAAAACAACGAGTTGAATCTCGTTGTTTTTTCGTATTTAAATGTAGAGTTATTTAACTGCATCCTTCAATGCTTTACCTGGCTTGAATGCAGGTACTTTAGTTGCAGGAATAGTTAAAGTTTTACCAGTTTGTGGGTTTCTACCTTTTCTAGCTGCACGATTACGTACTTCAAAAGAGCCAAAACCTATGATTTGTACTTTTTCGCCTTTAGCCAAGTTATCCTTGATTGATTCGATTAAAGCATCGATAACTTTTTCTGCATCTTTTTGTTTAAGATCTGTCTTTGCTGAAACTTCTTTAGTAAGTTCAGACTTGTTAATTGAAGCCATAATTCTTCTCTTTTCTATAAAAAATATTACACATTCAATGCTATTAAATAGTTTGAACTTTTTCTATACCAATCCACCTAAAGCATTGTGTCGCTTGATATTCGGCAACTTTTATTATTTTAGCACAGATAGGGCAACCTTCAACAGTAAAAAGCTAAATGTTAGCTTAATTTTTGTTGTTTTAACAAGCGGTTGACCATTTGCAAATAATTAAGATAAAGTGGTTTAAACCGGGAATGTTTCTCCTTTTGCCACGGTTTTGGTTTACCGCAAAAGTGTAAAATTGAGGTGTTTTTCATGACCCACTCGGTATTGATTTCGCCTGTGCTCCTTGTTAAGTAAACTGAGAAAGCTCTGGCATCGTAATTCCAGCGAGTTTCTGGAATTTTTAAAATATCTTCGCCATATAAGTAATTGAGAATATCTTGATCTGGCAAAATTAAAGTATCATGATGCTCTTCAATTGCCTGAGTAATTTCTTCAATTTTAATTTTTGTACGCATTTGATCTAAATCCATTAACATTATTCCAGAGTTAAAGTAGCCGGTTGATGTGCCCAGCCTGATATTATTAATTGAACTCATAATGTCTGTTAACCCTTCATGAACTGAAGCTGCAAACATTTTTCCTTTAAGGTCTAACTCCCATAAAGGCACTATTGAATTAATAACTAATATGTCAGGATCAAGATAAATAATACGATGTAAATCAGGTGGCAAAATTTTACTTGAAAGTAATCTGAAATACATTTCTTTCGGATAATCATGCAAGTTGAGTAATGAATCAGGAAATTTAATATTCTTATTCATAGTTAAGGTGGATACTTTAATTCCTATTTTTAGCCCAAATTTTTTTAATTTATTCAGAGCGTGCTGGTTGATGTTATCGTAAATTAGCCAGACATGAAACTCTTCAGTCATATTGTTAAGCCTAAGGGAATACATCATAACTTCGAGTGGTTTGATATAGTTTTGGTCAATAGTGACTAGTATTTCAATTGGTTCTTTTTGCGACTTTTTCATGAATTTCTTCCTTTAATAACATTATTATGTTTTCACTATTTCTTAGTATAAAGCAAAAGTATGTAATGTACCTCATAATATAAGTTATGAAAATGATATATCACAAATCAAAGACGTAAATTAATTGTTTCGATTTTGTAAAAGAAATTATTTATTCAAAGTAGTAGAATGTATATAAATAAGTTTTTCAATAATGAGGTGTCAAAATGAAGAAAAAACTTTTGTTAAGTCTAGCTGGAATTGCATCTTTGACTTTGGGATTAAGTACCACTAAGCCAGTTTCGGCTGCAGAAACTGATGCAAATTCAACTAATCAAAGTCAGACTAATAATACAACTTCTAATACTACAAAGGGAGATTCGAATACGTCAAACACTACAGATCAAAGTAAAACCAATAATGAACAATCCAATACAACTAACAGTACAAATAAGCCTTCTATAACAGATACGACAAAGAAGCCCAAGAAAAATAATACTAATTCAAATAATGCAATAAAATATTTAGGCAAAACTGTCAAATTAAAGAGAAATGCCTATATATATGACAGTAAGGGTAAAAGAATTAAAAACAAAAAACTGAAAAAAGGAACAATTCTTTCGGTTATCGGTTTTACTACAGTTAAAAATAAGAGTTATCTGCAAATATCATTAAATGGCAAGAAAACTAAGAAGAAAGAATACGTAAAGCCAGGTAATGTAAAGCTTTTTAAAGTTGCCAGCTATAAAGTAAAACGCAATGCTAAAGTTTACGATAGCAAAGGCAAGCTTCTGGTAAAAGGAAATAAATATTCATACGTTAAAAAAGGTACAACAGTTTTTGTATATAGTACTAAGAAGATTAAAGGTAAAAAGTTAGTAGGAATATCTGAAACACAGTTTTTAAAATGGTCTGATTTAGTTCATAAGACTGGTAAAGCTGTCATTAAATAATTTGGGTTTTGTTTTTCATAGGGGGGAACATAAATGACTGATCCTGTTTTAAAAAGAGTAGCTATCAGAAAATATACGACTGAAAAAGTTGCTCAAGATGATATTGCTAAGTTGATCAACGCTTTTCAAGCATCTCCTTGTGGCATGCACCAAACTGACGTGATGCAGATGACCGTGGTTGAGAGTGAAGAATTATTAGCACAAATAGAACAAGTTACAAGTAACGCTTGCTATGATGCTCCTTTATTATTTGTCATCAATGTCAAAAAGAATAATGAGTTTGGTGAAAGAGACGCTTCTGTTGCTGCAGAAAACATAATGGTAGAGGCGGCAGAACTCAACCTGGGTTCGGTTTATCTAATGAATGCGGCTAGTGTACTCAATTCTGCTAAAAACTTGGAAGAAAAGTTAGGTCTTCCGCAGAATTTTGAAACCTGTGTTATTGTTGCCTGCGGTCATGCTGCTGAAGAACCAGACGATGATAGATCAAATAGATATAAAGTAGTAAGAAGATAAGATTTTAAGTATAAGAACCAAAGACTTTAGCTATCAGCTGTATTTTAATGATGCTAGCTAAAGTTTTTTATTTTGAACAAAATATTCAATTTATTGCAACACAAATGGTTTATATAAAGGTTACTTGGTATAATAGTTATGTAAGCGTTACATTTATTTATTGAAGGAGCTAATTACATGAAAAAAATTATTAATGATCCTGCTAATGTTGTACCAGAAATGGTTAAAGGTATGGTGAGATCTTATCCACAATTTATAACAAAAATAGAAGATGCTGAGGCTGTGATGAGAGCAGATAAAGAATCTATGACTGGTAAGGTAGGTATTGTCAGTGGGGGAGGTTCTGGCCACGAACCTACTCATGCTGGTTTTGTGGGTAAAGGGATGTTAAGTGCAGCTGTTTGTGGAGAAGTGTTTACATCCCCAACGCCGGATCAAATATACGCAGCAATCAAAGCAGTTGACCAAGGTCAAGGTGTCTTTTTAGTAATTAAAAATTATTCTGGAGACGTCATGAACTTTGATATGGCAAAAGATATGGCTGATATGGACAACATCAAAGTTAAATCAATTGTGGTTGACGATGATATAGCTGTTGAAAACAGTACCTTTACGCAAGGTAGACGTGGTGTAGCCGGTACTTTGTTTATGCATAAGATACTTGGCGCCATGGCTCAAAATGGTGCAAGTTTAGACGAAATTGCTGCAGCAGCTAAAAAAGTTTTGCCTAATATTAAAACAATTGCGGTAGCCCTATCAGCTGCTACCAATCCTGAAACAGGCAAACCTGGTTTTGTTTTAAAAGATGATGAAATTGAATATGGCGTAGGCATTCACTCAGAGCCTGGATACCGCCGTGAAAAAATTAAGCCTGCTAAAGACTTGGTTTCTGAATTGGTAGGTAAATTAAATGATGAAATGCATTTGGATCACAACAAGAAATATGCGGTATTGGTTAACGGCATGGGTGCAACTCCATTAATGGAACAATACATTTTTAGCAATGACTTGCTTGATAAATTGGCGGAGTTTGATGTTAAACCAGCTTTCATGAAAGTTGGTAATTACATGACATCATTGGATATGGCCGGTATTTCGCTCACATTTTTTGAAATAGCTGATGAAAAATGGCTCAAGTACCTTAATCAGCCCGTTGAAACCATTGCTTGGTAAAAGAAGGGAAGAATAATATGGGATTGACTGTAAACAATTTAATTGACTGGATGAATAATTTTTCTGCCAAAATCGAACAAAATAAGCAATATTTAAGTGACCTTGATACAGCCATCGGTGATGGTGACCATGGTTTTAACATGAGTCGCGGGATGATCGCGGTTAGTCAAAAACTTTCCACTAAACCTGAAACTATCACTGACGTATTCAAGCAAATTGCCATGACTCTAATTTCGACGGTTGGTGGAGCTTCAGGCCCGCTGTATGGCACCGCTTTTTTAGAAATGGCCAAGAAAAGCGCTACTAGTGATGACATTGGTGAATTACTGGATGCTGCTTTAGCTGGTATTAAAAAACGTGGCGGTGCTGAACCAGGAGACAAAACGATGGTTGATGTTTGGTCAGTGCTCGTACCTGAAGTAAAAGCGCATAATTTAACTCAAGAAAAAATTGATTCTGCTGTAACTGCAACTAAAGATTTGATTGCTAAAAAGGGTCGTGCTTCATATTTAGGAGAGAGATCAAAAGGTCATGTTGATCCCGGCTCGCAATCTAGTGGCTATCTCTTTGAAGCTTTACTAGAAACTGAAGGTATACTATGAGTTTAGGCATTACGTTAGTATCACATGTTCCTGAAATACCGACTGGATTGACTAAACTTTTAGATCAAGTTGCAAAAGATGTATCAATCACAACTGCTGGCGGAACAAATGAAGAAGATATAGGGACTAGCATGGACAAGGTTTTGCAGGCTTTTTCTGACAATAAAGCCGATGAAATTTTGGCTTTTTATGATTTAGGCAGTGCCAAAATGAATATTGAATTGGCTACTGAAATGACTTCCAAAAAAATTCACTTATATGATGTTGCCTTCATCGAAGGGGCATATACAGCAGCCACTCTGATTGAAGCCGGAGTTAATTTATCTGAAATAGAAAAACAGCTTGAGTGCTTAAAAATAAAAAAATAGGTTTAAAACAATATAATATTCCGCTTTGTCCTAATTTTTGGGTCATATCAAAATTTCATAGCTTACTTTTTTTATAAAAATAACAGATGCAAAAATATAGTGGCAATTTTTAAGAAGCAGAATACAAATATGCTAAAAGCAGGAATATTAAATAACAATTATCAAAAAAGGATTGCATTCACCATTTTATTTAAAGAAAGGGTTTACACAAGCAAGATTTTATAATATATTTTGTTTGGGAGTAATTTGCTACTAAACATTATTTTAGGTTTATTTAACCTAATAATCGAAGTAGGAGATTTTAAAAAATGAATAATAGCTTATCAATGCAATTAGTGGGAGAGTTCATCGGAACTATCATCTTAGTATTGCTTGGAGATGGCGTTTGTGCTGGTGTCAATTTGAACAAGTCAAAAGCAAAAGGCAGCGGCTGGATCGTTATTTCTTTTGGTTGGGGTTTCGCTGTAACTTTCGGTGTATTTTGTGTTAGTTGGCTTTGTCCGGGACACTTTAATCCAGCGGTTTCATTAGGAATGGCTATTGCAAATAAATTGCCTTGGTCTTCAGTTTTGCCATATATGCTGGCACAGACTGCCGGTGGCTTTATCGGCGGTATCTTAGTTTGGTTAACTTATTTTCCTCACTGGGAAGAAACAACTGATCAAGAAGGCATTCTAGGTTCTTTTGCAACTACACCAGCAATTAGAAACTATACGTGGAATTTCTTTACAGAAATGATTGCTACATTTGTTTTGGTTTTCGGCTTGCTCGGACTAACTAATACTAAATTGGCAGCGGGTCTCAATCCATTACTGGCAGGATTTTTGATCACAGCGATTTGTTTGTCCTTGGGAGGACCAACTGGTATCGCTATTAATCCAGCTCGTGATTTAGGACCAAGACTTGCTCACCAATTTATGCCAATTGCCAATAAAGGCGGTTCAGATTGGGCTTATAGTTGGGTGCCAGTCTTTGGGCCACTTTTAGGTGGAGTAATTGCAGCATTATTATTCAATGTGATTGCTTAGTTAAAAAGGCTTACGTTAAAAGGACGTAAGTCTTTTTGTTTGCCCAGAATTATTGATAGTCATCTGGTTTAAAATGTCGCAGTATCTCAATCCCTTTGCGCTGATACTTATTAGGTATAAAGCTTTTTCTCATTGCAATCTGCATGTATGCCCACAGTTTTTGACCCGGTTTTAACCGAATGACATGAATATCAGAAACCTCTTTTAAGCTGCTTTCCATAGCAAGAGCAATACCTACATTGCGTTTAACTAATTCAATCATCATTCTCATTGTAGTAGCAGTGTATGAAATCTGTGGCGTAAAATCCCCCAATTTCGCTTCCTGCTCCAAACATTCTCTAGTTAAATAGCCTCTTTTGCGAGCGACAAACTTGCGGTTGCGCAAGTCGGAAGCACTAATTTGATGGACATCCCGCCACTTGTCGCTCGTACTGGTAATAATGACTAGTTCAGTTCTTTGCAAGTTATGAATAAAATATTCAGGGTCATTGATAGGAACCATCCACGAATATATTGCTACATCGACGGTACCGTTAGTTAAGTCGGAAAACGCGTTAGCCGATCTTTCAATTCTCGAATCAATTAGATTGGCAATATTTGCTTGATAAAATTTTTGAATAATATCAGCAATGTAAAGGCTACCAGCTTCTCCAGAAAAGGCAAGCCGAATTTTCTTGTCACTGGCATGCATCACATCATAATTGATGCTTGCGATGTCCTGCAAAAGTATTTTCGCTCTTTTATAAAGCAAGTCGCCGGCATCGGTCAAAGTTATTTTACTTTTGCGATTTTTTTGCAATATTAGTGGATCATCGAACTTATCTGCCAACCGCTTTACTGCCATGGAAATTGTGGGTTGAGTAACGTCAAAGAATGCGGCTGTGGTCGTATAGTTACCAGTTTCGACTAATTTACAAAAATATAATAAGTCTTTTTCATTCATGAGTACTTCCTAAATAAATAAAATTTATAAATATATCTGATTAAATTATATTAAATTTAACTTTAATGTACAATAACAAGTTGCTGCAATAGCACTTTGTATTATGAAACTGTACTATTTCCTTTAAAAAATTTAATTAGACTTAAAAAGTTGGTCAAGATATATTTACGTTAAGAAAAGTTTATAAGAAAGTGATGGTGAAAAATTTGATCTACGATTCAACTCTCAAATGGGACGCCGTTTACGACGTAATTGTAGTCGGATTCGGTGGAGCTGGCGCTGGTGCAGCAAGATTTGCAGCAGATAACAATGCGCACGTTCTCCTAATTGACTCAGCTCCCGAAGGTCATGAAGGTGGCAATACCAGGTATGCTGGTGGTGCTTTTGCTTGGAGCGATAATTTTGATGATCTCCGTGAATATTACAAGCAAACTTATTATCCCTTTAAGTATGATCCAAAAGATTTAGACGCTTTTGTCAATAATGTTTTGAAGATGAAGGAGTACTCTCAAAAATATTTTGGCATTGAAGCACAATACACCGGCAGAAGACCTCAAGGAGAATATCCGGAATACAAGCATGCAGAAACTATGCGCTCACAAAGCATGACTGCTGGTATGTATAATGGCGGATTCTGGAAATTATTACGTAAAAAAGTTTACGAGCGTTTAGATAAAATCAATGTTTGGTTTGAAAGTCCTGCACAACATTTAATTCAGGACTCCAACACTAAAACCATTTTGGGTGTGCAAATTAAACATCAAGGTATAAATAGAAATGTAGCTGCCAGAAATGGTGTAGTTCTATCATGTGGTGGCTTTGAAAATAACCAAGATATGGTTCAAACATTTTTAGGTCAAGGTTCTTTAGCTCCAATTGGTACTTTATATAATCAAGGTAAAGGAATTGATTTAGCAGTTGAAGCTGGCGCTAGACTGTGGCATATGTCCAACTATGATTCACATGGTTTTTCTTTAAGAGAAGGGCAGCCAAGAGAAAAATTTGCCTATATGATCAACTGGAAAAGCTTGTTTAATGGCAGTATTTTCGTTGCTGGCGATGACGGCACACGGTATTACCGTGAAGACGAAGAGGACCGTCATGGATACAAATATAACCACGGCAACTGGATTATGCAGCCTAATCAAAATCATCCACATATCATCATGGATCAAAGGCAATTTGAGCAACTAGCTCATGACGATTCAGATAAGGCTGAACAAATTAAGAGCCTGATCACCTATGCCATAAAAGCTGAAACTATTGCCGAATTAGCTGACAAGATTGCCGCACCAAAATTGGCTGAAGCTGTCAGTGATTTTAACTTTTTAGTTAATGAAAAAAAGCGCGATATGTTTTTAAATCGCAAAATTGAAACAATGCGTGCCTTTGGAGCAGGCCCATATTATGCTATCCCAATTCGCCACAACATTCTGCACACGCATGGTGGCGCTCGTCGTAATGAAAATTGCGAAGTTTTGGACATGGAGAATAATATTATTCCTCATTTATATGAAGCCGGTGAATTAGGAGATATTTTTGCTACCAAATATGTTGGTGCAAACAGTATTGCTGATTTGTTAATTTCTGGCAAAATTGCGGGAGAAAATGCTGCATGGCCAAAAAGAAAAATTGCTGAAGTTGATGTAGTTACAGGTGCTTCAGAAAACCCTGATCTAAAATCTGACGCTCATGCTTCTTCAACTGATTTTGAAGCTGGACCCAATCAGGGAATCGGAATTAGTGAAAATGGCATTAATGATGTTCCAATTGTAGTACGCGTCACGATGTCAGGTGATAAGATTTCTCAAATTGAAACACTGCAAGAAAAGGAAACTCCTTATTTGGGAGGCAAAGCAATTCCCGTTCTAACTAATGAAATGATTGAAAAGCAAACTACAGAGGTTGATGCGGTCAGTGGCGCAAGTACAACTAGTGCTGCTTTTAAAGAAGCGGTCAACCAAGCAATTGAGAACGCTGAAAAGCAGTAAAGAAGTGCAAAAATGAAAATCAACGAAAAAACTAAGTGGAATGGTGTGTATGATGTAGTCGTTTTAGGTTTCGGTGGAGCCGGAGGCACGGCAGCTCGTTTTGCTGCAGAAAATGGTGCTCAAGTCTTATTAGTTGACGCTGCTCCTTATGGTCATGAGGGTGGTAACACTCGTTATTCAGCACAGCATGTTGCTATGGCACATGATAGAAAGAAGATTGCTGAATATTATGAGCAGCTGGCAGCGCCATTTAATTTTGATCAGAAAACAATGGCTGCTTATCTTGATGGCTTTGTTAATATGCCGCAATATTTTAAAAAGTATTTTGGTATTGATCCTTTTATCTGGTCACGTGATAATCAACCGGGTGACCATTTAGCAAAGAAAAAGAATTTATGTGAGTATCCTGAATATCGCGGCTCTGAAACCTTTGATTTTGCCCTGGTTCATAACCAAGACTTTGATGCTGAACTATGGAAAGTAATTCGTGCTCAAGTCGTCAAAAATGCTGCCAACATTGATGTCTGGCTTAATTCTAAAGCAGAGCATTTATTGCAGGACGAGGCAACTGGTGAAATAGCTGGAGTAAGTATTAATCGTAATAAGAAACAATATTATATTCATGCTCGCAAAGGAGTAATTGTTGCTACAGGTGGCTTTGAAAATAATAAACAGATGCAGCAGGATTACCTGCACGTCACTAAATTAACCCCGCTGGGCACTCTCTATAATAAGGGTGACGGGATTAAAATGACTGCAGAAGTGGGAGCAAAAATGTGGCACATGAGCAATTATGAGTCATTAGGCATCGTTCCCAGCTATGTAATTGCTGAAGGTGAAAATGAGCGTGGTCGGCAGGTTAGCGGTTGGCAAAATGTCAAATCAGGTGCAATTTTTGCGGTGGCAGATGACGGCACCCGCTTTATGCGCGAAGACGCTAAATTCAGACATGGTCATATAGCTGAACACGGGGACTATTTATTGCCTCACGCTTACGACAATGCATGGCTAGTCTTTGATAATCAGCAATATCAAAAGTTTGTCTTAGAACAAAAGCAAGGAAAGCTCAAGTACGGTAAGTTCTTTGACAAGGTTGTTAGTGCAGGTTCACTGACTGAATTAGCCCAAAAGATGAATGTACCAGCCGCAAATCTGGAAAATACTGTTTTGCAATTTAACGAGTTTGCCACTAACGGCAAGGATCTGGAATTTGGTCGTGCACCTGAGTCAATGACTAGTTTCGATTTAAAAGATGACGTCCATGCAGTTAAATTGGCTCCTGCAGTGCTTAATACCCAGGGTGGACCAGAACATGATGAGTTTGCCCGTGTACTTGATGTCAACAATCAACCAATCAAACGTCTCTACACAGCTGGTGAGCTTGGCGGAATGTGCGTCAATCGTTATCAGGGCGGTGGCAACTTAGCTGAATGTTTGATTTTTGGCAAAATTGCTGGAGAAAATGCTGCCAAGTTAGAGCCAATTGAGTATTCGATTAATTTAACGGAGAAATTGCCGCGAATTAATGATCTTTTGGATGGAGAAAAGGACGATCAAATTGAGCTGGGACAAAATCAGTTTCTAGGATCTTCTGAAGCAGGTATTGGCGGCAGGATTTTGGTTCGTGTTACTTATTTTGATAATAAAATCAAAAAAATCGAAGTACTGGAAAATCATGAAACGGAAGGAATTGGAGCTGTAGCCATTGACCGTATACCCCAAGAAATGGTAAGCAATAATTCTACGGATGTTGATGCAGTTTCAGGAGCTTCTACCACAACTAATGCTTTAAAGGAAGCCGTGAATGCGGCGATTAAGAAAGCACAAAATAGCTCTAAAGGAGAATAAAGAAATGTTAGATAAAATACAATGGAAAAAGTGGGTTTTGCCACTAGCTATTGGCATTGGCTTATGGCTGTTAACTCCATTAAAACCAGCGGCAATTAACGTTCAAGCTTGGCATCTTTTCGCCATATTTATTGCAACTATAATTGCCTGTGTAACTAAACCATTACCAATGATGGCAACTACTATAATAGCGGTAGTGATTGCTACATTAACCGGTATTTTTAAGATGGAAGAAGTCACTGCCGGTTTTGGTAATTCCACGGCATGGATGGTCGCTATGTGTATGTTTATGGCGGCCGGCTTTATTAAATCAGGTCTTGGTAAAAGAATTGCCTACTTCTTTGTCAAAACTTTTGGCAAGAGAACTTTAGGTTTGGCTTATGCCTTATCGTTAGTGGAAACTGTTTTGGCAATCGGTATCCCAAGTAACAACGCTCGTGTCAACGGTATTATGTACCCAATTATTGATAATTTATCAAGAGAAATGGGTTCAGATCCTAAAAAGGGAACTGAGCGTGACATGGGTTCATTCTTGGTCTTTACGGAATACGAAGTCAACATCGTTACATCCACAATGTTTCTAACTGGTTTAGCCGGTAACATGGTGGCATTAGGAATAGCAAAGACCCAAAACGTTACTATTTCCTGGATGCAATGGTTTGTAGCTGCAATCGTACCGGGCATAATTTCCTTAATATTAGTACCTTTTATTCTATATAAAATTTACCCGCCTAAGATCAAAGAAACACCTAATGCTCATGCTTGGGCAGACAAAAAATTACAAGAATTAGGCAAAATGACAGCTGCAGAAAAAATTATGGGTGTGGTTTTTGTCCTGTCAGTTGCATTATGGCTAATAGGTTCTAAGTTTGGCATTGACGCTACTTTAGTCAGCTTTATTGCAGTTGCATTACTATTGGTATTTGGCGTCATCAATGTTAAGGATATTTTAGGTCAGAGTTTTGCTTGGAACATCTTAACTTGGCTTTCAATTATCATGTTGATGTCTCAAAAATTAATGACTTTGGGCTTTTTCCCTTGGTTCTCAAAGACTTTAGGTAGTGCACTTCATGGTATGAACTGGGTTTTAGTACTGGTAATCTTATTCTTGGTTTACTTTTACCTCCATTATTTATTCCCAAGTGTTTCTACACAAATTTCTGCTCTATATGCAGGATTTCTCTCAATTGCGATCGGTGCCGGAGTGCCACCTATGATGGCAGCGTTAATGCTAGCTTTAGACGGTTCTTTATACTTGTCAACTTCAAGCTATTCGGCAGGTCCTGCCGCTTTGCTTTCTTCAACAGGCTACGTTTCTAATAAAGATTGGTGGAAACTAAGCGCCATAATTGGTGTTGTACTTAACATTATCTGGTTAGGCGGCGGTCTGGTTTGGACTAAAGTTATCGGCATGTGGTAATCAAAAGGGCTTTGATCTTGACTCAAGGCCTTTTTGTTATTCTCTAAATTTTTAGCGTTAGGTAGTTGTTAGTTTCACGACTCTAGTTTACTATTATTACTATACTGAATAAAAAGGAAGATCATAATGAAAAATTGGGCTGCAATATCTACTTGGAGTATGTCATATGATGGGCTGGTAAAAGCAGGTAATATGCTTAAAAAAGGCGCAAATGCTGGTGATGCTGTTGAAAATTTGATTATGGAAGTAGAATCATATCCCTTGTATAAATCTGTAGGTTATGGCGGTTTGCCGAATGAGAATGGTGTCGTCCAAATGGACGCGGCTTTTATGAATGGAGATACCTTGGCTCAAGGTTCAGTAGCAGCAATTGAAAATGTCAAACACGCTGTTTCAGTAGCTAGAAAGTTAAGTTTAAATAAGACTAACAGCTTTTTAGTAGGAGAAGGAGCTACAAAGTTTGCGATGAAAAATGGTTTTGAAATGACCAATATGCTGACAGAAAGAGCAAAGGCAATTTGGCAAGAAAAAGTCAAAGAGCAGGCTCAGCCTGGACTGCACCCTTATGATGGTCATGATACTGTTGGGGCAATAACACTTGATCAAAATAATTCAATGGCTGCAGCCACTTCAACTTCAGGTTTATTTATGAAAAAAGAGGGTCGCATTGGTGATTCGCCTTTGTCAGGGTCAGGTTTTTATGCAGATAGCAATATTGGTGCAGCTGCAGCCACTGGTTTAGGTGAAGATATAATGAAAGGGTGCCTTTCATATGAAATAGTGCGAAAAATGTCAGAAGGTATGTCTCCACAGCAAGCTTGTGATGCTGCGCTTTATCCTTTTTGCCATGATTTAAAACACCGCTATGGTCAGGTAGGAGAAATTTCTTTAATCGCCTTAAATAACAAAGGTGAATGGGGAGTAGCAACCAATGTTGAATTTCCATTTTGCGTTGCCTGTAATGACCAGGATGCAAAGATTTTAATGGCTAATCCTGGTAAAAACAATAAAACCCAAATTGAGCCTATATCGCAAACATGGCTGGATAATTATCAAAAAGAAATCAATGCTCCAGTCGGTGAAAAATTTTAAGAGATGGTTTTTTGATGCTTAAAGAAGTATGTGTAGAGAATTTTACTAATATTCCGCATGTTATTGAAAATGGTGCTGACAGGATAGAATTGAACAACGACCTTTCATTAGGTGGAACTACACCAACATTTGGTGTCATAAAAAGGTCAATAATTTATGCTAACAGGGTAAAAATTCCAGTAATTGTGATGATTAGACCTAGAGGCGGCAATTTTATTTATAATGAAGATGAAATTGCGATTATGGCTGATGATATGGCTGTTGCTGCTAAATTAGGCGCTCGAGGAGTCGCTTTTGGCTGTTTAACTGATCAGAATCAGTTAAATCGAGCTCAAATGGAACAATTAATTGTTTTAGCTCATTCCTTAAATCTTACTGTGGTGATGCATATGGCTTTTGACCAAATATCTGAAACAAGACAAAGAGATGAACTAAACTGGCTAATTGAGCAAAAAGTAGCAAGGATTTTGACACATGGGGGAGATTTGAAATTTCCCATTGAAGCCACAATTACTCACCTTAAGCAGATCCTTGACTGGTCAAACGGAAAGATAGAAATTTTACCAGGTGGCGGTATTACGACTAAAAATAGGGATGAAATAGCTGAAGCATTGCATGTTAATCAACTTCATGGGTCAAAAATTGTCTAGATTGGCCCTGAGAAATAATAAAGTTTAATAGAGTATACTAAAGCACTCTGACCTGTGGTATAATTTTGGCGCATTTAAATTGGTCTCCGATCTATTTGAGTTTGGTTAATAAATAATATCAGGGCTAAGACAAAATGTATACGAAAAAAGGCGTTGAATTCAACGCCTTTTTTGGTCTGGAAATACTTTTTTTCCAGACTTATTCTGTAGATATTTTTAAAGATTTTGGATATATTTCTCTGCGTTTTTAGCTGCTTGGCGTCCTGAATTGACGTTGTGTGCACAGGCTGAACCACCTAGAGTTATTGTGTAAACATCTCTATACTGCATGGTTGAATCCATACCAGAAGCATATAAACCGGGAATTTTTTCAAAATCATTGTTTATGACTTCGAATTTTCTGTTAGAACCAATGCCTCCTAGACCAATCAAGTTGGAAGGATCTAATCGAGCAATATAATACGGGCCTTCTTTCATCGAAATAAGCATATCTTGATCTTTATTAAACTCTAGGTCTTTACCATTGTCACAAAACGAATTATAATCATTCACTGTTTTTACTAATACATCTGAAGGAAGATTTACTTTTTCAGCTAATTCTGCTGTTGAATTTGCTTTAAATAATGAATTACCTTCGTTTTCTTTTAGTGCTTTAGCTAAAATTTCATCGGCTTTTGCAACATTCTGGGTTAGTTTGTCAAAAATTTCTTGTGTAAATATTTCATATGATACTTTGGTAGCTTTAATTGCCATTCTTTGATAAAGCAAATTATATTTTTTAACATTTTCATTTACAAAACGTCTACCATCTTGATTGACAAAAATTACCGGTCCTCCTGATGGCAAAGACATAAATCCGTTTATTGGATCTAGATACAAATGAACTCCTTCATGTGGGAAAGCTTGAATATAGTTCATCATGAATTCTGGTGATTCTTTTAGCATGTCTTTTGCACCGACTGACATAGCCATTTGGTAACCATCACCAGTGTTGCTAGGCATTGAACAGTAATGAATATTCTTTGTTGACCAACCCTGTTGTTCCAAAAGATCAGGGTTATGACCAACACCTCCAGTAGCCAATAGGGTTGCCTTTGCATTGATTTTTATATATCCATTTGGTGTTTTGGCATATACTCCTTTAATAGACCCGTTTTCTTCAATAATGCTCGTAGCTGATGTTTCCAGCAGAAATTTTACATTAAGCTCATCGGCCTTCTTTTTCATATAAGGTACGTATCCAACAGATGCAAAACCACCTTTAAACCAATGAAAAGTAGGAAACATGCAAGTACCATGATAATCGTCAACCTTTGTCAATTGCACTCCCAGATTAACCAGCCAATCGATATTAGCAGCAGAATTATTGATTAAATCAACCCAAAACGAACCATCAGCTCTATATTGTCCCAGTTCAGCTTCTTTGGCAATTATGTCTTCTTTTTCAGCGTGTATGCCCGCTGCTTGTTGCATTTTGGTATTAATTCCAAAAATACCTTCAACGCCGCCACCGTTTCCAGCTACAAAACCATTTTTGTCAATAACAATTGTATCCATTTTGAGTTGGCGAGCTTGAACTGCAGCAGCTAATCCAGATATGCCGGCACCGACAATTAAAAAGTCCGTACTATATTCTTTAATAATATGATTTGGCTTTTTTCGCCAAAATGAATAGCTATTATCTAAACGCTTTTTTGTGTTTACCTCTAGTGGTACAACTTTTTGATCAGCTTCAGTTTTAAAATCTTGGGGATTTCCTCCAGCCTGCTCAATTACCTTTTCGACTGCATCTAGTAAACCGTTAACTGAATGTGTCGCTCCTGAGATAGCATCAACTGATAAGCTCTGCTCATTTATAATTTCCTTAGGAATTTTTGTAAATACTGTTTCTTCCAAACTTCCTGGAATCATTGCTTTTTGAGTCTTAATTTTACTAATTTTGTTATTACTTATTTCTACCTTTATTGGCATTTGCTCATTTTCATATTCATGAGCAACAACTTGATAAGTACCTGATGTTAGATTTTTCACTTTAAATAACCCCTTTCAATAATCTATTTAAGCTACTATCTACAAAATTAAATATAACATTGTTCATTTGTTTACAAATAATCTAAAATATGATTGATTATCAGTTTCACTTATTAAAGAAAGAGAATAAAAAATGAATCTTGAACACTTAGAAGTATTCGTAAATTTAGCGGAGACTTTAAATTTTTCTCGAACGGCCATTGAAATGAACCTTTCACAATCAGCAGTATCACAAATAATTTCATCAATGGAAAAAGAGCTTGACTTTTTATTATTTAAAAGAAGCAGAAAGCAAGTGGATTTAACAGAGAGTGGCAAAGAGTTTTACTATTCTATAAAACCGCTATTAAGCGTTTATGATAAGTCGGTACAAAAGGCAAAATCAGCTGCAGCTAAAAAAAGAAATAATTTAACTATCGGTTATAGCGGAACGCCATATGAAATTTCAATATTACCAAAGATAATTAAATATTATGAAAGAACTCATAAAGAAAATGCCTTATCTATTTTTTTAGAAAATTACGCACACAATGAATTAAAAGACAGACTAATTAATGGTGATTGTGACATTATATTTACGATGCCGGATATCATAGCCAAAATGGAAAACGTTAAGTATATAAATCTAGTTACGGGGCAGTATTGTGTTAACTTTTATAAGCCTGTTTTTGATAAACAGAACTGCTTTAAAATTTCAGGATTAAGCAATTTTAGGTTAGTTTTTTCTGATAGTAAGTGGTGTCCACCGTCACAAAATGCTTTACAGAAATATATTATTGCCATGAATGAAAATGTTAATATTGCATATGCCAATAATATTTTAAGTGCTTATTTGATGGTCAAAGCAGGGCTGGGAATTGGCATTTGGGCAGATTTTGTCAATGCTTATCATGATGAAACAATTGTTAGTGTTCCTTTAAAATATGCTATTAAGCCCAATTATGGAATTGCTATGCTAAATTATGGTGAACCAATAAGTGCTAAACGTTTTGCCAATTGGCTCACTCAAAACTTTTCAGATTTTTGTTGACATGAAATAAGACATTGATTAAAATGTTATTAATATTGATAAAGCGATGAAAAGATAAGTAAACTTGCAGGTAGCGTCAAAGAGAGTCCTGTAGCTGTGAATGGACCGTGATGGCAAGTTGAAAGTAACTTTGAGCTATGTAGTGAATGAAGTAGCTATAATTGGTGACACCCATTATCGTGTTAGCGTATCGCATATTTGCCGTACGTGAAGCGACTGCAGTTATTTTAAGTAACCAAAGCAGTAATTTAGGTGGTACCGTGCCAAAGCACCCTTGATTTATTTCAAGGGTGCTTTTTTATTCCCTTAATAATGACCAGAGTTTTTTATCAATTTTAATTTATGCTTTATTTCATTTAGGAGGAACTAAAATGAAAGAAAATGAACAAGATCTTAATACTAAACCATTATCATGGAAACAGTATTTAATAGTTGCATCATTGTTATTTGGATTGTTTTTTGGTGCTGGTAACTTAATTTTTCCAATTCATTTGGGGCAATTATCCGGGGCAAACTGGGGAATGGCTACATTTGGCTTTTTAGTAACTGCCGTTCTCTTACCTTTGCTTGCTGTTTTAGCAATAAGTGCCAGCCATGCCAAAGGCGTTTATGATATCGGCACTCCACTAGGAAATAAATTTGCCCTTTTTTTTATGGTACTAATTCACTTAACCTTAGGGCCCTTGTTTGCGACACCAAGAACAGCAAGCATTTCCTTTTCGGTTGGCTTGCAGCCAGTGCTGCCTAAAGCTGTCGCTAAACCTGCATTACTGATTTTTTCAGCAATATTTTTTATCTTAGCTTTTATTATTTCTTACGAGCAGTCGACAATTTTGGATAGTATTGGACGAATTTTGAATCCTTTATTTTTATTATTATTGTTTTCTGTGTTTTTATTAGCTGCTATCTCACCGATGGGTGCTGCTAAAGATCAAACTGTTACTGCGGCTTATCAGAGTGCTTCCTTTTTTAACGGTTTTTTAGAGGGCTATAACACAATGGATGCTCTAGCAGGATTGGCCTTTGGATATACTATTGTTTCAGCTGTCAGGCAACTAGGAAAAACTTCAGCTAAAAGTAATGCAAAGGTTACTGCAAGAGCTGGGGTCTTGGCAACGGGTGCAATTGGAATTATTTATATTGGTTTAATCTGGCTAGGAGCAACAACACTAAATCATTTTAAAATTTCGCAAGAGGGTGGCACAGTTTTCAACCAAATTGTTACCTATTATTTGGGCGATTTTGGTCATGCTTTACTTGCCACACTAGTTACTCTTACTTGTTTAACAACTGCAGTTGGTCTAATAGCTGCTTTTGCTCAGGACTTTCATCGTAGTTTTAACAAAATAAGTTATCATGGCTGGTTGACTATCATGACTATTGTTTCCTTTATCACCGCTAATTTTGGCTTAGATACAATTATTTCCTGGTCAACGCCAATGCTCATGTTTTTATATCCAATTGCCATGGTTTTGATTATTTTGTCAATTTCTGGTTCTTTGTTCGACCGTGACGCAATCGTTTATTTTTGTGGGATACTTTTTACAATTGTACCTGCGATATTAGATATGATAGCTTCTTTTCCACCTATAATTAGTCACCAATCTTGGGCTCTACAGTTAAAAGCATTCCAACTAAAATTTTTGCCTTTTGCTGATATCGGCATGGATTGGGTTATTCCTGCGGTTATCGGCTTAGTTATCGGTTTGATTATTCATTTTATGAAAAAAGCAAAGAGCAAAAGCTAATATCAATATATTCTAGCTATTTCAGTTAAATTTTTTGACAACCTCTATTTATAAAAGTAGATTAAAGAAAAGAGCAATCTTGAGTATTATAAATAGATGGGACTGAGTAATTTGAATAATATGAACATGAACCATAATGAAAATATGAATCACTCAATGGATAACACATCGTCAATGAATATGGGTGGTCAGGATATGATGATGCATGGCGGACATATGATGCATATGAGAAACCTGAAGAAAAAATTTTGGGTATCAGTCGTTTTATCCTTGCCAATCATATTTTTATCACCAGCAATGGGTGTACATTTACCATTCCAATTTTCTTTTTCCGGTTCAGAATGGGTAGTTGCACTTTTTGCTACAATTCTCTATTTTTATGGTGGACAACCATTTTTATCTGGTGCTTATTATGAAATTAAGGCTAAAAAGCCTGAAATGATGACACTGATTTCTTTAGGCATTACTACAGCATATATTTACAGTCTATATGCTTTTATTAAAAATGATTTATTAAACAGCAAAGTTCATGTCATGGATTTCTTCTGGGAATTAGCTACTTTAATTTTAATTATGTTACTAGGTCATCTGATTGAAATGAATTCGGTAATGAATGCCAATAGTTCAGTGCATGACTTAGCCAAACTTTTACCCGATAAGGTTCACGTACAACATAATGGTCAAACAATGGACATGGCAATAAACGATGTTCAAAAAGATGCAGTAATTCTAGTCAAAGCAGGAGAAAGTATTCCTCTTGATGGTGTCATTCTAAATGGTTCCAGTCAGGTTAATGAATCTTTGGTTACTGGTGAATCGCGTGAAGTAACGCGGCAAAAAGACGATAAGGTTATTGGGGGTTCAATTAACGGCTCTGGAACGCTAACAGTTAAGGTTACTAATTCTGCTAATTCAGGCTTTTTAGCCAGTGTTAATAAACTAGTTCAGTCATCCCAGATGAATAAGTCTAAACTACAAAATTTGGCAGATCGGGTTTCCAGCTGGTTATTTTATGCAGCGCTAATTTTTGGTATTATTGCTTTACTCGTTTGGACAAGTTTACGTGGTATAGCTGGTGGTCTCGAAAGAATGGTGACAGTGTTGGTAATAGCTTGTCCCCATGCTCTGGGTTTAGCTATTCCATTAGTAAATGCTAAAAGCACATCAATTGGTGCCCAAAATGGCTTACTAATTAGAAATCGTAATGTTATTAGCATTAGTTCTAAAATCAATTATTTGCTCTTAGATAAGACCGGAACTTTGACGCAAGGTAAGTTTCAGGTGCGCAAGTATAATACTTTAAGTAAATCCTACAATGCGGATGAAGTTATTAAACTAATTGCATCATTAGAACAGGATTCCAATCATCCGATTGCACAAAGCATTTTACAATTTACTAAGGAAAAGAAGATTGAATTATATGCTTTATCCGACAGTAAAACATTGGCCGGAAAGGGCGTTTCAGGAACAATAAATGGACAAGAATATCAATTAGTAAATGAAAAAACTGCCAGAGAAATAGTTAAAAACTTTCCTCAGGTTGATTCCTTAAATTATACTTCAAGTTACTTGATTAAAGACAATGAGCTTTTGGGCTATGTTGCCGTTGGTGATGAAATTAAAAAGAATGCAGCATCGTTAATTAAACAGATTAAGGCTCTCAACATTACACCGGTAATGTTGACTGGTGATAACGAAAAGGTAGCGCAAAACATTGCCCAGAAGTTAGGTATTACAGAAGTGCATTCTGGTCTGATGCCAGCAGATAAGCAAAAAATCGTAGCTACTTTGCAAAATCAAGGTAATAAGGTGATGATGGTCGGCGATGGCATTAATGATGCACCTAGTTTGGCCAAAGCCGACATTGGAGTTGCCATTGGAGCTGGAACAGATGTGGCGGTGGACTCTGCGGATGTCATTTTGGTTAATAGTGAACCTTTAGATATCATTAGTTTTTTAAAATTGGCCCAGCACACCCAAAGAAAAACAGTCCAAAATCTCTGGTGGGGAGCTGGCTACAATATTGTGGCTTTACCTCTAGCTGCCGGTATTCTGGCTCCTGTGGGAATTTTGCTTTCACCTGCAGTTGGAGCAATTCTAATGTCATTTTCTACTATAATAGTTGCTATTAATGCAGAAACTTTAAAAATATAATACTTTTGCTTGAGCACTCATAAGGAGTGCTTTTTATATTTTTTAATAAAGTTTAAATTTTTAAAATGGTAGCCCTTTTATTTAAAAATATTGAAAAAAGTCTGGAAAAACTGTATTATGAATGAAAGAGTAATATAAAAGTTATTGTCAGAGAAATGTCAGCATTAAATAAGGAGACTGAACATGAGCAAAAAAGAATACCGTGTTGAAAGTGATACCATTGGCCCAGTAAAAATACCCAAAGAAGCTTTATGGGGACCCCAAACTGAACGCAGTCGCAATAATTTTCCTAGTGGCGAATTAATGCCTCTTGCAATTATCCGAGCATTTTTGCATTTGAAGAAAGCTGCAGCTGAATCAAATGTCGAAGTGGGGGATGAAACAGCTGATAAAGGTGCGGCAATTGAAGAAGCTATTGACCAGTTGCTAAAATTGAATGATAGCGAGCTTCGTAAAGATTTTCCGCTTCATGTCTTGCAAACAGGATCGGGAACCCAAAGTAATATGAACGTTAATGAAGTCGTTGCTAATTTAGCTAATAGACTTCATCCAGATTTAAACATTTTACCAAATGATGATGTCAATCGGGGACAATCTTCAAATGATACTTATCCTACTGCTATGAATATTGTAGCTGTTGAAGCACTGGATAAACTTGAACCGGCTGTACAACATCTTATTGAAGAACTTAAAATTAAACAAAATAAATATTGGAAAACTGTCAAGGTAGGCCGTACTCACTTGCAAGATGCTACGCCTATTACTTTTGGTCAAGAAATTTCGGGCTATATTTCCGCGTTAAAGCACGACTTGAATTATATTCAAGAACTCAAGCCAACATTGTATGAACTGGCAATAGGAGGGACAGCTGTTGGTACAGGACTTAATGCTGCGCCTGGAATGACTGCCAAAATTGCCAGTAAATTGTCTCAAGTATATGGACATGATTTTAAAGTTAATACCAATAAGTTCTGGGGCCTAGCTCATCATTCTGGTTTAGACGTTGTTCATGGTGCTTTAAAAACTTTAGCTGCTGATATGTTTAAAATTGCTCAAGACATCAGGTTTTTGGCTTCTGGCCCAAGAGCTGGCTATCATGAGCTTAATATACCAGCTAATGAACCCGGGTCTTCAATTATGCCTGGTAAAGTCAACCCCACGCAAGCTGAAGCTGTAACCATGGCAGCCGCAAAAGTTTTTGGTAATGATACTACTATTACTTTTGCGTGTTCACAAGGCAATTTTGAAATGAATGTCTATAAAACAGTAATGATTACAGCTTTTCTTGATTCTTGTGATATTTTAACTGGTACTATTACGGGGTTTGCTGATAAAATGATTGCTGGCTTAACAGTTAATGCAGAGAAGATGGATGATCTGCTTGAAAGCTCATTAATGACAGTTACGGCATTATCGCCTCATATAGGTTATCATGCAGCTGCGAAAATTGCTCAAACTGCAGATAAGGAAGGAACCACTCTTAAGGAAGCAGCGCTTAAAAGTGGTAAATTAACCAAAGAAGAATATGATAAATGGATGGATTATATGGCGATGACCAATATATCACAAACTAATCCTGAAAAATAATTTTTTAACATTTTAGAGGAGAAATTAAATGGGAAAATTTGTTTTTAGGCCTAACGGCAGTGCAGAAATTAAAGACCGTTATGATGCAGTAATCGTTGGAGCCGGTGGCGCCGGTTTAACGGCCGCAATTCAAGCAAAAGAACTAGGCTTGAATGTCGCAGTTTTTGAAAAAAATGCTGATCTTGGTGGAAATACTAACAGGGCTTCATCGGGCATGAATGCTTCTGAGAGTTTGGTTCAACTTAATGAAGGAATTATAGATAATAAAGAAGATTTTTATCAGGAAACCTTAAAGGGAGGAGGCAAATTAAATGACCGTGACCTCTTAAGATATTTTGTTGACCACTCTGCAGTAGCAATTGACTGGCTAATGAACCATGGGATTGAGCTTACAAATCTAACAATAACAGGTGGTATGAGTAAAAAGAGGGCTCACCGGCCTGCCTCAATGGCACCGGTTGGCAGTTATTTAGTTACAGGGGCTTTGAAGCAAATTCAAGAAAAAAATATTCCTATTTTTAATAATTCTCGTGTAATTAGTTTATTACAAGATAAGAAGAAAAAAGTTGTAGGAATTGAAGTTGAAACTGATTCAGGAATTAAAAAGGTTCAAGCTACAGCAGTTTTACTTGCCTCTGGTGGCTTTGGCTCTTCAAAAGATTTAATACAAAAATACCGTCCAGACCTTGCGAATTACAAAACAACTAATCAACCCGGAGCTACAGGTGATGGTTTAATGTTAGCTGCTAAAATAGACGCTCAATTAGAGCAAATGGAATTTATTCAGGTTCACCCTACTGCTCAAACAGATACTGATCACGTCTATTTAATAGGTGAAGGTTTACGTGGCGAAGGTGCAATTTTAGTTAACAAATCTGGTCAGAGATTTGTCAATGAGCTTAATACCCGAAAAATTGTATCGGATGCCATCACTGGTTTAGACGAAGATGGCGCATACCTCCTGTTTGACCAAACAATTCGTAATAATTTTACTGCTGTTGAATTTTATGATCACGTAGGATTAGTTAGCCAAGGTTCTTCTATTGAGAAGTTGGCGGAAAACATCGGTGTGAATAGTGATAACCTTAAGGAAACAATCGCAAAATGGAATGAGGCTGTGAAAAGCAAAAATGATAGTGAATTTCAGCGTACTACTGGGATGGATCGCACTATCAAGCAAGGTCCTTTTTTTGCTATTCATATTAATCCAGCTATTCATTATACTATGGGTGGAATTCATATAACTCCAAAAACTGAAGTTTTGGATTCAGACGGAAATATTATTTCAGGACTCTATGCCGCGGGTGAAGTTTCAGGAGGATTGCATGGCAATAATAGAATCGGAGGAAACTCAATTGCTGAAACAGTGGTATTTGGAAGGCAGGCCGGGATACAAATGGCAGAGTTTACTAGACAATATAAATAAATATTTGAAATGCTTAGAATTTCTAAGCATTTTTTATAATTTTAAAAATTAAAGTAATTTTATATTTTTAAAAAATTAAAATTTAAATTATTTATTTTAAATATTGAAAAATACTATAATAAATTTTATAATTATAAATGTAAAGGATTACATTTTTAAAAATTGAAAGGAAATGACGTTATGAATAAAAAGGTTTTACTAGTTGGTGATGGAGCAGTAGGTTCAACTTTTGCCAATGATTTATTACAACATACCAGAGTTGACGAGCTGGTTATTTGCGATGTGGTAAAAAAACGTCCACTGGGTGATTCAATGGACTTAGAGGATATACTGCCTTTTACCGGAGAATGTGATATTCATTCCGGAGAATACTCTGATGCAAAAGATGCTGATGTTGTTGTGATTACAGCTGGTGTTCCCCGCAAGCCGGGAGAAAGCCGTCTGGATCTGGTTAATAAAAACGTTAATATTTTAAAGAGCATTATTCAACCTGTAGTTGAATCTGGGTTTTCTGGCATTTTTGTTGTCTCTGCTAATCCAGTTGATATTTTAACAACGCTGACTCAGAAATTATCTGGCTTCCCTAAAAATAAGGTTATTGGCACGGGTACTTCCCTTGATTCAGCACGTTTAAAGGTTGACTTAGCCAGAAGACTACATGTTCCTGTTGCTGAAGTAAATTCAATGGTTTTAGGAGAACATGGTGATACTTCTTTTGAAAACTTTGATGAGTCAACAGTTAGTGGCAAGCCACTTAAAGATTTTGACGGTATTGACAACTCTGTGCTGGATCAAGTAGAATCAGGTATTCGTAAAAAGGGAGGAAAAATAATTGAAAATAAAGGTGCTACATTTTATGGCATTGCGATGATGTTGACCCAGATAGTTACTGCTATATTAACTAATCAATCAATTGCCTTGCCTTTATCAGCACCAATTAAAGGTGAATATGGAATTAAAAATGAGCTTTATCTAGGAACACCTACTGTAATAAATGGTGTTGGAATTAGTCAGGTGCTTGAGACTAAGCTTTCTGAAGCTGAAAAAACTAAGATGCTGAACTCTGCTTCCAAAATGCAGGAAGTCTTAGATAATATTACTTTAGATTAACCAAAAAGAAGGCATAACGAATGCAGGTTGGAAAAAGGATTTTTTTAAAAAGAAACCTTCCGCAAAAAGAAGTTATTGCTGCATACAAAAAATTGCCCTCATCAAATGTGGCTGATTGTATGAACAGAACCGGTGCAATGGCACCAAGAATTAAGCTTATGTCTAATCCTCACGAGGAAATGTGTGGTCCCGCTTTTACGGTTCATAATCGTCCAGGTGATAATCTAACAATTTATGCAGCTTTAAAATATTGTCATGAAGGCGACATCGTTGTCATTGATAATGAAAATGATAATACCAGGGCAGTTATTGGCGAAGTAATGATGACTTGGCTGCGCGATCAAAGACATGTTGCTGGAGTCGTAGTTGATGGACCTATACGCGACATAGATAGTTTGCGAAATTGGGATTTGCCTATTTATGCAGTTAGCACAACGCCCGACGGACCTTATAAAGAGGGCCCGGGAGAAATAAATGTGCCAATTTCTTGCGGGAACGTAAGTGTTAATCCGGGCGACGTAATTTTGGGTGATGCCGATGGAGTTATTAAAATTGCTTTAGAAGAAGCAGGAGAATTGCTTCCAGTGGTCCAAGATTTTCATAAAAAAGATGACGCAAAGGCGGCAAGTTTTCATGATGGCTCGGGAAATATTAATTGGCTAGATGAAGAACTGAAAAATAAAAATTATGAGATTATCGACGATGTCTATCGTCCGGAAAATTACAGGTAATTATAATGAAAACACTTGAGAAAGTTAATTACAGGGGGTTTATATTACCCTTAGCAGTTGGTATTATCCTTTGGTGCATCACGCCTTTGCGTCCTGCCGGTTTATCTGCTCCAGCCTGGGAAATGTTTGCGATTTTCGTAGCTACTATTGTTGGCTGTATCACTAAGCCTTTACCAATTGGCGGTACTACTTTAATTGGACTTATAACAACAGTTTTAGTTGGATTAGCCCCAGTTAAAGATATTGTTGATCCTAAAACGGGTAAAGTGACTACTGGAATTCTTAGTGCCTTTAGCAACTCAGCTTCATGGTTAATTGCTATGGCTTTCATCATGGCCTATGGTATTAGTAAAACTGGGTTAGGTAACCGTATTGCTTATTGGATGATTAAACGTTTTGGCAAGAAGTCCATTGGTATCGGTTATGCCATTACAGGTTTGGAATTAGTATTAGGGGCTTTGATTCCCTCAAACAGTGCTAGAACTGGAGGAGTCGTTTGGCCTGTAACTGAATCAATATCTAAAGATTATGATTCATACCCTAACGATCCTTCGCGAAAGAAAATCGGTGCCTATCTCAGCTTTATGGCTTTTCATGCTAATGTTCTTTCAACAGCTCTCTTTATTACTGGTGCAGCGCCTAATATGGTTGCTTCACAAATGGCAGAGCAGAAAAGTTATAACATGACTTGGATTAGTTGGTTCTCAGCTGCTGTAGTTCCTGTTCTCGTTGCAACTATTGTTATTCCCCTTGTAATTTATAAAATTTTTCCACCGGAAATAAAAGAAACACCTAATGCTGAAAAATGGGCTACTGATCATCTTAAGGAAATGGGGCCAGTTACTAAACCTGAAAAGATTATGTCAATGGTATTTCTACTAGCCATTATTCTATGGGTCTTATCAGGAGTTTTCAATATACCTCAGTTAGATTCAACTTTTGTTGCCTTTCTAGCAGTCGGTTTGTTGCTGCTAACTGGTGTTTTAACTATGAAAGACGCTTTAAACCAGACTGGAGCCTGGAATATCTTAATTTGGCTCTCAATTTTGGTTTTTATGGCAAGTAAACTTATTTCATTTGGTTTCATTGACTGGTTTTCAAAGACTATTCAAACGAGTCTTCACGGCATCAGCTGGCAAATAGTATTAGCGGTTTTGGTAATATTAATGTTTTATACTCATTACTTCTTTGCTAGTGGTACTGCTCATATGACCGCTTTATATTTACCATTCTTATCAGTAGCAGTTGCAACCGGTGCTCCCTTAGGGCTTTCTGCAATGCTGCTTGCATTTACAGGAGCCATCAATGCCTCAACCACCCACTATGCCAATGGGCCAGCTTCAATTTTAGCTACTACAGGTTACATTAAACAAGGTGAATGGTGGAAATACAACTTTATTTTAGGAATTATCTATTTACTGATTTTTGGTGTAATTGGAACTTTATGGATGAAAGTTATCGGAATCTGGTAAATGCTTAATGAGAAGAGTTTTATCACTAATGATGGTATACGATTAGTATATTATGATACTGAAAGAAGCGGACAACCTATATTGGCAATTCCCGGTATAGGAAGCACAGCAATATTATGGGAAGAAGTTGCTAAACTTTTCGCAGCTGATTATCGTTTTATTGTAATAGATCCGCGTAATCAGGGACGTTCACAAAGAACATTTAAAGGACAGCGTATCAGTCGTCATGCGGCTGATTTAGAGGAACTGATTACCAAGTTAAACTTGAAAGATATTATTACTATTGGCAATTCAATGGGCGCAGCAAATATTTGGGCTTATGTTTCATTGTTTGGCTATGATAGGCTACAGGCAATTATCGATTTGGATCAACCTCCCAAGATGATCAGAGATAGCTCTTGGGAGTACGGTTTTAAAGATTTAACTTGGCAGAATTACCCGGATTATTTAAAGGCGGATTTTGGCAATGGCATTTATGCTCATATTAATGATGAGATGTTTAAAAAAGCAAAAGCAGAGTCTGAAAAATTTCCTTATTTTGCTGAAGAGAATTATCTTTGCCGTATAGAACATGCAATGCAAGATTGGAGAGATGTTTTAATTGATTTAAAAATCCCAATGCTGGTTTTAGCAGGACAGAATTCTCCCTTTTTTGACTATCACTTCGCCTTTGCCATGGAAAAGTTAAATGCAATAATTAGCGCAAAAGTTATTAAAAATTGTGGACACTTAATTCAGGCTGAACAGCCTCCTAGCATGTATAAAGAAGTTACGAATTTCTTAAAAAAGATTTAACTCAAAGTGAGAATGAAACAAATGGATAAAACCGTAGAACTTTTTTTAACCTTGCCGGAAACCAAAAAAAGGTGGCAAAAATTCCTGATTAGTCAAGGAATTAACAATTTTAGCTCTCGTGAAGTTGCTGTGATTGATCATACAGTTGGCCTAATTGATGAAGATGGTCAGTTGGTAGGCACAGGTAGCATTGCTGGAAATGTTCTCAAATACATTGCGGTTTCAAATGATGAATCTATTCAGGGAGCAAGATTTAATCAAATAGTTTCAGCACTAGAAGAATACCTTTTTAGTCAAAAAATTTATCATTCGTTTGTATTTACTAAGGCAAAATATTCTGTCAGTTTTTCTCATTTAGGATTTAAGGAACTAGCTCATACTAATGAAGCAGCTTTTTTAGAGAGTGGCACGCCTAATGTTCAGGATTTTATAGCAAGGATTCCCAGAATAAAAGACCAAAGTCATAAAAAAGTTGCAGCAATTGTCATGAACGCTAATCCATTTACTTTAGGTCATCAAGGGCTGGTAAAACTTGCTAGTAGCGAGAATGATTTGGTATACGTGTTTGTTGTTGCTACGGATGCTTCGTTATTTAAAACGAATGAAAGAATGGAACTTGTAAAAAAAGGAACCTCTGAATACAAAAATGTGTTAGTAGTTAGTGGTGGAGACTATTTAGTTTCTCAATCAACTTTTCCGGCATACTTTTTAAAATCACCTGATGAACTGATCGCTACGCAAACAGAAATTGATGCATTAATTTTTAAAAATAAAATTGCACCGAAATTGGCAATAAAAAAGCGTTATTTAGGTACTGAACCATTTTCAAGAACAACTAATTTCTATAATCAAAGCTTAAAAAACACACTTAGTCCCAAAATTGACGTTGAAATTGTTAAGCGCTTTTGCAATAACGATCAAATAATTACAGCTACACGAGTCCGTCAGCTGATCAAAAGTAATAATTTAAAAGACATTTCAAATTTAGTTCCACCAACTACTTTTGATTTTATTAATAAAAACTATCAAATTTTACAGGAAAGAATAAAGAAAGGAATGAACATCAATGGAAATTAAAACTGTTGGAGTGGCAGGAACTTTAGAATCTTCAGATATTCAAATAATGGTATCCGCCGGTCAAAATGGTATTGAAATCGATTTGGAATCCGAAGTAGCCAAATCATACGGAGATCAGATTAAAAAAGTAATAGCTGATACTCTTAATAAATTCGGACTTGATAATGCAAAAGTCAAAGCTACTGATAAAGGAGCCCTTGACTGTGTGATTGCAGCACGGACATTAGCGGCAGCCCAAAGAGCAACCGAAACTACAGATAAACCAAGATTGGAGGTACTACAATAAATGACTTACGTAAAAAATCGTTTACGGCGAACAATGATGTTTGTACCGGGAAATAATCCAGCTATGGTTAAGGATGCCGGTATCTATGGTGCTGACTCTATTATGTTAGATTTGGAAGATGCAGTTTCCCTAACTGAAAAAGATGCGGCGAGAATGTTAGTATTTAATGCTATTAAAACTGTTGATTTTGGTGGTGCAGAAGTAGTTGTCAGAATTAATGGGCAAGATACGCCTTTTTATGACGAAGATGTAAAGGCAATGGTTCGAGCAGGAGTTGATGTTATTCGTCTGCCAAAAACAGAATCAGCTGCCATGATTAAAAAATTAGTAGCAGATATGGAAAAGGCAGAAGAAGAATATGGCGTCGAAAAAGGTTCTATTGGCGTAATGGCTGCGATTGAAAGTGCTAAAGGTGTTCTTAATGCACCGGAAATTGCAACGGCCACACCATTAATGATGGGCTTGGCAGTTTCTGGTGAAGATTATACTGCTGATATGCACACTCACCGTTATCCTGACGGACGTGAACTTGAATTTGCTCGTAATATGGTTTTACAAGCTGCTAGAGCTGCAGATGTTTATGCCTTCGATACAGTTTTTTCAAATATGAACGACACCGAAGGATTTTACCGTGAGACAAAATATATTTATGAACTTGGGTATGATGGTAAATCTTTGGTCAATCCACGTCAAATTCCAATGGTTAATAAAGTATTCAACCCAACTAAAGACGAAATTGAAAATGCACTTGCTGTCCAAAATGCAATTCAGGAAGCAAAAGCAAAGGGTTCTGGAGTAATTTCGATGAATGGTAAGATGGTTGACAAACCTGTAGTTGAAAAAGCTGATCGTGTTATTGAAACAGCAAAAGCTTCGAATTTAATTGATGAGGAGGGTAATTACATTGGAGAATAAAGTAAAGCGCAATTTGCCGGATGATTTGATGACTGATATGAATCTTAAACCATTTAAGTCTGTTGTAGTTGGCAATCCTGAAGTAAAGAGAGTTGCACCCAAAGTACAAGTTACCACCGGTGAATCAAAAGTGGTCGATTCTTTAGAAGAAGTTATCAAAAAGACGCTAAAAGACGGTATGACTATCTCGTTTCACCATCACTTTAGAAATGGCGATTTTGCTTTTAACAAAGTAATGGATTTAATCATTAAAATGGGTTACCAAAATCTGACTTTAGCTCCTTCTTCTTTAACTGGTGTTATGAATGATAAAGTAATTGAAGCTATTAAAAAGGGTGTTATTACCAATATTACTTCTTCTGGAATGAGAGGAAGCCTAGGAGATTTTGTATCCCATGGTGGACTGAAGAATCCGGTGATTTTCCGTTCTCACGGCAATCGGGCTCGTTCAATTGAAGAAGGTGAAATCAAAATTGATGTTGCCTTTTTAGGTGTCCCTAATTCTGATCCCGCTGGAAATGCTAATGGGCAAGAAGGAGATGCTGTATTCGGTTCTTTAGGATACGCATTGATTGACTCTCAATATGCTGATAAAGTAGTTTTACTGACAGACAACATTGTTGATTACCCGAATACTCCAGCTTCTATTAAACAAACGCAGGTCGATTACGTTGTTAAGGTTGATCAAATAGGTGACGCAGATAAAATTGGTTCTGGAGCTACTCGCTTTACTAAAGATCCGAAAGAGCTGAAAATTGCGCAAACTGTTAATCAGGTAATTACCAATTCACCTTATTATAAACAAGGATTTTCTTTTCAGACAGGATCTGGTGGAGCTGCTCTTGCTGTGACCAGGTATTTGAGAGAATCTATGTTAAAAGATGGCATCACAGCGTCATTTGCTCTGGGTGGCATTACCAAGCCCACAACAGACCTACTTGAGGAAGGCCTGGTCAAAAAAATTATGGATGTGCAGGATTTTGATAAAGGTGCTGCGGCATCAATGGCCAAGAATAAAAATCAACAAGAAATTGATGCCTCTTGGTATGCTGATCCTCATAATAAAGGGGCAGTAGTTAATAATTTAGATGTTGCCATTCTTTCGGCTTTACAGATTGATACAGATTTCAACGTTAATGTAATGACTGGCTCTGACGGTGTTATTCGTGGTGCTATTGGTGGCCACCAAGATGCAGCTGCAGCCAAAATGACTATTATTACTGCTCCATTAGTACGCGGACGAAATGCAACTGTTGTTCCAGCAGTTGAAACAGTTGTAACCCCTGGTGATTCAATTGATGTTTTGGTTACTGAAAGAGGAATTGCAATTAATCCACGCCGTAAAGATCTTATAGATGCTTTTGCCAAAGTGCCTGAACTAAAAGTGGTTGATATTAAGGAACTGCAAAAAATGGCTCAAGAGCAGGTTGGAGTACCAAAGCCACTGGCATATACTGATCGGACTGTTGCTCTTATTCAGTATCGAGACGGCACCATTATTGATACTATTAAGCAAGTAAAAGACTAATTATTTATTTTAAAAAAAGTGTGAGAATGAGCTGGAACTTGTTCTCACATTTTTTAGTTATAATATAAAAAGAAGTGAATACCAAAATGATAAAATCAATTTTTGATAAGGGTCAGCCTCAGAGTATAGATGAAGTACTGGAAAATAAAGACGAACGAGTCAAGCTTCAACAAGAAATCTTGCAAAAGTTTCCAAAGATTACACTATTGGATGTTAAATTGAATATTCCTGGACCTATTAAAAACAATTGTTATTTAGAAAAAATATTTGCCGAAGGTATTTTTGATTTAGAAAAAATTTTTCAAAGCAGTAATTTGCCTTTTATTCTTTATGAACACTGGGAAAAGGAAACGGGTCCCGAAAATTTTTACCTTGTTAATCGTAATTACAGAGTTGTAAAAGAAAAAGCAGTTGAATTTGAAGAGCATCAAAAATTAAATAGACTTTTTGATGCTGATGTGTTGATTAATAAACAAAAACAGGCTATATCCCGCAAAGAATTGGGTATGCCTGTTCGCAGATGTTTTTTATGTTCAAGACCTGCCAAAGAATGTGCTCGTTCAAGAAGACATTCGGTCACAGATTTACAAAATTATATTACTAATTTGTATAAGCAGGAGATATCCTCTGATTAAAACTAAAGAGTGTCATTCTTATGTAAAACTCTTTCGGCTATTCCACTAGTAGTAATCAAGTGAGTAATTACTCCAGTTCTTAAAGCTCCTAAAAGAGCGTCTTCTTTGAAGCGATTCCTGACAATTACAAAGCGATCAGGAACTGCAAAAATATTGGCAAGACTGATTCCTGAAATATGTGTTTCAATAGGACTATAAAAACGCCCCTTAATATCATAAGGCCTGCCAAAAATAATTCCCGCTAATTGATTTTTCTCTAGACCTGTAAATAGTTTATCTGCATAATAATCCATAAAGAATTGGCCTGATTCTAACGACTGGAATGTTCCGATACTTGCAAATACTAAGTCGAGCTGAGAAAAATATTTCTCTATATATTCATAGTATGGTTCTTTATGAACCTTTTTTACTAAAGTGGGATCAATCGCATAAAGAGGGGCAGGAAAAGTTAGACATTTTGCGCTGAACTTGTTTGCTGCGTGCTGAATTAATGGTTGTTTACGTTTACTGGCATTTACAACTTGGCCTAATAACTGCACAAATGTCAAATCATCACGTGTTTCCGTTGCAAAATCATCAATAATGTCTCTTAAGAGAGTTCCCCAAGTTAAGCCGACAACATGAGCTGAGTTAATATAATGCTGTATTTGTTTAGCTGCAAAGTTAACAATCATTTCATTATCTTGGTTTTTAGTCTCTTTATCTTCTAAAATATAGACTTCCTTTAAATCAAAAAGTCTTTGAAATTCACGCTCAAGTTTTTGTGATCGTTTAGGGCTTTGATAAATACTAATTTTTACAATTCCCTTATCTTCGGCTTCTTCTATTGCCTTAGCTATCAGATAACGAGAGAGATTATACTTTTTCGAGATTTCTGCAATGTTCAGCTTGCTCAAAAAATAGTCATGTGCGATATTCGCAAGTTGTTCATCTGTTAACAATGTCATTTGCTTTTTCCTATTCTTTATACTTTTTATTTGTTTTAATTATATTAGAAAGAACGTTTTAATACTATAACTTAAGCAACTTTTTAGAAGAAAAATTTTCGGAAGACGAAATTTAAATTCTGTTTTTATTCCAGTAAATCACAAAATTTTGCATGTGTAATTTTTTGCAAATCTTGAGGATCTAGAAACACGCTACGCCCGATTTTGCCACTGGAAACAGCAATTTCTTTTTCGCTGACCATGCTATTATCAAGGAAAATGGGAAAATGATGTTTAAAATAGATGCCGATGGGAGTATTTGCCCCATGTACATAACCGGTGGTTTTTTCTAAATCTTTTAAGGGTAACATTTCGCATTTTTTATTACCTGAATTTTTTGCTAATTTTTTCATGCTCAAATGCTCGGTTACTGGTATTACAGCTACTAAAGTGGGCGTCTTATTTCCCCAGCACACCAAAGTTTTGTAGACCAAATGTTCATTCTCGTTTAAAATGGATGTATCCATTTTTGCCACACCACCCGAGTCTTCATGTGTAGCAAACTCTGCTTGCCGATATGAGATTTTATCCCTATCTAATATTTTTTCGACAAGCGTCTTTTCAATCTTATTTTTCTTTTTTGACATAATGATCACCTTTTTAATGATAGCATTGATAAAAGGGAAAATAAAAGGGAGTTAAAAAAATAATGAAATTGTTAATTATTAAAATAGAAACTAGTCATGAAGTTGAAGATGCATTAAATATATATAGTCAGGATGTACTGCACTGTTTGGGCACAGAAACGCGGAAGCGTTCAGACTTCGAACAAGCAGGTTGGGAATCCGATTCAACAATTGTTAAACTTGACGAAATAAAAGACTTACCTGAAGATTTGGAATTTTTAGCATATTTTGATATAGAACAAGACAAGGCAGAATTAGTTAAAAAGTACCAAAAAAAGTTGTCTGAACTAGAGGGTTACGGTTTGAAAATAGGTGAGGCTGAAGTGAGTGCCTCTTATATCAAAGATGAAGACTGGAATACAGTGTGGCAAAAATTTTATCATCCAATTGACTTTTCCAGGCACCTGGCAATAGTTCCTGAATGGGAACAATATAAGCCGGCTTTTAAAGACCAAAACATAATTAAACTTGATCCAGGTTTGGCATTTGGCACTGGTTCGCATAAGACTACTCAACTAGCATTGTTAGGACTGGAACAGATTTTGGTCAGGCCAGAGACTGTTTGTGATGTTGGCACTGGTTCTGGAATCTTAGCAATTGCTTCGTCTATTTTAGGAGCGAGATCAGTTTTAGCAACGGATATATCTGACGAGGCAATAACTGCTGCTAATGAGAATATATCTTTAAATAATTTAACTAATATAAAAGTGCAGAAAACGAACTTATTAAATAAAGTTAAAGATAAGTATGATATTATTGTAGCAAATATTTTGGCTGAAATTTTACTTGATTTAATTCCAGAGTTGGATGAGCACTTGACTTCTAACGGAAAAGTGATTTTTTCTGGAATAGATTGTGATCAAATAAAAAAAATCAAGAAAGCTTTGACTGCAAATGGATTCCAAATTATATTATCAATGCAACAAGGACGTTGGATTGGGTTAATTATTGAAAGAAAAGATAACTAAATAGAGTTATAATAGATAATTAAATTAGTAAGGAACTGACAAGTTGATTGATAAACTAAAAAATATTCCTTTTTTTAAAAAGTTAAATAGCTATAAAATTACACCTGTAATCAGCTGGAGTATGTTAGTCATGATTTTGCCACTCATATTTAGCCTTTTTTCAATAAGGACTATTTATCGCGTGGGACTGTTATTTATAATGCTCAACAGCATAATCAGCTATCACATTGGCAAATTGATTAAAGCACTTAATTTAAGGCACTATTGGCTCTTGTTTATGCCAGGCTGTTTTTGCTTAATTGTTTTATTGAAATATGCTAATTATAACTTTTTGTTTGCGTTAATTTATCTCATTTTGGAAATATTTGGTTTAATGGATAATCAAATTTACGGTTAGTGCTAGAAGGGGCGATATTATATGTCAAAGTACATCGAAATGACACATGAACAGGTGATAGATACCTGTAAAAAATATATGAATGATGATCAAATTGCGTTTGTTGAAAAAGCATATAAATTTGCTGCAAATGCCCATAAAGACCAAAAAAGAGCCTCCGGACAGCCATATATTGTTCATCCCACCCAAGTTGCTGGTACTCTTGCAAAATTGAGTCTTGACCCCGATACAATTGCAGCAGGATTCTTACATGATACGGTAGAAGATACACCAGTTACCAATGATGATATCAAGGAAAAGTTTGGCAAAGATGTTGCTTTTATAGTTGATGGCGTTACTAAATTAAATAAATACCAGTATAAATCACACCAAGAATTTTTGGCTGAAAATCATAGAAAAATGTTAATTGCAATGGCAAAAGATATTCGAGTGATTATGGTCAAATTAGCTGACAGACTGCATAATATGCATACTTTAGAGCATTTGCGCCCTGATAAGCAGCGTCGAATTGCATCCGAGACTATGGATATTTATGCTCCCTTAGCTGACCGTTTGGGTATCGGAACAATTAAATGGGAACTCGAAGATATGAGTTTTCATTATTTGAACCCAAAGGCATATTACCGGATTGTTAATTTAATGAGTCTTAAACGCAGCCAAAGGGAAAAATATATCCAAGATGCAATCAAGACACTTAAGGAGAGTTTGGATAGTCTGGGCATTAAGTACGAAATATACGGTCGGCCAAAGCATATTTATTCTATTTATAAAAAAATGGTCAACAAGCATAAAGATTTTAATGAAATTTATGACTTGTTGGCAGTACGCGTAATTGTTAAAACAGTAAAAGACTGTTATGCAGTTTTAGGAGCAGTCCATACTAAGTGGAAGCCGATGCCTGGCAGGTTCAAGGACTATATTGCTGTTCCTAAGGTCAACGGCTACCAGTCACTTCATACCACTATTATTGGTCCTGGGGGCAGACCCCTGGAAATACAAATCAGAACCGAACAGATGCATGAAGTTGCGGAATACGGTGTCGCTGCTCACTGGGCATATAAGAGGGGTAATTTTAAAGGTGTAGAACAAACCAGCTCAAATGAAAAATTGGATATGGTTCGTGAAATTTTAGAGTTAAAAGATGAAACATCAGACGCTGATGAATTCATGAAAAGCGTTAAAAGCGAAATCTTCTCTGATCGCGTTTATGTTTTTACTCCTAAAGGTGAAGTTTATGAACTGCCAAAAGGGTCAGTGACCTTGGATTTTGCTTATGAAATCCATACTCAAGTGGGTAGCCATGCGGTCGGAGCCAAAGTCAATGGTAAGTTAGTACCTCTTGATTATAAATTGAAAAATGGTGATGTCATCGAAATAATGACGCAGTCAAACGCAAGCCCATCACGCGACTGGGTCGATTTAGTTAAGACCTCGCGCGCACGAAACAAAATTCGCAGATACTTTAGAAATCTTGATCGTGACCATAGTATTGAGCAGGGCGAGCAAATGGTTGCTGACAAACTGCGTGAGCAAGGACTTTCACCCAAAGTATTTATGTCAAAAGAACATATTGAGCCACTATTGGAGCAAATTAATTATCACACAGCAGATGAAATGTATGCTTCAATTGGTTTTGGTGATCTCTCCGCGATTGGTGTGGTCAACAGATTAACTGCAGATATACGGCACGAGAATGAAAAGAAGAAGCAAAAGCAGCTTGAAGAAGAAATTCTGAATTCAGGACAAAAAGCAGTTTCGGAAAATCCACCAAGTAAAAAAGATTCTAAGGCAATGAAGATCAAGCACAAAAATGGTGTCATGATTCAGGGCATAAGTGACTTGATGCTTCATTTGGCCAAGTGTTGCAATCCAGTTCCAGGAGACGACATTGTCGGCTATGTTACTAAAGGCCGGGGCGTGACAATTCATCGAACAGACTGTCGCAATATAGTAAATAATGACGAAAGTAAGGGCAGGCTGATTGAAGTTCAATGGGAGAATGTTGCAGAAAACAGTGCCCAAGCATTTAATGCTAATATTGAAGTTTTCGGTTACAACCGGGGCAAATTACTCACTGATGTCATTACAAAGTTGAACACGTTAACCCCAAATATTAATAATATCTCAGGCAAAGTCAACGAAAATAATATTGCACATATATATGCTACAGTGGCGGTGAACAATTCAGCAAAACTAGATGATATTTTAACCAAGTTAAGAGATATACCAGATGTATATCAGACAAGGAGAGCTGATAATTAATGCGGATTGTAATCCAAAGAGTAAATCGAGCCAGTGTCAAAATTGCTGGAAATAGAGTAGGACAGATCTCTAAGGGTTTGTTATTGCTGGTTGGGTTAAAAGAAGGTGATGAAGCCGATATTGTTAAAAAGGCAGCTGCTAAAATTGCCAAAATGCGTATCTTTGAAGATGAAAAGGGTAAAACTAATTTGGCAATTAAAGATGTTGGCGGACAAATATTAAGTGTTAGTCAGTTTACTTTACTAGCAGATACCAAAAAGGGTAATCGACCAAGTTTTATCAAAGCTATGAGGCCACCAAAATCAAAAGAGTTATGGGAACAGTTTAATAAAGAATTGGAAAATTTAGGATTAACCGTAGCAACAGGTGAATTTGGTGCTGACATGCAGGTTGATTTAGAAAATGATGGACCTTTCACAATCGTGTTGGATCTGTAAATATCGTGCATAAATAGTACTACAGGTTGACTTTTAACTGTGAAAACTATATTCTAAAAAAGAATTATCAATGACAAAGACTGAAGTTTAGTATTTTTATTCAGAGACCGCCTATTTTTGGTGAAAAGGTGGAAAAAAACTAACTGTGACCCCTTTACCAGATAATAATCGCATCGCGAGCGTTATTCGCAGCAGGTAAAAGGTGGTACCGTGCTAAATCAGAGCGCCCTTGATTTATTCAAGGACGTTTTTTTATTAAAAGGATGATTAAATGAGAGTTCAAAGACCTAAAGGAACAGTTGACATTTTGCCAGATGAATCTGGTTCATGGGAAAAAGTCGAACAAATATTACGCGACTTTTTTAAAGGGGCAAATTACCGCGAGATTCGGACACCCAGTTTTGAAAACTACAATGTTTTTTCACGTTCGAGTGGTGAAACTTCTGATGTAGTTGAAAAAGAAATGTATGACTTTAATGATAAAGGCGGCAGACATATTGCTTTAAGGCCTGAAGGAACAGCGGGGGTAGTGCGAGCTTACGTTGAGGATAAACTTTATGCACCAGAAATTGTTAAGCCTTTAAATGTTTATTATATTGAATCGACATTTCGCTATGAAAGGCCCCAAGCAGGGCGTCAACGAGAGTTTCACCAAATTGGCATTGAGAGTTTTGGTTCCGCAAATCCTTTGGCTGACGTGGAAACAATAGTTCTGGCTCATGATTTACTGGCCAAGCTAGGTGTGAAAAATTATGAATTGCATATCAATACATTAGGAAATTCACAAGTACGGCAAGATTATCATGATGCACTAGTTAATTATTTTAAACCAGTTAGAGACCAGCTTTCTGATGATTCAAAAAGACGGTTAGAAAAGAATCCTTTGCGTATTCTAGATTCCAAAGATGAACAGGATAAGCAATTTTTACCAAATGCTCCTAAAATAGTTGATTATTTGGATCCAGAATCAAAGGAAAATTTTGACCAAATTTTAAAGATGCTGCATCAATTAAAGATTAATTATGTGATCGATAATGATTTAGTTCGTGGACTGGACTACTATACTGGTGTAATTTTTGAATTCATGGTCGAAGATAAAAGCATTTGGGAATCTGCTTCAACAATTCTTGGCGGCGGTCGTTATGATAACTTAGTAGAGGAATTTGACGGACCAAGTACTCCAGCAGTTGGTTTTGGCATTGGAGAAGAACGCTTGATGCTGGTATTACAAAAACAAAATCCGGAACTTTTTGCAGATCAGGGCATTGATTTCTTTATAGCCAATATCGGTCAAGAAACAGAAGTAAAAACAGTTGAAATTGCTCGTTTATTGCGTAAGCAAGGGCTGAAAGTTCAATATGATGTTGAGCAAAAAAAGTTAAAAGCTCAATTCAAAAAAGCGGATAGAGCAAAAGCAAAGTTCGTTATTACACTTGGCGGTAAAGAATTAGCTGACAAAGTTTTAAATGTTAAAAGACTTGCTGATGCTAAAACTTTTAAGTTTAGTTTTAATGATCTCGAAAATATGAATGCGGTAATGGAACAATTAAAGGAATAAAAATGAAAAAAATGGAAAAAAGAACTGACTATTGTGGCAATATCACTCAGGACTACCTTAATCGGGATGTAAATTTATATGGCTGGGTTCAGAGAGTGCGTAATCTGGGTAATTTGGTTTTTATCGATTTACGCGATCGTGAAGGCCTTGTCCAAGTAGTAGTTAACCATGATTCAGGTCAAGAATTAATGGCTATTGCAGATTCACTAGGAAATGAATATGTAATTCAAGTCAAAGGAAAAGTAGTCAAACGTTCAAGTATTAATCCTGATATGAAAACGGGAGAGGTCGAAGTTGAGGCTGAAAAAATAATCATTTTAAATGAGTCTAAGAACCCACCATTTGAAATTAAAGATGACGTTGAGGTTGCTGAACAGACTCGGCTAAAGTATCGCTATTTGGATTTGCGTAGACCAAACTTGCAAAATGCTATCATTTTACGGTCAAAAATATTACGAGCCACACACGAATTTTTTGATCAAAATGGTTTCATTGACATTGAAACACCAATTTTAGGAAAGTCTTCACCGGAGGGTGCACGTGATTATCTAGTTCCATCCAGAATTTATCCTGGCAGTTTTTACGCTCTGCCACAATCTCCCCAGCTTTTCAAGCAGCTATTGATGGGAGCCGGTTTCGATAAATATTATCAGTTAGCTAGATGCTTTAGAGACGAAGATTTGCGGGGTGACAGGCAACCTGAGTTTACGCAGATTGATATGGAAACCTCTTTTACTGATGAGCAGCAAGTGCAGGACTATACAGAAGGTCTGCTCAAGAAAATCATGAAAGACGTAATGGGAATTGATCTAAAAACTCCAATTGACCGCATTTCTTGGACAGATTCAATGAATAATTACGGAACAGATAAACCAGATACCCGTTACGGCATGTTAATTCATGATCTAAGTGCAATCTTTAAAGATAGTTCTTTTAAGGTGTTCTCTGGTGCCATTGCAGATGGTGGTTTTGTTAAAGGGATTGCCGTTAAAGATGGTGCTCAAAAATATTCACGCAAACAAATTGAGAAAAAGCAGGACTATATTAAGCGTTATCACGCAAAAGGTTTGGCTTGGGTCAAATTTGAAGATGGTGAATTCTCCGGTCCCGTTTCTCGTTTCTTAACTGATGAAAATAAAGTTGCTTTAGTTAATGAATTTAACTTGCAAGGCGGCGAATTAGTCGTATTTATTGCTGACAAATGGAAAGTTTGCTGCGACTCACTTGACCATTTGCGTCGTGAATTCGCTAAAGAAACAAATATTATTCCAAAACATGTATTTAACTTTGTGTGGGTGGTTGATTGGCCATTATTTGAATATGATGAAGGATTCGGTAGATGGATTGCAGCACACCATCCATTCACTATGCCCGATGATGAAGGTATTAAATTATTGGATACTGAACCGCACAAGGCTCATGCTCGCAGCTATGATATAGTTATGAACGGTGATGAATTGGGTGGAGGTTCAATACGTATTCACAAGCGTTCAATTCAGGAAAAAATGTTTAAGGCCCTTGGTTTTACCAAAAAACGTGCTTATGAACAGTTTGGCTACCTTCTTGAAGCTTTGGATATGGGCTTTCCACCACATGCGGGACTTGCTATCGGGCTTGACCGTTTTGCAATGCTGCTTGCTGAAAAAGATAATATCCGTGATGTATTGGCATTCCCGAAAAATGCCAATGCTTCAGAACCAATGATGCACGCGCCTGCTCCTGTATCTGAACAGCAATTAACTGATTTGGGTATTGAGGTCGAAGATAAGTATCAAGACGATGTAGCTAAAATTGAAGCAAACTTGAAAGCACAAGCCGAAAAAGATGCTGCACAAAATACCACGTGGGATTAGGAAAGTTTAAAAGTATTTTTAACTAAAGCAAAAGAGCTGTGAAAATTATACACAGCTCTTTTGCTTTTTTATTTGTCCTCATTCAATTTTGATTGGGGACATTTTCTTATGATGTAGCGCTTACACAGACTTATATAATAAAAATGTCGGAAGGAGAAAAGAAATGGTTAAAGATTTGAATCAATCCATAATCAACTATTTAAAAGTAAATCATGGTTTCAATTCTTCGGCTAAAATTTCGCAAAAATTAAACGTCTCACGTAAAACAATAATTAGGAGGATCAATCAATTAAATCAGAATTTTCCAGAAAAAATAATTATTTCTAAAAGAAGTAAGGGATTTGAGTTAGTTTATCAAAATTATTTAAAGTACGAAAATAAAAAATCTGCTGCTTTTTCGGAAATCAATGAACGTCAAGAAAATATTTTAACCAGACTCTTAATTGCATCTCCCAAAGCAGTTTCAATTACAGATATCATTAATAGTTTATATGTTAGTGAAGCAGTGATTCAAAATGATGAAAAAATGATTTCTGCAAAAATTAAAAGATGGAATCTGTCATTAATTCGCAAGCAACGTTTTTTAAGCATCAAAGGAACAGAAAAAATATTAGAAATGCCATTATTGAAGTAGTTTTACATGTTAACAATACAACAGAAATTAGTAGTTTGCGAAATAGTATTGGACAATACGATGACCAAGATTTTGACTTCGCCTTAGAACAATTAAAACTGGCAATGAAATCTCTAAATAACAATCTTCCTTATCCTTATAATATTAATTTTTTTACACATATTTATATTCTGTTAAGCAGAGCAAGAAAATTTAAATCAGTAAACTATTCAGTTGAGTCAAAGTCCAGTATAACAAGAAAATCGAAGGCAAATCCTGAAATTTTCAAGATTTGCCAGAAAATTATTCAAAACATTGAAAATTATTTAAACGTACAGCCATTATCTTTAGAAGTTGAAACTTACTACTTATTTGAATATCTAATATCCTCAAGATTTAGTGAGAAAAAAAGTGAAATAACTTCTGATGATCATAAATTAGCGGAACGAGTTTCTCAAGAATACATTACATTGGTTTCACAATTTCTGAATACCGGTTTTAGCAAATATATATTAAATGATATTAAAAATCATATTTTTTCAATGATTATTCGTTTGAAAATGCAAGTTTCCTTGCCAAATGCTTTATTAAATGACATTAAATTGGAATATGAGAAAGTTTTTGAAGCTACTAAATTAGCTTCAAAACAGGTGGAACGTGAATTTCAGTTACCAGCAATTTCAGATAATGAAACAGGTTTTATATGCCTTTACTTCGTTAAATATTTAGAAGCTCAACCACATAGAAATAAAATGGTACGCGTTTATATTATTTGTACAACAGGGATTGGTACTTCAGAAATAATTTCAACAAAAATAAGAAAATTAATGCCTGATTTAAAGGTCATAGGCTTAGGTTCCAACCTCGAGATAGAAGACATACTAAAAAAACATAAAAATATTGACTTGCTGATAAGTACAGTTCCATTATCGGTAAAAACCAATGTACCAGTTGAACTAGTTAGTGCTTTTTTAACAAAAGAAGATGAAAAAAATGTTAGACAAGCAGTCTACAGAATCCAAAAGCAGCGATGATTTTTTTATAAAAATAAATGTTGACCAAAAAATTACTAAAAAAGAACTTTTTTCTCTGATATCCAAAAGCGTTGCCAGTCAAAAAAAATTATCACAAAAAGAACTTTTTAAAAGCTTGCAGGCCAGGGAACAGGTTAAAAACACTTCTTTTGGAAATGGTATTGCCTTTCCTCATATCATCTTAGAAGAAAATGTAATTCCTAATTTAATAATTTGTAAGTTAGCTCAGAAAATAGATGAATGGAAATGTCCAGATAGTACTGCTGTAGATACTTGTTTTATTTTATTGATTAGCCGTAAATCTCAAAAGAATAGTCCGAGAATCAAAAGATTGATCAAAATTTTCCGAAAATTTGCAGATAAAAACGTCATTTCCAAAATAAGTCAATGTCAAACAGCAGAAGAAATAGAAAAATACTTGTAAAGGAGGAAGATCATGAAAAGTGGACCATAAAAAGTTTGTTTTTCAGAAAATATAATTTATTAATTTTTGGAGGTAAAAATGGTTTTAGTAACAGGAAAAAGATTATTGGATGTAGCACATAAAAATCACTTTGCAATACCAGCTTACAACGCTGGATCTGGACAACTTTTTACAGCAACTCTGGAAAAGTGTATTGAAGATCAAACACCTTTTATAATGGCGATTCATCCCACCGAGCTGGCATTTCTGCGTGATAACTTTGTGGGGCAAGTTTTACAGGGCATTAATAAAACAGATTTGCCAATTGCTTTACATTTAGATCATGGTGCTAGTTATGAAGACTGCATTCATGCTATTCATCTAGGCTTCACTAGCGTTATGATTGATTGCTCTATGAAACCATATGATGAAAATATTGCCACTACAAAAAAAGTGGTTGAGGCAGCTCATGCCACTGGAATATCAGTTGAAGCTGAAATAGGAACAATAGCTGATACTGGTTATGATGTCAACGGCCATTTAACAAACGATGTACATTACACTACACCTGAAATGGCTAAGGATTTTGTTGAGAAAACAAATGTTGATTCTTTGGCAATTGCAATTGGTACTGCCCACGGTCTTTACCCTAAAGATGTACAGCCTAAATTGAAACCGGAAATTGCAAAACAAGTTTCAGAAGCTGTAGATGTACCGTTAGTTTTGCACGGAGCTTCGAATAATCCTGACGATAAAATTCAAGAAGCAATTGACAATGGTATCAATAAAATAAACATTTCAAGTGATATCAAAATTGCGTTTGCAACCGGTTTGCGTCATTTGCTAGATAACAGTGATCCAAATGAAATGCGCGAGCCAAAATTAATGTTTCCGGAAGCAATGATTGAAGAACAAAAAATTGTACATCATAAGAATGAACTCTGCAAGGCAACTAATAGAACCCATCTATATTTTGAACACGAAGAACCAGTTGAAGTACCTTACAAAATCGAAAACTTCCAGACTGAAACATTTAAGGCATAAAAGTATTTGGTTTTACATATGGAAAATATTACTTCTGTTTTGGATCCTAAGGTTATAAAAATTGGGCTTAATGCTAGAAATAAATATGAAGTTATAGTGCAATTAGCAGAGTTGCTCAAAAATGCAAATTATATTGATAAAGTTGACCCCTTTGTCCAAGATATTTATTTACGAGAAAAAGAAGGCTTAACCGGAATAGGTCAAGGCATAGCAATCCCTCATGGAAAAAGTGATGATGTCAAACGAATAGGTGTTGCTATTGGAATTTTGAAACATGGCATTGAATGGGAATCATTGGATAACGAGAAGATTAGAATAGTTATTTTGTTTGCTGTAAGCAATGATACCAATTCAGCAAAGAATCAATTAAAACTATTGTCAATATTTGCTGGGAGATTAGGACATAGGCAAGTTGTTGACAAATTAAAAAAAGCTGAAAGCATTCAGGAAGTGATTGATGCTTTTAAAGAATAAAGGAGATGTTTATGAATGAAAATTGTTGGCATAACAGCTTGTTCTGCGGGAATAGCTCACACTTATATTGCAAAAGAAAAACTGGAACAGGCTGCTAAAGATTGTGGGGACACAATTCATATTGAAACTCAGGGTACTATCGGTACTGAAGATGCACTGAAACCAGAAGATATTAAAGAAGCTGATGTTGTTTTACTAGCAGTTGATGTAAAAGTAACTGGAAGAGAAAGATTTAAGGGCAAAAAAATTGTCCAAATTTCCACTGATACTGCAATACAAAGTCCAAACAAATTAATGAAAAAATTGCATTCTGCATTAAATGTTAAATAGAGGTTTAAAAATGGCTGAAAATAAGATTATAGTCAAAATTAAAGAACCGGCTTTGACGGCAATCTCATATTTGATTCCCGTTGTTGTTGCGGGAGGATTGTTATTAGCAGTTGGAAATATCTTTGGCGGTAAAAACATTACCAACTTTACTGGTACTATTGGAATATGGGATGCTTTTAGTACAGCCGGGAGCTTAATTTTAGGACTTCTTCCTGTTGTTGTTTCAACCGGAGTTTCTTTTGCAATTGCTGACAAGCCAGGAATAGCTCCAGGATTTTTAGTTGGTCTTATTTCAAATATGATTAAAGCTGGGTTCCTGGGAGGTTTAATCGGAGGCTATGTTGCCGGTTGGTTTACAATTTTAATTGTAAAAACAATAAAAGTACCTAATTGGGCACAAGGTCTAATGCCGACTTTGATAATACCATTTTTATCATCAATTTTGTCAGCTGCCGTCATGTTTTACATATTAGGCGCGCCAATTGCCGAAGGGCAAAAAATGCTTACCAGATATCTAACTCAATTACCATCGAGTCAAAAATTCCTTTATGGTGCTATTATTGGCATTTTGGCATCAGTCGATTATGGTGGAGCCATTAACAAGACAGTCTTTGCTTTTGTATTAGCAATGCAGGCAGAAGGAGTCAATGAGCCAATCACTGTTCTAATTTTGGCTTCTATGGTAACGCCATTTGGTTTTACTTTTGCATATTTCCTTGAAAAACTATTTCATAAGAAGATTTACACACAAACGGAAGTAGACACACTAAAAACAGCTTTTCCCATGGGTATATGTGAAATCACCGAAGGGAGTTTACCTATTGTTTTAAACGATTTGTGGAGATCAATAGTTTCAACTGCTTGTGGTGGAGCAATAGGTGGCGGACTTCAATGCTATGGGGTGCAGATTCAAAAATTCCTGCTTCTGGAATATTTGCAGTTCCTACTATGTCGAAACCTGTTCAATTTTTAATTGCTCTTCTCATAGGTAGTTTAGTCACCGGTATAGTTTTCTTCATTTTAAAAAGACCTGTTAGCGCAGAAAATGAAAAGAAAGAAGAAAAAGATGTCGATTTAGGAGATATAAGTATAGGGTAAATGAAAAACGAGAATTCAGAAATATATATTGGCAATAAGGCTCAACTAAACTCTGTCAAATATATTCAATTTCTTGAGGGAAAAGCTACTGGATTAAAGGCTTTTGAAATAGCCACTGCCAGTGGCTTTTCACTTACAGTGGCATTAGACAGAGGCATGGATATAGTAGAATTAAAGTTGAATGGAAAAAACATATCGTTTTTATCGGCAACAGGTCTTGTAAACAGTACTTACTTTAATGAGGATGAAGATAAAGGATTTATGCGCAATTTCAATGTTGGATTTTTAACAACAGGTGGATTGGCATATATGGGAAGCTCTGATAGTAGGCGCGGTTTACACGGTACAGTTAGCAATACGCCTGCATATAATTTTAGTTATGAAATTTTAAAAAACAAAATTCAGGTTGAAGGTAACATTGCTGATTCAGTCATGTTTGGGCCACACTTAATATTACACCGCAAAATCACCGTAAGTACTAATGAGACAAGTATACGTATAGATGACACTTTAGTAAATGCCGGAGACGACACTGTACCATATATGCTTTTGTATCATAATAATTTTGGTTATCCATTTTTAACACCCGACACTGAAATATTTTTCCAGCCAGAAGAAAGTTTCAACCGTAAATATCAGAGAATAAAAGGTAGTTATCCGTTTAAATTAAAGAAACCTAATATAGGTGAGCCTGAACAGGTATATTTTCATACTTTAAAAAAATCTGAATATAGTTTAATTAGTCCAAGAACAAACCTTTCATTAAAAGTTAAATTTAGTAGTAAAACACTCCCGATTTTGAATGAATGGCGTTTGGAAAGAAACAAAAACTATGTTTTAGGATTAGAGCCTGGTACAAACGATGTGAATGGTTTTAGCCAAGCTAATAAAAATAATAAATTAAAATATATCAAACCAGATGAAAGAATTGAATTTAACCTACAATTTGATTTTAGTGAGGTAAAAAATGAAAAGATCGCAAATAAATAAAATCCTTCAAAAAAATATTGATTTTGCAAAAAAGCACCAAGTTTATTTTCCTCAGTTCGCAAGTTGGAATATTAATGATTGGACTGGACTCAATGAACGTTATCGCGAAATTGTTGATAATATGTTGGGGTGGGATGTAACCGATTTTGGCAGTAAAAATTTTGCAAAATATGGCCTAGTGGCTTTTACGTTTAGGAATGGCAATTATGAGCATACTGACATTTACCCAAAACCTTATTGTGAAAAAATATTATTCTTAGAAGAAGGACAAGAGCTGCCGTACCATTTTCATAAGCTAAAAGAAGAGGATACTGTTAATCGTGGTGGAGGAAATTTATTAATTAGAGTCTGGAATTCGACAAAAACTGGTGAAATTGATCATAAAAGTGAAGTTAAAATAGTTAAAGATGGAGAAAAACTAGTGGTTCCCGCTGGTGCAACCATCAAGTTAGAACCAGGTGAAAGTTTAACTGCAACACCCGGAATTTACCATAAGTGGGATGTTGAAGCAGGAACTGGCAAAGTTATGGCTTGGGAGGTCTCAAAAACCAATAACGATAATTTAGATAACCATTTTTATAAACCAATTCCTCGGATCCCAGAAATAGAAGAGGATGAGCTTCCTTATCGATTGCTATTCGGTGACTATCCAATTTGGTCAAAAAAACTAAATTTTCAGTTTAAACCATACGAGAATAAATGATGGAAAAATATGTATTAGGAATTGATTTAGGCACAAGTGCCGTAAAAGTCAGTTGTCTAGATCAATTAGGAAGAATAGTAGATCAAGAAATAGAAGATTATCCAGTCTATAATCCGGCAGAAGGTTTTAGCGAACAAAATCCAAATGATTGGGTTCATGCAACTTTAGATGCTGTTAAAAAAATTATGAGTAAGCTAAAAGACTTGGCTAAAATAGACGGGATATCATTTTCTGGTCAAATGCACAGCTTGGTAATTTTGGATAAAAATAAACAAGTAATCCGACCAGCAATATTATGGAACGACAGCAGAACAGCAAATGAGGCTGATTACATAAACAAAAATTTTGGAAAAGAAATAGTAGATATTACCGGTAACAAAGCTACTGCAGGTTTTACGTTACCAAAATTGTTATGGTTGCAAAAAAATGAACCTGATAATTTTGCAAAAATTAGATACTTTATGATGCCTAAAGACTATGTTAGATATAAAATGACCGGAAAAATAAATATGGATTATTCAGATGCTACCGGAACAATAATTTTAGACATTGCACAAAACCGCTGGAGTAATAAAATTTTGAATTTTTTTAATATTCCTAAGTATTGTTGTCCCACTCTCGTAAATTCCACAGACTTTATTGGATTTCCCTTGAAAGAAGTTTGTGAGCAAACTAGTCTGAATACAGACGCAAAGATTTTTGCTGGGGGAGGAGATAACGCCGTTGCAGCAATTGGATCCGGTATTTTAAATTCTCAAAATTTACTTTGTAGTATTGGTACATCAGGAGTTGTTTTAGCTGATGAGCAAAATCCTCACACACCATATGAGGGGACGTTGCAAATGGAACATCACGCGGTTGCTGATCATTTTTACTCTATGGGAGTAACATTAGCAGCAGGAGAATCCTTAAGCTGGTTTAAGGATACTTTCTTTCCCGAAAAATCTTTTAATGACTTGCTTTTAATGGCTCAGAATTCAAATTTAGGTGCAAATAAACTTTTTTTTACACCTTATATTAATGGTGAAAGGACTCCTTACTCGGATTCTTATATCCGCGGAAGTTTCACAGGAATTAGTAAAATATTGACGAAAAATGATTTTTGCCGAGCAGTGATAGAAGGAATTACATACAGTTTGCGAGATTTAATATCGATTTACGAGCAAAATAATAAGACTATTGAAAAAATCGTTTGTATTGGTGGAGGTGCAAAAAGTAAATTTTGGCTGAAACTGCAAGCTGACGTATTCGGTAAAAAAATTATTTCATTAAAAAATGAACAAGGACCTGGAATTGGAGCCGCTATGATTGCAGCAATGGGATGCCAATGGTTTAAAAATTGGGAAAGCTGTATTAATTTATTTGTGAGATATAATGATATCATTGTACCCGATCAACATAATTCTGTACTTTATAATAAATATTATAATCTTTATCAAAAAATATATTCATCCACGGCACCTTTAGCGAGAGCAGCAGCAGAGCTTTAAAAGCCTATTACTGAATAATTTAAAATTGCTTGCTTTTAATAATAAATAGTGAGAAAATTATAATCCATTCTCATTTTGATATTAGGAGGAAATCATATGACTGACAGGTTTCATCGAGCTTTTGGCTGTTATGGCATTATTGGTGATCAACAAAATCTAGTTGTAATCAAAAAAGAGGGTGGACTTTATATAAATCGCTACGACTTACCAGGAGGTAGTTTAGAAGACGGGGAATCATTAAACCGTGCAGTTATGCGTGAAGTAAATGAAGAAACAGGTCTAATAGTTCATGATTACAGGCAAATTGGTGTTACTTCATTTAAATACCCATGGGATTACAAACAATGGCATTTGAATCAACATATTTGTGTTTTTTATGAAATAAAGAAAGCAGTTGGCAAGGTTCAAGGAGAAGTTAAACAATTTACCGGTCAAGACTCATTAGGAGCAGTCACGATACCATTAGCAAAAATAAGTATTGCAAACTCTTCGCCTTTAGTAGTTAAAGCCAAGGAATTTTTATTAAACCCAGACAAATTTGATTTAGCAGATCAAACATTTGATAAGTGGACTGTACTTGATAAACCTGTTTTTTAAAGAAAAAAAGCGGTTAAGGAAATAACATCCTTAACCGCTTTTAACTAGATTATTTTAAATTTTGTAAAAAATCTAAAGCCTTATCATAATTAGGCTCGTTAGTTAGTTCCTGAATAAGTTCTTGATACAAAACTTTTTTATCTGCATCAACGATCCAAACGCTTCTGGAATCTAATTTATTAGCTTCAATAAATAAACCCATACTTTTACCAAAATCAAAAGAATCATCTGACAAAAGTTTCATTTTAGAAACGCCTTCTGCTGCACACCAGTTTTTTTGCTCGTCTGGAGTATTGGTAGAAATAGTATAGAAATTGATACCGTTAAACTTATCAACTTCACCACTAAACTTTTTAGTAGAAATACTGCAGACACTGGTATTAATATTAGGTACCACACTGATTAAAGTAGGCTTGTCCACTAATTCTTCCATTGAAACAACAGAACCGTCTGCCTGTTTTACCTTGAAACTTGGTAATTGTTCGCCCACTTTTGGTGGCTCACCATTTGTTGACAGAGGTTCATTTTTCATTGTTACTTGCATAATCTTAACCCTTTCTCTTGTTAAAAATATAAACGACTACTCTTTAAATTTTAAACTACTAGAGTTGAAAATCCCAAGAAATTAGCTTTTTAGTTATTATTAGTATAATCAGTTATGCGCTTGATAGCCTCTTTGAGCTTCTCTTCAGAAGATGCATATGAAAAGCGAACATACCCATGACCACCTGCACCAAAAAAACTGCCAGGGGTTACTCCAACTTTGGCTTTTTCAGCTAAATCTTTGGCAAAGGCGACATCGTCACAGCCGAATTTAGTTGGTATTTTAGCAAAAATATAAAAAGCTCCTTCTGGTGTAGCCATAGTATAGCCATTCTTCTTTAGACCATCTTGAAGAAGATACAAACGCTTTTGGTATTTTTCCCTGGCTTCAATATAGTCTTGATCACCGTGTTCTAATGCCTCTGATGCCGCAATCTGAACATTATCAGTTACAGAAGAAATCAAAAATGAATGTATTTTGATCATTGATTTCATTAGCTCGGCAGGCCCCGCGATATAACCAATTCTCCAACCTGTCATTGCAACGCTTTTTGATAACCCTGATAACAAAACAGTTCTTTCCGGAATAATCTGTGTCAGAGAGTAATGCTTTTTTTCACCGTAAATTAATTCCGCATAAATTTCATCACTTACAGCAAATATATCATATTTAGTGATAACCTCTGCTAACTCTTGTAAGTTTTGCTTTGAGTATACTCGACCTGTTGGGTTAGAGGGGTCAGTAATGATAACAGCTTTTGCTCCTTTACCTTCATTTTCAAGTGTTTCAGTCAGTTTTTTGGCTGTCAAAAGAAAATTATCCGCAGAAGTATCAACTTGTACAGGTATACCACCAGCCATTTTTATAATACCAAAATAAACTTCCCAAACCGGAGTAGGAACAATGATTTTCTCTCCCGGATTTAGCAAAGCCATGGCGGCAATATTTAGTCCCTCTGAGACACCTACAATAGCACAAATTTCACTTTTAGGATCATAGCTTACACCCAAACTCTTTTTTAAATATTTGCTGACGGAGCTTAAGTATTTTTCCTTACCAGCTTCTGGAGCATAATGGGAGTCGTTACTATTAATATCATCAATTGCCGCTCGTTTTATATGCTCAGGAGTATTTAAATCAGGCTCACCAATTGTTAATTTTATTATCCCGGGAATTTGAGAAATTTTTTGACTAAAAGATCTGATTTCAGAATTAGGCAAGTTTCTAATTCTAGAATTTATTTTTGCAGATAAGTTTTTTGCTAAATGTGGCATAATAAGATCCTTCCTATTTTTCTTGAAACCATATTATAACCCAGCCTGACCATAAATAAAATTAAGAAAAAGTATTATTTTAGTGAGTTTATAGTTAGTCCATGCTATTTATTTTTGTTATATTGAATATATCAAGTAAGGAGTGTGTGATTTATGGATCAAAATGAGAAAAATAAGAGATTGAAGCAGTTAACTCCGGATCAGTACCAAGTGACTCAGCAAGCTGCAACTGATTATCCATTCAAAGGCAAATACGATGATTTCTATCAAAAAGGAATTTATGTTGATATTGTATCAGGTGAACCATTATTTTCGAGTGAAGACAAATATGATGCAGGGTGTGGCTGGCCAAGTTTTACACGACCTATTAAAAAATTAGTCTACCACCGTGATCAGTCTCATAATATGGAGAGAACAGAAGTCAAAAGTCCTGAAGGTGACTCTCATTTAGGACACGTTTTTGATGATGGGCCATCAGATAAAGGGGGACTTAGATATTGCATTAATTCTTCGGCTTTAGAGTTCATCCCTTATGAGCAATTAGAGCAAAAAGGTTATGGAGAATATAAAAAGCTCTTTAAATAATAAAAATTATGTAAAAAAGAACATGGCTCTTAGTCATGCTCTTTTTGAGTCCCTATTAAACTATTTCTTGTTCCTTAAAACTGCCGTAAACCCGTTCTACTTCTGTTACACTCATAAAAGCGTAGGGGTCGCTTTTTTTAACAATATGTAATATGTCATACATATCATAGCGGTCAATCACAGTGATCAGTACTTTTTTCTCATTATGACTGTAAGCCCCTTCAACATCATGGAAAATCGTAATGCCGCGGTGCATTTTTTCCTGAATGCCATCAATAATAGCATGAGGTTGTTCAGTAACAATAGTCACCTGCAGCTTTTGGTGTTGAGTATAAACAGCATCTATTACGCGGCCGTTGATAAAAATTGTCAGAGCAGAGTATAATGCACGTGTCCATCCAAAAGCAAATCCAGCAGCAGCTATAATTATCAAATTTATTAAAATACTGATTTTACCGTAACTCGTCCCTGTTTTTCTTTGAATGACAATGCCTATGATGTCAAGTCCACCTGTAGATATACCGTTCTTAAGTGCAAAACCTGTTCCCAGGCCATTGATCATACCACCAAAAATTGCACAGACAAGTGGATCCAGATGCATGTTTAGTGGTTGAACTACCCGCATCATAATTGATCCCAGTATGACCGTAATGATGGTAAAAAACGTAAATTTATGTCCAATCTTTATCCAGGCAAGCAAAAGCAGAGGCAAGTTCAATACGAAATACAAAGCCGAAGTTGATAGAGTAACGGGTAAAAAGCGCTCACTCATGGTATTAATTAATTGGGCAAAACCGGTTATTCCTGAGGAATACATGTGTCCTGGAGTCCAAAAGAAGTTTAGAGCTACAGCTACGGCTAGCGAATAGAAAAATGAGGCAGAAATTTTAGAGAGTAGGTTATACCGTCGATTGAATGCGTCAAGCTGATCCATTATTTAATTATTCCTTTGCGAAAAATTGCTAATTAAAAATAATAAATACTAGTTTCTATATAAAAATAAAAACTAGTATTTTTCTTAAGTATACTAACACATTTCCGTGAAATTTAAAGAGTTTTTAATCTATCTTCGACTAATTTTGCCAATGTTTTTTGATGAAATCTTCTCTACCACCAGATTCTTCAAGACTATAACGTAGGGGATTTTTTTTGTAAAAATCCTGATGATAATCTTCAGCAGGATAAAATGGCTTGGCTGGTTCAATTTTTGTAACTATTGGCTCATCAAACCTGCCACTATTTTGGAGAGCTGTTTTTGACTTTTCCGCAGCTTCTTTTTGAGCAGGAGAATTGTAAAAAATTACGGGACGATAGTTATCACCGCGATCTTGAAATTGTCCTGAAGCATCTGTTGGATCAGTTACTTGCCAATAATAGTCAAGCAAGTTTTCATAAGGCATAACCTCGGGATCATAAGTGATTTCGACAGCCTCAGTATGTCCTGTCGTTCCTGTACATACTTGTTCATAGGTTGGGTTGGGCACATGTCCACCGGTATAACCCGAAATTACTTTTTTAATTCCAGGTAGGGAATCAAACGGTTTAACCATGCACCAAAAGCAACCTCCTGCAAATATTGCAGTATCTAAATTAGCCATTTGTTCATTTTTACTCATTTATTACACCTCTTTAATTTTTATTTAAACATAAATACCATAATTAGATGCCTCATTTGCTTTTAGCTTTGAACACCTAAATGATTCATAATAATTGCTGCAGTCTCTTCGATCGAGCGGTGAGCAACGTTTATTACAAAACAACCGAGTTGATCATAAAGCTTTTGGGCTGAATCCAATTCTTTTTTTATGGCATCGATATTAGAGTAAGAGGTATCGGGATTTAGACCATAAGAAATCATTCTTTCACGTCTGATTTCATTTAAGACAGAGAGGTCATTTGTCAAACCAATAATTTTTTTAGGATCAATTTGATAAATTTCTTTAGGAATATGGGTATCAGGTACCAAAGGTAAATTAGCTACTTTTAAATTTTTGTTTGCTAAAAAAAGCGACAAGGGGGTTTTGGATGTTCTTGAAACTCCTAAAAGTACCACATCGGCTTCTAAAAAGCCCTTAGGGTCTTTACCATCGTCATACATAACTGCAAATTCCATGGCTGAAATGCGATCAAAATATTTTTGATTCATTTTATGTTGGGCACCAATTCTTTGTTGCGGCTTAAGACCAGTCAATTTTTGAATCGATTCGATTGCTGGTGATAAAATATCCACACTTTGAATATGATGTTCTCTAACAAAACGAATAACCGGAATCTGCATTTCATCTTTTACCAAGCTATAAATAAGCAGTAAATTTGGATATTGTATTATTTCTGCAAAAGTATCTTCTAATTTCTCTTTATTAATAATGAATGGATATCTCCTATAATTAATCTGCGCATCAGGAAACTGGGCGGCTGCGGCAACAGCATTGTTAAAAGCAGTATCACCAGCAGAATCTGAAATTATTATTATGTTAACTTCTTTTTTTGGTGTTTCTTCAGCCATTATTTACTCCTTTTTTTCTTTAATTATACAATTTAACCAAAATCATTAACAGATTAAGTTTTTCCTGTGAAAAATTTGAAAAATATTGTTCGTTTGTATTGACCCACCGGTGATGTTTGATATAATTTAGTTAAATGTATGACGGTAACGTCAAGAAATGGAAGGAGGGATCACATATGGCCAAGACAGTCGTTCACGAAAACGAGTCTATTGATGATGCTCTTCGTCGTTTTAAACGTTCCGTTTCTAGAAGTGGTACTTTACAGGAATACCGCAAGCGCGAGTTTTATGAAAAACCTAGCGTTCGTAGGAAGCTGAAATCCGAAGCTGCTCGGAAACGCAGACATTATTAATTTAAAAGCGACTTTTATCAAGCTGATAGAAGTCGTTTTTTATTAACAATAATTAAAGTTTAATGTTTTATTTAATTTAAACTAGGGTGTAAATTTGTTATAATTTAGCTAGATTTTGTGAAGAAAGAGGGAATTCATTTGAGTTTATCTGAGCAAATAATGTCAGATATGAAAGAAGCGATGAAAGCTCGTGACAAAGTTAGACTGAACACCGTGCGCATGATAAAATCCGCATTGATGAATGAAAAAATTAAAGCTGGTCACGATTTAACCGCCGAAGAAGAACTGACGGTCCTTAGCCGAGAAAAAAAGCAGCGTGAAGAATCAATTGCAGAATTTACCAAGGCTGATCGTAAAGACCTGGCAGATGAAACTAAACAGGAACTAACAATTGTTGAAAGCTATTTGCCTAAGCAAATGACCCCTGAAGAGCTCGATCAAGCTGTTTCTTCAGCAATTGCAGAAGTGAATGCTCAAGGTAAGTCAGATTTTGGAAAAGTAATGAAAGTATTAATGCCTAAAATCAAAGGTAAAGCTGATGGCAAAGAAGCTTCTGCAGTCGTGCGCAAACAACTGAATTAGGCATAAGAAAAGGAGCAGAGTTATTTGGCCCAAACCAATTTTATTCCTAAAAATCCTGAGAATATCCAGAAATTAGTTGGTATTAACGATAACAATTTAAGCCTTTTATCTACCGGTTATAATGCTAGTGTAGTTGATACTGGCAATAGTATAGCTATTCAAGGTAATGACAATGACATCCAAAAAGTTTCAGCTGTCCTGAAAGCTTTAGACAACGTTGTTAATGCTAATATTAACATTGGTCCAGCTGACGTTGTTAGTGCGATGAAAATGGCAGATAAAGGAACAACAGAATATTTTCCTGATCTATATAAAAAGATTTTGATTCGGGATGCTAAAGGCAAGCCGATTAGAGTCAAAAATATGGGGCAGAAAAAATATGTCGAAGCCATTGAAAAAAATGATGTTGTATTTGGGATCGGTCCTGCTGGTACCGGTAAGACATTTATTGCCGTTGTTTGTGCTGTTGCTGCTTTTAAAAAGGGCGAAGTATCCAGGATTATTTTGACTAGGCCTGCAGTTGAAGCTGGAGAGTCACTGGGATTTTTACCTGGTGATCTCAAAGAAAAAGTTGATCCTTACTTAAGGCCCATTTATGATTCGCTTTATGCAATTTTAGGCAACAATACTACCGATCATTTAATGGAACGCGGTGTTATTGAGGTCGCTCCATTGGCGTACATGCGTGGACGTACATTGGATGATGCGTTTGTTATCCTTGATGAAGCACAAAATACTACTGACGCGCAGATGAAAATGTTTTTAACCAGGCTTGGCTTTAATTCGAAAATGATCGTTAATGGTGATATGACGCAGGTTGATCTTCCCGGTAAACAACGCAGTGGTTTAATAGATGCTGAACGTATTTTGAAGAAAATTGAACAAATTAAATTTATTTGGTTTTCAGCTAATGATGTTGTTCGCCACCCAGTTGTTGCTAAAATTATTAATGCCTACGAAAAGGAAGAAAAATAGATTTAATGGATTCAATAGACATTACTTTTAATGATGAAGTTGGTTTTCTTGACAATGAAAAACGTGATTGGCAAAAGTGGATTACCAATCTCCTTTTGCTTGCTAAAAAGGAAATAAATAAAAAGAACGACTTGGAAATGAGTATTAACTTTATTAATGAAAAACGCAGTAATGAAATTAATAAAAAATATCGCGGTAAAGATAGGCCAACTGATGTAATTTCTTTTGCTATTGAAGATGGGGAAGATCAAATTGATTTTAGCACATTTGATAATCCTGAATTCATTGAAGATATTGGTGACTTATTTATGTGTCCCAGCGTTATTATGCGACACAGTAAGGAATATGGTACCGGTTGGGACCGTGAATTTGGTTATACTCTAGTCCATGGCTTTTTGCATCTTAGCGGGTATGATCATATTGAACCAGGCGAAGCAAAAACCATGTTTAAAATACAAGGAAAGGTATTAGAAAAATATGGATTGCCCTTGTATCCCGATCAGTTAGATGAAGGCAGAGGTAAATAGTAAATAATGGTAGAAGAGAAGAAAATTAAGTCAGGCTTTGTTGCTCTGCTAGGAAGACCGAATGTTGGTAAGTCTACGCTCATGAATTATTTAGTGGGTCAAAAGGTAGCCATTACTTCTAGCAAACCGCAAACTACCCGTAATAAAATCTCTGGAATTTTAACAACTGGTGATATGCAGGCGATTTTTATTGATACTCCCGGTATATTTAAGCCGCACCTAGATTTAGATGATTACATGGATAAAGCCAGCTTGTCTAGCTTGAACGATGTTGATCTCATTTTGTTTATGGTTGAACCAGAAAAAATGGGCAAGGGTGATGCTTACATAGCAGAGTTATTGCAAAAAGCGACGGTTCCAGTTTTACTTCTAATTAATAAGGTAGATACAGTTAATCCCAACGAGCTTTTACCAATAATTGATCAATATCGTAAGCTAAACATTTTTAGGGAGTTTTTACCAGTTTCGGCAACTCAGGGAATTGGAATTAGTGATTTATTTCAGGTTTTACACCAGTATTTGCCTGAAGGGCCCAAGTATTATGGCACTGATCAAATTACGGATCGACCAGAATACTTTATGGTTGCAGAATTAATTCGTGAACAAATTTTAAAGCTTACAGCTGAAGAGGTGCCCCATGCTACCGCTGTTTGGGTGGAACAAATGAATAAGCATGAAAACAATAAATTGCAGATTGAAGCAACAATTTATGTTGAAAAAAATGGGCAAAAAGGCATAATTATTGGCAAAGGCGGTAAGATGCTCAAGCAAATTGGTATCAATTCCAGACTCCAAATAGAAGATTTATTAGGTGAAAAAGTTAATTTGCATCTTTGGGTAAAAGTACAGCACAATTGGCGTTCTGACCCGCAATTTTTAAGAAGAATAGGTTATAATCCAAAGGATCTAGCCTAATGGTTCGTGAACTCGAGGAAGTTAATGGCATAATTTTTAAAAGACAAAAGTATCATGAGGCTGATTTGCTGGCTAAAATTATGACTGAAAAAAATGGCATAATCACATTGCTTGCTCGTGGTGCACTAAAAGCAAAGTCTAAATTAGGTGCATCATTGCTTAATTTCTCTTATGGAACTTATGTCATTTATTCTTCTGGCCATGGCTTGAGTACTTTAAGGACATACAAAAATGTAAAACAATTTGATGGATTATATGACGATTTAATTAAAAATGCTTACGCTTCTTTTATTCTTGACCTGATAGATCACGCATTTATTGAATATCAAAATTTAGGCAGGTATTACGATCTAGCAAATTTTGCTTTGCAAAAAATTAACTCTGGTACTGATCCTGAAATGATAACTCAGATAGTACAAATGCAATTGTTAGCAGCTTACGGAGTAGAGCCAGAACTGAGAAGCTGTGTGATCTGTGGAGAAAAGCAGGGAGAGTTTGATTATTCAATCAGAAAAGGCGGTATTTTATGCAGTAAGCATTTTTATGCTGATCCAGCTCGTTTACATTTGAAACCAAAAGAAACAGCTGTTTTGAGAACTATTTTTTTACTCCCCTTTAACAGATTAGGTGATATTAAAATTAATTCTATTACCAAAAAAGCTACGCGCAGAGCTATTGATCGTATTTATCAGGAAACGATTGATCTCAATCTCAAAACTAAAAAGTTTTTGGATGAGCTGAAATTAACTGACTAGCTCTTCTGATTGAATACTTTTTATGATAAAATAATAATATGTATTAGCTATAATGAGGATAAAAAAGTACCAGTTAAGCGAGTGTTGAAGGTGAAAGAGCACCTGGGAAAAGGCACCTCTAGCTAAATTAATTAAGAGCAGGAACTATTTCCTGAATTAGGGTGGAACCGCGACTAAATCTCGTCCCTATGCATGTTTTGCATAGGCTTTTTTTATGGTCTTATGCAGGAAGGAAATATAAATGGCAAAGAAAAAATTAACTATTCAAGATATGATTTTTAAATTAGAAAAGTTTTGGTCTTCTAAAGGATGCATGGTAATGCCTTCTTATGATGTTGAAAAGGGTGCAGGAACTATGAGTCCTTATACTTTTTTGCGTGCTGTTGGACCGGAGCCCTGGGCAGCTTGTTATGTAGAGCCTTCAAGACGTCCAGCTGACGGCAGATATGGGGAAAATCCTAATCGTTTGTTTCAACACCATCAATTCCAAGTAGTAATTAAGCCAGCACCAGAAAATATTCAGCAGTATTATTTGGATAGTTTGAAGGAACTTGGGATAAATCCTTTAGAGCATGATATTCGCTTTGTCGAAGACAACTGGGAAAATCCTTCGATGGGCTGCGCTGGTGTTGGTTGGGAAGTTTGGCTTGATGGCATGGAAGTAAGTCAATTTACATACTTTCAAACTGTCGGCGAACTCGATGTTAAGCCAACAATGAGTGAAATAACTTATGGTGTTGAACGACTAGCTTCTTATATACAGGATGTTAATTCTGTTTTTGACCTTGAATGGGGAGATGGGGTTCTTTATCGCGACATATTTAAAGAAGCTGAGTATGAGAACTCTAAATATGCTTTTGAAGAATCAAACCAGGAAGATCTCTTAAAGTTTTTTGACACTTATGAAAGAACAGCCCAGGAATTAATTGGACTTAATTTGGTGCAGCCTGCTTATGACTATATTTTGAAATGTTCACATACTTTCAATTTGCTCGATGCTCGTGGAGCTGTATCAGTTACTGAAAGAGCAGGATATTTGGCCAGAATTAGAAATATGGCACATGAAGTAGCTGTATGTTTTGTAAAAGAACGTGAAAAAAGAGGTTTTCCTTTGTTAAAAAATGCAGAAGATAAGAAGGCAGGACTAGAAAATGGCTAAAGATTATTTATTTGAAATTGGTACTGAAGAAATGCCGGCCCATGTCGTTGAAAGGAGTGTTAAGCAGTTAGCTGAAAAAACCAGCAAGTTTCTTAAAGAAAACGGACTCAAATTTAAAAGCATTAAAACATTTTCAACACCTCGAAGGCTAACTATTTTAGTAGAGGAGCTTTCTGAAAAACAGGCCGATATTGATGAAATAAAAAAGGGGCCTGCCAAAAAAATTGCACTGGATCAGGATAAAAATTGGACTAGAGCTGCTCAAGGATTTGCTCGTGGTCAAGGAATGACTACTGATGATATTTATTTTGAGGAATTAAAAGGTACTGAATATGCTTATGTGCATGTTCAAAAAGAAGGTAAAAAAGCCACTGATATTCTTTTAGGTATGAGCGACATTGTCAAAGCTATGACTTTTCCAACCAAGATGCGGTGGGATTCTCATGATTTTGAGTTTGTTCGCCCTATTCATTGGCTAGTCTCACTTTATGGCAATGAAGTAGTACCAGTCAAAATTTTAGATATCACAGCTGGACGAAAAACTGAAGGTCATCGTTTTTTAGGAGACAGTGTTGTTCTAGCTAACTCTAGTGACTATGAAGATGCCTTAAAAGATCAGTTTGTAATTGTTGACTCAACAAAACGTCGCACAATGATAGTTGATCAAATGAACAAATTGGTTAAAAAGAATAATTGGCAAATTAAGCCAGATAAAAGTTTACTTGAAGAAGTAACAAATTTGGTTGAATATCCTACAGTTTTCACCGGCTCTTTTGACAAAAAATATCTGGAAATGCCTAAAGAAGTTTTAATAACATCCATGAAGGACAATCAACGTTACTTTGAAGTTTATGATCAAGATGATAAATTAATCAATCATTTTATAGCTGTACGAAATGGTAATAAAGACTATTTGGAAAATGTTGTTTCAGGTAATGAAAAAGTGCTAGTAGCACGGCTTGATGACGCGCAATTCTTTTACGATGAAGACCGTAAATACCCTCTGAGCCATTTTGTTCAAAAACTGGATAATGTTTCGTTTCACGATAAAATTGGATCAATGTCAGAAAAGATGAAACGCGTTCGGATTATAGGTGACTTCTTGGCTAACAAATGGCAACTAAATGACCAAGTGGTCAAAGATTTTGATCGTGCCAGTCAGCTTTACAAGTTTGATTTAGTTACCCAAATGGTGGGAGAATTTGCTGAACTTCAAGGAGTAATGGGAAAGCACTATGCCAAATTAGCGGGTGAAAAGGATGATGTTGCCGATGCCATTGAAGAGCATTACATGCCAACTACCTCTGAAGGAGAATTACCTCAAACAACGGTAGGTTCATTATTATCCGTTGCTGATAAATTAGATACTATTATTACTTTCTTTGCTGCTGGTATGATTCCTACTTCTTCAAATGATCCCTATGCACTTCGTCGCTATGCCTACGGCATCGTGCGCATTTTATTGAATCAAAAATGGTCATTACCATTTAACGAATTTCTACCGGAAATTGTTTCAGCTCTTGAAAATAAAACACCAGCTAAACTGCCTAAAAAAGCTGAACAGGAAGAGGAAATTTCATCCTTTATTCGTGATCGCATTAAACAGTATTTACAGAAAAATAACTATAAATATGACATCATTGATGCGGTTCTGGCTTCAAGTCAACAAGATCCCATCCAAATTTTGGCTGCAGCAAAAGTTTTGCAATTACATCATGATGATGATAAATTCAAACCAGTTGTTGAAAGCTTAATCAGAATAAATAATATTTTGCAAAAAGCTAAGTACAAGGGCCAAAACATAGTAAAAACGGAATTGTTTGAAAACGATACTGAAACTGAACTTGCTGATGGAGTTAGCAGCTTGAGCAAAGTTAATGATCTCTCAAAACTTTATGATGGCTTTGTAAAGCTGCAACCTATCATTGATGTTTACTTTGAGACAAATATGATTATGGATAAGAATGAAGCTATTAAAAATAACCGTTTAGCACAGCTTAATGGGATAGCACAACTTGCAAAACGGCTCGGTGATCTAAGCAAATTAGTTATTAAATAAAAGTAGGTGGAAAGATGGCTGGTCTTATACCTGAAGATACAATTGCTAAAGTTCGTAATAATGTCAATATTGTCAATGTCATAAGTCAGTATGTTTCACTTGAAAAGAAGGGCAAAGATTTTGTCGGTCTCTGTCCTTTTCATGAAGAAAAAACGCCTTCATTTACCGTTAGCGAAGGAAAACAATTTTTTAAGTGCTTTGGTTGCGGTAAAGGTGGCAATGTTTTTTCATTTCTGATGTATAAGGAAAATTTAACTTTTCCGGAAAGTGTTCAAAAAGTAGCTGATTTTGCTCATATTGATATTGGAGAATATTCCAGTCAAAAGCCAAAATTTTCTAATGTACTTATCAAAATAAATGAAGAAGCAGCCGACTTTTATCACAGAGTACTAATTTCTACTAACGCAGGAAAACCAGGGTATAGTTACGCAGAAAAACGTGGCCTTAATCAAGACATAATTAATCATTTCCGGATTGGTTATGCTCCCAAACAAAATAATTTACTTTTAACTTACCTTCGGGGACAAGATTTTAAAGATGAGGATCTGATCAAAAGCGGTCTGTTTGTTCAATCGCAAAATGGAGAATTATTCGATCGTTTTAGGGAAAGGTTAATGTTTCCGCTTAGTAACGAAGGAGACTATGTCGTTGGTTTTTCTGGCAGAAGGCTTTCTAATGATAAAACGGAAGCTAAATATATTAATAGTCCAGAAACCGAAATATTTACCAAATCAAAGACTCTGTTCCATTTTGCGGAAGCAAAAAAGGAAGCTCGAAGTGAAAAGCATTTAATTTTGTATGAAGGCTATATGGATGTAATTGCAGCATATAAAGCCGGAATAAAGTCTGGCATTGCTTCAATGGGGACCAGTTTGACAGATCAACAAGTATATATGTTACGCAGGATTACTAAAAATATCATTATCAATTATGACGGCGATGATCCGGGAATACATGCTGAAGAACGAGCAACTAGAATGTTTAATCAAGTTGGGGGCTTTAACTTAGGAATTGTTGTTTTGCCTGAAAAACTTGATCCTGATGAATATGTCAAAAAATATGGTGCTGCAAAATACCAAGACGAAGTCAAAGGTGCGTTGACACCGACAGATTTTTTCCTTAAAAGTCTAAAGCAGAAATACAATCTGGCAAATGATAGAGAGAAATTGGCTTACTTGGATGAGGCTATGAAAGAAATAGCTCAGTTATCAAATCCAGTTGAACAAGATTTATATTTGAACAAAATTGCCAAAGAACAAGGTGTGGCGCAAGATTCACTGAAAGTGAACTTGACAAAATACCGCAGGCAGCAAAACAAAGCAAAGAGGCATCAAGGCTATCCAGCTTCGAAAGAGCATGAGTCCTTTAATAGTTATGCTAATGCACCTATAGCTAAGGTTCAAAAAGAGGAGGTCAGCGATCCTATTCAAACACGCTTATTATATTTATTTATTCATTCAAAGCATGCTCAAGAATATTTACTTTCCCATCAATTTTTATTTCCAGATTCCAAATTTCAAAGATTAGCGGAATTATGGTTAAATTTTAGTGAAAATCAAGAAAATCCGACAGTTAATAGTTTCTTAGATTTTATTCCCAGCGAACTTCAAGGTATAATAGTTAATGCTGAAATGACAAACATGCCCCAGGATTTTTCAGACCGCGAAATTGATGAGCAAATAAACGCATTAAATATGCGCAAGATTAATATTAAACTGCAACATTTAATGAATGATTTACAAGACGCAAAACGAAAAACTGACACAGACGAAATATTAGATATTACTCGCAAAATTTTGCAGTTAAAAAGAATTCAGGGTTAAAGGGGGGCTTATTGTGGCAGATAAGGAAAAAGCAGCTAGCAACGAAAAATTGTCTTTAGACAAGATGGTTAAAAAGGTTGTTAAAGATGTTAAAAAAGATAAATCTATTACGGAAAAGGACTTTGTTGCTCAATTGATAAAGCCCTATAAACTACAGGGAAAAGCAGTTGACCAATTAGTTCAAGAATTTGAGGATAACGGCATCAGTATTGTTGATGAAAAAGGTAACCCATCGAGATTAGCCTTGAAAAAGCAAAAAGATGTTGAAAAAGCTGAATTAAAAGATATGTCAGCACCTTCAAGCGTTAGGATGAATGATCCGGTCAGAATGTATCTGAAAGAAATAGGTCGGGTACCCCTACTGAATGCAGATCAGGAAATTTCTTTAGCAAAAAGGATTGAAAAAGGTGATGAAGAAGCTAAGCAGGAGCTGGCAGAAGCTAACTTGCGTTTAGTTGTTTCTATTGCCAAACGTTATGTAGGTCGTGGGATGTCTTTTCTTGATCTCATTCAAGAAGGAAATATGGGGCTGATGAAAGCTGTAGACAAATTTGATTACAGCCTGGGTTTCAAGTTTTCAACTTATGCAACTTGGTGGATCAGGCAGGCAATAACTCGTGCGATTGCGGACCAGGCTAGAACCATTAGAATTCCAGTTCACATGGTAGAAACTATTAATAAGTTAATCAGGATTCAAAGACAATTACTGCAAGACTTAGGACGTGAACCAACTCCAGAAGAAATAGGAGCAGAAATGGACATGCCTACGTCTAAAGTTCGTGATATCTTAAAGATAGCTCAAGAGCCGGTTTCCTTGGAAACTCCAATAGGTGAAGAAGATGATTCACATTTAGGAGATTTTATTAAGGATAAAGATGCAACTAGTCCAGAACAACATGCTTCTTATGAAATGCTCAAAGAGCAATTAGAAGAAGTGCTTGACACCTTAACAGACCGTGAAGAAAATGTTCTTCGCTTACGTTTTGGACTTGATGATGGTCGCACGAGAACTCTAGAAGAGGTTGGTAAAGTATTTGGAGTTACAAGAGAGCGAATTCGCCAAATTGAAGCTAAAGCTTTACGTAAATTACGGCATCCAAGCAGATCAAATCAATTACGTGATTTCTTAGATTAACAAGATAAAATAAAGGCTATTTGGCAAACATCCTAAAGTAGGAAGCAGATAGAAGTATGACGATACTTTTATGGCTATTTGGCAAATCCTGTTGAATTAGAAACAAGCAGCTAATAAACTGCTTGTTTCTTTTTCTTTTGCCTTGTTTTCTGCCAATCTAATCCTGGATAGCAGATTGGAAAAATTGGCGTAGCCAAAAGCTGTGCGCTCAATTTGTTTAATTTTACGATTAAATCCTTCTAAGCAGCCGTTGGAATAATTCGATGTTATCCCGTTGATCACTGTTTTTAGATTATGCTTAAAAATTAACAGTGTTTGATGCATTTGCCAGCCAACATATGAATGACTTCTATAATTGCCTGCGGATCTTTGGCGGCTAAAGCATCATAAAATGACTGCAGCAGGTTGTAGGCATTAGTGAGATCCGTGCTGCAGCTCCTGCGAGCCACAAAAGGGACAACTGGGCTGCAATAAGACAGCTTGGTAAACCTTCTGCTTATAGCCGTTAACCAAACGGAAGAAATAAACTTCAAAAACAATGTTTTGATCTTTAATATCAAGCGCAAATTTAATATAATTATTGAGAGAGGACAAAATTCAAACCTTCTATAAAAAAATATTGGGTGAAGTTAATATTTTATTACACGAAGCAAGAGGAAAATGTCTTCTTTTTTTATGCGATAAAAAACCCATTAACAGCTTATCACATGGATAAGTCATCAACAGGATAAATTATAGAGCCGAAAAAAGTTCGAAAAGATTATTTAAAGACCTAAATCGTTCATGTAAATTCTTACTCTATTTCTACCTTCTGGAGTTGAATGTGTATAATGTCTCGTCATTGAAACATTAGCATGTCCCATTACGGCTTGTACATCAGTCATATCTTCTCCTTTATTAAGGGTAGCATAAGTGTGTCTAAAGCCATGAACTGTAATATGTTTTTTTAATTGAGGGTTAGCGGCACAACCGGCTAATCCAGCGCTTCATTCCTAAAGGCAAGTGCATCAAGGATTATGACTTAAGGCAAATCTATGGCATTGAGGAATGGTGCAATAACCTGCCCCGCAAGATCTTAGCCTACCACACACCCGATGGATTATACGAAAGAAGATTAGATTGCATCTATCAGATCAAGTAGGGTGTTCAACTTAAAATTGCAATTTTCGAATTTAAAAAATTGCAGTTTTTAAATTAAAAGTTTTGCTTAACTTAATGACATTGAACCCTTGTTTTGTCTAATTATACGTTGAAACGATAGATTGCCCCTCATCCGGAATTAATGTTTTGATGGCCGGACTAATCTTTTTACCTACTTGCTTTTGTTTAATAAAAATGTATTTTGAATCATTAGTAAGATTAAAATCTGAAAAAGCTACTGTCATGTCATGAGAATTTGTTTTATTCATTCTAGTTGTATAAATTTTCTTCCCATTATAATAAAAAATAAGAGTACTATTTTCATTGGCATTCACGTCAAAATAAATTGTACCATTTTTTTGTTCAATCTTATTGATCATCGGTTTAGGTGAAGCATAATTTTTACTGCTTAGTTTTCGTCTAGTTACTATTTCTTTACCAGACTTATTTAAACCACATAAGATAACATCTTTATAGCCACTAAATTTCAGATTTGAAGAAAAGCGTCCTTTTTTACTAATATTAACTGTTTTAATTACATTTCTATTATATAGTACCTTTAACTTTTTGATACCTTTAGCTTTACCTTTTAGTTTAGCTTCATTGTCATTCTTATTGAAAGTCAAAGTCGTTTTACTTATTTGAGGAACTGTTTTTGCATGAGATATTTGACTCCCAAAAATGCATAACCCTAAAAATATTATACATCCTAATACTAATTTTTCTTTGCTCAGTCGCATATTATTTTCAACTCCCTTCTGAAACCAACATAAAATTACGACTTTAAAAATGTCCTATAGTTAAATGCTTAATTAAGGGACAACGTGTGTAAAAGTAATTAAAAATCAATTAACCCATTACACTTACACTAACGATTGCTCTTTGGGACAATTTTCATATAAGTAATAACAGTTATAATATCTTCTGAATCTCTCACGGAGAATAGGGCAGATGTAGAATAGATTGCATTCATACCACGAACATCACAATCTTGAATACTATAAGATCTGTTAGCAGGGTTCACGTCACTATAGGCCTCTTTTTTGATCTGAAATTATTTTCAAATTACTTTTACAATCATATTTTAACACACTTATTATTATGCTATGAATAAAACCGGCAGAACTACTACTGCTCCAAGTCTACTCTTGGTTAGGGGGTTGATTTTGAAAAATAGCACAAGTGCCACAATAAGCAAAATTCTTGAACAATTATTTGTCCAGGGTGCCATCGTCTAATTAATTTATCAGAAAGCATTTCAAATACTCCTTAAAATAATTCGTCTCGCTCACCATCTAAGATATGCTCATCAATGTTTTCATTAAAATATACTAGCAAGTCGCGGTCAAAATTATATGCCAATTTATGTTTGAAAAGTTCTTCTTTAGTCATCCAGGTTAATTTACCTTCTCTTGAGGCCTTGACTTTACCGGTGAATTTAGTGGCAATATAAAAAAAGACAAGATAGCGGTGGTCGTTTTCATCATAAAATTGTTTAATTCCACAAAGACGAGGATTTTTAATATCTAAATTCGTTTCCTCCTTAACCTCGCGCACTACTGAGTCATAAAAAGATTCGTGATTTTCCACATGACCACCCGGAAAAGTCAATCCTGGCCAATAAGGGTCATTACGATCCAAAACTAAGATATTATCGTTTTTTTTAATCATGCACATATTTGTCAAAGTAACAGGTTCAGTTCTATCCATTAAGTCAAAAATCTCTTTCTTTTAAATCTTATTATCAATTATAAAATAGCAATTTAGAAAGAAAAAGAAAATTTTTCTCACTTTTTTGCCGGCAAATTAAAATTATACTAGGGATTTTGTGGCATTTATTAATTTGTTCCATTATACTTGTAATACTGTTTTAAGTTTTAGGAGGATAACATGGCTATCAAATATGCAAAGAAATGGAAACTTTTTCTTTTTCTAATTATTTCAATTCTTGATTCATTTCAGTCAGTATTTTTAGCTTATCTATTAAAAGTATTCATTTCCTTTGCTCAAAAGCCTACGGGAAATTTGCTCGGATTAACTTTATTCGCCATTAGCGGATTAATTATTTTCAGTATAATTGGAATACTTTTTCAGTATTCCTTTTTAAATTTGATCCATGATATTAACATCAAAATCAAAGAGATAGCAACAGATCATATCGTTAATATTAATGATCAAGCTAAACTTGATACTTCATTTATGACAAACGACCTTAAACAAATTGAGACTAGTAAAGTTGTTGCCGAATTAAAAATTTTTAATTACATCTTAAAATTTTTGACTGCTATTATCACTGCAGTGATTACATCTTGGTTTATTTCTTTGGTTTTTTTTATTGCAGCAATAATTCCAGCCTTAGTTCAAAATTTTGCCGGTAAAAAAATTTCTGCTAATTCTAAAAAATGGGAAAGGGCAAATAGTAATTATACCGCTACCGTTACGGAAACGATTAACGGCACAACCTTTTTTTCTTTATATAATTCAGAAAATTCTATTGCTAAGCGTTTAATAAAAAGCGCTCGCAAAATGGAGGACGCCTTACAATCAACGAATTTATCCAAGGGCATTGCAAACGAATTAACCTCTTTTGCCGCATATTGTTTTGGCATGATTATTCCATTTAGTGTTGGAGTTTATTTGATAACTATAGGAAATATTGCTTTGAGTACTTTTATGATGATTGTGCAGCTATCGAATAATTTCGTGAATCCGATAGTTAATATTTTTATGTGCGTTAATGATATTAAAACAACCACTCCCATTTGGACTAAATTTATAAAAATACAAAAGTATAAAAGACAAGCAAGCGATAATAGTTCAATCCCTGTTTTCAATAATTTGAGTTTAAGCAATGCCACAATCTATTTTGATAAACAAACTATTTTTCAAAAAGTAAATTTGGTAATCAAAAAGGGGGAAAAAATATTATTACAGGCTCCTTCAGGTTGGGGAAAATCAACTTTGCTCAAAGTCTTGATAGGAAAATATAAGCTGGATTTAGGCTCTTACCTGATAAATGGAGAAAAGGCTAGTGGTAATTGGAATAAAGACCATGAACTTTTTGCTTTAATCAATCAACAACCTTTTATTTTAAATGACACGATTGAATACAATATTACTTTAGGACAAAAGGCTACCAAACAAGAACTGAATAAGGCCGTTTCTAAAGCAGGCCTAGAAGAACTGGTAAGAAAAAAAGGGTATCAGTATCAAGTTGGTCTTGGAGGCAAAAATTTGTCAGGAGGACAAAATCAGCGCATAGAAATTGCCCGCGCATTACTCAAGAAAAGGCAAATTTTGTTAGCAGACGAAGCTACTGCCTCATTGGACACAAAATTATCTCGAAGAATTCACGCTACTTTTTTAAAAGAATTTTCCGGAACAGTAATCGAAGTTGCTCATCATATATCTACAGATGAAGCAAGCATGTTTGATCGTAAGATCGATTTAGAAGCTAATAAAAAAAGTATTTAAAATCGTTATTTTATCTTTATCTAATAAAAATTCATTATGCTAAAATTTTATTATGAAGAAAGTAGGATATAAATGAACTTAAGATTGAACTCATTGGCACAAATGGTTGACCAGAGTGCACGCATTGCAGATATTGGTACAGATCATGCCTATTTACCAATTCAACTAGTGAAAGAAAATAAGATTCAGTTTGCTATTGCTAGTGATGTTGCAGCTGGACCATTGGAGAATGCGAAAAAAGACATAGCAGCTGCTGGTTTAGATGGGAATATTGAAACTAGGCTTGGGGCAGGACTTGATACTATTAATTCTGCTGATCAAATTGATACAGTAATTATTGCCGGAATGGGCGGCAAGTTAATAACGCAGATTTTAAATGATGCTTGGCTAAAAGATTCTATTTTCAAAACTTTAATCCTTGAGCCAAATATAGGTGAGCCGGGTGTCCGAAACTGGTTAATGAATCATAATTATCAAATAAAAAGAGAAAAAATTATTTCTGAAGCAGGACACACATACGAACTAATTAAGGCAGAAAAAACTAATAAAATTGTCAAATTGACAGAAAAAGAATTATTTTTTGGTCCAGAAATCTTAACAAAAAAAAATGAAGTTTTTTATCAAAAATGGCGAGGTCAACTTGCATATCACAAGAAATTACTGCTTAATTTAAATAAGGCTAAAGAAAAAGATTTGGTCTATATGCACAAAATTGAGTCAGAAATAAAAATGATCGAGGAAGAAATAAATGACTAAAGTAGAAGATATAATAGCTGTTTTACAGCAACATTTTCCAGAAGAAATAGCTAGTAAAGGTGATCCAGTTGGTCTTCAAATCGGCTCGATGAAGCAAAAAGTGACCAAGGTTCTAACTACCTTAGATGTCAGACCGCAGGTAGTTGACGAAGCAATACAAAAAGGGGCAAATTTAATCATTAGTCATCATCCGTTAATGTTTCGTCCGGCTCAAAATCTTGATTTTGCTAATCCCCAATATGCGATGTATGGCAAAATTATTGCTCATGGAATTACCGTCTATTCTATTCATACTAATTCTGATAAAGCAGAAGATGGATCAAGCGACTGGCAAGCTGAAGAACTGGGATTAAAAGATATTGAACCATTTTGTCCTGATGAAGATGGCATAGCTATAGGGCGTAAGGGTAGACTAGCCCAGCCTCTTTCTGCTAGGGAATTTGCTTATTATGTCAAAGACAAAATGCACGTAAAAATGGTAAGATTAATTACTGCTGATAATGAGCAACTGATTTCTTCTGTCTGCTTTATTTGTGGTGACGGCGGAAAATATTGGCATCAAGCAGTAGAAGAAAAAATAGATGCATTTATCACAGGCGATGTATACTACCATACGGGACATGATATGATTTCAGCAGGTTTGACAGTAGTTGATCCAGGGCACTATACTGAAAAAATATTTAAACAAAAAATTTTTCAAAAGTTGCTTAAATGGAACAAAGAAAATTCATGGGATGTTGATGTCACAGAATCAAAAGTTTCTACAAACCCATTTCAAGATTTATTTTAATTAAGGAGAGACAATGAAATATCCAAATTTATTACCTAGATTTTTAAAATATGTCAAAGTTAATTCACGCTCTGATGAGCACTCTGATCGTTTTCCTTCGACAAAGCGACAAGAAATTTTTCAAAAAGAATATATTCTGCCTGACCTGGAAAAATTGGGTTTATCTGATGTGCATTATAATCAAAAATCAGGCTGCGTCATTGCTGAAATACCGGCAAATGTTGATTATGATGTTCCAGTAATGGGACTTTTAGCGCACTGCGATACTGCAGACTTTAATGCGGAAAATGTTAAGCCGCAAGTTCATGAAAATTATGATGGCAAATCTAAAATTCAATTAGGCGACTCTAATTTTTATCTGGATCCTGCCGAGTTTCCTAACTTAAAGAAATATGCGGGACAAACTATTATTACAGCTTCCGGAGACACACTGCTTGGCGGCGATGATAAGTGTGGAGTAGCAGAATTAGTTACTGTAGCAGAATACTTATTAGACCATCCAGAAATAAAACACGGTAAAATTCGCTTTGGCTTTACTCCTGATGAAGAGATTGGAATGGGCGCACAGCATTTTGATATTGATGAATTTGGAGCGGACTTCGCTTTTACAGTTGATGGTGGTGCTCCGGGTAAGTTAGATTGGGGTACCTTTTCTGCTGCAACCTTTACCCTTGATATTCAAGGGGTTAATGTTCATCCATCTGTGGCAAAAGATCAAATGATTAATGCAATTCAGATTGGTATTAACTTTCAAAATCAGCTTCCGCAAAATGAGGTTCCTGAAAAAACAGCTGGACGAGAAGGATTTTACCATTTAACCCATTTTGCTGGTACGGTTGACAATGCGCAAATGGAATACATTGTTCGTGACTTTGAAAGAGACGGTCTTGAAAATCGCAAAAATAAGGTTAAAACAATCGTTAACCAAATGAATAAGGAATTTGGCACCGAAAGAATTAAACTCGAAATGAGGGATCAGTATTATAACATGGCTGATGTGCTAAAAGACCATATGGAAATTGTTAACTTAGCTAGAAAAGCATATGAGGCTGAAGGACTTACGATCAACGAGGACCCTGTCAGAGGTGGCACTGATGGTTCACTTTTAACTTACAGAGGTCTACCTTGTCCAGATCTTTTTTCCGGACAAGAAAATATGCACGGACGCTTTGAATATACCGTGCTTGAATCTATGGCAAAAGCAGTAGATGTAATGATTAAAATGATAGAGTTGAATGCAAATAGCAATAAATAGTGAAACAAAAACGACTGTTTTTATTATTTCTTATTAAAATAATTAAAAGCTTAAATCTTGTTCTGATGGAGAAAATTTAACTTCTAAAAAGTTAGTAAAATTATGCACAATTAATAGAAATTTAAATTTAGGTACATAGGATCATTATCAAAAATGGTTTTATGTGCCTTTTTTCTTTTTAAAATTTTATATTGATAATTTGTGAAACACTTAAATTTTTCTAAGACAAAAGGCAAAAGACTCCTTGCAAAAGTTGATTATTTATTTTATTATACTAGTGTATTAGATAAATAGTTCACTATTATAATATAAGAGAAAGGATGAGTGATCATGCGAAGTTCTATTGCACTAAAAGTTGATAATGTTTGCACTTATGTGGGCAAGACAGTGCTAGTAAATAATGCTACTTTTGATGTTAAAGCTGGTGAAATAATAGGTCTAATAGGCCCAAATGGAGCTGGAAAAACAACTATTATGAAAACCATTTTAGGGTTAATGAAATTTAAAGGAAAAATAGAGGTTAATGGCAAAAATGTGTCTGAAAATGACCATCATGCTTTAACAAAGGTTGGAGCATTAATTGAACATCCAGCAATTTACCCATTTCTTACTGGTATGCAAAATTTGACCCTTTATGCTCACGATCAAAAAGATATGGCAAATTTGATTTCTGAATTACAAATGGATTCATATATTAATAATAAGGCTAAAGGATATTCACTAGGGATGAAGCAAAAATTAGGCATAGCCATCGCCTTATTAAATCAGCCCCAAGTTGTAATTCTTGATGAACCAATGAACGGACTCGACATTGAATCAACGATTCGAGTAAGAAAATTAATCAAAAGATATTCTGATCAAGGAACAGCTTTTTTAATTTCAAGTCATATTTTAAGTGAATTACAAAAGGTAATGACGAGAGTTGTCTTAATCTCCGGAGGACAAATTATATTGAATAAAGAGGTCAAAGAATTTGAAAAAATTAGTCACCAAAAATACCATTTGACTACTGAAAATAATAAACTTGCCAAAAAGATTTTTGCTGCTTACCAGATCACATTTACAGAAAATGAAAATTATTTGATAGTAAGTCAAAACGACATATACAAAATAGAAGATCTGCTATTTAACGAAGGTGTTCACTTAAAAGAAATTTTGCCGCTTGAAGCCAACCTTGAACGAATTGTAGTTGATGTCTTGGAAAAGAAAAGAGGCTAGACAAAATGCTTATAAGCTTTAAACAGGAAATCTATAAGTTCAGGCATGAAAACATTGCTCTGTATGGTCTGATTATTCTCATTGTAACAATGATTTACAACTTTTTTACTAATCCTATTACACGCCAATCCCTTGGCTACGGATTTGGTGCAAATGAGTGGATTTCTTTAATAGTTATTACCGTAGCATCTGCAATTTTTTCAATGGAATACAAGAATAACACGATTATCATGCTGGAGTATAAGACTTCCAGCAAGTTTCAAATTTACTTTTCCAAGTTTTTGGTTGTCTTAGTCTATAGTTTTCTCCTAACAGTGATTGCATTTTTACTTACCTTGATTTTAAGCATGTTCTTTAATAATGTCAGATATGATTGGTTAGTTAACAAAAATGGTAATAATCTTTTAAATGATCTGGTAACTAACCTGGCAGGAGCATTGATTTATTCTTTTTTTAGCATTGGCTTATCTTTTATGCTCATTATGCTGGTTAAAAATAATGCTGTAGTAGTTTGTTTTGGAATTGTACTAGCATTTTTTGGCGCCAGCTTTTCCAAAGGATTAATGCAAACCTTTCCCCATTTTATAAGTACTATTAAATGGAACTTTTTAAATATGATTTTTATTTCCCAGCAACTATCAAATTCAAGCCTTAGCTTAAAATCGAATTTATCAAGTCTTGAACTAATTATAGCCAATATCGTTTATGGCATAGTTTTTATGGTTCTAGGATATTATCTATTCAAACATCGACGAGTATAAAGAGAGGAGATCACTAAAATGATTTATAGTATTAAGCAGGAATTATATAAATTAGTGCACCGCAAAATTACTTGGATCGCAGCTATCATATTATTTTTTCTAATGCTTATTACCGGTTTCGCTTTAGCAGATGAAAGTAAAAAGCTAATTTTAACATTAACTTTTGATTCTTCTGATTTTATAATGTTTATCCTAGTGATAGTAGGTGCCACGTATTTTTCAATGGAATTTCAAAACAATACGATTTTAACACTTTTATATAAGTCTTCGAATAAAATATATGTCTACTTATCGAAGTATATTGTTTTGTTCTTATACGATGTTTTTCTGCATTTGCTAGCTCTTTTTTATACCATTTGTCTGCGTTATACCATATTTAATTATCGAGTTAATTGGTCAGAACTTTATCTATACCATCAGCCGGTATGGCTAAACATGGTAACTGCTTCTCTAGTAGATTTAGTAACTACAATGTTAATTATTGCTATTGTTTTTTTACTCTCGTGTCTAATTAATAGTAGTGCAATTGTAATTACAGCAAGCCTTCTAATTACATTTATGGGTCAAAGTATTTCTTCGGACCTAATGAATGGAGGCAAACTGGTGAATATTATGAAATGGAACCCTTTTAATATGGTGGACTTGACCAGGCAATATGGTAATTATGGCATGTATGTTTTAACTACCCACCTTAATAACCAAGAGCTTTTAGTGGGTAGTCTAGTCTATATTCTTATTTTTGTGATTGCCGGCTATTTAATCTTTCGCAGAAAATGATTTTAAGTAATTAATTGCATAACTTTTAAGTTTATTGTAATATTATAGTGTATTATAAATGTAATACAGTTAGAAGAAAATTATGAATTTTAGAGACGATTTACCGATATATATACAAATAAAAGAATATCTATGTCGCCAAATAATCACCGGCAAGCTTGAGCCAAATCAGAGGATTCCCTCTGTACGCCATTTAGCAACGCAGTTGACAGTGAACGTTAATACTATTCAAAAAGCACTCAAACAAATGACTACGTCAGGGCTTTTAATTACTAAAAGAGGAGAGGGTAATTTTGTTACTAGCGATAAAAAATTATTGGAAAAAATCAAAAGAGACATGATAGTTGCTGAACAACGTAAGTTTGTTCAGAACATGAAAAGCTTAGGAATCACGCCAAAACAAACTAATCTTATTTTGGCTAATCACTTAAAGTAGGGAGTAAAAAAATGGATAATCTTTTAGAAATCAGAGATTTAACTTACAAGAAAAATCTGAAGACGATTTTAAATAATATCAACTTAAATTTACAACCAGGAAAAATAGTAGCACTTTTAGGCGAAAACGGCGCTGGTAAAACGACCTTAATGAGGGTAATTAGTGGGATGGCTAAAAACTATCGTGGAACCGTAAAAATTTCTGGTGAAAGTAAAGAGGCTCAACGAAAAGCCCGGCTATCATTCACTGATAGTCTAACGGGTTTTAACAACTCAACTAAAATCAAAGATATTGTTAAATTTTATGAAATTATTTATCAAGATTTTGATGGTAAACAATTTGAGCAACTTCGTCAGTTTATGAAATTAGATCCTGAAATGCGGTTATCTGAGATGTCAAAAGGGATGCGAGAAAAATTAATTATTGCACTTGCATTTTCGCGCAAAGTTGATCTTTACCTATTGGATGAACCTTTTTCCGGTATTGATGCTATGGCTCGTAAAAAAATTATTAACTCAATCATTTTATGGAAACCAGAAAAATCAACAATTCTCGTTTCAGATCATTTTGTCAACGAAATTGCCAGTATGTTAGACGAAATAGTCATAATCAAAGACCAAACCATTTATACTCATAAATCAACTGAAGAGATACGCGAACACCATAAGAGCGTTGAAGACTACTATGAAAGTTTATATGAGGCGGAGGATGAATAATGGCTACTTTCAACCACTTATTTGGCAAACTTTTTGAAAAAAAAGCCAAATATGTTCATCTACTAGTTGTCCTGCAATTTATCAGTTCTCTGGCATCAGCGTTTTTTACTTATTTTAGTTTTTATTCTGGCAGGTTTCACTTAAATTTGAACAATAACCTTGAATTTTTTCCAGGATGGATGGCCTTATTTGCTTCTTTTACTTTCCTGTTTGGACCTATTTTATATATTTTAACTGTCGTTCAGAATGAACGCTTAAATAGAAGTCAGACATGGCGTTTGGCACCAATCAGTGATGGCAAATTCTATGCTGCTAATATCTTAAGTTCATTTGTTTCATTAATTTATTTTGTGTTTTTAGATTTTTTAATTGCAATTGGTTTTTTCCTTTTGTCATTAATAATTTACCCCCAATTTGGCAAAAATCTGCGGTTTGAACTCAATTTAGATACTGACACATTTCTTACCTTTATTTGTATCATACTGTTGGTAATTCTAACTTCTCTTTTTATTTATTTTTTGGTTAGTTTCCTCAACTTTTCCAGTCAGGCAATTTTAAGTTTTTTACCACAAGCATCAAGTCATATTTTAATTTCTTTTATTCGTATATTCATCATTATCATATTAATGGGACTGCTTGTTAAGCTCTATAGAGTATTGATAAACTCTTTTGTAAATCTTTTTTTACTAAAAGCTACTGATCTTGCGGGATTAGAATATGTTGTAGGTATGATGTTTGTTGCTAATTTGATAATGCTTGGCATCAACGTCTTTTTAATCAATCATTTCTTTGAAGCAGAAGAGAAGTAAATCATAATATTTTTTACAATATTTTCATAGTAGGGAGGAAGAGTATGACTTCATTTAAAAGTTTGTTTGGCAGATTCTTTGTCGAAAAAGCAAAAAATGTTTATTCATTTTTAATTATTCAAACAGTTGGTGCCCTTGCATTTTCTGTTTTTGGTCTGCTAATTGGGACAGGTAAGATAGGTGAATTTTTAAATTCTTATACTGAGCTTTTACCTGACTGGTTAATGGGCTTTTGTCTATTAGGTGTCTTTTTTGTCATTTTCTTTTTTATTTATATTATTGTTAAAAATGAAAAGATTAACCATAGTCAAACATGGCGTTTAACTGCGATTAGTAACGAAAAATTTTACATCGCTAACAGCTTAAGTACATTTGCAACGTTTGTTTATTTCATTATTCTTAACATCATTGTTGCTGGTATCTTGCTAACCGCTTCATTTTTTATGGACAAGGCTTTTCGTAATTCTTGTGAAAGAATGTTTAAGCAATTTAGACCAAATTTTGAACTAAATACAATTCGTTTTATTTTTGATATCACGCTACTCATACTTTTATGTTGCTTTTTCATTTCGTTATTGATCAGCTTTTTAAATTTTTCCAGTAAAGCCATCATGGATTATCTTCCTGTAGCTTCAAACGGCTTAATTGTGAAACTATTACATATTTTTATTGTTATTGTAATAGCATGGCTTTTTACTAAAGTAGAAAAAATTTTTGTCGATCAAGTTTTAGGCAGCCTCTTGAATTTTTTAAACTTAAATCCGGCTTATAACAACGCTTTACCATATGTTAATGTAATTGTTGTAGTTGTTAATTTAATAATGTACGTTATTAATATCTTTTTATTTAAGTATTTCTTTGAGGCAGAAGAAAAAAGTAGCTAGTAAAACAATATTTGTCACCAGTTAGAAATAAAAATAAGGAGTCAAAATGTCGGAATTTAGCAGACTATTCAATAGATTTTTTAAAATTAAAGCAAAAAAATTAAAAATATTACTGTCTTTTCAGCTAATTGCAGCTCTAGCATGTGCCTTTTTTACTTATTATGAAGTTACAAATTGGCATATTCAAAAAAATCTAAAAAATAATGTCGGTTTGATACCAGAATGGGCATTATATTTTGTCATCTTAGCCTTCTTTGTCATATTATTTGTATTTATTTTAACTCCTTTGCAAAGTGAAAAATTTAATCGAAGTCAAACCTGGCGTTTAGCTGGAATAAGTGATAGTCAGTTTTATCTAGATAATGTTTTGAGTACATTTGTATCTTTTATTTACATGCTTTCGCTTGAAGTAGTTGCTGCAGTTATGCTAGGTTTCTTATCTTTTTTGGTTGATAAAGATTTTCAACGAGGACTTCATGATTTCCTAATGGATCTACATCCTAATTTTGATTACAATGTTTTCTGGACTGTAATTGGTACGATTGTCTTAGCCATTTTAAGTTGTTTCTTTTTATACTTTGTTATCAGTTTCTTTAACTTTGCTAGCCAGTCCATAATAGATTTTGTACCCGCCAACGTTAATGGAGCACTTGTAAAGATATTCCATTTATTCATAATTTTTGTACTAATCTGGTTCTTTTTTAAAATTCAACATATATTTGTCTACAAAATTCTTTTATCAGTATTTAACCCAGCTAATTACGGACTTGCTTTTTCTAGTAATTTACCTTTTGCAATTTTGTCAACCACAATTTGCGATCTTATTTTGTTGGTCAGCAACGTTTTCTTATTCAATCATTTTTATGAAGCTAGTGAACGTAAATAGGTAGGCAAATAAAAAAATTAGTTTTACAATCTTGTAATTTCTCACAAAAAAGTAAGTTATTACAACAATTAAAAGGTTTGCGGAAAAAATAAATCTGGTTTATGATAGTGTATTATAGGTGTATTACGGCCAAAGGATGGTGGACTTGTGGAATTTAAAGATAACATTCCCATTTACTTACAAATTAAGCAATACCTATATCGACAAATAATTACCGGCAAATTGAAGCCAGGTAAAAAAATCCCTTCTGTACGTGAACTAGCAGTGCAACTCACTGTAAACGTCAATACGGTACAACGTGCCTTACAACAAATGAACTTTGAAGGCATTTTGTATACCAAGAGGGGAGAAGGTAATTTTGTCACTGAAGATACTACTTTACTTGAAAAAACGAAAAGGGAATTAATTGACGCTGAACTAGACAAATTTGTTCAGAGCATGAACTCCTTAGGGGTTTCTGATGAACAAATTCTCAAATCTTTAACTGAATATCTTAAAGAGGAGCGTAAATAATGGGCAATCCCTTAGAAATAACAGACTTAGTTTACAAAAAGAACCAGAAAAAAATTATTACTGACTTAAATTTAACCCTTAAACCAGGAAAAATTGTTGCTCTTTTAGGTGAAAACGGAGCGGGCAAAACTACTTTAATGCGAATAATTAGTGGCGTAGCTAAAAACTATCGAGGCACTGTTAAAGTTGCAGGTTTTGCCAAAGAAGCTGACAGAAAGGCACATCTTTCTTTTACTGATGGCCTGACAGGATTTGCTAATTCAACTAAAATCAATGATATCGTCAAATTTTACCAAATTTTATACCATGATTTTAGTCTAAAGCAATTTGAGCAGTTAAGAAAATTCATGAATTTAGATTCTGACATGCGCTTATCTGAAATGTCTAAAGGAATGAAAGAAAAGCTGGTAATTGCTTTAACTTTTTCCAGAAAAACAGATTTATATCTTTTGGATGAACCCTTTTCCGGCATTGATGCTATGGCTCGCAAAAAAATTATTAAGTCGATAATTTTATGGAAGCAAGAAAAATCCACTATTTTAGTTTCAGATCATTTCGTAAATGAAATCGCTGCGGTTTTGGATGAAGTTGTTATTATTAAAAATAAAACTGTTTGTATGCAAAAGTCGACTGAAGCAATTAGGGCTGATAATCAAAGTGTAGAGGAATTTTATGAGAGTTTTTATCAAAGAGAAGAGGATGAATAATGGCTATTTTTAATCGCTATTTTACGGTGCTTTTCAGATTAAAAACCAAATGGATTTCTATTTTGTTAATTATCCAGACTGTAGCTTCATTTGCGATGTCTTTTTTCAATTTTAATAACGGCCATGTATACATTAATAGAACTATTTTTTCTAATTTCTTTACCTTATGGCTGACTATTTTTGTGTTGTCAGCGTGGCTTTTTACCGGGATATTTTATTTAACCACCTGTTTTCAAAATGAACGTGTCAGTAAAAGTCAGACTTGGCGTTTAGTACCAATTGATGATAAAAAGCTGTATTTCGATAATATTTTAAGTTCGTTTGGTGCATTGCTTTTCTTTGTGATACTCGAAATAATTTGCACATTAATTTTAGGCGTTGTTACTTTTACTTTTGATAGTCAGTTTCACACTGTCATAATCGAAATGTTTACTGATATTGGAAGGCATTTGCAACAAGTTGATCTGGAAATTATGTTTAACTTCTTTGGTGCAATTATGATGGCTATTCTTTGCGCATTTTTTGGTTACTTCATTATCAGTTTTTTAAACTACTCCAGTCGTGCACTTTTGGATTTTCTTCCCCAAGCACTTAGCAAAGCTTACTTTCGGGTAATTGCAGTGTTTGTGATTATTTTAGTTGCCTGGCTTGCAATCAAAGCCAGTAACATTGGCCTACAAATAATTTCATTTCCGTTTAGATTTATGATGGGAGAAACCACAGGTACAAATGACGATTTAGCCCTAGCACTAATCTTAATGCTCGTAATCAATCTATTCTTTTGGCTCTTGGATACAATCCTCTTCAGTAAATTCTTTGAGGCTAGAGAAGGAAAATAAAAATTCGTATACTAAAAGACGCTAAAAATTTTTTAGCGTCTTTTTAACGGCCAAAAAAGACTCATGATACAAACAGCAAAAATACCAATGCGAATAAAGACAAAATGCAATAAAAGTTATAGCAGCAATTTTCTCAGCTATTAAACTACGCAAAAGCAAGATAATTAATTATTTTTTCGCAACACCGAAAATAAAAAGCCTGCAATGAAATGAGACGCATTGCAGGCTAAACTTTATAAATAACTTTTTAATGATTTGCAGCAAGGTAATCGTACAGCTGATTAATTTCTTCAGGAGTAAACTCGCCTTCGCCAGTTTTCATTGCGTGAATTTTTTCAACTGACAAATGACTTGCAAAAGCTAAATCCGTATCAGTAACATGATGTTTTACTTGAAAATCGATAATTGCATCGGATAATTCTTCTAATTGCTGATTCATAATAAATTCTCCTTTACAATTTATTTTAACGGAAAAATATTAAAATTCAAAGGAAATTAAAAACCCTGAATTTTATTAAATGGCCAATATCTGAATTTGACTTTGCCAACTAAATTTTGTCGTTTTACGGGACCAAATATATGTGAGTCCTTTGAAATGTCACGATGGTCGCCCATTACCCAATAATAACCCTTCGGAACTTTATAAGTAAAATTCGTCGTATATGTCTGGCCTTGAGCATTATTAGCTTTTTTAAAATGATTTTCTAGATATGGCTCAGGTAAAAGTTTGCCGTTGACATACATTTTATCATTTTTAGAAACAAGCTTATCACCAGGAAGACCAATTACACGCTTGATATAATATGCCCCGGGGACATCATTAGCTGCCTTAGGAGCAAGCAAAACAACAACATCATTGCGCTTAGGAGTAAAATTACGCACAGCAATCAAACGGTCATTATCTTCAAAAGTCGGTTGCATAGACGGTCCAGAAACTCTATCATTAGAAAGTACAAAATGGAATAAAACATAGAATACACCTAAAATAACTGCCATCATTATGACAACATCAAGAATAAATTTACCTAAGCTTTCTTCCTCTTCGTCTTGCTTTTTTGTTACTTTTTTCGCCATAAAATTTTTCTCCTTTATTATGCTACCTTTTATTATAACTGAAATCCTTCAGTTTGAATGTTAAAATCATTATAGGGATTTGATAATGATAAATTTTTTAAGTAAAATTAACCACTTAGATGATCAACTTAATATTAAACAAGTACATCATCAAGTTAAGGAAATTAATGATATTATTTCTATCGTGAGCCAAAGACAAGTTTTGAAGAAAGCGCCAGAGAAACTGGGGTTTTTACCGGACATATTTGAAGAAATGTGTGCTAGTCTTGCGCAAACTGAAATTAGACAATTTAGAACTATTAACCACATAATCAACAATTTTAGACAATTTCTGGCTATCAATTTTGGCGTTTGGTCGCTGCCTAATTTACAGACAGCTAAAGCAATTAAGGACAGGTTAAACATTAAAACCGGACTGGAAATTATGGCAGGTAATGCCTATTGGAGCAAGGCTTTATCTGATGTAGGTGTTAAAATGACAGTCACAGATAACTTAGATTGGTCAAAAACTTCAAACACTGGTTCCAAGTCATTTATGCCAGTCGCAAATTTTGATGCGGCTAAGGCCGTTGAAATGTTTGGTAATGTTGATCTAATAATATGCTCTTGGGCCCCCAATTTTGGCAACAGCGATACCAAAGTTGTTTCAACTTGGCAAAAGCTGAATACGCCAAGCCATCTGCTCTTTATAGGAGAAAAAAACGGAGCAACCAATTCAGAGGCTTTTTGGCAAAAAGGATTAGTACATCATTCAAAAGAATTAAAACAAATTAATCAAACTTTTCCTAGTTTTGATTTTATTGACGAACACATTTTTGAGATAGCACATGAAATTTAAAAAAACCATTTTAATCTTTATCATATTTTTATCTTTTTTAGGTATTGGCAGTATGTTGTCAAATGTTCAGTCCCGTGAAGCGAACCAGCTACTTGAGGCATATGGTTTAAGCAATAATACTCGCTATATTGAAGTTAAAAATGATCAAGAAGTTAGATCTTTTTTGATCTATCTGAAAAAGAAATTTCCCCATAATAAAATTCAAGTTCATATGACTTCTAAAGCTAAGAAAAATCAAACTCTCGTATGGTCAAATCATGATGTGTTAAAATTACCGACCGAATCTGGAAGGTACTTTACCAAAGATGATTTTAAAGGTCATGTTTCTTTTGCTGTACTAGGTTTAAATGCAGAGGTTCCTACTTTAAAAACACAAGGAAACGAATATATTTATATAAACCAAAAATATTATACAGTGATAGGAACTTTAAAGCATTATCGTCAAATGAAGCAAAACGGTTACTATTTGACTACTAGTCCAAAACAGCCAACAGGCAAATTTAAACTGCGTGATTATCAAATTATAATAGACAGTTCAAATAAAGTGATTCAACAAATCGCTAAGCATTATAAGGTAAAAGCTAAGACACCGGTTTTTGTAAAAAATCATCAAATACACCAGTTTTCAATTATTCGAGAAATTTTATTTATATTGTTGTTTTTGTTAATTGCTGCGGCAAGTAATATACTCTTAGCCTTTATGGACTGGAAAACTGTTAAACAAACAAACCTGAAGGGAAGTCTATTACGCAATTGGCTAATCAATCATGGTGTTAGAATTTTGCTTATTGAGCTTGTAATTACTTTTGGTGCTTATCTTTTTTTGATTTGGCGCAAATTCATTTCCAAACCACAACATTTAATATGGCTCTTAATGATAAGTTGGATTATAATTTCTATTCTGTACGGCATAGGTATTCTGCACTTATTACGAAAGGAACAAAACAATGCCAAAACTGCCTGAAGATTTCATCAAAAAATATACTAAGCTTTTAGGTAAGCAAAAGGCTGATCAACTTTTTAAGGCAATTAGTGAAAATTCCAAAAACGCATATCGGATTAATTCATTAAAAGAAAATCAAACTCTTTCTTATGATCAACGTGAAAAAATCCCATTAGTTCCTGGTGCCTATTACGGCAAAATAAGTGGAAAAGATCCTGAATGGGTAAGTGGAACAGTGTATTCACAAGAACCAGCTGCAATGTTTCCTGCTTTTTTTCTTGAAGCTCAACCTGGAGAAAAAATTCTCGATTTATGTGCAGCTCCTGGTGGCAAAAGTACTGCAATTGGCGCGCAACTAAAAGGTCAGGGACTTTTGTTAGCAAATGAAATTTCTCTTAGCCGCGCAAAAATTTTACGTGAAAATCTAGAACGTTGGGGAGTAACCAATGCACTAATCACGAGTGAAAAACCAGAAAAATTAACAAAATATTTTTCGCGGTATTTTGATAAAATTCTAGTTGATGCTCCTTGTAGCGGTGAGGGCATGTTTCGCAAAGACCCTCAAGCCATTGAGTATTGGTCACAGGATTACGTAATTTTTTGTCAGCAACGACAAAAAGAGATTTTATCTGCTGCAGTTCAAATGCTTAAGCCAGGAGGAGAACTAATTTATTCAACTTGTACATTTGCTCCAGAAGAAAATGAACAAATAGTTGCTTGGCTAACTAAAGCTTTTGGTTTTACAATATTGCCACTAAAAATAAACGAACAAAATATTGACCATGGTCATCCTGAATGGTCTGATAATAATATTGAGTTAGTTAAAACAGCACGATTTTGGCCTACTGCTAATATTGGAGAAGGACAGTATGTGGCAAAGTTAAGGCTTGATGAAAAAATTAAGGATCAAACTTTCACGTCGACAAGCAAAAAGTCAACACACAAAAAGAAACAAAGAAATGCTTTAACCAAATCGGATATGGATTTGATTTCAAGCGTGTTAGATAAATTTAAATTGCCTCCTGAGATCGAGAACTGGCAAGTAAGTTGTCAGGTACGCAATAATCACGTTTTTATTCCGGCCATAAATACAAATTCTGATACTCATCTTAGGATTTTAGCCAATGGTGTTGAGTTAGGTGTTTTAAAGAAAAACCGGTTTGAACCAGGACATCAACTGGCGATGGTTTTAGCAGAACAAAAACAAAATAGAGTAGTTGACTTAGATAATGACAATTATTTGAAGTATTTGCATGGAGAAACTATTAAAACTGACTCAGCTATAACTGGTTTTATTCTGGTCAGTTTTAAAAACTTTATCTTAGGCTTTGGCAAAATCAGCAATCATATTATTAAAAACTATTATCCTAAAGGATTACGAATTTAGAGAAAGAAAAAAGAATGATTAAACTAATCGCTACCGATATGGATGGAACTTGGCTAACAGACCAAAAAACTTATGATCAAGACTTATTTTTGCAAGAATTTCAAATAATGCAAAAAAGAGCTATAAAGTTTGTCGTTGCAAGTGGAAACCAATTTGAAAATTTATACTCCCGGTTTCCCCAAGTGGCTAATGAGCTTTATTACATCGCTGAAAATGGGGCACTTGTAGCTCAAGGAAGACAAGTAATTCATGTTGACTGCCTTTCTGAAAAGGACTGGCGGACAATTTTACAAATCATTCAAGAATATGATGAAAAAGTAACGGTTTCCGGTCTTGCCAGTGCATATATTTTAAAAAGTGATGGTCCTGAATATGCGGAAGATTTGACAAAATATTATGAAAAACTGACAGTTGTTGAGAGTTTTGATCATCTCGATGATCAAATCTTTAAGGTCACTTTTGATGTTCCAGAAAATAGAATGGTCAAGCTTTTAGAAGAACTAAAACGGAAATATCCGCAAATTGGTTTTGTTTCCGGTTCAGCGACATCCATAGATATGTCCACAAAAGGCATGAATAAAGCCCGAGGTTTGCAATATTTGGGCAGCAAATACAAGATTAGTCCAAAGGAAATGGTATCTTTTGGTGATAGTGGTAACGATGTGGGAATGTTAAAATATGCTGGCAATAGTTATGCCACTGGAACAGCTCTTCCGAGTGCCAAAAAAGCTGCCAACCACATAATAGGATCAAGTAATGATAGCGCTGTTCAAAAAGAAATATGGCGTTTATTAAATTAAATTATTGTCAAAATAAAAATGAGTACCGTAAATACTTCAAAATTTGGTACTCATTTTTATTTATAATAACTGCTCAATCATATTTTTCAGTGGTAAGTCATAATATTTATCAATCTTGATCAAATTAGAGAGATCGTTTTGGCCGTAAATTGCAAGAAGACAGGCAAGTTCGTATTGCCATTCTTCAATAAGATTTTGCAGGTAATCTGCATCGTGCTCAACTAATGCCTGTAAAAATACATTGGAAATTCCGACAAATTTTCCACCTAGGCAAAGGCCCTTAAAAACATCTAACGGATTGCGTACGCCACCAGAGACTGTGAATTCGACTCGCTCTTTGGCCGCCATTAAACTGGAAATAACAGTCGGCAAGCCGATATTATTTAAATAAGAAACATTATTAGTATTACGTGCATTTTCTATCTGGGCGAAATTAGTTCCGCCACTTCCTGCAACGTCATAAAATCTAAAGCCTTCTTTTTTTAATGAACGAATTGTTTCTCTGTCTAACCCAAAACCGACTTCTTTTATAATAATTGGAACTGTTACTTTTTGACGCAGCGCTTTTAAGTTATCAAGCCAATAAAAATTGCGATCTCCCTCTGGCATAGCTATTTCCTGTACCACATTTAGGTGTATTTGCAACGCATCAGCTTCTAACTCTGTCACAATTTTTTCAGCTTGTTCAGCTGAAGTCTTTGCATTTACGTTTGCTATTAAAGTGCCATCAGGATCTTGCTGCCTTGCAATCAAAAAGCTATCTAGTAAATCGGGTTCTTTGGTTAAAATACTGGCAGACCCTAATGCTAATGCGATATTTGTCTTATGGGCTATTCGACCTAATGCTTTATTAATCAGATATGATCTGTGAGATCCACCAGTCATTGCATTAATAAAAAAGGGGGCTGCAATCTTTTTACCAAACATTGTAGTTTGTATTGACCGAAGATCAACTTTAGTTTCTGGTAGTGCAGGGCGTACTAAGTGCATTTTATCAAAACTATTTGGTTTTTCATTTTGATAAAATTTTTGTGCCAAAGCTAAATGTTCTTCTTTACGATTAGATCTAATCGACATATTTTTCCTCTGTTTTTCTAATCAGCAACTCGAATTTGGTGTACACGAAAGTCCAAAGGCATGATACCGTTTTGACGCCATTTATCTTCAAGAAAAGCAGTATCTGTATTCCTGTCTGCAATTACAATGCCACAATCACCATTGCCGGCACCTGAAGTTTTTGCCGCACCACCAAATGATTCAGCAATGTTAATTAGTTTAGAAAGACGCGGTATCTCAATCGCAATTTGATTTATTTGTGCAAAATGTTGCAACAACTTCCGATTGACGCGTATTTGCTTTTTAATTAACTGAATATCATTATGTTCAAATCCGGCAATCATTTTGAGAACACATTTGCGAGAAAGCTTGAGAAATTCTTGGTATTGACCGTTTAAAGCGGCTTTATTTGCGTTAGTTTCATCAACTAATCTTGAGGTGGATGCTGGTTTTTGACTCCAACCAATCATTAATCTGAGACCGGCGGGAGGGGTCAAAAGCTGAATTTTCAGTCCAGGCCAAGCCTCGTTCAGTACTGCAGATAATGATTTATGTGCTAATTCATCAGCAAGCCATTGCTTATCAAAAGTTTGAAATGCAATCCAGCCACCATAAACGCTTGCAGCAATGTCACCAGCAGACCCATTACCTTGCACAGAATAATGTGAAATGGCTGATAGCTTATAAACTAATTCGTTACTGAAGGGCACGTCATAAAAACGGAGTATTGCTTTAACTGTGGCTACAGTCACAGCAGCGCTTGAACCTAAACCATACTTTTTGCCATCAGAAGAATCTAGATCAGAATTAACATATAAATCATAAACCTTCATCTTGACTTTTTGTTCTAAACAAAAACGTTCCGTGTAAGAAATTGCGGCCAAAATATATTCAAAAGGATTATCACGGTTGTCGATTACCATTTTGGCTCCCCGTCTAACCCAGTGAATCGAACTCTGAGAATATTGTTTAGAATGGATTAATCCAGTTTTCGATTTTGACTTAATAATTGAAACACGGATAAATTGATTAACTGCGACCAAGATAGCGGGACAATCCTGTTCCAGTACCGCGTATTCGCCAGCTATGTATAATTTTCCGGGTGCTTGTTCTGTTATCAAAAGAATTAAATCTCCTAATCAATTAATTTATATTAATTAGTTCAGACATGAAATACCTGGACCAAAACTTGCATTTATTATGTTAACATTATGAAATTCGGATACAAACCTATTAGTAATATCTTTTACATTTTTTAATTGACTTAAGATTTTTATATTAGGTCCGGCATCGATTGTAAAATAACATTCTATACCTAGTCGCCGTAAATCGGCTACCAGTTTGATTGCTTTAATAGTTGCGGGTTCAAAATATGTAAAACCTGGTTGGGCAGTTAAATTGACTGCATGCATCTCACAAGCATTCAATTCTGCCAGGCTGCCGATAGTTGAAAAATCATTTGCTTTAATTGCTGCAATCATTTGTTCCAATTCTGTTTGGTTACGCGCTATCCAAGGCATAAAAAAGGGCGATGTTTGCGCCTGCTTCATCCCTTGAGTGGAAGACAAATCTTTTTGGTGGTTATTCAGCTCAACCACAAGCAGCTGCAAATCTATGTCAGGCTTTTCATCTAAAGCATAGGCATAAGATGATTCATCATCGTGTCCTTTTTGCCAAATAGCAAAACCACCGTAAATTGACCTGCTGGCTGACCCTGAACCTAAACGAGCCAAACGAGAAAGTTCAACAGGGGACAAATTAAAACCATAATGTAGGCAAAAAGCTCCAGCTAAAGCCGCAAAAGCTGAACTAGAAGAGGCTAATCCTGCAGCTGTTGGAACATGATTATATGATTCAACTTTTAATTTGCCGGTCACAGCAAATTTATTTTGTAGCAATTTTAAGAAAGAAAAAACGCGGCTGCTGCTTTGTCCATTTTGTTTGACGCCATTTAGCCAAAATTGATTTTCTAAACTATCTGAAATTTTGGTATCAGTATAAAATTTATCAAGTGTCATTGACAAACTGGTCATCAGAGGTAACCGTAAACCTGAATTTGCTTTGCCCCAATATTTGATCAACGCAATATTTGTATGGGCACGAACTGTTTTTTCCATAAAAATTATATTTCCTCAATCCAACTATTTGCAGCTATTTTTTGACATTTATCGGCTATTTTGACAGCATCTTCATGCTCTGGGCACAAAGCAATTACAATTCCGCCCAGGCCGCTACCAGATAATTTAAAACCTAAAGCACCATTTGCAAGAGCAATTTTTTGCAAACGATCGATTTTGACAGTCGAAAGCTTAAACGAATGGAGTATCTCTTGTGCCCGATTAAAATATGAACCTATCTTTGCAGCATCTTTGTTCAACCAGGCGATTTTAGTCTCGTCTGCCAGTTTGCCTAGTTCTTTAATATTTTCTTTAACACGGGGAACTTTTATCATCAAATCATGAACCTGACTAACCGCTTTTTTGGTACTGCCTAATTCACCCGTATCCATTATAAGCAAAGTTGCGCCTAATTTAGCTTTAAGCGGTTTGGGACCTTCTTTTTGATTAAAAAAGATCAGATAATCTGAATTAACAGTTGCAGCATCAAGACCTGATGCTTTACCGTGATTGATCATTTCCGCATGATTAGTAATTTTAATTATTTCTTCTTCAGTTAAGTTAAGCTTGAAATAGGTATTCATTGCTCTGGTTGTAGCAAGAGCAACTGTTGCGCTTGAACCAAGACCACGTTCGATTGGAATCTCTCCTGTATAAGTTATTTTCAGAGTTTCATTACTGGCAGCTTTTGTGAGCATAGTTTTAACAACATATTTTAGTCCATCATATTCAGATGGAGACATAAAAAAAGGCCCCTGATAATGAGCCGTATCCATCCACATTTGTTCTGCCGGTTCAACAGTAGTTTTGATATGCAATGATTTGATTGGCAACGCTAACGCATCATAGCCGTAAACTACTGAATGTTCACCTATCAGAATAACTTTTCCGTGTGCTAAAAAACTTGATTTCATTTTATTTAAGATCCTTATTGTTTGTAAAAAATTTTGGTTCCTATGCTAAAATAATGACAAAGGAGAAGAGAACAGATGATCAAGATTTTAGTCGGTCGCCAAACCGATCCCATGCAAGAAAAAATTTTACAGGAAGCAGTACAAAATTATCAGCACTTTCCTGATCATAAAACTTTTGTCATCGTTCCTAACCACATTAAGTTTACCACAGAAGTCAGGGCAATAAATAGAGTGGCTACTAGTCAAAAGCATACTGAACAGTCTGTCAAAAATCTACAGGTTCTGTCATTTTCTCGCTTAGCTTGGTTTTTCTTAAAAGACGCAAAAAAAGGCTTGCCAACAGAACTTGATAATGCCGCTGCGGCGATGCTGCTTGCAAAAATCATTGACCAAAACAAAGAGCAGCTGCACCTTTTTCAAACTACCGACTTAAATCCAGGCTTACTAAAACAATTATACGACACCATTTTACAAGTTCGCGAAGGTAATTTGAATCTCGATGATATTGAGCTGGATACGCTTGAACTTGAAACCAAAAATAAAATTTCTGATCTCAAAGTTATTTATTCGGCTTTTATTGAAGCCATTACGGGCAAATTTTCTACCTCAAACGAGATACAGCTGCAATTAAATGAATTTTTAGCTACACAAAAAAATTTAGATCAAGCAGACTTTTACTTTAGTGATTTTTCTCATTTTTCGTTGCAAGAATGTTTAACTGTTAAATTATTGATGACCAAAGCCCATAGCGTCACATTGGCTTTTAAAACAAAACTGGGTGAGATTAACCCTAAGCCTGAACCGGGGGATTATGATTACGTCATTCAGAATACTATCAGTAAACTTTTACAGTATATTAAAAATCATAATCTTGTACATCAAATAATAAATACAGCTGTCAATTCCAGACCCAGTAAAAGAGAACTGCTCAACGAATTTTGGACTGGAGCTGTTAGCAATATTGGTGAGCTTAAGCAAGTGCAGCTCGTGCGTGCAGATAACAGGTATGCAGAGGCGTATTATGTAGCTCATACCATTTACCAGCAAGTAGCTTTACGGCACTACCGCTACCGCGACTTCTTGGTTCTGGCACCTAATCTGCATGAATATGAAACTTATTTAACCCCAATTTTACGACAGAATCAAATTCCTTTCTTTAATGATTTACAGCAAGAAATGAAGTATCATCCTCTAGTGGTCTTAATTGAGAATATTGCCCAGTTATTGACTAGACCTATGCAGACCCAAAACTTGCTGGCCATAATGAAAACTCGTTTAATAATACCTGACTGGTATCAAGATGAAACGGCTTATGTATATGATGTTGATCAATTAGAAAATTTTGTCCTCGCCCATGGCATCAACCATAATTTATGGCGGAGAAACTTTGCGGAATATATGGCAGCAGATGTCATAGGCTTAGATAAAATTCCTGAAGAAGTTAATAAAATAGAAAAATTAAAGAATTATTTTGTCAAACAACTTACCCAGCTTTTTCACAATTTAAAAGAAGAAAAGGATACCCAAAAGGCTATTACGACATTTTTTAATTTTTTGATTAATAATAGGGTCAATGAAGTTTTAGAAAAATGGCGTGCCGATGCCCAAGAAAGTGGTGCTTTACAAGAAGCTAGGCAGTCAGAACAGGTTTGGGATCTTTTGATCAATCTGCTGCACGATTATCTCTTGATTAACCCTGATGATTTTGATCTGGCAGGCTTTTTTGCAGTATTAATTAACGGTTTTAAGGAAGCTACATTTTCTCAAATTCCAGCTACTCTGGACGCTGTAAATTTATCCGAAATGGGTATTGTTCAAGTTAGTGGCTACAAACAAGTTTTTATTATGGGAACAACAGTTAACGGCTTACCACAAATGCAGAATACTCCGGGCTTTTTAAGTACTGAAAATCTGGATGAATTAAAAAAAGATTTTGGCGAGGACTCCTATATTGAAGACAAACAACAGCTAAGCAATTGGGATCAAAATTATCAGTTTGGTAATTGCCTGGCTTTAGCACAAGATAAGGTTTATTTATCGTATTCTTTAGCGACTGATGAGGGTAGCACTGCGCAGCCTTCAATTTATTATGAAAGGTTTAAAACAGCAGGTGCAGCAGAATTTTCGCAACACAATTTACCTGAAGAATACAGTCAATTGTTATCTTTTATAACCAATCCCCAAGCAAGTTTAGGATACTTAAGTTACCTTAACCGGGCAAAAAAAGACGTTGATGTTAAAGAATTGTTAAGGCTAACCGCTAAACTTTTACCGCAAAAAACCGCTAAAGTTATGGCGGGAAGTAGTTTCATAAACGAGCCCCAAAATATCGGTCCTGATTTGGCACAAGAATTATACGGGTCAAACCTCAATTCTTCAGTTTCTCAATTGGAAACTTTTTATGAAAATTCCTATGAATATTTTTTGACATATGGCTTACACCTTCATAAGAGATTTGAAAACGAATTTGATTTTATACAAGCTGGCAATTATTTTCACGAAACTTTTGACCGCTTAGTTAAGGAGTTAAATGACCGTTCACTTGATTTAAAAGAAATTGATGATGACACATTAGAGCAGTTACTTACAATTGCACGTACCAAAATGAAAAGTGAAGCCAGATACCAGCAATTATTAAATGACCCATTTAATGAGTTTTTATTTAAATGCCTTGATCAAACTACCAGTAAAGTAGCAAGTAACTGGCACCATGCAGTTGCAAAAACACCTCTGCGTGCTAAATATTCGGAGCTAAGTTTTGGAAAAGGTGAGCAGGTACAGGGACTTAACTTTAAGGTGCCGGACATTGAAGGCAATCATTACGTTAATTTAAGAGGAAAAATAGATCGAGTTGATTTGGCTCAGGTTCCTGATCAAAACAAATTAATTGCTCAAGTAATCGACTATAAGTCCTCCGCTAAAAAATTTGATCTGGGATTATTTTACGAAGGTATTTCGTTACAAATGGTTTCATATCTAGATGTGTTGATGCAAAACCACAAATTCTTTGCTGGTTCTGAGCCACTTTCACTTTTAGGTGCTTTTTACCAAACGGTTACCAGACAAACTGAAAGGCTAAATAGCAATAAATTGTATGACAGTAATTTGCAGATCAGAGATGCTTACTTAGACGGTCAAATTAAACTTAAATATACTGGTTTAATTAATGATGACCAGCTATTAATGCTCGCGGCTGAGCCTGACTTAAATAAAGCACGTAGTACTTCTTCCCTTTATGCTGGAGTCAGTACCACAAAAGATGGCTCTTTAAAGTTTGGCGGCAGTTATTTCAATAGTGATGAACTTGAATTATTGCTGAAATACGACGAAGAGCTTATTAAAGATGCCTCTAGTCAAATTTTAGCAGGAAAAATAAAGCTGAATCCCTATAAATATGGGAATGTAAAAAATGCCTTAACTTATTCAGATTTTCGTGATATTTTCTTTTTTGACGCCATGTTGAAAGAAAATAAATATCATCAAGTAGGAAGCCTGAAAAGGGAAGAACTACTGGCAAAGATAAAAAAACGGCTAAAGGAGAGCAATTAAAAATGGTTCAAGAAAAAGAAAAAACCCCATTTACAGCCGTTCAAGAAAAAGCTATTAATGATCATGGCCGCGACATACTGGTGTCAGCTTCCGCAGGTAGTGGCAAAACCACCGTTCTTGTGCAGCGCTTAATGAAAGAAATTCTTTCTGGCGTCAGTGTTGATCAACTGTTAGTAGTTACATTTACAAAAGCAGCTGCAGCGGAAATGAAAAAACGGATTAAAGAAGTATTAACAAATGAAATGCAGAAGTCTGCAAACAATTCATATTTGCGTCAACAGTTAAATTTGATTGACTCTGCTAATATCTCTACAATTGATGCCTTTTGTCTGGATGTGATTCATCGCTTTTATTACATAATTAATCTTGACCCCAGCTTCAGTATACTAACTGACGAGTCACAAGCGGAATTAATGCGTGAACGGGCATTAAAAGAAGTTGAAGGAGAGTTTTTAGAGAAAAAAGATAAGGACTTCATAGCATTTTATGACAATTTTGCGGGTGACAGGGACGCGGAATCACCACAGAATTTATTGTTAGACTTATATAATTACGCAATGGCTAAACCTGATTATCGCGAATGGCTGCAAGGGCTAGCCTCAAAATATCAGATGGGAGAAGAAGTAAGCAAATCTTCTTTGTGGCAGAATGAAATTAAGCCTTATTTAGTCAATCTTTTTCAAAATCTTGCTGATAAGTTAGAGCATCTGTGTCAAAATGCGGTCATGACTACTAAAGAACTGCATAAAGTTAAAGAAAGTTTTGACTTGTTTGAAAAATGTCTTAGCAGCTATTTGCATGAACTGAAAAATGACAGCACATATGATGATCAGCGAGAAAAACTACGTGCTTGCATTTTCAGGGGCAATCCGCGTAAAACTAAAAAATGGGACGAAGATATTATAGCTTTTTATGACAAGTGCTCGGATTTTAAAAAAGAGGCAAGAGAACAGATTTTTACTGCCTTTACCTCTTTTTATGCCACTGACGAAAAAGAGCAATTGTCGATGATGCAAAAAGGCCAGCAGATAATGACTGCAATCGTTAAAGCAGAACTGGCACTGATTGACCGTTTCAATGAGCTTAAAAGAGCAGAAAACCTGCTTGATTTTAGTGACATGGAACAGTTGGCCTACCAAATTCTCGGCCAAGACACTTCTGCATCCCAAATGGCACGAAACTTTTATCAAAATAAATTTAATGAAATTTTGGTCGATGAATATCAGGATATCAATCCGCTGCAAGAAAATATCTTGCAATTAATTAAAAAAGATGGTCAAAACAATCTTTTTATGGTTGGTGACGTTAAGCAGTCAATTTATGGCTTTAGGCAGGCTGAACCAAGTTTGTTTTTACACAAATATCAAGAAGCAGCCCTTAAAGAAAATCAAGCAAAAGAAGAAAGAATTTTATTGTCGGACAATTTCCGTTCTTCTCAGCCAGTTATTTCTGTAGTTAATCAAATATTTAAAAATATTTTGACAGCTGATTTTGGAGGTATTGATTATAACAATGAGAGTCAGTTGACTTATGGCGCTAAATATTACCCCGCAAATCTTCCTGATGCGACAGAAATACTACTTCATGAGAAAAATAAAAACGAAACCAACCCGCAAGATGAGGATCCTGATGATATTGATTCAGCTGAAATTGCAATGGTTATTAATCGAATTAAAAAATTCACAGAAGAAAATTTGTTAATTTATGACAAAAACTCCCAAAATAATAATCATCTAAGACCTTTTAAATACAGTGATATTGTTATCTTAACCCGAAGTCGCAGCAATAACCTTGAAATTATGCAAGAGTTTGCCAAAAGTCATATTCCGATAATGGTTACCGATGCGAAAAATTATTTTCAAACTTTAGAATTAACTATTATCATGAACTACTTGAGAATCATTGATAACCCAGATCAGGATATTCCGCTTGTTGCTGTATTAAGGTCACCTCTTTTTAATTTTACAGAGCCTGAGCTTAGTACTATTAGAATTCATACGCAGAATGCCAGTTATTACAATGCTTTAACTTCTTATGTTGCCGCGGGTGATGAACTAAGTCAAAAAGTTAAAGATTTTTTGAATCAACTCGAAGAATTGCGTAAATTCGCTGCAACACATAGAATTTCAGAATTGATTTGGAGTATTTATGAAAAGACCAGCCTGCTTGAAATTATGACCTCACTACCTAATGGCAAGCAGCGCAGAGTCAACTTAGAGGCTTTATATGAAAGAGCTGCTTCGTATGAAAGCGCTGGTTTTAAGGGCTTATATCAATTTATCAATTTTATTGAGCGAATGAGACGTAGCCAAAAGGACCTGGCGCAGCCACTTTTAACTAAAGAAGCTGGCAACTCTGTGCGTTTAATGACTGTACATAGTTCCAAGGGCTTGGAATTTCCCATTGTTTTTTACTTAGGCTTGCAACATCAATTTCAAAAGCGGGATTTAAGTGGCAATTACATTATAAATTCAGGTTCTGTAGGTTTAACTATCAAGCAAAAACATTATCGTGCTGATACCCTTGTTAAATCTATCGCCAATATATCCAAAAAAAAGCAGCTTTTAGAAGAAGAAGCTCGCATTTTATATGTAGGGATGACCCGAGCAAAGCAAAAGTTAATTTTGGTAGCTGATTTAAAAAATCTGCCTCGAACAATTGAAAATTGGCAAAATGAAGCTGATCAAAATGGACGTCTCACGTTGAGCAGTAAGCTTAACGCTTCAAATCCGATGAGTTTGATTGGTCCATCAATCAAATGGGACAAGCTTTTAAGTCAAAAAATTAATGATATAAATTCAGCGTTGGAAACAAGTCAGGAACTGCTTTATATCCAGTACCAAGATGAAAAGGTTTATCCTCAAGAAGATGCTGGTCCAGAGGAGAACAAAACTGAGAACATTTCATCATTAGAAGAATATACAAAAAAACTATTTAATTTTAATTATCCTTTTCAAGATGCCAGTCAGACAACTGCTTATCAATCAGTATCTGAAATTAAAAAAGCATTTAGCGATCCTCTTGATACCGAACTGGAAAATGCGCACCTAATTTCTTCAACTAATCGTTACTTGCAGCCAATAGATACTAAACCTGATTTTCTGTTTAAAACACGGTTTACAGGAGCAGAAATCGGTACTGCAATGCACCTGATCCTGCAATACTACGATTATCATGGATCGGGAAACATCGACCAAGTTAAAGAAGAAGTACAGGAACTAGTTAAGCAAAATAAACTTAATAACAATATTGTTTCCAGTTTAGATTTAGAAAAAATAAATTGGTTTGTTCATAGTGATTTTGCAAAGAAATTTTGGCAAAAGCCAGAAAACTTGCACCGTGAAATTGAATTTTCGAGTCTGTTGCCAGCCGATAGTCTATTTGATAATTTCAGTGATGCAGACGCAAAAATTTTAATTCATGGTACAATAGATGGTTATTTTACCGAAAAAGATGGCATAATATTATTTGATTATAAAACCGATCATATTGATCAAACTCATTTGCAATTAGCTATCAAAAACATAAAGCAAAAATATTTAGGTCAGCTGCGTCTTTATGAAAGAGCTCTTAATTCCTTTGCTGACAAAAAAGTTAAAGCAAAATACTTGGTTTTGTTAGATGCATGCAAAATTGTTGAATTAAATTAACAGAAAGGAGGGTAATTGCAAAATGAAATCATTCGAGCATACCGTTTTTGCTGTAGTGGATTTAGAAACTACGGGAACACAACGGGAAGAAAATAATCATATCATTCAGTTTGGCTGCGCTATTATTAAGAATATGAAAGTTGTCAAGACTTACTCTTTTATGATTAATCCTCACCGCGAAATTCCGATAGCGGTGCAAAATTTAACCCATATACACAACAAAGATGTAGCTCAAGAAAAAGATTTTGCTTATTATGCACCCAAGATTGTCAAAATCTTGAAAAATACTGTCTTTGTAGCTCATAATGTTAACTTTGATTTGCCATTTTTAAATTTTGAATTAGTGCAGCACGGCTATGAACCACTAACTAATCGCGCAATAGATACGGTAGAGCTGGCAAAAATTGCATTTCCTACTGAACCATCATACAAGTTAAGCGATTTGACAACTCGCCTGCAGATTAGACATTTAAACCCTCATAAAGCAGATTCTGATGCCTACGGCACCGCTGTTTTATTAATAAAAATAATTGAACGACTTGAAAATCTTCCTCAAGCTACATTAAATACGCTAAGTTCTTTGGCTCACGGCTTAATTCGTGACACTTCCTGGATTTTTACTACCATTGCTGATGACGCACGCAAGGAAAAACGACCATTACCGGCTCAATATCAACAAGTACGGCAAATAATTTTACGAAAACAGGAAAATGTAATTAATTCTGAGAATCAACAGTCTGGTCTTTTTCCTAAAAGTGACGCGGACAAGAAGAGATTATTTAAAAATAAGATTAATTACCGCCAGCCTCAGGTAGATCTCATCAATCGCATTGAGCAATTTTTGAATGCTCCTAAGCAAAAAGCACTATTGATTGAAGCACCTAATGGTACTGGTAAAACTTTTTCCTACCTGTTTTCATATTCCTATCAATTATATACAAATAGAAAATTAGTAATTGCCACTCCCACCAAAGTATTGCAAAGGCAGATAATAGAGCAGGAAATTCCCCAATTACTGAATGTAACCAAGTTGGATTTGAAAGCAGAAGAAGTAAAGGCCAGCAGCCATTACCTTGATTTAGATGGTTTTTACCAAAGTCTGTATCAGGGGACTCCCAATAAACTAACTCTGGTGTTGCAAATGCGCATTCTGGTTTGGTTAACTGAAACTCGAACGGGTGATCTAGATGAATTGCAGCTAACTAATTATCGTGCTCCTTTATTTGCCCAAATTGCTCACCCGGGAGATGCTCGTGTTGGCAGCATCTTTGCTGATGTTGATTTCTGGAATTTGGCCAGACAAAGGCAAGAGCAAGCTGACATTTTAGTCACGAATCATGCCTATTTAGCCAATCATTATAATGATACAATTTGGGGTCAAAATCCCTACCTCGTTATTGACGAAGCCCATCGCTTTGTGGACAATGTAATTACTTCAAGGAATGACTCATTTCAATTTGAATCATTGTGGGGCCTTCTTACTCACCTGCGTAATTTGCTTTATTATGCTGATGACAGTGTATTTAATCAGTATGGTAATGATGTACAGTTTAATTTTCTCTTAGAAAAATTAGATCCGGCAATACTTGATCTGATCAAAGTGATTAATCATTTGCAACGTTTGCTCTGTTCGAAAAAGAAGAAAGCTGTCAGTCAAAATACTCTAGCTAATGGCAATTTACTTCTCAGTTTTAGAGGTAAAGACCTATTTCCCAAGAATAGTCAATTTTTAACTAAACTGGCGGAATTACAACGAAAATTAGAAGGCATTAGGCAAAATACCAATCAAATTCTATTTAAGCTTTACAATGAAACTGACAATTCGAATATCGATAGGGATGCTATTTTAAGTGAAGTTTCGGATCAAATAGATCAACTTGACGACTATATTACTAAAAGCTATCAATTATCGGATCTGCTTCATAAAAAAGCTTATGTGGATTCGGAAGGGTTTATCATTACTTTAACTAATCCGCAAGATCCTTTAAGTGCCAACTTAAGCTGGTTAATGCTTGATGCAACGCCCGAACTTCATAAGATATATGATCGCTTCGACCATATTTCATTTGTCAGTGCTACCTTAACTAGTGGAAAAGGTTTTGATTTTATCACTAAGCTTCTCGGATTAACTGATTTAGCGCCACAAAAGTATATCGGAACAAGCACATTTAAGCTGGCAAAACATCTTGAAGTATTGTCTGTGACTGACTTTCCCGATATCACCGACCCAAAATATGATAAAAGTCTAACCCAGATTTTGGAGAAAGATCTGGCAAATAAAAATCATGTTTTAGTTCTTATGACAAACCTAGAACAAATAAAAAAAGTTTTTAGTGCCATTATAAATTCACCTAGTTTACGTGATTTTGAAATTTTAGCTCAGGGCGTTTCCGGTTCAAATAATCGGATTATTAAGAGATTTGCAATTGCTAAACAAGCACTTATTTTAGGAGCAGATAGTTTTTGGGAAGGAATTGATTTTCATGAATGTGGTGTTGATTTGGTAATAGCAACTAAGTTGCCTTTCGAATCACCTGATTTGCCAGAAGTTAAGTTGCGTCAAAGACAACTTGTTGACAGGGGTATAGATGTTTTCCATGCCGATACAATGCCGCGAGCAATTATTCGCTTTAAGCAGGGAATGGGCAGGCTAATTCGTGGAGAACAGGATAAAGGTCAATTTTTAATACTGGATTCAAGAATCTGGTCAAAAGATTATGGTCCGGTTTTTCTGGCAGCCGTTCCAGTTAAAGTCAAAAAAACATCTTTAAGTAATTTACAGGAAAAGCTAACAAACTATGATACAAGATGATACAAAGCAAACTTTTAAATTTTTAGCATGGGTATTTATAATTCTGATTTTTTTATACTTTGCTTTCATTGTTATTTTTTACAAGGCAGGTAATCCGGAACGTTCAGAAACTCGTGAACTCAACAGAATAGCCGTCGAAAAGACTCCTATCAAATATACAGAAAAAAACTATCATTTAAATCGCGGAGTTAATAGTTATGCACTTAAGGGTCTAACTAAAAACCATAAGACTTACTACTTTATCTATTTACCAGGATCTAAAAAAGCGTATCTTTATTCAGCAAGCAAAGGCGTAAATGAAGGGCTTATTCGAAATAAATATAGTGCAAAAGAGCCTAATGAAAAAATTACGGAAGTTAATCTGGGCTGGTATAAAAATAAACCCGTGTGGGAAGTAAGCTCTAAAAATATAGCTGGTGAATATCATTATCAACTTTATAATTTTAAAGATGGAAAATTAGTAGGTTAAGTCGCTAAATTGATCAAACTTTGGTATCATTAATTTGATTACGATAAGGAAAGTGGAATAAAAGTTTATGACAGAATTAATTTCAATAGAAGATTGCCGCAAGCATGTTGACCAAGAAGTAAAAATGCACGTTTGGTTGACTGACAAACGTTCAAGCGGCAAAATAGTATTTTTACAATTACGTGATGGTACAGCCTTTTTTCAAGGCGTAGTTCGTAAAAATGCGGTTTCTGATGAAGTGTTTGAAATAGCAAAATCTCTGCATCAAGAGGCCAGTTTTTATATTCAGGGAACTGTACACCAAGACGAGCGTTCTCATTTTGGTTATGAAATTCAAATTTCCGATTTAAAGCTGATAACTAACAATGAAGGCTATCCCATCGGCAACAAGGAACACGGGATCGAATTTTTGCTTGACCACAGGCATTTATGGCTTAGAAGCAAACGTCCTTTTGCAATTATGCGCATTAGAAATACTATTTTCAAAGCTACGGTTGACTTTTTTGAAAATGAAGGCTTTGTAAAATTTGATGCTCCTATTTTTATGCATTCAGCTCCTGAAGGAACTACCGAGTTATTTCATACGGAGTACTTTGGTGGGGATGCTTACCTATCACAGTCTGGGCAACTATACGGTGAAGTTGGAGCAGAAGCATTCGGTAAAATTTTTACTTTCGGTCCCACTTTTAGAGCTGAAGAATCAAAAACTCGTCGTCATTTAACTGAATTTTGGATGATGGAGCCAGAAATGGCATGGATGCATCAAGATGAATCTCTTGATTTGCAAGAACGTTTTTTGTCATACGTGACCGGACAGGTTCTCAAGCATTGTCAATATGAATTAGGAATTTTAGGTCGTGATCCCAAAAAATTAGAGCCTGCGGCTCAAGGTAATTACACTCGCTTGTCTTATGATGATGCAGTAAAAATTTTGCAAGACGATGGTCGTGACTTCAAATGGGGCGATGATTTTGGTGCTCCTGACGAGGCTTTTATTTCTGAAAAATTTGATCGTCCATTTTTCATTGTTAATTACCCGACAAGTATTAAACCATTTTACATGAAGAAAAATCCCGATAATCCTAAGGAATACTTGTGTGCAGATGTTTTGGCACCAGAAGGTTATGGCGAAATCATGGGTGGTTCTGAACGTGAAAGTGATTATGAAACTTTGCTTAAACAAATACATGAGGCTGGTTTAAATGAGAATGATTACAGCTGGTATCTAGATTTGCGCAAATACGGCAGTGTACCTCATTCTGGTTTTGGGATGGGATTTGAACGTGTTATTGCTTGGATTTGCAAATTGGATCATGTCCGCGAAGCTATTCCATTCCCGAGAATGATTAATCGTTTGGAACCTTAAATTAAAGTGAATAGTATAGTTGAAAGTTGAACTAAAGATTGATTTAGTTCAACTTTTTTAAAGGGAGAAGTTAATATGCGCTATAATGATTACCGCTTTTTAGGTTTCACTACCTTATCAAATGGTTTACTAGCTTATTATCCGCAACTTAATATTGATGATGCAGAAATGATGGTCATTATTCAGTTGGAATTGTTTGCTCAGAAAAACATTTTTTTCCCCACCAATGAACAGATTGCAGGAAATACCAACTTTTCTGTTACAGAAATCACTGCTTTAATCCAAAAATTGATTGAAAAAGATTTAATTGTGATTGATCAGGTTACTGACCAGAATGGCATGATTGGAAACAAATATAATCTGAATCCATTATATGATAAGCTGGATCAATTGCTGGAAAATAAAACTTTGGCAGCTAATAAAAAAATACCTGTTAAAAAATCAGAAACTGTTATTGATAACAGTCCATTAAATCAGTTAGTGCGGCAATTTGAAATTGAATTTGGCCGCTATTTAAGTCCAATAGAACGAGAAGAAATTGCCGCTTGGCTCAATGTAGATCACTACGATCCGGCCATTATTAAGCTGGCCCTACGCGAAGCAGTCTTATCTCAAGCATATAGTCTGAAGTATGTTGATCGTATTTTGCTCAATTGGCAAAGACATAATCTAAAAACAAGCAGTGAAGTCCAAAAGTTTTTGAGGAGGAACCGCTAAATGAAAGCAGAAAAAATACTTAGTAAAAATGAAGCTAGAAAGGTGCTAGAGTGCATCAACCGCATGTATCCTGATGCCAAAAGTGAATTGGTTTGGGACAATAAATTTCATTTATTATGTGCAGTGTTAATGAGTGCTCAAACCACAGACAAGATGGTAAATCGAGTGATGCCAAAATTTATGGAAGATTATCCAGAACCCAAGAATTTAGCCTCGGCAACAATTTCAGAGATAGAAAATCATATTTCCCAAATTGGACTTTATCATTCTAAAGCTAAGCACTTAAAAGAGACAGCAGAAATTTTGGTTTCAAAATATGATAGTCAAATTCCACCAGATAAAAAGGAGTTAATCTCTTTGCCTGGAGTTGGCGAGAAGACTGCTAATGTTGTTTTAGCAGAGGGATTTGGGATACCGGCGATAGCAGTTGATACACACGTGTCACGAATTTCAAAACGATTCCATATTGTGCCACAAAATGCCAAACCTCTTGAAGTAGAAAAAAGGTTAGAAGAAATTTTACCAAAAAACGAATGGATTCATACTCATCACGCAATGATTCTATTTGGTCGCTATTCCATGACAGCACGTGATAAAAACGATCCTTACAGTTATTTAAAAGAAAAATAGGGTTTAAAAAAGTTTAGTATAATTTCTTTATCAAAATAATATTAAAGGAATCTATACTATGAATAGTTGGCAAACGACTAACTTTAAAAGATTTTTGTAGGTTCTGCTTTATTCTTATTACTTCATCCCTATGATAGAACAGGCGTTCCTAATACTATGTATGTTAAATTTATTTACTTAACTGTTTTAGCAATGTTTTATGGCTTTGAAAAGCAGTTTAAAAATCTCACTGAACTGGAAGATGCGATTAGAGACTACATTGAGTATTACAACCAGAAAAGAATCAAGATCAAACTAAAAGGACTAACTCCGCTTGAATATCGGCAGTTAGTCCTCAGTTAATAGCTAATATAAAGTGTCCTAATTTGGGGTTCACATCAATTTTTCGACGTTTTTCTTAACTAATGGTCATTATTTTCATTGTTGGTATTTGTATTATTGCTTTCACCGCCAGGTTTGTTAGGCTTTTGCTCATGATCAGAACTGGTACCCGAATCGGAATTATTAGAGTCATTATTTTGACTTGAATTTGGTGAATCATTTTCACTTGTATGATTTTGCTTCTTATCTTTTGAACTTTTGGCTTTTCTTTGATTCTTATCAGGTTGCCTGGTTGAACCATTTTGATTATGTTGAACTGAATATCTTCCTTGAGTATTTGTTGAAGAAGAATCATTAGTATTAGTTTTCTCATCATCTTCATCATAATCGCTGCTATCATCAACTATACCAATAGGAGAATGACCACGAACAAACAACTGCCATTCACCTGTAGACGACACTTCAGGCGGATTTGAGTTTCTAGCAATTTTTGCTCGGATCACAGAGTCAGGCTTTTGCCAATCGACATTTTCTTTATTTCTCATCAGATAAGTCATCATGTTCTTGTAAAAAAGCTGTGCCGATTGCTGACCGATGCCGGAAATGGTTCCGTCTTTCAGATTATCATAGCCTGTCCAAACACCAATTGAATAACTAGGCGTATAACCTACAAACCAGGAATCTTTAGGTGTTGCAGCGTATGCTGGGTAGCGTGCTAAATCCTGTTCTGAATATTTAACAGAACCAGTTTTTCCAGCCTGATGCAAACCTCTAATTTGAGCGTTGGTACCAGAACCACGTTTAATTACTCCTTTCAGCATGTCCGTAATCATGTAAGCTGTAGACTTACTCATCACTCGAATGCCTTCAGAATCATAATTTCTGGTAAGTCCATCAGGAGTTTCAATTTTAGAAACAAATTGCGGTTTATGATAGATTCCCATCGTAGCAAATGCACTAAAAGCACCGGCCATCTGCAAGCTTGACGCATTGGCACCAATTGCCACTGACAAGCCTGAGTCCTTAGGAACATTGATATCCATTTTCCCAGCAAATTTTGCTGCTCGTTTAACACCAACTTCTCTCAAAGTTTTGACTGCAGGAACATTACGTGACTGTTCCAAGGCATGTCTCATTGTCATCATGCCATCATATTTATTATCCCAGTCATAGAGTTGCACATTCGTTCCTGGATATACATACTTGCTGTCATCTAGCATTTTTGCTGTTGACCAATTTAGATATTCAATTGCCGGACCATAATCTAAGACCGGTTTTATTGAAGAACCAGTAGATCTAGTGGTTTGTACTGCTCGGTCTAAGCCCAATTGAACTGAAGAGGGTAAGTGCCTGCCACCAAGTATAGCTACTACGTGGCCGTTACTTGGATCGACTACGGAAGCCCCAATCTGCATCTTGTCATTTGTGAAAGGAACTTGACCATTATTAGCCAGTTGATAAAGTTTCTTTTGAGCCTTTTGATCCATATTAATGGTAATCTTTAAGTTATCGCGGAAGGGGTCAAATCCCTTAGCTCTAACTTCGGCAATTGCTTCTTTAATGTAAGGATCATTAATTTTGCGTAAATTAGATTGTTTACGTTGATTATGAGGTTTTAACCCCTTTTTTATGCTTTCCTTCCTAGCTTCATCATATTGTTCTTGAGAAATTTTTTTATTGTTTAACATTGCTTTGAGAACAATATTACGCCGATATTTTGCATATTCTGGGTAGGTGTAGGGATTATAAACGGTTGGTCTGTTAGGCATTCCTGCAAGCATAGCTGTTTGGGCCAGGTCCAAATCTCCAATCTTTTTACCATAATAAAAGTTAGCAGCAGTGCCAATTCCAGTATTACCGTAATTCATGTAAACCTTATTAATATAAAACTCCAGAATTTCATCATGACTGTATTCTCTTTGAACTCGCATAGCCAGCCATGCTTCTTGTGCTTTTCTGCGTAATGTTCTTTGAGAGGCAGAAGTTGAAAATTTTGTCAATTTAACTAATTGTTGGGTAATGGTAGAGCCACCAGCAGAAATACTCTTGCTTTTAGCATTGGTTAACATTGAGCCTGCAATTCGAATAGGGTCAATTCCCAGCTTATCTCTATAAAAGCGCTTGTCTTCAACTGATACAATAGCATCTTTTAGTAGTTGCAAATCTTTGCTGTCTTTAACATACAACCTTTTTTCAGTTCCAAGGGACATGATAAATTTACCATTGGTATTATATAACCCTGAAGAGCCACCACTTTCAAGATCAGCTCGACTAATGTTAGGAGCATCTTTAGCATAAAAGGCAAACAAACCTACGCCAGCTACCAAAATTAAAAAAACACCTAAAAATGTCCACTTAAGTATTCGACGCCACAATGGTTTGGGCAGACTTTGCCTGTAGTCCTTACGTGATTCACGTCCATTATTTGAGTTTGAATTTTTATTTGTCATCGTGTATTTTCCTATCCGAGATGAAAGAATCTACAGCTTTCAGGTATGGCAGAGTGGGTTGAAAGCCGTTCTTAATCTCTACTGACCAATCCTCGACTTCTTTTAATGTTAACGAACTTTTATCTTTGGTCCACCAAGCTTTAATGATTGCGCTTGCTGGTGTTACAAAATAGCGGTTTAAACTTGTAAATCCTATTATTGTAAAGCATATTCCTTTTTGCTTCAAGCATTCTGCTAAGTGAATTATCTGATGCTCGTGAAAATTTTTTAAAGGAAAACTAGTTTTATTTTTGGTCTCTTTTGCTTCGAAGTCGAGATAGTATCCTTTATAAACACCATTATAATCCGTAGTTGATTCCTGGCGGAAATATGCTTCTTTTATTACTGCACGTGACCTTTTAGGGTAGTCTACCTTAACTATTTGAATTGGCGTTGGCTTTTTATGCACCACTGCAATTTCTTTGGTACGATAATATTTATTAGATTCATTAATCATCTGCTCAAGATTCATTCCCCGGTCAGAAAAATTAATATTTTTGTGTCTTCTTTTTTGGTGCTTTGCTTGAGGACTATAATTTAATTTACGAAAAGCGGCAGAACTGCCGGTTGGATATTTGACCATAAATATCACTCCTGCTAGCATTATAGCAATAAAGAAAAAGTTTTTGAACAAGGAGCTATCTGTTTCATTATGCAAAGATTGTGGGTAACTGGATATCGCAACTACGAACTTAATACGTTTGGAGACAAAGATCCTAAGATAAAAATTATTAAGTTGGTTTTAAAGAAACATATGGTTAACCTATTGGAAAATAATCAACTCGACTGGGTAATAACTGGAGCTAACCTTGGGATTGAGCAGTGGGCAAGCGAAGTGGCAATTGATTTACGACAAAAATATCCATTACGAGTATCCATTATTGTTCCCTATGAGGAGTTCGCTAGTAGATGGAACGAAAAAAATCAGGAAAAGTACCTTACTTTAAAACAACAAGTTGATTTTTTTGCCTCCACTTCTAAAGAAAAATATCAAAATCCTGTTCAATTGCGCAACTACCAAAATTTTATGCTTATGCATACCGATAGGGCCCTAATGATTTATGATCCGGAAAATCCGGGAAAACCAAAGTTTGATTATAATTTAATCAAAAAATACCAAGAGACAACAGCATATCCTCTGGAGTTAATTGATTTTTATGATCTGCAAGATGAAGCAGAAGAATTTCAAGAAAATCAAGATGACGAATTTCGAGAATAAGATAACTTTGATTTAAAATTAACATTTTAGTTTTAAGCCAGTCCAGTTTTTGCTAGAATAAAAGTGATAAAAAAAGGAGTTGTATATTATCATGGCAGATTTAAATGATATTCAACTATCCACTCAGGATATTTTAAAAAAACAATTTAGAACAAAGGTTAAAGGTTTGGATCCAGATGAGGTCGATGCTTTTTTAGATAAAGTGATTGCTGATTACGATACCTTTGAACAAATAATTGAAGATCTTTATGGCCAAATTGGTAAACTTCAGGGTGAACTAATGGAAGACCAACATAAAGAAGAATCCGTCCAAGCGCAAAAAACTAGAAGGGTAAGTCCAGCGGTTACGCAGGAAACCGTCAGAACTTATAAACCGACTAAAGAAAGTTCTACTCATAGCTTTAATTCAACTACCGAATCGGATTATCAAACGGAAAGTTCTACTAATATGGCTATCATTCAAAGAATTTCAACCCTTGAACGAAAAGTTTATAATCTGGAACAACGAGTTTATGGGTTACAAAAAGAGTAAGCTTTGATATAATTTTAAATGGTGCAAATTTTGAGCAGTCGCGGTTTGACCTGTAAAAAGGTCAGGCTGAGGAAAGTCCACGCACGCACGAGCTGCGATGCTTGTAGTGTTCGTATTTAGCCCAATAAGCTAAAGAATTTTTAATTACGGCGAAAAAAGTGCTAAATCATACGTAAATGACATGCATGAATATTCTGAAAAGTGCCACAGTGACGTAGCAGAGGTGGAAACGCTTCTGGTGGAACGAGGTAAACCCTGCGAGCGTGCAACCCAAACTTGGTGGGGGCGTTTCAATCTATGAAAATGAACTAAAGATTGGAGTTGCTAGTTATAGCAAAGATAGATGGCTGCTAAGGGTATTTATGCCACAAATACCTTAACAGAACGTGGCTTATAGAAATTTGCATTGGCAGCGTTGAGCTTTTCAAAGGGCTCAACGCTTTTTTTAAGAAAAGAAAGAATTAAGATGGAAAAATATCAACTATATACAACTATGGGCGCAGGATTTGAAAGTGTTGTCGCCAAAGAATTGCAGGCAATGGGCTATCAAACGCGTACTGAAAATGGCAGAGTATTTTTTGAAGGCGCGCAAAAAGATATTGTCAAAACCAATCTTTGGTTAAGAGCGGCAGATCGCGTTAAAATTTTATTGAAAGAATTTAGAGCAACTGATTTCGATACTCTTTTTAATCAAGTTTATGACATTGACTGGGCAGAATTACTACCTGTTGACGCGAAATTTCCTGTGAAAGGTAGATCAGTCAGGTCTAAATTGCACTCTGAGCCGGGTATCCAATCAATCGTAAAAAAGGCGATTGTAAATAAGATGTCAGATCAATATCATCGACGTGGCTTTTTGCCAGAGAATGGTAATGAATATCCTCTTGACATTCATATTAATAAAGATGTTGCCAGAATTTCATTGGATACTACTGGAGACAGCTTATTCAAAAGGGGCTATCGTATTGAACACGGTGGAGCACCACTAAAAGAAAACTTTGCAGCAGGACTATTAAAACTAACTCCATATGACGGCACTCATCCTCTTATAGATCCAATGACAGGTTCTGGTACTCTTGCTATTGAAGCTGCGTTAATAGGTAAAAACATCGCTCCTGGCAGTTGGCGCAAATTTGCTTTTGATGGCTTTGATTGGTTTGACAGTTCTATTCATCAGGAATTGCTAGCAGAAGCCAAGAATGAAATCAAACCACTTGAACAACCTATATGGGCAAGTGATATTGATCAGTCTATTCTTGAAATTGCCAAATTAAATGCCAACAATGCTGGTGTTTTACAAGATATTTATTTTAAGCAAGTTGCAGTAAAGGACTTTGCTACTGATCTACAAAATGGAGTTATAATTGCAAATCCACCATATGGTAAACGGCTAAAAGATCGAGAATCAGCTGAAAACCTTTATAAACAAATGGGCGAAACGTTGTTAAAATATGATAGTTTTAGTCAATATTATTTAGTTGGAGATCCTGCTTTTGAGAAATTTTTTGGTAAGAAAGCCACCAAAAAGCGAAAATTATTTAACGGCAACCTAAGAGTAGACTTTTATCAATATTGGGCAAAGAAAAATGATTACTGAAAAATCAAATACGGAATTTTGGGTTATTACGGACACACACTTAATTGCTGATAGCTTGCATGATGATGGGCAGGCATTTCAGAATATTCAGAATACTAGTCAGGGTAAAGATTTGGCTTATCAAGAAACAGCCTTACGTGCATTTGTTGACTTCGCCAATAAAAAGAAACCTGCCGCAATTATTGTCACTGGTGACGTAACTTTTAACGGGGAGTTAGTTTCAGCACAAAAATTTGCTGAAATATTTTCTCGTTTAAAAGCCACAAAATTACTTGTCATACCTGGTAATCATGATATTTATGATGGCTGGGCACGTGCTTTTAAAGGTCCCAATCAGCTCTATGCTCAACAAATAAGTCCAAAAAGTTGGCAGGAAATATTTAAAAATTCATATGACTGTGCACTGAGCATTGATCCTGATTCATTAGCATACAGTGTCCAACTAAATCAACGTTATCTTTTAATACTGCTGGATTCCAATATTTACGGTAAGCAGGAGTCTAATGGCGCACCGATGACCGAAGGACAAATAAATGAAGAAGAAATTATCTGGTTAGAAAAACAGTTGGAAAATGCTAAAAGAAATCATCTAAGGCCTTTATTATTCATGCATCATAACCTATATATTCATAATCAGGCCGTAAATCGAGGCTTTGTCCTAAATAATGCTCAACTTTTATGCCGCTTATGTCAGGACTACAATATTAAACTTGCCTTTTCCGGACATATACACGCTCAAAACATAGTTGGACCAGTAGGAAAAACGCCTGCAATAGAAATAGTAACTTCCAGTTTTTGTTCATATGATCAGGGGTATGGGGTAATCGATGTAAGTCCGAATCATATTAAATATCAACGTCATACATTTAATATGAAGCCGTTTCTAACTAAAAGAGAGCTGGAAGAAAAAAATTTGGCCCATTTTCACCATTATTTGAAGGAAATTCAGATTAAAAATTTGCAAGGAAATTCCAATAAGAAAGATCATTTGCATAGTGAACAATCTGAGTTCTTGCAAAAGGTAAATCATTTGTTTATAGAAATGAATTATCAATATTTTACTGGACATAATCATATCGAAAAAGAGCAACTGAAAAAGTTATATTCTTCTCCTGAATTTAAAATTTTGCTCAAACAAAGACCACGTTTTAGCAATTATATGAGAACTTTATTTGATACGACTAGTCATAGCAACCTTGAAGCAGAAATTTGGTATTGAAAAGGAGCCTTTATGAGAAAAAAGCATTTCATTATTTTAGGTCGCAGTGGATTAATTTATTTTAGCTGGGTATTAATAGTTCTTTTTTTATGTCTTATTTTCTTATATGAAAGTACAAAAGTTTTCAACTGGCCGGCTTTAATTTGTGCTTTAGTTTTCTTAATGTTATTAGTTAATACTTACTTTAATTCATATTGGACCGATGAAATATTTAAGCTGCCATTTCGTGCTAAAGCAAAATTGACATCTGAACCAGCAATTATTTTCGACTGGCAGCTGCTAAAAATTTACAAAATCAAAATTGCAGAATTTGGCCAGTACTATTTATTAAGATTTGAAAAATAAAAAAGGGCAGTTTCAGAAAATGATGTAACCTCAAAGGTTGGTAGTCATACTTAGTGGTGAGACTGTCTTGCCGTTTCAGAAGATTAAATTTAACATAATTCTTAATTTATGGCTGGCAATGCATAAAAATAGATCAATGTTTGTTATAATGACAATTGATTAACTAAAAGGTGGGACCTAAATTCTAATATGAAAAGGATATTATTTAAAATGAAGAGTTAGACTTTAAAATTTAAGAATATAGAAAGAGGCATGCGCAATGAAATCAGATATTCAAATCGCACAAGAAGCTCACGCATTACCCATTAAGGAAATAGCCGCTAAGGTAGGCTTAAGTGAAACAGACATTGAACCATATGGCAATGACAAGGCTAAAATTAACTGGCAGGCAATAAAGCATATAATGGCCAAAAAACACCTTGCTAAACTTATATTGGTTACCTCTATTTCACCCACTCCAGCTGGAGAGGGCAAGTCAACAATGACAATTGGTTTAGGAGATGCCATAAACAATCAATTACACCAGAAAACCATGATTGCTTTGAGAGAACCGTCAATGGGACCAGTTTTTGGCTTAAAGGGCGGCGCAACTGGAGGAGGCCAGGCACAGGTAATTCCGATGGAGGATATTAATCTCCATTTTACCGGAGATATGCATGCTTTAACTGCCGCTATTGATACTTTAGCAGCACTAGTAGACAATTATATCTATCAGGGAAATGAACTTAAATTAGATCCTGAGAGAATTCTTTTAAAGCGCGGAATTGATGTAAACGATCGCAGTTTAAGAAATATTACCGTTGGGCAAGGCTCAAAGTTTAATGGTGTTGAACATAAGTCCAGTTTCGCAATTACTGTTGCCAATGAATTAATGGCTATTCTTTGCTTGTCGACTGATATCGATGACTTAAAAAAGAGAATTGGATTAATGCTCGTTGGTTATACCATTGATGATCAACCTGTTTTCGTTAAGGATCTTGGGTTTGAAGGTGCAATTGCCGCTCTTCTTTCCAATGCCTTAAAGCCTAACCTTGTTCAAACAATTGAGCATACACCTGCTTTAATTCATGGTGGTCCATTTGCCAATATTGCTCATGGTGCCAATACAGTAATGGCAACAAATTTGGCTTTGCATCTAAGCGATTATGTTCTGACTGAAGCAGGATTTGGTAGTGACCTTGGTGGCCAAAAATTCATGGACTTTGTCTCCGAACATCTTGATAAAAAGCCAGATGCCAGTGTAGTTGTGGCTACTGTCCGTGCCTTGAAATATCAGGCAGAAGGGACTACTGATAACTTAAGTAAGGAAAATCTGTCTGCTTTACGCGACGGTTTTGGAAATCTTAAGAGACATATGAATAATATGCGCAATTATGGTATTCCTGTTATTGTTTTGATTAATCATTTCGCAACAGATACTGAAAATGAACTTAATCTTTTACAAAAGCTGATCAAAGAGCAAGGAATTGACTCTGTTGTGGTAGATTATCATGAACAGGGCTCAAAAGGTGGCATAGAAGCAGCAAAAGCAGTCCTTGACTTAGCAAATTCTCAAAGCGGTCATCTTATTCCTACTTACCAAAAAGATGATGACGTTAAAACTAAAATCGCAAAAGTTGCCCAAAAAATATATCATGCCGCACGAGTAGAATATAGTGAAAAAGCGGAAAAAGATATTCAAGAACTGGAAAAAATGGGGAAGGATAAGTTGCCTGTAATTATTGCCAAGACACAATATTCATTCACTGATAATCAAAAATTATTAGGTGCTCCAACTGATTTTACTTTACACGTTAAAGGCGCTAGTTTGAAAAATGGAGCTGGCTTCATTGTCATAACTACAGGCCATGTTTTAGACATGCCTGGACTACCTAAGCATCCTGCTGCATTAGATATTGATGTTGACAACAATGGCAAAATTAGTGGCCTATTTTAAGAGTAACAATGCAATTTTTATATTTAATTATTTCATTATTAATAGTGATCTCCGATCAGTCTTTAAAATCTTTTATTGCTGGTAATTATAAATTGGGTGAATCACACCAAGTTTTACCTCACATTTTCTCATTTACTTATGTGCAAAATGAGGGCGCAGCTTGGAATATTCTTCCGGGTCAAATGGGACTTTTTTATCTAGTTAGCATTATTGCTATCATAGTCTGTTTATATTATCTGTTTAGTAAAAAATTTCATAGTAAACTTTTTAGTATTGGGGTCGCATTAGTTCTTGGAGGAATCATAGGTAATTTAATTGACCGAATTCATCTAAAGTATGTCATTGATATGATTCAAGTAGACTTTATTCACTTCAATATATTTAATATTGCAGATTCTGCAATAACAGTAGGGATAATACTCGTTTTTATTTATCTTCTGTTTTTTGATGAAAGTGAAAAAAAATAATGCCTGATAAATATCAACTTGTCATTCAAGATGAAAAAGGCAGAATAGACAAAGTTCTGGCGACTAAAATTCCAACTTTATCTCGCTCAAGGATCCAAGAATTAGTACAAGACAAAAATATTCTAGTTAATGGCAAAAGGGTTAAAACTTCTTATAAAGTTCAAAAAAATGACTTAATTTCAGTTTTTATACCCAAATTAAAGCCTTTGGCCGTAACTCCAGAGGACATACCACTAGATATTGTTTATGAAGATCAAGATGTAATAGTTGTTAACAAGCCTCAAGGTATGGTAGTTCATCCAGCTGCCGGACATCCGGACCACACTCTTGTCAATGCATTACTTTTTCATACTAAAAATTTGGCTGAAAGTCCTGAGGGCTTTCGTCCGGGAATTGTGCATCGAATTGATAAAGACACATCTGGTTTGTTAATGGTAGCCAAAAATGCTTTTGCGCGTGAAAGCTTAGAGAAACAATTAGCAGAAAAGACAAACAAAAGACTTTATTTAGCAATTGTGCATGGGAATTTTTCTGAAAAATCTGGAACAATTGAAGCTCCGATCGGACGTGATCATTATAATCGTAAAAAAATGGCTGTAGTTGAAAATGGTAAAAATGCAGTCACTCATTTTACTGTCCTAGAACAGTTTCAAAAATATAGTTTAATAAAATGTCAGCTTGAAACAGGACGTACACACCAGATCAGGGTGCATCTTGCGTATATTGGACATCCCGTTGCAGGAGATCCATTATATGGACCACATCATACCTTAAACGGTAATGGTCAGTTTTTGCATGCTCAAGTTCTGGGCTTTAAGCAGCCACGTTCAGGTAAATGGCTGGAATTTGATGTGCAGCCTCCACAAATTTTTTTGGAACAATTGGCTGACTTAAGAGAAAAAAGTGATTAAATGAAACGATATTTGATTCTGGAAAATGGTCAATCATTTCCAGGAGAAGGATTAGGAGCTTCAATAATTTCCACAGGGGAACTAGCTATTCAAACCGGTAATTTTGGTTATCAGGAAGCTTTAACTGATCCAACAAACACAGGTAAAATTTTAGTTTTTACTGCTCCTATGATCGGTGGCAATGGCATTAACGCAATAGATTATGAAAGTATTAATCCAACTGTAAAAGGAATTATTGCCAATGATGTAGCTCAAAATATTTCAGATAGTGAAAACTTTCAAGATTTAGCTTCTTTTTTAAAGGAAAAAAACATACCGGCTATTTATAACGTTGACACCAGGGCTCTAGTTCATCTTTTAAATAAAGAGAAAACCATAAAAGCCTCAATCATGGACACAAACGACGAACATGCTTTTGATCAAATCAAAGCTTTAGTTTTGCCTAAAAACAAGTCTGCCACTGTTTCAACTAAAAATGCATATGCGGTACCTAACGTCGGTAAAACTGTGGCTATTATCGATCTGGGATTAAAGCATTCTATGCTTAGAGAATTATCTTTACGAAAAGTAAACGCTACTGTTTTACCTTATAACGTGTCAGTACCCGATATTAAAAATTTGCGGCCGCAAGGAATTATTATTTCGGGTGGTCCAGGAAAAGTGGAAGAACTCAAAGAGAATCTAAATCCTATTATGGCCGCATTTTATAGAAAAATTCCTCTTTGGGGAATTGGTCTGGGCTTTTTAGCCTTAAGTGAATTTCTTAATTTTGAATTAGTTGCTTTGCCGCAGGCCTATAACGGTATTAATTATCCTGTTATTGACCAAAATACGAATGAGATTTGGCAAGTGGCGATGAATATAGATCAATTAGTACTGCCAAACAGCGTCCAATTTGAAATGGAAAAAGAATTATACGATCTCCATAGTGAGTTATTAGCTGGTTACAGTAATAAAGCCAATAAGGTAATTGGTACAGCTTTTAATGCTGAAGGTGCGCCTGGAAGCCTTGATGCTCTTCCTATTTTTGATAATTTTGTAGAGATGATGGTGTAAAAATGCCTTTAGAAAATGACTTAGATAAAGTTTTAATCATTGGATCAGGCCCAACCTTGGTTGGTAAAGTGTCTGAAACTGATTTGTTAGTTGAAGATGCAATTCGAGCACTTTTTGAAGAAGATATTCAAGTAGTTTTGGTTAATCCTAATCCGGCAACTGTTTCTACTGACAAAAAGCCCGGTTTAACCGTCTATCTGGAACCAATGACATTGGAATTTCTTAAAAGAATAATTCGTATGGAGGAACCAAATGCTATTATTTCTGCTTACGGTTCAACTACAGGCTTAAAAGTTACCAGAGAATTGGTTCAAGACGGCATATTGCAAAAAATGGGAGTTAGGTTGCTAACACTGAATAAACAAACTCTTGCAATGGACAATCACCAAAAACTAAACGCCTTTTTGTCTGAGAACCAGATTGAAAGCAATAAATATTGGAATCTAACTGACTTTAATGCTGTTGATATTCAGAAGCAGCTATCTGAAAAAGTTCAGTTTCCAGTGATGCTTATCAAAGAAAATACCTCGACCAATAATACACAAATTATTTTTGATAACGTTTCCGATTTAAATGAATATTTAACAAAAGAAAGGCAATCTGAGAACTTTTCTTTTAGTAATTACCATTTGTCTGAAGATCTTTCTTCTTGGGGAGAAGTCATTGCTAACATAATTCGTGACAGCTCTGGAAATGTACTTTTCACAAATTTAGCTGATACTCTTGAATCCGTAGCTATCAATGCTGGCGATTCTGCTACTGTAATGCCAGCTTTAACGCTTAATAATGACCAAGTACAAAAAATTCGTGCCATTGCTAAAGTAATTGCTAACAAATTAAAAATAGTGGGAATATTAAATATTCATTTTGCTGTCAAACATGACGGCACCAAATTCTCAGTAAAAATTTTATCAATCAAGCCTCGGTTGACACGTAGTGCGATTTGGTCAAAAAGAGTAGGTTTGTATAGTTTAGGCTATATTGTTTGTAAAATAGCCATTGGCTATCGTTTAGATGAAATAACAGATCCATTATCAGGTCTTAATGCTGCTGTTGAACCAACTTTAGATAAAGTCGCAGTTAGAATGCCTTTCTGGTCCCTAACACAATCTGGCAGCAACCACTATTTATTAGGTACCAAAATGCAAGCCAGTGGGGAAGCCATTGGCTTAGGAACAAATTTTGAATCAGCTTTTTTAAAGGGACTTGCGTCAACAGTTAATCTGAAAATGGCACTTAATGTTTTTAAAACTGAAAAAGCAAAAGAAAAAAGTGAAATTGCAAGTGATTTAAAGCATCCCGATGAGTCACATTTAATTAAGCTTTTAGCCGCAATATCCAAGGGTTTTGATTATCATGAGCTGCAAAACATTATTCATATCCATCCCGTTTATTTTCAAAAACTGGCTCATATCGTGGCAATAGGTCAAAAATTAGCAGCTGGAAATTTAACAGATGAACTATTGATTGAAGCTAAAAAGAGAGGATTTCGCAATGCATTAATTTCTGAACTTTCTAATACTGATGCCAATGCAATTAAAAAGAAGCTTATAAAATTACATTTGAAGCCGGCTTATCAACAAATAGACGGATCTGCCGGAACAATTAAGCCTCTAGTTAAGGCATATTACAGCTCATATGGAGTTCAAGATGAAAGCCAAGCTCTAACTGCAAACAAAAAAGTGCTTGTGATCGGAATGTTACCTTCACAAGTTTCAGTTACAAGCGAATTTGACTACATGATTAGTCATGCAATTGACACTTTACATAATAATAATTATGCCACTGTTTTATTATCCAATAACGATGAATCTGTGGCAATTAGCTATAAAAGGGCAGATAAGGTTTATTTTGAACCTATAACTCTTGAAAGCATCCTTCACATTGCCGAAAAAGAAGATATAAAAGATGTTTTAGTTCAGTTCTCCGGCAAAGAAATGAATGCTTTATGTAAAAAATTAATAAAAAATGGCTTAAATATTTTAGGCAGTAAAAATATTAATCCGAAGGATCGTATTGACCAAGTTTTAAATAAACCATTGAAAAATTTAGGGCAAAATAAGCTTTTAACAACAGTTGATAAAACCGAAGCTAAGAATTTTATCAACGAACATGGTTTTCCAATCCTCATTGGCGGATTTAATAATATGGGCGTTAAGCAAAAATCTGCTGTTGTCTATGATTTGCCAGCTTTAAAGAAATATTTAAAGGAAAATCAATTATCCAAGGTCAGTTTATCTCATTTTATCGAAGGAAATAAATATGAAATTACTGCCATTTCAGATGGTAAAAATGTCACAATTCCCGGTATTATTGAGCATTTGGAACAAACAGGTTCTCATGCGTCAGATTCAATAGCTGTTTTTAAGCCACAAAATTTAACAAAAACAGGCAAAAAACTACTGCTTGAATATGCTACTGAATTGATTAAACGTATAAATATGCGTGGAATTTTTACCTTACATTTTTTAATTGTTGATAAGAAAATATTTTTATTACAAATTAAGCCCTATGCCGGACATAATATTGCTTTTTTATCTAAGGCACTGGGAAAAGATATTACCAAATGCGCAACGGAAGTCCTTATTGGCAAGAATTTACCTGATTTAGGCTATAAAAACGGTTTATGGCATTCAAATAATTTTATTTTTGTCAAAATGCCAGTTTTCTCATATATTGATTACCAAAGTGAAAATACGTTTGATTCAAAAATGAAGTCATCTGGATCCGTCATGGGGCGAGATACTGAGCTTGCAAAAGCTTTATACAAAGGATATGAAGCAAGTGGAATAAGAATACCTAACTTTGGTACAATTTTTATATCTGTTCGTGACGAGGATAAAAAGAAAGTGACAGAACTAGCTCAACGATTTTATCGTCTAGGTTTCAAAATAATTGCTACTGAAGGTACTGCTAATGGCCTAGCAGAAGCTGGAATAACCACAGGAATTGTTTCCAAAATTAGTCATGGTTCGCACAGTCTGTTAGATAAAATACGACAACATAAAATAGATATGGTGATTAACATTACTAACTTATCCGATTCTGCTAGTGACGATGCAACCAGAATACGTGATGAAGCTTTGAATCAGAATATACCTGTTTTTTCAAGTATCGAAACCACAGAACTTATTTTGGGTGTTCTAGAATCGCTGGCGTTAACTACACAGCCAATTTGACAATAAAGCGAAAATGAAACGAGGATGAACAAATCATCCTCGTTTTTTAGTTTATTCTTTTGCTTAATACTCGCTTTTTTTCAGGGGTTACCTCAATTGAATTTTGTCCAGTATAAATTACGAAACCAGGTTTCGCGCCATTAGGTTTTTTTACTCTTTTATCCTGCACATAATCAACCTGCACATGAGCTGAATTTTTAGCTTTAGAAAAATAGGCCGCAATTTCCGCAGTTTCTAAAATATCTTTTTCTGTTGGTTGATCAGATTGCAAAATGACATGCGAACCAGGAATATTTTTTACATGAAACCAAATATCAGTTTTATTAGCTTTTTTTAAGGTGAGCCAATCATTTTGTAAATTATTTTTACCAACTAAAACAGTTTTACCAGATGAAATGCGAAATTTATTGAGGTTTTTCTCAGTGATTTTCTTTTTACGTTTCGGTTTCTGGGGCTTTTTAATGTAGCCTTGATTAATTAATTCTTCGTTAATTTGATCGATATCTTGTGGTTCAGCATTATCGATCGCGGTTTGAATAGTATCAAAATAATTTAAATTGTCTTGAGCTATTTTTATTTGTTCTTTAACGTGTTTAATTGAATCGCGCAGCTTTTTATACTTGGTGAAATATTTTTGACCATTTCGAGCAGGAGAGAGTGCCGCATCAAGCTTAATTTTTAGTGGTTGATTATTATCATAATAATTAGGCAGGTCAATTTCAGTCATTCCCGGTTTAACTTGGGACAAATTTGCATTAAGAATTTCACCTCTAATTCTATACCCTTCAGAATTTTCAGCTTGGTCCAATTGCTTTTGGAGCTTAACTATTTTTTTGGTTAATTTTTTATGCTCGTTTTTTACAACGCGTTCAATTTGACTTGACTTTTGTCTCACCCAATCCTGATTTGATTGATATTGATAAAATTTATCTAAAGCATGATTAATATCTGGATCAGAACTTTCTTTAGTCAGGTTAAGATGGTACGGCAAATAAGGGAAAATTTTCCGTTTATTATTTGGTGTTTTCAGAATAAAAGCACCTTTTTTATTAAACTGACCCATAAACGTTTTAAAAGATGAATAAGAAAAATCGTCTTCCAAATAACCTGCAAGTTCTTGACGATCGTCTCGATCAAGCCCCCCAATCTGACCGGCGAATTTTTCAGGATCGGAATTCGAAGCCCTTTTATTAAACTCTGTTTCCGTCATCTTGAAACCATCAATACCAGATATAAGAGGAGGTAACTCATATTTAGCTTTAGGTAAGAGCAACCGCACTCTATTTTCATCAGGATTAATTCTTTTGAGCAAATCAATTATACGTCCATTTTTCTGGTCATAAAGAATAACATTGCTATGTCTGCCCATTAGCTCCAACGATAAGACTAACTGAACTTGATCTCCAAGCTCATTACGATTACTAAAATAAAAATTGACAATACGGTCAACTCCTAGTTGGTCAATTGACTGTAGAATTGAGCCTTCTAAATATTTACGTAACACCATAACAAAAGTTGGTGCCTTATCAGGATTAGCAATAGTTTGCTCAGTAATATAAAAACGTGGATACTGAGCATTGGCAGATAATAGTAATTGTATATTTTTTCTGTCTTTTCTAAAAGTTAGCACTAGATCTTGTTCAAATGGTTGATAAATTTTGGAAAGCCTGCCACTTTCTATTTTTGGTTTAACATCATTTAGCAGGCTATGTATAAACAAACCATCAAAAGCCATAATATCACCTCAAAACACGCTTTCTATTATACCAAGTATTAGGCGATAAGTGCTTGTTTAAAATATATTTTATTTATAATCTTAAAATAGAGTACCACTAATTATATAGTAATCATTTTTGAAATAACTAAAGAAATCATTGCAAAAAACTGATATACTGGTAATATAGATTTAAAGTTATCAGTATAAATATTTATAAGCTAAAAATAATAGTAGCAGTCAAATGTGAATGTTTCACAACTTTGCTTGGCATTTTTTATGTTCTTAATGTCACTTAAATTTTAGTTTATAAAATATTTTTATGATTTTGTTTAATCAGAAAAGGTAGTTAAATGGATGTTTTATCTTTTAGCACAATTGCTGGAATTATTAAAAACGAAATAAACAAAAAGTGTGGGTTAAACCTTTCGCAAACTAGAATTTTGCTTTATTTTTACCATAATGGCAATACAGCTTTAAAAATGGGAGATTTAGCTGAAAAATTAAAAATATCGCTTTCAACATTAAGCAGACAGTTGCAGCAGAAGAAAACAATGAGCTTTGTAACAATTAAAAGGTCAGAAAGTGACTCAAGTAAAACAGTTTTGTTAAATGATCAGGGATTGGAGAAAATTTCTGAATTGCGAAACGTTTTAAAAGAAATAGAAGAATCACTTTTACATGGTCTTACAGAGCAAGAAATAAAAGCATTTGACCAAATATTTACTAAATTAGTGCAGAAAACAGAACAAACAAGTTCTCTATAGTTGATAGTCGAAACACTTATTTTTTTATGCTATAATTCTTGTATGTTGTACAGACAAAAGCGAAAGGTAAATTAGATGAAGATTGCTTTAGTTACTGATAGTACCAGCGCCATAACAAAACAAGAGGCTGAAAAAAATAACATTATTGTTGTTTCAATTCCGATTATTATAGGTAAAAAAGAATATTTGGAAAATGTTGATATAACCTCTGATCAGCTTTTTAAAATGCAGAGGGAAGGAGCAGATTTTCCTAAAACTTCTCAGCCAAGTACTGGTGATTTAATTCGTCTTTTTGATCGCCTGAATGAAGAAGGCTATGAGGCAATTATTGCTATTACACTTTCCAGCGGGATATCGGGTTTTTATCAAACATTATGTAATTTTGCAGAAAATCACCCAAAATATAATTTACATGCGATTGATTCTAGAATGACTGTTCGTTTACAAGGAAATTTGGTTTTGGCAGCAGCCAAAATGATAAAAAATGGTCTAGATTTGGATACCATTTTAACTCGACTTGAAAAAATTCGTTCTACTATTGATGAAATATTTGTAGTTAATGATTTAAAAAATTTAAGTCGCGGGGGACGTTTAAGCAATGCTGGTGCTTTTATTGGTTCAATGTTAAACATTAAGCCATTGCTTACTTTTAAAGACGGCAATATAGTAGCTTTTGATAAGATCCGTTCTATGAAACGTGCGTTTATCAAAATTAAGAAATTAACTGTAAAGAAAATAGATCAGTTGCCTTATAAAGATAAAATCAAACTTTTTATTATAGATTCCAACGATAGTAGTCAGGTAGATGAGGCTAAAGTGTTTCTAAGAGAAAAGTTTCCGGAGCAAAATATTTCTGTTACCAAATTTAGTCCTGTTATTGCTACACATTTGGGAGAAAAGTCTTTTGCAATTGGTTGGATGATTGATATAGATAAAATTGATTTAACAAAATAAAAGCAACCCCTTGTAAGGTTGCTTTTTTTGACTCAAGAATGTGAGAATATATATGAAACAAATGGATCAAATAACAGAATGGGCAGTAGAATTGCAGAGCATTGCTCAAGACGGCATACAATATGGTCACGATCGCTTTGATAGGGAACGCTACGAACAGGTAAGAAAGATCGCTACTGAAATGATGGCAGCCAAAACTGGATTATCAATAAATGTTGTTAAAGGCTTGTTCAGTAGTGATGATGGTTACCAGACACCTAAAGTTTCTACTAGAGCAGCAATTTTTAATAAACAAAAAATCTTACTGGTTAAAGAGACTACAGATAATTTATGGTCAATGCCTGGTGGTTGGTGTGAACCTAATATAACCGTTAAAGAAAATTGTATAAAAGAAGCCGCAGAGGAGTCCGGGCATAAAATTGAAGTTGAGCGAATTATTGCAGTAACCAACCATTCAACTAACGTTTATGATAAAGAGCGAATTGAAAGAGCTATTAATGTTTGTAATGTCATTTTTTTGTGTAAAGACCTGGGTGGTAAATTTTCCCAAAATACAGAAACTGACAAGTGTTCATTTTTCGAATTCGATAATTTACCACCTTTGTCATTGCCACGAAATTCTTTAGCAGAAATAAAAATGTGTTTTGAAGGGAATCAAAATCCTAATTGGCAAACAAAATTCGACTAAAACAGACTCTGTACTATGCTTGGTTGTGATCACTATTCTTTTTATCGGCCTCTGAAATTTCATTCAATGCAGCACGTTGCTTTTTTTGATCAACGTGAGTATATAAATCGGTTGCTGAAGTTCCTTTTTGGCCCAGTTGCTGAGCTACCAGCACTTGGTCTTTGGTTACGCCATACAGTTCAGAAGCCACTGTATGGCGCAATTTATGGGGAGTGAGCGGGTGACCAAAAGCTGCTGAATATTTGTTGACCATTTTCTCAATAGCGCTTGTGGTGATCCGACGTGTTTTGTTATGCCAGCGAGTCAGAAAAAAAGCTGAATCTTTTTTTACCGCCAAATAGCGTTGTTTTCTGATCTTTTTATAGTCCTTGATGTAACCCAAAGTCCATTCAGCAATTGGTACGCTGTCTCGTTGGCCACCTTTACGGGTTACGTCCAATGTAGCCTTTTTAAAATTAATGTCAGACAAGTCAATTCCTGCACATTCAGAAACTCTGATTCCAGTTCCCAGAATTAAAGCAATGACTGCCATGTCGCGTTCTTTATTTGCTTTAAATCCCGGTAAAGCATGTTTATTGCATTTAAATTCATAATTATTTGCAATAAAATCCAAAAATTGGTATTTTAATTTTCCTGTGTACATGTGTGATTCAAGAACATGGGCCCGATAATTTAAAGTTTTTGTATTATTAAGAGAATCAATTTTGAGCATAACATTGCGCTCAAAGTATGGTTTGCCATTAATATTATCAGCAGTAATAGTTAAAAACTTAAAAAGAGACCTCAGGGCATTAATAGACCGATTGATTGTAGTAGGCGAATTCAAGTTGCCTTGCTTATTCTTAGTATGACCTAAATAATTAATATAAAGCATGATGTCGTTGCGTTGCAGGTGAGCTAAAGTTTGGGTTTCAATGCTTTTGTTATTTTCAGCTTTTGAAATACCTTCATGACGGAGCCAATCAAAAAATCTTCTGATTTCTGTCAGATACTGATAGGAGGTAGCTAAAGAGTGACTAGTACCAAAATTGTATTCTTTAACAAAATCTGGCATTTTGCTTAATTCTTCGTCAATTAGATCTAAATACTTTTTTGTTTCCACGTAATAAATTTCTCCTAGCTTAATTTAATAAGTTACATGCTTTATTATAAAACAAAACTAGAATGTATGTTTGAGTCGCATATACTTATTATGGAATGGAGAAGGGGGAAGCAAAAAACGGCTTTGTTATTTTTTAGGATAAATCTTTTAAAAAGTTTTAAATAGAAATTTCGGCTTTAATTTAAACTTATCAAAAAATTACATCCAGTTTTGCAAAAATCAATCAATGAATAAAAATATTTGAACTCGTTGATAATTTTAATATCTTTCATTAAAATTATAGTTTTAATGAAAGCAACTGAAAAAACTTCATAGCTGACCGTATTCAAAACCTAAACCAAATTATTCGATCAAACTTTAAATTCTCAAATTAAAACAATGTTGCTCAAATTGCTTATAGCTGCTTTTGATACAAAATCTACCAATGTTATCACTTTTAAAGTACTAATATTGGCTGATTCAAACTACTTGTTAATAAAAAATATTAACTAAACGAAAATTAGCTCTAATAATAATTCCTGGGAGACTCACAGGCAGCTAAATGATCAATTATACACTCATTCAGTTTTTAACGAACTCTCAGATGACTTGTGTCAATCTAAAGAATTAGAAATTCATTTAAACAAAAGAATTTCTAATTCTTTTTTACACGCTCTCCGTAATTTCTATTTTACTTTACATAATATATATTATACGAAGTTATATCTTACTAAGCTGCAACTACCTCTTATCAAAATTTCTTACTTTATCAGCTCCATTTAGATAGCTAAATCAATAATTTATAAGTACGATTTTTTATTTTGAATTTCTTCAAAAGTTTATTACGACAAACAAAAGTTGCCATTATTCCAAAAACTATAATTTTATTTTGTATAATGTAAAATGATTTTTATTACTTATAACTTTTTAAAATTAATATGATTAGCCAGCCCTTTTCTTATCCAGATTAATTGATTTATTTAAAAATAATACTTTATAAGTGTAAAAATATAAATAAAAGCGCTTTCTAACATTGATAAATATATAAAACAATTGAAGTTTAATTTTTTTACATAAACACTTTTCTACTTGCCTATCCAGCAAGCGAATACACGCTTTGATATAATATTTGCCACTCTTTCCTTTTTCACTTTAAGTTTAATTATTTGGAGCTTTTTTATTTTATTTTTCCAAAAAATAGCTTACAATACTATGTGGGGTATAGTTTAAAACATTTAGTTTGAGTATAATTTTGCCAAAAGCAAGTGTTTTATTCATTATTATTTTTGTTTTACTGTTTATTTCTATAATTAATCTGTTATTATAGAATATGGAATTATTTTTTTGAAAGGGTTGAATTTATTCCATGAGTATAAATTTAGGAAAAGAAATATGTCGCAGGCGGCGTGAACAAAAGTTGACCCAGGAAGATCTTGCTGAATTAAGTGATCTATCAGTTAACTTTATTTCTCGCCTTGAACGTACAAAAAATCAAAATATTAGTATTCAAAAGCTTGACTCAATTGCCAGAGCTTTAAATACAACTACGCCAGATATTATCATGAATGCTTACCGCTTTAAGGAAGTTAAGGTGGAAAATCACCAAGATAATACTCCTGTATTTATTAAGAAGGTTCTTAATGAACTTAGAAAAATGTCACCTGATAAGGCTGAAAGAGTATGTAAATCATTCATTATTTTGGCTAAGGAAATTAACAAAGATTAGAAAAAGCACGAAATAGATTTTAACTATTTCGTGCTTTTTAAATTACTTAAATGCTTCAGTTAACGGTGGAACAACTTGCTTTTTCCTTGAAACAACTCCAGGTAAGCTAATTTCTGAATCTTTAACTTCACCAAATGCTTTTTCAAATGATGCTAAAGCTTCATTTGAACCTATAACTAATGCGGTTGAGTCTGAATCGAGTACATTAGTTATAAGTAACATAAACAAATCATATCCCTCTGAATTTGCTGAATCTTTCATCGTCTTCAAGAAGGCTTCTTTGCGTTCCAGAGCTTCTGGCAAATCAACCACATTAATTTGAGCTACTCGTACATTTTTGCCATTTAATTCAAATGATTTGGCGTCTAAATCAATTAGTTCTGCTTCTGATTTGCTTGCTATGTTAGTCCCAGCTTTTAATTCTTCCAAGCCATATTTTTCGTAATCTACACCAGCAATTTCTGCAAGTTCCTTAACGGCTTTTTTATCTCTATCAGTAGTTGTAGGAGATTTTAGCAATAATGTGTCAGAGATGATGGCAGAGAGCATGATGCCAGCAATATTCTTAGGAATTTCAACTTTAAAATGCTTATAAAGACTAAACATAATGGTACTAGTGCAACCTACCGGTTCGGCAAGATAAAATAAAGGCATACTAGTGTTAAAATTCATAATTCTGTGGTGATCAACAACATGAGTTACAGTAACCTGATCAATGTCTGATACACTTTGCTGTGGTTCATTGTGATCAACGAGCATTACTTCTTTAACTTCATTTGCTGCGGTCTTGATTACTCTTGGTGCTTTAAAACCAAACTTTTTTAAAGCAAAAGCTGTTTCATCATTAGGTTCGCCTAAAGCAACCGCCTCTGTATTGTAACCAAGCTTATTTTGTAAATATGAATAAGCTATTGCTGTACCAATTGCATCTGTGTCAGGATTTTGATGACCAAAGACCAATTCTTTTTCCATTAGATTTCCTCTTTTTCTTTTTAAAATTTTACTTAATTATAGTTTACCTAATAAAGGTTATTCTTGACAGAATAAATTACAAATTTTTTGTCTGGCAGCAAAATTTTTACAAAATTATTTGACAACGTCAGTCTTCTAAGAATTTCTTAAATTCCTTCAAAAAGTTCTGTATGCGGGGAACCTCTTTTTTCCCCTTGCGATAGATAAGCGAAATAGTGAATTTTTTGACGCCTTTTAAAAATACAGGTACTAAATTAATTTGACTTTGATTTAAGCTATAGTAGGAGTTACTTACAATTGTGTCATACCCCGTGTCTTGTGCTGTATCAACCATTTCTTTAGTGGAAGTGAAAGTTAATGGAACATTCAGACCGTTTCTCGCATTCATCTTATTGCCCAGTTTTCCTTTAAGTATTTGAGTTAAATAAAAACTATCAGGATAAAGAACCCACTTTTTTCCTAAAAACTTAGAAACTGGATATGAATTACCTGCTTCAAGATTTTTATCATGAGTTAGAATAGTTAACCTGTCTTGAGTAACTTTCATTAATTCATACTGGCTTTTTATATTTGACTGACTCTTTTTGGTGGTTTCAGGGAGATAAAGCATTGCTAAATCAATCAAATTATTATCAAGATTATACCAAAGATCTTTACGATTAAAATATGATACGCTGATGGTTATATTGGGATAATTTTTATTGAAATCAACCAAAAATTTCCTAAGAAGATCAGAATTAATACTTTCTAAAACGCCAATTGCAATATTGCCTTTATCAGCTTGGGTAAACTCTTGTATATCACTAACAACAGAATTAATAGTCCCGAGCAGTTTGATTGCCCCAGTTTGCAACTGCTTTCCTGCTTCCGTTAAGTAAAGCTTTTTACCCATTTGGCCAAACAACGGGGTGCCAATTGCATGTTCAATTTTCTTTATTTGCTGAGTTAAAGCCGGTTGGGTAATACCAAGTATCTGAGCAGCTTGGGTGTAGTTCATGGTATCAATTAATTGCAAAAAATAATGTAAGGATTTGGTCGAGAGTATTGTATCTGTTTTAGGCATAAGATGATTCCTTCTATCTTAACAATAATATTGCTCTATTTATATGCTATTATCAATCAAAAACCCCTTTGTGTCAAAGTATTATTTAAAGCTGTTAAAGCACTTCCATAAATTATTGATATCATTAAATAAATAAAAAATTATTCAGCACTTAAAGGCACTCCCAATTTTATATTAACTGGCTGGCCATCACTTGTCGTATCCAAGACAAAGGAGCCATTAGAATACCTATCACCGAGCGGATAATCTTTAGTTGAAAGTTTTATGTGACGTTTACTTGTTGTTGTGATCAGCAAGGTATGTTCTTGACCATATGAAACAACAGCTGCAATACGGTGAGGCTTAGTTTTGAGTTCTCTTAAAACTAATAGCCCTCGTTTGGCACGAGATACTTTATTGACTAAGCCGGCTTTAAGCTGCTTGAATGCTCCCCTTTGAGTAATTATACCGACACGAATCAAGTCAAGATAATCAGGATTTATTACAACATATGAAACTACATAGTCGTCATCTTTTAAATTCACGGATTTTACTCCAAATGATTTGGCGCCTGATGCAGGAATTTCAGCTAAATTATAACGAACCGCATAAGCTTTATGCGTAAATAAAATGATTTCATTATTGCTATCAGGTTTTACTAAATCAACACGAACAATCCTACTGTCAGCTTTTTTCATTTTCATCGCAGTAATTGCGCGTGAACGATAAGTTCTAGTAGGCTGAAGATTACTTAGTTCCAATTGTTTTATATAACTATCATTAGTTGCCATTAAAAAGTTTAGTTTTTGATCTAATTGTTCAAAATCAAAGACACGAATGATATTTTCATCCCCGCTTAAGCCAATTTCTTGAGATAAGTGTTGGCCTGTTTCTTTCCACTTAGTTTCCACTAACTCATTTACTGGTCTATAAATGACATTACCGCGGTCAGTAAACAAGTATAGATTTGTTAACGTGGACAATGTCTTTTCAAAAACGACCTCATCCCCACTCGGCAAACCATTATCCTCATCATCACTTGACTGCCAGGAACGAAGAGACGATCTCTTCAAGTAACCATCACGACTGATTAAAACACGTACTTGCTCATCTGCCACTAGTGCTTTTTCATCAATTTGAATCTTAGCGGTTTCAGATGAAATTTCAGTGCGCCGCGGATTACCAAATTCTTTTTTGACTGTCGTTAATTCCTTAATTATCTCTTTATCTAAAGTCTTTTTATTAGACAAAAGTTCTTTAAAACGAGCTATTTTTTCGTTTAGTTCGCTTTGCTCTTTAACCAAAGCATCAACGTCAGTGTTAGTTAATCTATACAGCTGCAAAGAAACAATTGCTTCTGCTTGCCGGGCAGTAAACTTGAATTTATCTGAGATATTTTTCTTTGCTTCTGCTTTATTTTTAGATGCTCGAATTACCTTAATTACCTTGTCCAAAATATCCATGGCATGAATCAAACCCTGAATAATTTCCAGACGTTCTTCCGCTTTATTTAAATCAAACTTCGTCCTCTTGATTACTACATCTTTTTCATGTTCTAAGTAAGAAGACAATATATGCTTTAAACCAACTTGCATGGGAGTCATATGATCAATGGCAACCATATTAAAGTTATAGGAAACTTGCAATTCAGTATTCTTGAATAAATAATTCAGAATATTTTGTGCATCAGCACCCTTTTTTAACTCCACTACGATTGATAAACCATGACGGTCAGTTTCATCACGCACTTCCGCTATGCCATCAATCTCCCTGTTAAGACGAATTTCATCCATCTTTTTAACTAACAAAGCTTTATTAACAGCAAAAGGAATCTCAGTAATAACAATTTCTTCGCGATGGCCTCTAATTTCCTGAATTGAACTTTTTGCTCTTACCTGAATGCGTCCTCGACCCGTTTCATAGGCTTCACGTAATCCTTTTTGTCCTAAAACAATGGCACCTGTAGGAAAATCAGGGCCTTTAACAAAATGCATTAAATCATCAAGACTTGCATCAGGATTCTTTAACAAATAAATAGTAGCATCAATTACTTCTGCTAAGTTATGCGGTGGAATCTCGGTAGCGTAACCAGCCGAAATACCTGTAGAACCATTAACTAATAAATTAGGAAACCGAACTGGTAAAACCGTTGGCTCATACTCAGTATCATCGAAGTTCAAGACCATATTGACTGTATCTTTATCAATATCTTGTAACAACATATTGGAAATCTTGCTTAGACGTGATTCGGTATAACGCATTGCAGCGGGACCATCGCCATCCATTGAACCATTGTTACCGTGCATTTCAATTAGTGGTTCGCGCATTTTCCAGTCTTGAGAAAGGTGAACCAGGGCACCATAAATGGAACTGTCACCGTGGGGATGAAAATTACCCATGATATTACCCACCGCTTTAGCCGCCTTTTTGAATGGCTTGTCATATGTATTATTATCTTGAAACATAGCGTAAAGGATTCTTCTTTGCACTGGTTTCAAACCATCACGAATATCTGGCAAGGCACGCTCTTGGATAATATATTTGGAATATCTGCCAAATCGCTCACCCATGACTTGCTCAAGGGGCATTTCACGAATTCGTTCTTTTGTAGCCATTAATTAAAAACCTCTTTATTCATTTTCTTCTTCCAAAATTGAAGTATTATCCCCAAGTCTGAACTTAACGTTTTCTTCAATCCACTTTCGCCTTGCACCTGCTTTGTCACCCATTAATGTGGTCACACGACGCTCAGCCAAGGCAGCATCGTCAATTTTTACCCGAATAAGCAGCCTTGTTTGTGGATCCATTGTTGTTCGCCACAACTGTTCAGCATTCATCTCTCCCAGACCTTTGAACCGTTGTAAAGCATAACCACGACCCATTTTCTTTTCATCGGCAGCAAGCTCTTCGTCAGTCCAGGAATATTTTATCTGCGCCTTTTTGCCACGACCTTTTTGCAAGCGATAAAGAGGAGGCAAAGCAATATAAACTTTGCCATGCTCGATCATTGGTCTCATATAGCGGTAGAAAAAGGTTAATAATAAAATCTGGATATGGGCACCGTCATCATCGGCATCTGTCATGATGATTACTTTATCGTAATTGGAATCTTCTACTTTAAATTCAGCGCCTACACCGGCACCAATGGTGTAAATCATGGTGTTGATTTCTTCATTTTTAAATATATCTTGCAGTTTTGCTTTTTGGGTGTTTAAAACCTTTCCCCGTAATGGCAATATTGCCTGGAACTTACGGTCTCGTCCCTGCTTTGCGGAGCCGCCGGCAGAATCCCCTTCCACCAAGAAAAGCTCATTTCTTTTAGGATTACGTGATTGTGCCGGTGTTAGTTTACCAGACAGGACTTCTTTTTTACGACGCTTTTTGCCATTTCGGCTTTCGTTACGGGCTTTTTTGGCAGCTTCACGGGCATCTCTTGCTCTTTGTGCCTTTTTCACCAGCTCTTGCGCCAGTTCACCCTTTTCCATCAGGTAATAAGACATTTTTTCATAAACAATCGCGTCAACAACTGATCTAGCTTGAGGGGTACCCAGTTTACCCTTAGTCTGCCCTTCAAACTCCAGTAACTCTTCTGGAATTTTAACTGATAAAACAGCACTTAAACCCTCGCGATAATCGGAGCCGTCGATATTTTTGTCTTTTTTGCCTAACAATCCCTGCTTCTTAGCATAATCATTAAAAGCACGCGTAAAACCGGTCCTTGCACCTACTTCGTGAGTACCACCATCCGACGTACGCACGTTATTTACAAAAGAAACCAGGTTTTCTGAATAGCTGTCACTATACTGACCACTGAATTCAACTTCAATTTCGTCTTGTTTACCCGAAAAGTAAAAAATGTCGCTTAAAGAATCTTTACCTTCATTCAAATAGGAAACAAAAGCTTTAATACCTTCATCATACTTAAAATCATCATGATGTTGCGGTTCACGCTCATCTACTAAGACAAAGCGCACACCTTTAAGCAGAAAAGCCGACTCACGTATGCGTTCTTGAATAGTTTCATATTTATATTTAATAGTCGAGAAAATTTTTTCATCGGGTTTAAAAGTAATGGTGGTACCTGTAGGTTCCTTAGTTTTGCCTAAACGTTTTAAGGTACCAATAGGGTGTCCGCCATCTTTAAACTCTTCTTCGTAAGCGATCCCATCTCTGACTACCTTAACATCCATATAACTGGAAAGAGCATTAACGACAGAGGAACCTACTCCATGAAGTCCACCGGAAGTTTTGTAATTTTGTTCAGTAAACTTGCCACCGGCATGCAAGACAGTCAGGATAACTTCAATTGTGGGCTTGCCTGACTTATGCATACCTGTGGGCATCCCTCGACCAAAATCACGTACCGTCACACTGTTATCTTCATGAATCGTCACGTCAATTTCTTTACCAAATCCGGCCATTGCTTCATCTACTGAATTATCTACGATTTCATAAATAAGTTGATTAAGACCATGAACATCAGTTGATCCGATATACATACCCGGACGCTTGCGTACAGCTTCCAAGCCATGTAGAATCTGAATTGATGAGTCATCATAAGAATTTGTTTTTTTACTTGTTTTAGCCAAATAGACTCCTCCAGTTAAAAATCATTTATTATTTTCATCCTCATATTTTGTAAACTCTGATAAAATAGCATTAGACTTTAAGAGAGCAGGATATCAATGATAAACTTAAATTTAATTCTGATATTTATTCTAGCATATTTAATAGGTTCGTTTCCCACAGGCGTGATTGTCGGCAAGGTATTTTTTGCGGAAGATATTAGAAACTATGGCTCTGGCAATATCGGAACTACTAACTCTTTTCGCGTTTTTGGACCACTTGCAGGTAGCCTGGTCTTAATTGTTGATGTTCTCAAGGGAACATTAGCCACAAATTTACCCAGAATTTTCCATATTAATGCTCCTAAATATTTTTTGTTAATTTCAGGAGGCTTAGCAATTCTGGGACACACATTCTCCATCTTTCTCAAATTTAAAGGTGGCAAAGCCGTAGCAACCAGTGCTGGACTTTTTTTAGGCTACAACCTTAAATTCTTTGGTGTCTGTGCCCTTATTTTCTTGCCATTGGTTTTTATCACGTCTTATGTCAGCCTGTCCAGTTTAATTGCCGTAGTCTTAATATTCATTGTAACCTTCTTTTTTCATGATGTTTTTCTGGAGCTAATTGTGGGCTGCATCATGATCATCTTATTTATCCGTCACAGAAGCAATATTAAACGATTATTGCATCACCAGGAGAATATCATTCCTTTTGGATTATGGTACTGGTATAAGAAAAAGCATCATAAATTATAATTACATATCAGATAAAATGGCTAGCAATTTCAGCTAGCTATTTTATTATAATCATAAGAACATTTGTTCGCAAGAATTATTTTTGGTGAAATTAATAAGAACTGTAAAAAAGGAAGCCCGAGAGCTTCCTTTTTTAGTTTACTGATTAAAGCTTATTCATCTTGATCATGAAAGGCCATACTAAAGCCAGCAGTAAAAGTATCACCAGCTTCAAGGTGATTCATGCCATATTTGTCTTCCAATTTTTGATTAGTATCAGTGCGATCTGCAATGCCCCACCATGGTTCAATACAAACATAATCAGCGGTTTTGGGGTATTGGGACCACACACCTACAAAGGGCGCATCCCTCAGCCAAACGTTGACATGAAAATTGTTGGCATCCGTTCTTAAAGATACCCGGTTGTCATGACCCCGCATTTGAAAAATCAAAGCATCATCTTTAAACAGATGATCACTAAGGGTAATCAAACTATTGGTTGAAGCCAGCGAACGATTGGGCCAGTCTAAAAATGCTCCTTTAAGAGGAATACGAACGCGAGCACGAGAAGGTTTAGTACTAAAGTAAAAATCTTCCTTAGACAAGGTCTTGCTAGTAGGGATGTTAAAACCGGGATGTCCCCCAATACCAAAAATCATTGCGCCATCTGACTTATTAACGACTGAGAAATTTTCTTCCAGCAAATTATTAAGCAAGTTATAGTTCACACGCAACTCAAATTTGAACGGGTAAACTTCTCTGGTTTTGGCAGAATCCGTCAGCAAAAAAGTAATGCTTTCGTCCGTATGTCGCTCAACTTTAAACTCTGAATCTCGCGCAAAACCATGCTGAGTTAAGTGATAGGTTTTGCCCTGATAAGTATATTCATCATTTTTAAGTTTCCCCACAATGGGAAAAAGTACGGGAGCATGTCTTTGCCAAACTTCAGGATCAGCCTGCCAAATATATTCGTATCCGCTATGTAAACTTTTCACACTTTGCACTTCAGCACCCTTACTGGCAATTTCAACCTGTAAGATGCTATTTTTAATAGTGTAATTCATGCTTAATCATCACCTTTGTTAAAGAATGAACTTAGTTAAATCTTTATTTGTTATTATATCACTAAGTTTTTCGTTAACGTATGCCTCAGTTACTGTAATTTCGCCCATAGACATATCTGGACCCTCATACAAAACATCTTCCAGCAACTTTTCAAGAATTGTTGACAATCTTCTAGCACCAATGTTGTCAGTTCCCTGGTTTACGTCATAAGCAATTTGAGCAATCCGATCAACTGCTTCTTGTGTAAAGACTAATTTGATTCCGTCAGCTTTCATTAAGGCGACATATTGTTCTAAAAGTGAATCTTCTGGATCCTTGAGAATTTTAACAAAATCGTCTTTAGATAAGGCATTAAGTTCAACCCTAATTGGAAAACGACCTTGCAATTCGGGAATTAAATCGCTTGGTTTGGATTCAGAAAAAGCTCCAGCTGCAATAAAGAGTATGTGATCTGTTGCTACAGGACCATATTTAGTTTGAACCGTCGAGCCCTCTACAATTGGCAAAATATCTCTTTGCACACCTTCGCGTGATACTTCACCTGAAGTTTTCTTATTGCCGGCAGTAATTTTATCGATTTCATCAATGAAAATAATGCCGTTATTTGCCGTACGCTCAATAGCTTTTTGATAAACGGAATCATAATCAATCATCTTGCGAGATTCTTGTTGAATTAATACTTCCCGGGCATCTTTAACTGCCAGGGTACGTTTAATTTTCTTTTTAGGAACCAAATCATTAAGCATTGAGCTCATATCAATTCCCATTTGTCCCATCATGTCACCCATGGGATTGACTTTGGGAGCTTGTTCAACTTCGATAGTGACCTCCCGATTTTCCAGTAAACCTTTACTTAATTGCTCTGAAACAGTAAGACGCTCATTGCGGACATCATCGGTTATTTCTTCCTGGTCTGCTTCAGAAGACTGATCATTGTTTTGACCTCCTGACATGATCATTGACATCATATCTTGCCATTCCTGCATCTGATTTTTTCTTTTATCTTTTTTGATTCCGGGAACAAGCAGACGTACTAAAATTTTGTTGGCCTCTTTAGTTGCCTGAGCACGAACACGATCAAATTGGTCTTTTTCTTCCATGCGCACTGCTTCATTTACCAAATCGCGCACCATTGACTCAACATCACGACCGACATAACCAACTTCAGTAAATTTTGTTGCTTCCACTTTGACAAATGGCGCATTAACAATCGCTGCTAATCTTCTGGCGATTTCTGTTTTACCAACACCAGTGGGCCCCGCCATTAACAGGTTTTTAGGTGTGATATCTTCTTGCATTTTCTTAGGCAGCTGCATTCTGCGATAACGATTATAAAGAGCCACTGCAACTGCTTTTTTAGCTTCATCTTGGCCTATAATGTATTCATTAAGTAAATTAACAATTTGCTTTGGTGTTTTCGTTTCCATATTGTTTATCTGCCTCGTTTTTTACAATTCGTCAGTGATAATCTGGTTATCAGTAAAGATATCAATTCCGGAAGCAATTTCAACAGCTTCATGAGCAATTTCACTGGCACTCATATTGGACGAATGTCTAGTCATTGCGATGGCTGCAGCCTGAGCAAAGTTGCCACCAGAACCGATCGCAACCACATTTTCATCTGGTTCGAGCACTTCACCATTGCCGGAAATTAATAAAAGGTCCTTTTCGTTAAAAGCAATGAGCATGGCCTCCAGTTTTTGCAGGGTGGCGTCTTTTCGCCATGCCTGTGCCATTTCCACAGCAGCCCTGCGCAAATCGCCCCCAAAAGCTTCCAATTTACCTTCAAGCATATCTTGCAGACTGACTGCATCGGCTACGCCACCAGCAAAACCAATTACAACCTGGTCGTGATAAATACGTCTAATCTTTTTAGCTGTAGCTTTGGCGATTACTTTTTCACCTAAGGTTACCTGACCATCTCCCGCAATTGCGGTTTTTCCATTAAATTTGACTGAACATATTGTTGTCATTTTTTTGCCTCATCTTTCTTATCATTGCGAGTAAAGTACTTTTCATAATTTGCCTGTAAGTGGCTCATAGTCACATGTGTATATATTTGGGTAGTTGATAAATTATCATGACCTAAAAGTTCTTGTACACTGCGTAAATCTGCACCGTTATTCAACATTGCCGTAGCAAATGAATGGCGCAATTCGTGCGGGTGTACCTTACCATTAATGCCAGCCTTATTAAAAACCCTTTGCATAATATACTCGATGCCACGATCCGTTAATGGTTTGCCTTTATTATTTAAAAAGACATAATCTGAACTATCATCACCTTTTACAAGTTGATCACGACTGTTTCCCAAATAATTAACCAAAGCCGCTTTAGTTTTATCATCAAACGCAACGTACCTGTCTTTATTACCTTTACCGTGTACCAGAATTATCTTTAAATCTAAATCTACTTGCTTTCTTGTTAAGTTGCTTACTTCGCTAACCCTCATCCCAGTAGTATAAAACAATTCAATTAATGCTAAATTACGTAAAGTCAAGGGTTCATTCCCACTTAAAGAGTCAAATACCTGCTTCATTTCTGGTGCATAAAAAAACTGGGGTAACTTTCGTTCTTTAGTGCGCAAAACAATTGTTTGCGTTGGATCTATTTTAACAATTTTTCGTCTAGTTAAAAAGTGATAAAACGACCTGAGGCTAGACATTTTACGCGACTGCGTCGAGCGCGCTAAATTGCGTTCTGTTAAGTTTTGTAAAAAAATTTCAACATCACGTCTGTCTATTTTTGTCCAACCATTAAAGCCGCCATTTTCTTGCCAAAATTTTTCAGCCTCAAGCAAATCTGTTTGATAAGCCTTTATTGTTTTAGAACTATACTGTCTTTCATTACGCAAATAGGATGTGAACAGGTTTAGCAGCTCATCTTTTTTAGCGTCCATTATTGCAGCACTTCCAGTTGAAATTCCTTCAAACATTCTAAGCCGCGTTGACTAATCTTTAAGTGACGCTCTTTCTTATTGCGCACTTTAGGACCTTCAAGTCCTGGAATTAATGCAAAACTGGCATTCATAGGTTGAAAATGCTTAATGTCAGCAGTAGTTACGTAATTAGCCATTGATCCTAAAGCTGTTTGTTTAGGAAAAGCAACCGGTTCTTGGCCAATTGCTCTTCTAGCAGCGTTAATCCCAGAAACCAGGCCACTGCCAGCACTTTCAACATATCCTTCAACTCCAGTCACTTGTCCTGCAAAGAATAGACCTGGTTGCTTTTTGGTTTCATATGCGGCAGATAATACCGCTGGAGAAGCCATGTAAGTATTGCGATGCATTTTGCCGTATCTGATAAAACGAGCATGAGCCAGACCTGGAATCATGCCAAAAACTCGCTTTTGTTCACCATATTTTAGATGAGTCTGGAAGCCAACGACGTTATACATTGAAGCTACAGCATTATCTTGTCTAAGCTGAACAACAGCGTAGGGAGTCTTTCCAGTAGCTGGATTTTCTAGTCCTACAGGTTTAAGAGGACCAAAAAGCATAGTTTTCATACCTCTTTGAGCCATAACTTCAATCGGCATACAGCCCTCAAAAACGTCACTGTTTTCAAAGCTGTGAACTTCTGCAGTCTCCGCATTAACCAATTCCCGAGCAAATTTTTCATATTCTTCCTTTGTCATAGGACAATTTAGATATGCAGCTTCACCTTTGTCATAACGAGATTTCTTATAAACGATATCCATATCAATCGAATCGGCAGCAATTATAGGTGCCGCTGCGTCAAAAAAGTGCAGACTTTCATTACCTGAAAACTTCTGTATCTCTTCGGCCAGTTTATCACTAGTCAATGGACCCGTAGCAATAATTGCAATTCGATCGGTTGGAATCTGGGTAATCTCTTCAGTATGAAAATTAATATTTGGCAGTGCGTGTAGCTTATTTGTGACATAGTCACTGAATTGAGTTCTATCAACTGCTAATGCTCCACCAGCAGGTACCTGGGAATGGTCAGCAGCTGTCATAATCAGTGAATCAAGCTGACGCATTTCTTCTTTTAATAAACCTACAGCATTAGATAACTGATTTGAACGCATTGAATTCGTGCACACCAGTTCAGCCAGCCGATCTGTTTTATGCGCCGGGGTCATTTTTTTAGGGCGCATTTCGTATAAATCGACAGTGATACCACGTTTTGCAAGTTGCCAGGCTGCCTCACTTCCGGCCAAGCCGCCACCAATTACAGTTACTCTTTCTGGCATATGATCATATTCCTTTACTAAAATTATTTTACTTTATATACAAGAATATCATCAAATCATGACTGATCTGATGATATTAACATAAATTTAACTTTCTACAGTATCTTTTTCAGCACTCGTTTCTTCTTTATAATCGCCATTTGGACAAAGAACAACAGGTCCTTTTTTATTTCGTTTTTCAACTAGAAAATGACCACAGTTAGGGCAATTTCGGTTAATAGGCTTGTCCCAAGAAACAAAGTCACAATCAGGATAACGGGAACAGCCATAGAACTTGCGGTTACGTTTTGATTTTTTCTCAATCACGTCACCTTTGCCACATTTTGGACAAATAACGCCAACCTTTTTTACAATTGCCTTTGTATTGCGACAATCCGGAAAACGTGAACAGGCGTAAAATTTACCATAGCGTCCCATTTTAATAACCATCGGCGCCCCACAGATATCACAATTAAAACCAGCAGGTTCATCTTTAATCTGCACCTTTTTGATATCAGCATCGGCTTTATCTAGTTCTTTTTTAAAGGGATGGTAATAATCATCAATTACTTTGACCCAATTTTTCTTGCCCTCTTCAATACCGTCGAGATCATTTTCTAGTTGCGCTGTGAAGTCAATGTTGACAATATCCGGGAAAAATTTCTCAATTAAATTGTCTACAATTTCTCCCAGTTCAGTTGGGACAATTGATTTACCATCCAATTTGACATAATAACGACGTTGAATCGTATCAATAGTTGGTGCATAGGTCGAAGGACGACCAACACCATTTTCCTCAAGCGAATGAACTAAGCTGGCCTCCGTGTATCTGGCAGGTGGCATAGTAAAATGTTGTTTATTATCAGATTTGGCTAATTTAACCATATCTCCGTCATTTAATTCAGGTAATTCAACATTTTTTTCCTGTTGATTATCATAAACTTTAGTAAAGCCGGCAAATTTCATTTTTGAGCCCGTAGTTCTGAATATCACTCCATTTTGCGTAATATCTGCTCTTACTGTGTCGTAAACAGCGGGAGTCATTTCACTGGCCAAAAATCTAGACCAAATCAACTTATACAAACGATATTGTTCAGTAGTTAAAACAGACTTGAGAGACTCTGGGGTGCGATAAACACTAGTTGGCCTAATAGCTTCATGGGCATCTTGAGCATCCTCTTGATTTTTAAAATGGCGTGCTCCTTTGGCAGCATATTCTTTACCATAATTTTCATTTAAAAATTTAGATGCTTCGGCTTGAGCAACTGGGGATGTGCGTTTGGAATCAGTTCTCATATAGGTGATCAAACCAACAGTTCCCTGTTTGCCTAAACTAATCCCTTCATACAGTTGCTGCGCAATACTCATTGTTCTGCGGGTGCGATAATTTAAGCGTTTATTTGCTTCCTGCTGCATCGTTGAAGTTGTAAAGGGAGCGGCAGGCTGCCGCCTGCGCTCACGTTTAACCACATTTTCGACTTGAAAGCTTTTCTTTTTATCAATTTTAGCCAAAACTTTTTGGACAGAATCATTATCGGATAAATCCGTCTTTTTGCCATTAATACCCCAAAACTGGCCATTGAAAGTCTTTTTTAATTTCTTAAATTCTGCCTCAATTGTCCAATATTCCTGTGGCTTAAAGTTTTTGATCTCTTTTTCGCGATCAATGACCAATTTTAATGCGACTGATTGAACACGTCCGGCACTCAGTCCTTTTTTGACCTTTTCCCACAAAATTGGCGAAAGCGAGTAACCAACGATTCTGTCTAAAATACGGCGGGCCTGCTGTGCATTGACAGTGTCCATGTCGATTGTTCTTGGGTTTTTAAAGCTGTTTTTGACAGCGTCCTTTGTTACCTCATTAAAGGTAACGCGATTTTTATCTTTTTGATCTAAATTGAGCACATGAGCAACATGCCAGGCAATTGCTTCACCTTCACGGTCCGGGTCAGACGCCAAATAAACATCTTTGGCTTTTTTAGCTTCCGACTTAAGTTCCTTAATAGTGTCGCCCTTACCTCTAATAGAAATATATTTTGGCTTATAATTATTATCAAAATCAATTCCCATTTGCGACTTTGGCAAGTCACGAATATGACCTTTAGAAGCAATTACACGATAATTACGTCCTAAATATTTTTCAATTGTTTTAGCCTTAGCCGGAGACTCAACTATTACTAGTGTCTTCTTACGTTTCTTTGGCTTTGATTTAGTAGGCATCAAAAGCCTCCTCATTAAATTCTTTTTTTAAATACTCATTTGAGAATAGAATATTTAACTACTAATTGTCAAATCTTTCAAGTTGCAAATCAAAATCAGTGATCGGATAAGCACCTGCTTGAATTAGTTTATTGGGTCCTTGAGATAGTTCACTGGTAATAGGACCAGGTAAAGCATAAATGTCCCGATTTTCTTGTAGAGCTATGTTTGCTGTAATTAGAGAGCCTGACTTCTGCTTTGCCTCAGTAACAATTACACTTTCAGCTATCCCAGCCAAAATTCTGTTTCGCTGGGGAAATCTATAAGGCTTTGGTGGAGTATCAGGCAAATATTCACTCACTAATAAGCCTTTTTGAGCAATTTCTTCTTGCACCTGATGATTTATCTGCGGATAAAAATGGTTTAAACCATTGCCCACCACTGCAATTGTTTGACCATTAAATTTCAGTGCTGCCTTATGTGCCATAACGTCCACACCTTTAGCCAGTCCACTGGCAATAATAAAATCATCTTTTATTAGATTGGGCACAAGTTTATTCAAAACTACTCTGCTATAATTAGTGGCTTGACGGGAGCCGACAATTGTTATGATTTTTTGTTGAAGTAGTTCCCGATTCCCCTGTAAAAATAAAATTAAAGGTGGCTGGTATATTTGTCGTAGTTTTTCGGGATATTCTGCGTCAAAAAAGCTAATAACCCGACATTGCTTTTCTATTCTTCTGATCATTTTATCCGCATATCTGTCATTATAAGCATTCAGACAGACATTTATCAAATTACTGGTCAAATTCAAGTTTTTAATAGTTTGAATATCAATATCAGCAACTTGCAATTGACTAGCAACTTGTAACATCTTAACATATCCAATACCTTTTTGTAATTTTAAGCGCAAAAGAAAATTGGTAATCTTCATAAAAAACCTCCTAAATACAAATACGTAAAAAGGAGGAATATTTTTTATTTATAAAAAGAATTCACTGGTGCAAAAGTTTTACGATGAATTGGCGTTGGTCCATATTTTGCCAGTGCTTGAAGATGAGCTTGAGTGCCATAGCCAGCATTTTCATCAAAATGATACTCGGGATAAATTTTGGCATAGTCTGCCATCAAGTTATCCCTGAATACTTTGGCAACAATTGAAGCAGCAGCAATTGAATTTGATTTAGCGTCACCTTTTATTAACCGAACCTGCGGCAATTTAACCGGTACTTGCATAGCATCAACAAGCAAAGCATCAGGCTTAACGTCTAAATTCTTTACAGCCTCAGCCATTGCCAAACGATCTGCTTCATAAATATTTATTTCATCAATCACTTGCGGACTTTTTAAGCCGATTGCCACACTAACTGCTTCCTTTAAAATTAAGGGATATAATTCTTGGCGGCGACTGGCGCTTAATTTTTTAGAGTCATTGACATCAGTCAAATCAAAGCTGTCATCAATGATTACGGCGGCTGTCACAACAGGACCGGCTAACGGTCCTCTGCCGACTTCATCTACCCCTGCAACAATCTCTTTTTTTGCCCAAAAAGTTTTTTCATAGGCAAATCTTTTTATGAATGCGGCTTTTTTCTTGGCTAATTTTTGCTGACGATTATGATAACTTAGTAAGAGCTTTTGGACACCCACACGAGTATCATTTTCTAAAATACTCAAATCTTCATTATTGAGTGAGCCCTGTGCCAGTAATTTTTTTATTTCACCAATTGTCATAATCGATCCAAAGTAATCCTTCCCACTTTTCCTTTACGCAATCTTTGCAATAAATACATAGAAAACCGATCATAATCGTCACGCATACCATATTCTTCCGTTAGTCCCAGTAACAGATCAGTATCATTAATGTGTTGAATTTCTTCTTTGGAAGTTCTAGCAAACTTGCTTAAATCATTTAAATAGTGTTTACGTAAATTTGCTAATAAAAATAAGGCAACATCATCAGCGCTGAAAACAGTATCCTTAATTGCTCCAAGTGCCGCAAGCTTTAATCCGACTGTTTGATCTTCGAATTTAGGCCACAGAATGCCGGGAGTATCTAAAATCTGAATGTTATCGGCTGTTTTGAGCCAATTTTGCCCTTTGGTTACGCCTGGCTTATTACCAACCTGAGTCACATTGCGACCAACAAGACGGTTAATAATTGTGGACTTGCCACAATTGGGAATTCCAGCTATTGCAACTCTGATGACAGGACTAGTTGCACCTTTTTGTTGTAATTTTTTAATTTTCGCTGCAGCAGCTTTTTTGATCATCTTCACTAGCACTTGCATATTGGTATTATGAAGAGAATCCAGAGCCATCACAAACTTTCCTTTAGTGGTAAACTTTTTCTGCCACCTTTTAGTCATCACTGGATCTGCCAAATCAGCTTTATTTAAAATAATTAAATGCGGTTTGTCACCTACAAGTTTTTCGATCATCGGATTGCGTGACGATTGAGGAATACGTGCATCTAAAACTTCTATAATGACATCAATTAAATTCATTTTATCTTCAAGCTGATTCCGCGCTTTGTTCATATGCCCGGGATACCACTGAATATTAACCATTTTTTGCCTTTCTTACGTGAAAAGGGCCCCATAGCACCTAGGAGCCCTAATTTAATACGTCATCTTTTCACGATACATTTGATATGCTTTGTCAAAAATGCTCATGCTTGGTAAATAGCCAGCATTAAGTTCAAGATAATCAGATAATTTTTCATAATTTTGCTCTTGCTTAGGAAAAGTCTGATCATTTTGTGCATTGTTTGCAAACTGCGCAACTTCATCATTTGAATCAGCATTGCGCTGAGTCATTAGATAGCGATAAAAGCTTTCTCTATATGCCAATTTTTACTCCGTATAATACAAAACTGCATAAGCACCCATCCCTGCATGCGTTGCAATAATAGGACTGGTTTCTCGCACTAAAACGTCAATTTTGGAATTAATATCTTTAATTTTTTGGGCAAAATCGAGTAGCTTTTGCGGTGTGCTGCCTGTTGCAACGTATGAGATACCAACTTCCTTAATTTTTTCTTTGTTGGCCTCAATTTCATCTAAAATGCGCTTATCAAAAGCTAAAGAAAATTTTTTGCCTCTGCCCTTTTTAGCAATTTTCAAATGACCATTCGGCATCTGCAATTCAATGTGTATATTAAGCATGTTGACAATTTTACCAGCCAAAGGACCTAGGCGTCCACCTTTAACCACATTTTCTAAATTGACAATAAGTAAATGCAAACGCTGAGTTTTTTTAATTTTTTCAATATGAGCCAAAATTTCAGGAATACTTTTGCCAGCGGCAATATCTCGCGCGGCTGCCAAAACCTGAAATCCTTCAGAACGATCAGTTAATTCAGAGTCAACTATATGTACCAGATCTGATTTACCAGTTAGCTTAACTGCCTGACGAGCCGCATCAATTGTGCCGCTTAATACCTTCGCCAAAAATATGCCAATGACTTCGCTACCATCTTTAGTTAACTCATTAATCGTATCAACCATGGTTCCTATAGGTGGTTGACTCGTAGTTGGCAACTTTTTAGATTCACTCATTTTTTGGACAAATTGCTGTCTGGTTATTTCCACTCCGTCAAGATAAGTATCACCATCGATTGTGACCGATAAAGGCACAACGGTGATATGATATTTTTTTATTTCTTCCGGTGTTAATTGCGCGGAAGAATCAGTCAAAATTTTTATTTCTGACAACGTACTCGCCCTCAATTCTGATTTGATGTTCTCATTTATGATAGAATGTGAACTGTATTAATTATAATTATTATAGCAAAAAAACTAGTAAAAAAAAGAAAGCGAACAAACTGTTTCATAATGAAATTGCAAAAAATTTGGCAGGAACCTGCGCAGAGATCAAAAACATATTACTTAGTAGATAACATTCTTAGTGCTGTCACGCATGGAATTGGCTTTTGCCTAGCAGTTGCAGGATTAGTGCTACTAATTATTAAAGCCGTTTCAACTCATAGTCCCCTGAGAATTGTTACATTTACTATTTATGGTTCATGTTTGCTGCTGCTTTATCTTTTCTCTACACTTTTTCATAGTCTCATCTTCACTCGAGCCCGCAATGTTTTCCAAATTTTTGATCATTCATCAATTTTTTTGCTGATTGCAGGATCATACACTCCCTTTTCCCTGGTAGCGATTGGTGGCAAATGGGGCATAATGTTGTTTACTCTAGTTTGGCTAATTGCAATATTTGGTATCATTTACTACATTTTTAACCGAGGTAAACATGTCATATTAGATACTATTTTATATGTAGCCATGGGTTGGCTAGTAATTTTAGCTGGTAACCATTTGTATGTTCGGCTCAGTCCTGTTGGATTTTGGCTTTTAGTTAGCGGCGGTGTAGCTTATACGGTAGGTGCCCTATTGTATACAATGAAAAGAATTCCCTTTATTCACGTAATTTGGCACCTATTTGTCATTTTAGGCTCAACTTTAATGTTTTTCTCTGTGCTATTCTACGTCTAGGTTAATCTATTTGCTGCAAATAGTCTTGAATATCATCCTCAGAGTTGTTTAACTCACCTGCAATAACTTTTTGCTTAATTTGATTGAGGATTTGGCCCAATTTCGGACCAGGTTTTATACCGTTTGCAATTAAAAATTGTCCGTCAACAGCTAATTCTGACATTGACTTGATTGGCAAAGCAGTATAGCGGTCGACCAATGCTTCGGAATTGACTGGCTGTCCTAAAATATGCGCCACATCTATTGTGTTTAGCAAGATTTCCTTGCCAGCATTAAACAGTTCAAGATCAGAAGGCGATTTCTCAGAAATCAAATCAAACAGAGCCACAATTTTTCTAACTTTTTCTGTCATAGCATTTGAATTTTTCCAATCACGCATGAAACGAGCTATTTGGTCATCTGAAATTTTTAACAAAATAATAATTATAGACCATAGGCTAGTTTCCATACTGGGATTAAATTTCAATTTTGGATATATTGCCAATAAATCACTTTTACCAGCAAAATCTGGCACACTTTCACTTAATTTAGTTTGTAAAAAGATTTTGAAGGCATCCCGGGAATTTATTCCAGTACCCATTTTGACAAATTCATCACGAATTCTTTCGACTGAAATCTTGGACAATAACTGATGTAAGTCACTTACTGCTTCTTTAGTTTGAGATTCAATATCAAAATTAAGCTGACTCATGAAGCGGACTGCTCTCATCATACGTAAAGCATCTTCATGAAATCTTTTCATAGGATCTCCTACTGCTTTAATAAGGTGCTTTTGCAAATCCCCTAATCCATTAAAAAGATCGATTACTTCACCGGTTCTATTCATTGCCAATGCATTGATGGTAAAATCGCGCCTTTTCAAATCTTCAGCCAGATTTTGCACAAAAGTGACATGATCCGGTCTGCGAAAGTCTTGGTAGCCTGATTCTGTTCTAAACGTGGTAATTTCATAACTAGCGCCATCATTTAAAACAGTAACTGTACCATGTTTAATTCCCGTATCGATAGTTTTGGGAAAGAGTCTTTTTACTTCTTCTGGATATGCGCTACTAGCAATATCAATGTCATGAATGGGTCTGTTTAAAATCAAATCACGGATTGACCCTCCAACAAAATAAGCTTCATAGCCAGCTTGTTCTAATTGCTTAAGCACTGGAAACGCGGCTGTAAAAATCGGTGGTAAATTATTTATTTTTAACATTATTTTATCAACTCATTTATCTGTGTTTTTATTTTTAATTTGTGGTAGTTTTAAAGTACTAATTTAAAGGAAAAGTTCTATTATGCAAAAAAACAACAAAAGAATTATTTTTGAACTTATAATGATTATGATTGGCTGTGGCATTTATGGCCTCAGTCTTGACATGATCTCAGTGCCAAACCAGCTCACAGATGGTGGCATTAGTGGCATTACTTTGCTTTTGAGACACTTCTGGGGCATTAATATGGGCCTGTCATCTCTGTTATTAAATATCCCTTTAATTATTTTGGGCTATCGTTTCATGGGGAAAAGACTCTTAGCCTATACTATCTGGGGAACCTTATGGCTGTCATTTTTCTTATGGTTCTGGCGCTTAATTCCTATTATATATCAATTGAACTTAGAACACGACCTCTTCTTATCCGCGATACTTGCCGGAACACTTTCTGGTCTTGGTCTGGGCCTGGTTTTTCGATATAACGGCACTTCCGGAGGGACAGACATCATTGCCCGCATTATGCAAATGAAATATGGCATGTCTTCTGGCAAAGTTTTATTGTTCTGTGACACGATTATTTTATTGTCATCTCTATCATATTTAGACCTTAAGCATATTATGTATACCCTGGTAGCTGCATTCATTCTTTCCAGGGTGATGGATGCAGTGCAACAAGGAGCCTATTCTGCACGTGGCTTAATTATTATTTCGGATAATTATCAGCAAATAGCCAAAATGATAGACCTTAAATTAGACCGAGGCTTTACTTATTTTGAAGCTCGCGGTGGTTATAAAAAAACTAAGCGCCCTGTAATCTATCTGGTAGTTTCTCCACGAGAAATTCCATTAGTAAAAGAGTTAATAGCTGCAGAAGACCCTCAGGCTTTTGTAAGCGTCATTGAAGTACATGAAGTCTTAGGAGAGGGTTTTACTTATAAGCAAAAAAGCCATCATCTTTTGATTAGAAAATAATTTTTAACTTCAAGCTAATTCAGTGAGAGCTAGTAAAAAACAACAGGCTAATAAACCTATAATGATCTATTAGCCTGTTAAATTTTTAAATAGTGAAATTTGAACAAAAGTAAGAGATATTTTTTATCTGCTAACTGCTTGTGTACTTCCCATTATGTCCGTAATTCATCATATAAATCCTGCATTTCAGTATCTTCGGGTTCAAGTTTCAAATACGAATTTAGTAACTCACTGACAATCTCTTTAGCATTCGGTTCAGTATTAAAAAAGCGTATCATTTGCTTTAAAAAAGTACTATTGTTTTTAAATTCAGGATATGCCAGTAAAAATTCACTTTTGGCTTTTGCGCTCTGGTCTAAATTTTGGTAAGAAAGAGCTAAATTCCAATGAACTTGCGGCTCTAAATCTTCATCGTCAACTTTAGCAAAAAGAGCAATATTTTCTTCATTCTTATTTTCTTTAACATAAAGATTAGACAACTGGATGCGTAAGTCAAAACTTTCAGGAATATTTTTAATCCCCTTTTTTAGCAAGTTTTCAGCAGTATCTAATTCGTTTAGTTTAATTGCTGCTTGTGCACCCTTTTTGTATAAAACTGGATCTAGTTCATTGTAGGCAAGACCGGCCTGAGCAGAACGTAATTCCTGTTCATTATTGTTCTTGTGCTCGTATGCTGTAGTTAGCAAGCGGTACGCATTTACATAATCGGGACTCTGATCAATTACCTCATTTAAGTATTTAATTGCCTGATCGTCTTTATGTAAAGTTAACATAACTAATGCAGCCTGATATTTACTATCAATATCGAGAATATCATTGCCATTTTTAGAAATGATTTCGCCGGCTTCTTCATAACGTCCTAATTTTGCAAGAGTTTGAAAAAGGCGATCATTTAAATTCACTTCACTAAAGGTTTTATGTCGTTTTATTAAATCTTGGTATCTATTAAGAGCCCGTTCATAGTTACCACTAAGATAATCCAGTTCAGCTAAACCAAACTTGACGACATCCTCATCTGGGGCAATTTTTTCTGCTTCTAACAGTTTTTGATAGGCCGTCTCAACCAATCCATTGGTTTGATAATAATCGGCTTGAACTAATAGGCTGTCAAGATAAGAGGAAGAATCAGGAGCAATATTATAGAGCAAAGTTAGACCATCATCATCTTTGCCATCATTTAATAAAATCTCAGCTAAATAAATTTTAAATAGATCCTCTTGGGGAAAGCGTGCAATTAAGCTGCGATATATTTCTTTAGCTAAATCAGAAAAACCCAATCCCACTAAATTTTCAGCTAATGATGCTAAAATTTCAGGTTTATCATTCTCCAAAGCCTTTTTTAATAATATTTTTTCTTGAGAAAAGTCCTGCTGCTCAATTGCATCAAGAAGCTGTTCAGAGTAGCTCATTCTCATTCCTCCATTTTTTTGATCTAAGTATGCCAATCATTGTGGCAATTAATCATTATTAAATGATAACACAAAAAAAGATGATAGCGAATTAGCCACCATCTTTTTAGATAAAACTATTAAGCTATTTAACAGCTTCTTTAAGAGCTTTACCAGGTCTAAATGCTGGCACAACACTTGCTGGAATTTGAATTTCTTTGCCAGTTTGTGGATTACGTCCTTTACGGGCTGCACGCTTACGCACTTCAAAAGTTCCGAAACCAATTAATTGTACTTTTTTGCCTTTAGAAAGGTCATCTTGAATAGAACTAAAAATTGCATCAACAGCTGTAGCCGCATCTTTTTTGGTTAACTTAGTTTTTGATGCAACTTCAGTGACTAATTCTGCTTTATTTGCCATTGGGAATTCACCTCCTGAAACTTGAACCTTACTTTAAGATTCCTGATTAGTTCCTCAAATAAGGAACAAGGAATAAATGATTATTCAAATCACTATTTCCTTGATTTCAAAATAGCACAAAACCCTTGATACAACAAGCAATTTAATCTAAAAATGTGATTTTTATGCATTTGGTAGATACAAACTATTTTCTTTTTCGTGCAATTATCTTAATTGGGGTGCCCGTAAAATCAAAATTTTCCCGTAACTGATTGATCAAAAAGCGTTGATAAGAAAAATGCATTAATTCAGGATCATTTACGAAAACTACAAATGTTGGCGGATTAGTAGACACTTGGGTCATATAATAAACCCGCAATCTTTTACCTTTAATCATTGGTGTAGGCACCAATTTGCTTGCTTCTAATAGGAGATCATTTAATACACTGGACTTAATTCTCTGTTGTTGATTTCGATAAACTGTTTGTACTAGTTTCGGAATCTTTTCTATATTTTGACCAGTTTTAGCCGAGACAAACAAGATTGGAGCATAATCAAGATACTGAAATTCAGTTCGAATAGTTTCTTCAAAGTCTTTGCCACTATTGCTGGTTTTCTTTGGTAAGTCCCATTTATTAACCAAAATAATAAGGCCGCGTCCAGCATCATGAGCATAGCCGGCAACATGTTTATCCTGTTCCCTGATACCTGTACTGGCATCAAGAACCAAGCAGACAACATCAGAATGTTCAATTGCCCCCATCGCTCTCATTACTGAATATTTTTCAGTTTTTTCATAAACTTTTCCTCGCCGTCTGATACCTGCCGTATCTACAATTCTGAATTTTGTGCCGTCTTTAGTTTTAAACGGTGTGTCGACAGCATCTCGGGTGGTTCCTTCTTCGTTATTAACGATCACCCTTTTCTCGCCTACCAAACGATTAACAATTGAAGATTTACCTACATTGGGCCTACCAATAACACTAAATGATATCTGCTCATTATCGTTCACGCTCATATCTTTAGGCAAGCTAGCTACTATTTGATCAAGTAGATCTCCAATACCCGTTCCATGTACACTGGAAATTGGGATTGGATCACCAAAACCTAAACTGTAAAAGTCATAAATGTCCATGCGTTGTTCAGGATTATCTGCTTTGTTAACTGCTAAAATCACTGGCTTTTTAGTTTGATAAAGCATTTGAGCTATCCGTTCATCAAGATTAGTAACATGATTAGTAACATTAGTTAAAAAAACAATGACATCAGCTTCTTCAATCGCTATTTCTGCTTGCGCCCTGATTTCTTCTTCAATATTACTATTTGCCCATGTAATTCCGCCAGTATCTATTAGATCAAACTTATGTCCTAGCCACTCAGCTGGAGCATAATTTCGGTCTCTGGTTACACCTGGTTTATCTTCTACTATTGCTAAACGTTGATTAATAATACGGTTGAAAAGCGTTGATTTACCAACATTAGGCTGTCCTACAATTGCAACTACGGGTAAAACCATTTTTCAGCCTCCTTTTACAAATAAAAAAACCGACTCAAAAGTCGGCTTTTTTTATTAAATTAACGACGATCCTTTAATTGGTCACCAATGATGTCACCTAAAGCAAAGCCACTGTCATCATTATTCATATACTTCTTGTTAACAGAATTGTGATTATAAGAATTACGTGAACGATTTCCTTCATTTTCAGAATTCTTAGGTTCAGCAGCTTTCATAGAAAGTGAAATGCGATGTTCATTAGGGTCAATATTTAAAACTTTAACTTTAACTTTTTGACCAACTTTTAAAACATCACTTGGCTTGTCTACGTGTTTATATGATATTTCTGAAACATGAACTAAACCTTGAATACCATCAGCAACTTCAACAAAAGCGCCAAAGTTAGTTAAAGACTTAACTTCACCTTCAAACACATCACCTTCGTGTAAGTCAGCTGTAGCTTGTTCGAATGGAGAAGGTTCGGTCTGCTTAATTGAAAGGGAGATGCGATGTCTATCATCATCAATACCTATTACTTTAACTTTTACATCTTGGCCAGCCTTTAAAACATCGCTTGGCTTGTCAACATGTTTATATGAAATCTCGGAGATATGAACTAAACCGTCCACGCCGCCTACATCAACAAAAGCGCCAAAGTTAGTTAGACGAGAAACTTTACCTTCAACAACATCACCCACAACTAGTTGTGATGCAACCTTATCAAAAGCTTCTTCACGTTCTTCTTCAATCAAGTCTTTATGAGAAAGGATTAAACGATTCTTACTTGGATCAATCTCTGTAATCTTAAGTTTCATTGTTTTACCAATGAATGGCTTAAGGTCTGAAACGTAACGATTTGAAATTAATGAAGCAGGCAAAAATCCTCTTGTGCCTACATCAACTAATAAACCGCCACGAACAGAAGAGGTTACCGTACCTTCGATTGTTTTGCCTTCTTCAAAGTCTTTTTGCAACTCGTCGTAAGCTTCTCTTTCCTTTAAACGAGTAACTGAAAAGAAAAATTCACCATTTTCCTTATCACCGCCAGCTTTTCTTAAGACTAAAGCTTTGAGTTTATCACCTGGCTTAACTGCCTCACGTAGGTCAACGTTGCGATCCGAAGTGTATTCACGACGCGGAATTACACCTTCAATACCGGCATTTTCAACACCAACATCGATTTGACCTTCTTCAACGTCTAATACTTCAACATCTACAATATCTCCGACCTCAACTCCTTGCATTTGCTTTAATGCATCTAAAAATTGATTACTGTTTTCTGACATTATTTACCTCCCAATATCATACTCTAATTCTAAATGAAAGTTTGATATTTTTCTACTGTTTTATATTCTTTTTTATAGTTTTTTTTGACTTTTTTTAATTTCAGATAAAATTGCCTCGACGACCTGATCAATACTCATAGAAGTTGTGTCTATTTCAACTGCATCCTGTGCTTTTTTTAAAGGTGAAATTTGACGGTGTGAATCCTTGTAATCTCTTTCTGAAATGTCGTGCTCAATTTCTTCAAGAGTTTGACTGGTTTCAATCCCTCTTTCCTTAAAATCGAGCATTCTTCTCTCAGCGCGAGAGTGAACTGAAGCAACCAAAAAGATTTTAACTGCAGCGTGAGGTAAAACAGTAGTGCCAATATCACGGCCATCCATCACCACATTCATTTCACCAGCCATTTGCCTTTGGAGACTAACCATTTTTTCCCTGATGCCGGCTAATGCTGAAACTTGAGACACATTAGCTGAAATTTCAGGAGTACGTATTGCTTGAGTTATATCTTTATTACCGGCATATATTTTCTGCTGGCCATTGTTAAACTTAAATTCAATCTTTTCATGGTCAATTGCAGTCAAAATTCCCTTTTCATCACCATATTTAATGTTATTTTCTCGTGCAATCCAAGTCGATGCTCGATACATTGCGCCAGTATCAATATATGTAAAATTAAGCTTATGGGCAATAATTTTTGCTACAGTACTTTTTCCAGCTGAAGCTGGACCATCAATTGCTATTTGCATTCCAATAAAAAAGGGACCTAAGTCCCAATCCTTTCTAAATTATCTGATTCGTAAAGTTTGTCCTGTATCAACCTGACTATTAGGATCGAGTTGGTTCAATTCTGCTAAATGACCAACTGAAATGTTAAAGTGCTGGGCAATACTAGTCAAAGAATCCCCGTCTTGTACGACATATTGTTTAATCGTAACGCGTTTCTTTTTAGGCTTAGTTGGAGTTTTTTTGGATGATTTCGGCTTCGGCTTAGCCTTGGCTTTAATTTCTTTGTTTTTTACAGGCGCAACCTTAGCTTTTGTCTTAGTATGTGCTTTTTTGCTAGTCTTACGTACTTCGACTACTTTTTCATGTGAATTATTGTTTGCTGCCAAATGATGAACCACAGGCACAAGACTAATAAGAACAACTATAATCAGTATTATCAAAGCAATCCAGCCTTTTGATACAGAAGAATAAGTTTCTACTCTTGGCTTTTGTGGACGCTCATAGTGCTGATATGGTCCCTTAGGGTAATTATTCATCTAAAAAACCTCCTTACCTAACCTGTTTAATTTTAGCATATTTAACATTTAAGTGGACAAAAAAATCGGTCATTTACTAGACCGATTTGCAATATTTTAAAATTTAGTTTTTAAGATTGAAATTTTTTCTGACAAAAGGTTTGAAAGTTCTTAAAACGGTTTCAAACAGCAAATAAACTACAACACCGTTAATAGTTCCTTTTAACAAATTAAACGGGACTATTATGCCAAAAATGTATGCGCTCATTGAAGGAATATGCAATAATTTACCCAAGTAAACTTTTTCAGTAAAAGAAAGCAAACCAGAATATCCATGGATTGCCGGCAGGTTTGGCACAGTAGTTACTGCATAAAACGGTGTCAAAACTAATGCATTTAGTACGGATAGCACGAAGGCCATTGCTAAAATACCGAGAACAATACCTACAATTGGTTTTAAATATTTTTTAGAAAAATTTTTCTCATCTTTGCTAATATTTTTTGTTAAATAATAAAATGGCAAAGCAAAAGATATTGATGCCAGAAAAGCCGCAGACTGACCCACTAAACTAGGTAAAGCAAAACCTTTATAAATTAAATTAATCAGCATTCTGACAAAAGCAATAAAGATACCAGGTCCAGGCCCGAATAAAAATGTCCCAATAGTGATTACGACATCCGAGAAGTCAAATTTTAAAAAACTAGTTATTGGCAATGGTATCTCCAATAGCATTAATACATAGGCAATTGTACCAATTAAAGTATAAGCCAATATATTTACCAAATTATTTCTGCTTTTTTTTTGCAAAATTCTTACCTCCAAAAAACTCGGTCTGTTGCTTCTAGCAACAGACCGAGTAAAAGTAAGCTTTAGATCTTGGCTTTTAGTTTAGTCTGTCTTCTTTCATCTAGACTCTAACTATCGGTATCTCAATAGATTCCACCACTTGCGTGGGTCGTGGACTTGCACCACCGGTCGGGACTTTCACCCTGCCATGAAGACAACAAACTTATTTATCAAATTTCACATACTATACTAATCTACGTTTTTTAATCTGTCAACTTCCTCATGAGACAATTCTCGGTACATTCCTGAAATAAGAGAATCAAGTGTAAGAAAAGCATATTTCTCGCGAGCTAATTTCTCTACCTGGTGGTGAACAGCCTTGAACATTCTTTTTACCTGGTGATACTGGCCTTCATGAATTGTCAATTGCACTATTTGATTATTCTTTTTACGATCTGTTCTAATAACCTTAACTTTTGCGGGAGCACAGCGATGGCGATCAATTTTAACTCCATGCTTCAGCTGACTGATTTCATCAGGCGTAAGAATGCCAGAAATCTTAGCAACATAAACCTTAGCAACATTGTTTCGCGGATGCATCAGTAAATTGGCTAATTCACCATCATTGGTCATTAAAAGCAGCCCTGAAGTATCATAATCCAGTCTACCAATTGGATAGAGACGATAAGGCAAATTTTTAAAATAATCAACCACCGTTTTTCTGCCTTTATCATCATTAGCAGTTGAAACTACTCCTCGTGGTTTGTAAAAGAGATAAGTATGCAAACTCTCTCGTTCAATTGGTTCACCATCAACCGTGATGTTACTGAAGGTATCCACTTTAGTACCAAGTTTAGTTACCACGTTACCATCAACAGTGACTCGGCCTTCCGTAATCATTTTTTCAGCCTTGCGCCTGGAAGCAATACCCGCTTCAGCAATTACTTTTTGCAACCGTTCTAAAACCATTATTTTTCTCCTTTTTGAGTTTTGGCAATATTTTTATCAGCTTGACCCTTAGCTGCAAACAAATCTATTTCGCCTTCACTATTAATGCTATCATCTTCAAAATCTTCTATTAGTGGTAAATCAGCTAAACTATGATACCCGAAATACTGCAAAAAATACTCACTCGTTATGTATAAATTAGGATGACCGGGAGCATCTTTTTTTCCATTAATTTTTACCAGTCCACGCCAAATCAGCGTCTGTAAGGCTCCAGATGAATTAACACCCCTGATGTCATCTATTTCTACACGAGTGATCGGCTGGCGATAGGCAATAATAGATAAAATTTCTAGCGCTGATTGGCTTAAGCTCTTAGATAAATCTTTTTGAAAAAAGTTTTCAATTATCTTGCCTGCCTCTGGCCTGGTGGTCAGTTTGTAAATATCATTGAGATGCTGGATTTGTAACCCTGAATCAGGATTTTTTTGTAGTTTTTCCCGTAAATTTTTGCTGAGTTCGCGCAATGCAGGTTTACCAACCTGCAAAAGTTCGCATAAGTTGCTGGTGTCAATACCATTATCACCGGCAACATATAATAGCGCTTCTAACTGCGCCATTTTATTTATCATTACTTCCAACTCTTTCCAAATTCAGGTCACCAAACGTCCTCTTTTGTTTTACCCGAATTTCCTGATTTTTACAAAGTTCAAGCAGGGCCAAAAACAGACCAATAATATCAGATAAAGTTTCCATTTTTTGACAACAAGCAAAAAAGCTTATCTGCTTATTCCTCATCAATTCTTTTCGCAAAAAGGCACTCATTTCTTTGACAGAAGTTTCTTTAACTTCAACTGAAACAATATCAGGCTGTCTAATTTTCATCCTTTGTAAAACAATAACGAAAGTATTAGCTAACTCTATCGAAGTAATTTGTCCTTTGGGCAATGGCTGAATTTTTTTACTTTCTGGTACGCTTTCCTCTTTAGCGGCAGTGATCGGTACTTCCTCATTGCGCTTTTTAAAGTATGCTGATACTTTTTTAAAAACTGAATAAGTAATAAGCTGCTGCACTAACTCATCCCTTGGGTCTTCTTGTTCATCATTACCCTCAGTAAAGTCATTTTGCGGGAGAAGAGATTGAGATTTGATTCGCAAGAGCATTGACGACATAACAAAATATTCACCGGCAATTTTTAAATTAAGCCTTTGCATTTGATGTAAATAAGCCAGATATTGGCTGGTAATTTGAGCTATGGGAATATCATAAATATCAATCTTTTGCACTTTTATTAAATGTAACAACAAATCCAAGGGTCCTTCAAAGTTAGGCAGCTCAAGAGTAAGACTATCACTCATTTTTCAGTACCTTTTTTCAAATACTTAATAAGATAGATATATTCCGGAACAGCCGTAATAACTTTGCTGGGACTGTTTTGTGCCAACTCTTGAACGGCTCTGGCTTCGTATTTAGCTTGACGATAATCGGGAGCAAAAGAGATGTAACGAATAATTACAAAGTGTTTGCTTATCTGTGTACCTATTACACCGATAAAATTGGGAGCTTTATAACGATAGAGATACAAGCAAAACTCAGCGCTACTTTTGTTTAATTGAATTTCATCCTTGAGATTGGCCAGGTTTTTAAAATCAGGCAAATAAGATAGTAATCCCATAGCTACCTTTTCTTTATCATTTTTGCATTCAATTAGCATTTAATCACCTTATGTCCGCGGATGCGTTTTTTCGTAAACTTGTAAAATATGTTTCTGGGACAAATTTGTATAAATTTGAGTTGTACTGATGTCTGAATGCCCTAAAATTTCTTGGACAACACGTAAATCTGCCCCATTTTCCAGTAAATGTGTTGCAAATGTGTGTCTTAAAGTGTGTGGAGTGACATTTTTTTGAATACCAGCCATTTTACAGTAGTGCTTAATAATTTGCCAAACTGCTTGTCTTGTTAATGAAGTACCTCTGCTATTAAGAAAAATAAAATCATTATTTCTACCGCTCTTTAATATTAAAGGGTCACGAACCTTTTCTTTATAACTGTCAATCCAAGATAAAGCTACTTCGCTAATTGGAATCAATCGCTCTTTTGATCCTTTGCCAAAAATTTTGACCAATTTCAGTTCTTCATGCAAATCGGTAAATTTAAGATTAATTAATTCACTCACTCTTATTCCCGTAGCATACAGAGTTTCAAGTAAAGCCCTATCACGCAAGCCTAACTTCTTTTTAGTATCAGGTTGCTCAAGCAAATTATTAACTTCACTAACTGTCAAAGCCACGGGCAAAGTATGACGCTTTTTAGGAGAATCAATTTCGAGCATTGGGTTTAACTTTTGAATATTTTGTCTCACCAGCCACTGATAGAATTTACGCAAACTGGTTATTAAACGGCTAATAGAACTTGTGGCTTTATTTTGATCGCGCTGCTCTGCCAAAAAAGCATCAATGTCAAGGGCTTGAGTCGGCCAAGAAGTAAAATTTTCCTGTTGAAGAAAACGAATGAAAGAAGTTAAATCCTGCCTGTAGGCTGTTATCGTATTATTACTAAGGCCACGTTCAACCTGACTATATCTCAAATAATCTTCAACTTGCTCTGATAAATTAATCTTTTTCGGCATTTTCTGGATCCTTTATCAGGGAGATAGAGCCAGCAGCCTTATCCTCCACTATATATTTAGCTTTAAGTAAATGGCCTAAAGCTCGCTTAAAGGCCGATTTAGAAATACCAAAATAATTTTTGATATCCTGTGCGTCAGATTTATCGTAAAAAGGTAAGGTTTTATCTTTTTTCCTGCGCAAACTCATTAAAATCATTTGTGCATCATCATCAATTTCCTCGAAAGCTCGTGGCAAAGTACTTAGATTCAAGCGACCATATTGGCTAATACCAACCACCCTGCCACTGAATTGCTCGCCTAAACGCAAGGGACGCGTCATTTGTGTTGGATGGACAAAACCTAAATAATATTCTTTAGTGATTATAAATGCCCCTACTTCACGAGACGCATATACGGTACCAAAAATATCTTTATTTTTCATATCGTCAGGAAAATGAGCTGCTAACTGTTCGAAAATATTTTCGTCTGCCAGTTTTGCCCAAATACGATTTTTCTCATCTGTTTCCAGGTGAACCAAAAGCTGATCTTCAGGTTGGGGCCAACACTCTTTATCATAAGGTAAGTCGTCCATTGAAATTACAACATCTTTATCGGGTAAGCCAATATCTACGAAAACACCCAGGTTATATTTTACTTCAGTGACTTTACTCCAGCCATATTGATCTTGTTGAGCAAAAGGCAAAAATTGCGTCATTTCTCGATTGTGCTGCTTATCATCGTATAAAAATCCCCTGATTTGATCTCCAAGCTGTGGCTTTTCTTCCTGTGTAATTTCTTTTTTCTTCAGTTCATATGTAATTCCGTCAATTTGAACAAAAAAAGAATCTTCGTTTTGGTCTATTATTTTTCCAGTTGCAATTGTGCCAAGCATGATTTTTCTCCTACATCTAGAATGGGATCTGATAACAAGTATATCATTTTAAAGGAATAAATTGACATTAGTCAATCTAAATTTGCTTCTGATTTTTCCTAAAATTTAAATCATACAAAAATAGCCAGTAACAAGCACTGGCTATTTTAATGCTTAATTTTTAATTAAAGGTTTGAAACTTCACCTTGATAGATTGCGCCGCGACGAGCATCAACAGTAATAGTAATACCACTGCCAATCTTTTCTGTTGCATCAGTAACTCCAACTACAACTGGAATACCTAATGATAAACCGACAACAGCAGCGTGTGAAGTCAAACCAGATGCTTCAACAACTAAACCTGAAGCCTTCTTAATTGCAGGCATGTAATCAGGATCAGTAGTTTTTGCTACCATGATATCTCCCTCTTTAACCTTGCTAATAGCTTCTTCAGCACTGTTAACCACAACTGTCTTACCGACAACAGAGCCATTACCAACGCCAAGTCCCTGAGCTAACTTGCTACCGATAATCTGCAGCTTCATCAAGTTGGTGGTACCTGAGTCGCCAACAGGTACACCGGCAACGATAATAACAAGATCACCATCTTTAACGTAGCCTTGTTCTTTAGCAACTTTAGCTGCTACATCAAACATATCATCAGTAGAAGCTGGTTTATCAGTCAACAGAGGCTGAACACCCCAAGAAATACCAAGTGAGTGTTGGATCTTTTCATCAAAAGTTAATGCCAAAATGTTTGCGTTCGGACGATACTTGGAAATCATTCTCGCAGTGTAGCCAGAATTAGTAGCTGTAATAATAGTCTTAACGCCTAATTCTTGGGCTGTCCGCACAACTGATTCACCAATAGCCTCAGTAACGTTTGAACCTTTATATTCTTCAAATCTTTGAAGAGCTAAAGTATTACGCTTAAGAAGTTCTTGTTCAGTTCTTTCATCAATTTCAGCCATTGCAGAAACAGCTTTAACCGGGTACAAACCATTAGCGGATTCACCAGAAAGCATAGTGGCATCAGTACCATCAAGTACAGCGTTAGCTACGTCTGAAACTTCAGCACGAGTTGGACGAGGATTTTCTTGCATTGAGTCAAGCATTTGAGTAGCGGTAATTACTGGCTTACCAAGTGCGTTTGCCCTCTTAATTAAATCTTTTTGAACAAACGGCACATCAATAAATGGAATCTCAACACCCATGTCACCACGAGCAACCATCAAGCCATCTGAAACTTGTAAGATTTCATCGGCATTATCAATACCTTCTTGTGATTCAATCTTAGGATAAATCTTAACATAATCACAGCCAGCATCTTCACAGAGCTTACGGATATCAAGAATATCTTGCGCCTTGCGTGCAAACGAAGCAAAGATAAAGTTAATGCCGTGAGCCAAACCAAACTTGATGTCATCAGCATCTTTTTCGGTAATTCCTGGGAGGCGAATTTCTACGCCAGGTGCATTAACACCCTTCTTAGAACCGATAACACCCGTGTTTTGGGCTTCACAAACTAATTCTTTCTTTTCTTCATCTTTTTCTTTAATTAATAAGTCAACTAAACCATCATCAATTAAAACGTGACCACCAACGTGAGTATCACCATAAAGACCTTCGTATGTAACGTGAATCATGTCCTTGTTACCAGGCTTAGAATCATCCATTGACACCCGAATTTGATCTCCAGTATTAATGGTAAACTTGCCACCTTCTTGATCAGTGGTTCTAATCTCAGCACCTTTGGTATCCAATGCTATACCAAGTACTAAACCAGTTTCTTTTTCAACTTGGCGAACCATTTTCATCCGTGATAGGTGTTCAGCGTGGTCACCATGTGAAAAGTTGAAACGAAATACATTTACGCCTGACTTAGCCAAAGCTGTAATAGTTTCAATATCATTTGAAGCTGGCCCTAAGGTACTAACAATTTTAGTTTTCTTCATTATGTAAAATTCTCCTCAAAATCGACTAATTATTTAGTCATTTCTTCATTTATATCAATTAACGATTCTTCACTGGCATGTTTTTCATCAAAAAGATCAAGAATATCATGGGTTTCTAATTTTCCATTCTCCATGCCGACAGCTAAACCGCCTTTACCATCAAGAAGTAACTTGACCGCATAATTTCCCATCTTTGTGGCATTAATCCTATCAGTAACCGTTGGTGCACCACCACGCTGCATGTGACCAATTACATTTGCCCTGCAATCGAATTCGCCGTATTTTAAAAGTTCAGTTCTAAAATCAGCGGCATCCATCACACCTTCAGCTAATATGATAATGCCATTGTCTTTGCCATCTTTAAAACCGCGCTTTAATCTTTCAGCAATTGCTTTAATGTCATAACTTCTTTCTGGAACAACAATTGCATCTGCACCACTTGCTAAACCTACACGCATAGCAATGTCACCACAATTGCGTCCCATAACATTAACAACAAAAACGCGGTGATGACTGCTGGCAGTATCACGAATTCTGTCGATAGCTTGCATTGCCGTATTGCAGGCAGTATCAAGTCCAATAGTATACTCAGTATATGGAATATCATTGTCAATGGTTCCTGGCAAACCAATTGAGTTAATTCCCAACCGAGTTAATGCCAGCGCACCATGATAAGAACCATCACCGCCGATAACAATTACAGTATCAATGTCATGCTTTTTTAACTGTTCCACCCCTTTTTCTTGCACTTCTTTTTGTGCAAACTCAGGGTAGCGGGCACTGTAAAGAAAAGTACCACCAGCGCTAATCATATGGTCAACATTTTCGCTAGTTAAGGTAACAAAGTCACCTGCTACAAGCCCAGCATAACCATAACGGATACCAACAACACCAAGTCCGTGATGAATAGCAGTTTTTGTAACAGCCCTTACAGCTGCATTCATACCAGGAGCATCGCCACCGCTCGTTAAAATTCCAATTCGCTTCATGAATTCACCTCATCAAGATTTATTGTGTAATTTCTCACATCCACTAAATTTTAACATTCTTTCATGAAAAAATCTCACAAAAAATGATTAAAATTCTTGATTTGACGGTCTTTTTCAATGTTAGCGTTAACATCAACTATTTGTTTACGCTTACTCAAAAAATTACTCTTTTAAATTTACAACCTTTAAATTAGTTAGAATATATTGTTTTTTACTCGAGTCGAAACGATCATTTTGAACTTTAATACCTAATAGATAAATATTACCCTCCTTTAAATTCGATTGAATTTTATCATAAACATTAGGAAAGATTACAATATCCTGCTTACTGTTTGTATCAGCAAAACTACCAAAAGCCATTGTTTGACCTTTTTTGGTCCTCACAAGTTTTAATGACATCAGTTTGCCGACAGCTATTCCCCCATCATTTATTTCAAATTCATTTAGCGGCTTAGCATTAAACTTCTGAGCATATTTTTGCACGGTAATTAATGGAGAAGTGAGTGTAGAAAAACCTAAAGTTTTTTCTTCCATCAGAGCCATTTCTTGTTTGCTGGGTTCCTCAGCGGGCTTAATGGGAACGCCACCTAAGCCTTCTGATAAAGCAAGATTTTCTCCAGTTAATTTAACGTTCTCAATTATTTCAGAGCAATTTTGTAATAGCTCGTTACGATTTTTGTTAAGGCGGTCAAAACATCCCGATTTGATTAAAGATTCAACCACATTTGTAATGCTGTTGGTTTTAATAAATTTGGGATCAATCTGACGTAAAAAACCGCTAAGAGAATCAAAGGGTTGAGTTTGCCGCTTGGCAATTATTTCTTTAAGAAAATCTATTCTAATTCCTTTAATTGCACGCAAGCCCACTAAAATTCGCCCATCAATTACCTGATAAGCTAAGTCACTTTTGTTAATGTCAGGTGGCATAATTTTAACGCCATCTTCTTGAGCGCGCATTATATATTCATTCGCCTTATTTTGATTACCAATATTAGAATTAAGCATAGAGGCATAAAATTCAGCTGGATAATGAACTTGTAAATATGCAAGCCAAAATGCGATCATCGTATAAGCAACAGCATGTGATCGGTTGAAACCATAATTGGCAAATTGCTCAATATAGTCATATACACGGGTCGCAACCTGAACAGTCCTGCCGTTTTTTACTGCACCGTTGATAAATTTAGATTTTTCCTGTTCAATAACCTTTTGCTCTTTTTTTGACATTGCTCTACGTAAAATGTCGGCTTCTCCTAAAGAAAAGCCAGCCAGAACTCGGGCAGTTTGCATGACTTGCTCTTGGTAGACTAAAATGCCGTATGTTGAGGACAAAATAGGTTTTAAGCTGGGGTCAGGATATGTGACTTTCTGTGTGCCTTTCTTGCGTGCAATAAAATTCTTAATATTCTGCATTGGACCTGGACGATAAAGTGCATTGACTGCTACCAAATCTTCAAAATTATCTGGATGCAATTCACGCAGAACATTGCGAATTCCACCTGATTCAAATTGAAAGACGAGTTCTGTTTCACCCTTTTGAAAAATACTTAAAGTAGCTGGATCATCTAGAGGGATCTGACTAACATCGATCTTTTTTCCTTGCTCGCGGATCATTTTCTCCGTATCACCAAGAATAGTTAAATTTCTTAAACCCAAAAAATCTATTTTTAACAATCCCAATGACTCGACATATTTTTTGGTTTGCTGAGTTATGGGTATTCCCAATTGTCCTGATTGCAAGCCAGCAATAGCAGCAATAGAATTATCGCTAAGAACTAAACCGGCAGCATGGATTGAATAGTGGCGGGGCAAGCCTTCCAAGCCACTTGCAGTTTCATAAAGCAACTTATTGATATCATTTGCGTTCACCAGCATTTGCATTTTTTTGGATTCTTTATAAGCCTGAGCAAGACTAATTTTGCCCTTTGCAAAAGGTACGCTTTTAGACCATTCACTTAATTGCATTTCTTGGAGACCAAATACTCTGCCTGTATCTCGCAAAACTTGCTTAGCTGCCAGAGTCCCAAAAGTGAGGATCTGAGCAGCATGATCCATGCCATATTTATTAAACATATATTTTATCACGTCATCACGACGATTATCTGGTATATCCAAATCAATATCAGGCATTTCATGTCTGGCGGGATTTAAAAAACGCTCAAAAAGCAAGTTATATTTAATTGGATCAACCTCTGTAATATTTAAAGAATATGAAACTAACGAGCCACAAGCTGAACCCCTGCCTGGGCCCATCGTAATCCCTACTCGATGACAGTAGTTTACAACATCCCAAACAATCAAAAAGTAATCATTAAAACCCATTTTATCTATTACTTGTAATTCATAATTTAGCTGTTTTTGATAATTAGCAGGAACTTTATGTTGACCAAAGCGTCTTTGTAAACCCTTTTGAGCCAAAAATTGCAGATAATCTTTGGAAGTTGAAAATTGGTCTTGCTTAAATTTAGGCAAAACTGGTGTTTGAAATATAATTTTTGCATTGCACATAGAAGCAATTTTTTCTGTATTTTCTAAAGCTTCATCTAAACCTAATTTATGGTAGCGTTCGCTCAATTCCTCAATAGCAGGCAAATAATGTGAGCCAGATTGTTTAGCTAAATCTGTGATATCTTGCAAAACTGCGCCTTTTTTAATAGCTTGTAAAGTTTTTCGCAAGAATTGGTCACGAGGTTTTAAATAACAGGTATCCTCAACGCTAACTAATGGTAAATTAAACTGCTTTGACAGAGCTTTGATATAGTGAATATAATTTTCCTGCTTTTCACTGCCATATACTCCGATATATAAGGAACTAGATTTAGGAATCAAGTCAACTAACTGACGCAAAAAATCTGTTCCTAAAGACTCATTCTGCATCTGCAAGTTTAATAACTCACTGTGCAAATTTGCCGGTATAATAAATATCAAATCATTTAAATCCTTGGTCAAATCTACCATAGTTAAAATTTTTTGCTTACTGCCATTGTCTGTCAAAAGGTTAATTCTGCTGGATAAACGCAAGATATTGCGGTAACCCTCATCAGTCTTTGCTAAAGCAATAAGATCATATTGGTGAGCACTGTCAATTAATCCGTTTAATCTTAATTGCATCCCTAAGAGTGGCTTAATACCAACTTTTTGAGCAACTTCAAAAAAATTAACTAGTCCATAGGTTACATTAATATCAGTTAAACCCACAGCCCCATAACCTAATTTTTTTGCAGTAGTCAGTAAGTCCTTAATTTTTATTGGACTGTCTAAAAGCGTAAAAGAGCTAAGGTTTTGCAATGCAGCGAATTTCATATTCAGGTCACCTTCCATATAAATAAGTATACCAAAAACCTGTCTTTTGGATTGAAAACGTGCATAATATTTGTTAAAATTCAATGGTATGAAAGAAGGAAACGCTATGGGTCGTTATATCGTAACTATTTGCTGGAGCGTTGTTTACATGCTAATTGTAGGTTTTATTGCCGCTCCTTTAACCCAACATGTTTTTAATCTAAGTGAAGCTGCCGTTGTCGGTTTGATTTTTGGTTTGTTATTTGCAGCCATCATCCCCACAATTACGGCTCATTCTCATAAAGACAAAAGTAAGTATTCAAAACTTAAATAACTAAAAAAGTCATTAGCTGATAGCTGATGACTTTTTAATTATCTAAAACGATAATTTCGTGAAAAATTAACTTTTGGATGACCTTTAGTCAGAAACTCTTTGAACATTTCCACATAATCTTTAGCCAAAGTTTTTTCAATCTTGTTAACGCCGTATTCTGGATAGAAACCGCCTCCCATAGCACGATAATTATTAACGGCCAGGCGATATTTTTTTTGCTCTAAAATTGGTTGTCCGTTTAATTCAAACTTAGTTAAGCGATTCCCAACAGGTCTTAGAATATCCGCTTCATAATTAAGCGGGTAAAAAACATCAAAGTTAAAAAGCTGATTGCGATAATGAGGGTCAAACGTAATGTTGCCCCTGTTATCCTTGATTAAAAATTTTAGTGAATATTCGACAATATGGCGTAATTCTTTCCCGGTTACTTTAACTATACACAATTGATTAGCAAAAGGATAATTTAGCAAAATATCACGCATTGAAACATTTTTATTAAATCCATGAGCAGTTTCACTCATCAAAGCTGTTGCTGAAACATCAGCCTTTGTAAAATAAAGTTGCAGGTCTTGTAATAAATTAATAAATGGTGAACCCTTAATTCTTGCTTCATTTGCATTCAAAATAAGAGCAGGTTCATCTAAATAAGCAATTGGCTGGTCAAGCCATTTTTGTGCTTGCCGCTCCACAGATAAACTGGAAATATTAATTTTGCGATCGGGTTCATAGTCTTGAGCGTCAATTAATTCAGTAGACATTGACTTTATTTCTTTACTTTGCTGGTCAAAATCCAGCACTATCTTGCCAATGGCTTCCCCGCGATAACCTGGTTGCACAATGGCAGTTTTGCGTGCGACTAGACTTAGTCTACGGTGTTGATGTCCTGTCAGCATTACATCAATATCAGGAATTTTCTGTAAAATACGATATCCTTCATTTTCTCCTGTGTGTGGCTCCTTGCGTGTTCCTGTGTGAAGATCAGCTTCAAAGCCGCCATGATAAAGCACAGCCAAGACATCAACTTTAGGCCTTAAAAAAGCTGCTATCTGCTTAACCTGCTCAAAAGCAGATTTAAATTTTAATCCCGCAACGTGGTCTGCTGGCTCCCAAAACGGTACCCGTTGGGTAGTAATACCAACAATTCCCACCTTTATACCGTTTTTATTGATAATGATATAATCTTGTCCAAAGGCCGGCAGATCATTTTTTTCAGCCAATATATTGCTATTTAAAAAAGTAGCTTTACTATAAGCTAAATATTTTTTTAAATAGCCTAATCCAAAATTAAAGTCATGATTGCCTAAACATCTGACATCGTACCCGATGAGATTATAGCAATCTGCAAATGCTTTTAAATTAGCATCATTATTTGACTCATGTACATAAGCCGCTAAAGGTGAACCTTGAAGACAATCACCTGAATCGGTCACAATTACATTTTCAGCCCCATATTTATTGCGCTGCTGTTTTATTATGCTACTTACTCTGGCCAGTCCATAAGGAGCAGCATAACTATTTTTTTCTTGATAGTCCGTGGGAAAAATAAAGCCATGAATATCACTTGAATGTAAGAATACGAGTTTCATTTCACCTTTTCCTCTTGCTAGATAGGGAATTACTTGATTTTTTAGAATAAAAAAAGACACCCGCTTTTGGTGTCTTTTAATTATTGATTGTCATTTGCGTTAGTTTGACTAACAACTTGACGACCCTTGTAATATCCTTTAGGTGAAACGCGGTGGCTTAAGCGATATTCACCAGTGGTTGCATCATAGTGCATTGCTGGTACAGTTAACTTAATATGACCACGACGTGAACGTTTCTTTTGCTTAGAAGTATGTCTTTTAGGAACTGCCATTTAACTGATCTCCTTTTTTGTAGAATTACGATTTTAGGTTACTTAAAAGTACCCAAAATACTTCACGTTTGTTAATGATACTATTGTATCCCAAATAAATCAAGCTATATTAGTTATTCTTGTCTTGATTATGACCATAAGAACCCCAAAAATAGCCAATTAAAACTCCAATAATGATCATAACTACTAAAATAATGATCAAAGGTAATTTAAATTGGAATAAACCAAAATTAATGGCAACATTGTTAGTATTTAAAACCACGAAAATTACTGCCAATAAGGTTAAAATTAACGTAAAAATGAGCTTAATCTGTCTAGTTTTACTTTTCATACCTTGCACTACTTTCTAGAAGCAAACTTAAGCGACAATTTATCACCTATTGTTGGAAACAGGTTATATAATTTAGCTAATATTGCTAAACTAACTGGTAAATTAAGCTCGCGCTTATTACTGCCAAAGAAATGAACTACTTGCCAGGCAACATCATCTGGATCCAGTATAAATTTTTGTACGCTGTCAGCATAATGCCCGCTTTTATCAGCAATATTAAAGAAATTAGTGTAAACAGGGCCCGGATTAACCGTCATGACCTTAACTCCAAATGGCTTTAATTCTAAACGCAAAACGTTTGAAAATTGGATTACAGCTGCTTTTGATGCACTATATGCAGCTGACTTTACAGTCGGAACTTTTCCTGCAATTGAACCAATATTAATAATTTGACCAGACTTTTGTTCCATCATTAATCGACCAACAAGTCGGCTAAAATACATTAAGCCTAAAACATTAACTTGAAACATGGCTGTAACTTCCCGGCGGTTTGATTCCACAAAGTTTTCAAATTTGCCAAAACCCGCACAATTAACTAAATAGTCTACGTGTTTAGTTAATTTAATAATTTTTGTAAAAGCAGCATCTATCTGGTCGCTTTGACTCATGTCAGTCACTATAGTATAAGAGTCAGCTCCTGACAACTCATGTGCTTCAGAAGCAACTTTTTCCAGCTTTGCCTTATTTCTGGCAATTAAAATAACTGTTGCTCCTCTGCCGGCACTTTCCAATGCGATAGAATGGCCTATTCCACTTGAAGCTCCTGTTATTACAACTACTTTATTTCTAAGAGAATCACTCATCTTTTTCTCCTTTCATCGGGATTACAATTCGGTCGAAATCATTAGCTAATCTTGTATTTGCAAATATTTTTCGTGCCTGGTTTTCCAATTTTTTGGCTTTAACACCTAAATATCTAGCGGAAATATGATTTAAATATAAGCGTTTTACATTGTTATCACGCGCGATCTTCGCTGCTTCAACTGCCGTAGAATGATAATATGAATGAGCTAAATCAGCCTCATTACCGGCAAAAGTAGATTCATGTACCAAAACATCCGCATTCTGTGCAAGTTGAGCTATTGCAGGAGTGGCACGCGTATCATAAATAATAGTAACAATTCTACCTTTTTTGTTAGGACCCAAAAAATCATTTCCATCTAATATAGTACCATTATCCAGAGCAATTTTTTCACCATTTTTAAGTTTACCAAGTAAAGGACCATTAGGTACATTATATTGCGCTAGTTTATCCATTAAAAGTTCTCCTGGATGGTCAGCTTCAACTACCCGAAAGCCAAAACTAGGAACGCGATGGGCTAATTTTTCTGTATAAACCCTAAAACCTTTTCCCTGATAGATTAATCCGCCTTCATCTAGCACAACAAATTTAATAGGATAGCTAATTTTTGTTCGTGAAATTTTTAAAGCTGTCCTTACAAATTGCTCTAAGCCTGCTGGACCGTATATAGTAATCGGCCCAACATCCCCTTGAAATGATCTTGTTGCGAGCAATCCTGGCAAGCCAAAAATATGATCCCCATGATTGTGAGAAATAAATATTTTAGTGACTTTACGCAATCTAATATTTGTTCGTAAAATTTGATGCTGTGTTGCTTCTCCCACATCAAATAACCAAATTTCATTGATCTCATCAAGCATTTTTAGCGCAATACTTGATACATTACGTTTCTTTGAAGGTTGTCCTGCTCCAGTTCCTAAAAATTGTAACTCCATACTCTACCTATCTAATACTTAGCATTTTCCACTATTTTTTTGACAATTAAAGCACTGTAGTGCTTTGATCCTATTGGTGTTGGGTGCGTTTTATCTTCGTAAAACCAATTTGGGTGCTTTTCAGCATATGAATGCCAATTAATCACCTTAAAATTATGGTATTTTTTCGCAGCTTCATTCAATAAGTTATTAACCTGATTTTGCCATGGTTTGGCCGGTACATAGGTGTTTATCCAAAATACTTGTCTTTTATGTCCTAACTGTTTCATTAAATCATCTATATCAGACATTTTAAAGGGGCCATTGGTACCCAAACCTATTAATACATTCTTTCCTAAAACATTTTCATTCTGATAATGCTTTAATAAAGCGAACGAAACATTCAGTTGACGTGAAATAGCCGCATCAATCACAGCCTTAGGCATTAGATCTTTTAAATCATTGCTAGAGCCGGCCATAACTGAATCACCAATAGCAGTTAAATCAATTTTACGTGCTAATTGAATTTCAATTTGCGAAATACCAAATTGCTCAAAAGACTTTTTTATTGGATGTTTCTTGGCTGCTTGTTTAGCTTCCTTTATTAGTTTAGCCTTTTTTTGCTCTCTCGGACTAATCTTGTGGTATTCCTTAATTAACTCATTATTATCTTTTCTTTGTTGCTCGCGATTTGCTCTAATCCTGCGTGCCAACTGGCTTTGATTGAAATTTTGGGCCTTTGCAGCAGGAGAAATTAAAATTGCAATGCTACCGGTTAAAAAAATCAAACCTGCAAGAACCGCTTTCGCTTTTTGAAAATAATTTTTTGATTTTTCATCAAAAATTTGCTGCAGATATATTTTGATTTTTGACCAGGAAATTTTGCCACATGGTCGTTCTACCAATCTGTATGCCAGCTCACTTAAAATAACTATTAAAACTAGCTCAATAAAACGATAAAGTAAAACATGATCTGCCATATTAGAAACTTTATCCTCAAAAAAGATCATTACTGGAAACTGATAAAGATAAATTTCGTAACTTCTCGAACCAATCCAATTAAAAACAGGATTCGTTAACCATTTATTCCAGTGACTTCCTGGATGAGCAATCACACCCACCAATATTGTTGTAAACCACGTGAACAAAAACATTCCGCCCAAATAAGTAAATGCATTCTCTGCATTCATTACGGGAGAAAGAAATAAAAATATCATTTCACAAAAAGAAATCAGACCAATAATATCTAACGTAATAGAATCATTACGCTTGATATTGCTCTTCAACTTATCCAGTGGCCAAATCACAGCAAGTGCAGCACCCAGGCCCAAAGAAAAGAATCTGGTGTCTGTCCCATAATAAATGTGATTAATATCAACTCCAGTGCTAAACATTATTGCCATTTCAACTGCTGAAAGCACAGATAAAATTAGTAAAATACTAAAAATATTTTTTCTCTTTTTGCCATATTTCACTAACAAAAAAATAACTATCGGCCATAGTATGTAAAATTGACCGTTAATTGACATTGTCCATAAATGGACAAATGGAGATTCGTTAGCGGCAAAGCGTTCAAAGTAACTCTGACCATTTAAAATCTGCCAAAAATTATAAACGTTAAGCAGGTTGGCCATAACTATTTGACCAAGTTTGACAAGCAAATTACGTTGAAATAAAACAATATATGCTGCAGAAAGCCATAGTACTGCAATCAATGGTGGATATATTTTTTTAATTCTACTCAAATAAAACTTTTTATTGTTATAAAAGCCCTTTTCTTCATATGACTTTAGTATTTGGCAAGTTACCAGGTAACCTGATAAAACAAAAAAAATCGGTACGCCAAGATATCCGCCCACAAAAGTATTAGGATCGAAGTGATAAAGAATCACGCCGATTACTGCCAAAGCTCTAAGTCCAGAATATCCTGTAATATATCGATTTTTTGCCATTTTTTCAAAACTTTTCTATTTATTATTGGACAAATTCAAAGTTGAATGAGCCAATTATTACATCATCGCCGTCAACGGCTCCTTTTTCACGCAGAGCATCATCTACTCCCAGATTTTTAAGTTTCCGAGCTAATCTCATAACACCATCTTGATAGTCAAGATTGGTCCTTTCCACTAGCCTTTCCAGGTTTTCACCTTTAATCTCAAAAACATGTTCTTCCAGTTTGGTGATAGTAAAATCATTCTTTCGCCTTGCTTGATATTTATATTCTTTTACCTCTTGAACAGGCTTTGGTTTCTGCTTTGCTCGTTCTTTTTCAACCTGCTCTACCACAGTTGCAGTATCCTGCATTAACTGCTCAATTCCTTTATGCGTCACACTTGAAATAGCATAAACAGGTGTTTGAATTTTCTCAGTTTGCAAATCTTTCTTGAATTGCTTTAATTTTTCATTTGCACCGGGAATATCCATTTGAGTTGCGACAATTATTTCTCTTCTATTCTTTAGATCTTTGTCATAAGTCAATAGTTCCCGCCGAATTGTCTGGTAATCTCGCAGTGCATCCCTGCCATTAGCAGGATCCATCGCAACCAAGTGCAAAATGACCTTTGTTCTTTCAATGTGACGTAAAAACTGGATACCAAGACCAACGCCATGACTTGCTCCTTCGATTAAACCAGGTAAATCAGCCATCGAAAAGTCACGACCGTCAGGTAAAATAACCATGCCCAAATTTGGCGTTAAAGTCGTAAAAGAATATGCAGCTATCTTGGGTTTAGCTTTAGTTACAACTGATAACAACGTTGACTTGCCCACAGAAGGAAAGCCAACTAGACCAACATCTGCCAAAACTTTTAGTTCTAAGCGCAATACTCGGTCTTCACCAGGTTCACCATTTTCAGCTATTTCAGGAGCTGTGTTAACACTAGTTGCAAAGTGAATATTACCACGTCCACCTTTACCACCATGTGCTACAACCAGTTCTTGTTTATTTTCGGTTAGATCACCAATTTCTTCATTGGTTTCAAAGTCATAAACAGTCGTCCCAACTGGAACTTTAAGATACAAATCCTTAGCTCCCCGACCATATTGAGACTTTATGCGACCATCTTCACCATTTTCTGCCTTGAACTTACGGCGATAGCGAAAGTCCATTAACGTTCTCAAACCGCTATCAGCAACAAAAATAATACTGCCGCCGCGACCACCATCGCCACCGGCAGGTCCACCATTAGGAACATATTTTTCATGGCGGAAAGCAACCATGCCGTCTCCGCCTTTACCAGCTTGGACTTCAATCTTAGTTTGATCGACAAATGTAGGCATCTAGATTCTCCTTCCGTCTTTCTTAACCATATTACTATACCACAAAAAGTTTGGTCAATTGCGGTAAAAATCAATATTACAAGGTCAATTTAACTGTCTGAGCCTGGGGCAATGTTAAACCCGCAGAACGTAATTCATCAATTGAGGCCTCTTTAATTTTTTTCAAAGAGCCAAATTTTCGTAAAAGCTTATTTCTGCTTTTGGGACCGATTCCTTTAATTGAATCAAGTTTGCTCGATAAAGCATTTTTAGCATGAGTCCTTCTATGAAACGTAATTGCAAAGCGGTGTACTTCATCCTGAATTCTAGTCATTAAATAAAAGCCTTGAGATTTGGGATCTAAAGGTATTAATTTCAAAGGCACACCATTAATCGGATCCCCATACAAAAGATGGTTTGTTCTGTGCTTGTTATCCTTGACCATACCAGCAACTGGAATATTAAGGTTCAGCTCATTGCGTAAAATATCTTCACAAGCATCTACTTGAATTTGACCGCCATCCATCAAAATTAGATCTGGCATTGGTTTATGTTCCTTAAGTAGTCTGCTATATCTTCTGCGCACTACCTCACGAGTATTACGAACCTCATCGCCACCATTTTGGTGCTCAACTTCACCCTTTAATTTATATTTCCGATAAGAGTTTTTATCTGGTTCACCATCTTTAAAAACGACTAAAGCTGAAACCGGATCAGCCCCTTGGATGTGTGAATGGTCAAAACTTTCAATAACATGACCATAAGGTAAACCTAAAGAAGCAAAAATTTCTTTCTGTGCTCCTTTAGTTTTTCTATTGCCTAATTCCAGCAAGCGAAATTTTTCGTCCAGCTTGAGCTTGGCATTGTCTTTTGCCATATTTAATAAAGAGCGTTTTTGACCCCTCTTTGGCGTTCTCACAGGGACATGCAAAACTTCACTCAGTGCCTCATTGTCAATTTTGGCTGGTATTAAAACTTCTTTTGGCAGTATTCTATTCTTTTGCCCGTAAAATTGCACAATAAAGGAAGCAAATGTATCCTCAGGATCGTTAGTATCTGTCAGTGGATACATTCTAGTCTCACTTCTAAGCAACTTGGCTTGCCGTAAAAAGAAAATTTGAATAGCAATCCATGATTTATCAACATAAAAATTAAATATATCACGCTGAGTATTGTCATTCGAGATGATTTTTTGCTTTTCGACAGTTTCTTCAATGTAATTAAGCTGATCACGAATTTCAGCTGCCCGCTCAAACTCAAGATTTTTAGATGCAACTGTCATTTTTTCGTTAAGATCTTTCTTTACCCAGCCTATATCACCGTTTAAAAAGCTTTTAATCTTTTTTATTTGAGCATCATAAACTGATTTTGGTACCGTTTTAAAACATGCTCCCAAGCATTGTCCCATATGATAGTACAGACAGGGTCTGCCCTGTTTGCCATGACAACGTCTTAGAGGAAAAACTTTTTGAATAAACTTAAGGGTCGCCTGTGCGGCATAGACATTAGGATAGGGTCCAAAATAGTAGCCCCCATCTTTTCTAATAATACTGGTTAATTTAGTTTGTGGATCACGTTCATTAGTAATCTCAATATACGGATAGCCGGTTCCCTGTTTTAGCTGCACATTATAATATGGCTGGTATTTCTTGATGAGCGTGACTTCAAGCAAAAATGCCTCTTTATCAGTTGAAACAGTGATAATATCATAATCACGAATGTTTTCTACTAATTCAGCTCTTCTGCCAACTTGAGTACTTTTAAAATAAGAGCGCACTCTGCTTCTAAGATTTTTCGACTTGCCAACATAAATTACCTTACCATTTACATCTTTCATTAAGTAACAGCCAGGTTTAGCCGGCAAAAGCTTTAATTTATTTTCAATTAACTGAGTTGCCAAAAAATCACTCCCCAAATTCGCTATCATATTTTAACATACAATTTATAATTTGAAATTTGCTTTTGCTTAGTTGGACTTTGATTATTATAAAATTATAATTTCAAAATATAGCTTTACATAATTAAATTTATTTAGAATTAATAAATTAACGTATTTTCTGGCTTGTGCTTTAGTTTTTTATTATAATTAAGATCAGAAAGGAAATAATATTATGGGTTTAACTTTTAAAAAACAAGACGAATTAGAAAAATTATTCGACAAATTTGCCACTGTGCCTGAAGACAAAAAGAAAAAATTAGCAAAAAACAAAGATAAAGTAGTCAAAGATAAAAGCAATTAAAAATGGTTCTCCAATGAGAACCATTTTCTCTTGCAAATTTTACAGATTTTGTTCAATCCATTGCCACACTTCTTGGACATGCAATTTTTGGACAGAACTAAAAGTAAGAACAGCAACGTTATCATGATTTAAATCAAGTTTTCGTTTCAATATAGCAAGTGCTTTGTTTTGCTGACTTTTCTTAACTTTATCAATTTTAGTACAAACTACCAGAATGGGAATATTTAGATATAGTGCATAGTTATACATAGCTACATCATTTTTTGTAGGTTCATGTCTAGCATCCACCAAGATAATTATTCCCTGCAAGTTTGCCCTGGTTTCAAGGTAATCTTGAATCATCATACCAAACTGTTCGCGCTTTTTTTGCGAAACTTTGGCATACCCATACCCTGGCACATCAACCAAATAAAAGTCTTGATTTACTAAATAAAAATTAAGTGTTTGCGTTTTTCCGGGTTGTGCCGAAGTTCGCGCTAAATTTTTACGATTCAATAATGTATTTATCAAACTTGATTTACCAACATTAGAACGACCAGAAAGTGCAATTTCAGGCAAATTATCAGTTGGATATTGATCCTCACGTACAGCACTAACTGCATATGAACTATCTTTAATGATCATTAGCTGCCTTTATTTCGTCATTATTTTCCTGATCATCAGCTTTACGTCTTGTCACATTTGGTTCGGCATTTTTTTCAATGACATCTTTAGTAACTTTCACGTTCTCAATATCAGGCTCACTGGGCGTTTTATACATGATACCCATCATTGCATTTTCAATTATAGTTCGCAAGCCACGTGCCCCCATATTACGGTCAATGGCCAAATCTGCAATAGCTTTTAAAGCATCCGGTGTAAATTCTAAGTTAACCTGGTCAAGCGCCATCAATTTCTTATATTGCTTTACTAGTGCGTTTTTAGGTTCGGTTAAAATTCTAACTAAATCGTTTCTGTCTAACTTATCTAGGGTAGCGATAATAGGAATACGACCAATAAATTCTGGAATCAGCCCAAACTTAACCAAATCCCCTGTTGTTAAATGCTTAGTCCAAGAATCATCTTGCACTTTATTAAGCTCATTTTCAGCACTAAAACCGATTACCTTTTTACCTAAACGACTTTTGACAATTTGCTCTATTCCATCGAAAGCTCCACCAACTATAAATAAAATGTTGGTAGTATTTATTTGTATTAATTCTTGTTGAGGGTGTTTACGACCGCCTTGTGGGGGAACGGAAGCAATAGTACCTTCCAAAATTTTTAATAATGACTGCTGAACGCCTTCACCGGAAACATCTCTAGTAATTGAAACATTTTCAGACTTTTTAGAAATTTTATCAATTTCGTCAATGTAAATTATTCCCCGTTCTGCACGTTCAATGTCATAATCCGCATTTTGCAATAATTTAAGTAAAATGTTTTCAACATCTTCACCGACATAGCCTGCCTCAGTTAAGGTAGTTGCATCAGCTATTGCAAAAGGCACATCTAAAATACGGGCTAAAGTTTGAGCCAAGTATGTTTTACCTGAACCAGTTGGTCCAATCAAAGCAATATTTGATTTTTGCAATTCAGTCGAAGAATCTACATCCATTTGTGTAACACGCTTATAATGATTATAAACTGCAACTGATAAAATCTTTTTGGCACGCTCTTGGCCAATAACGTACTGGTCAAGCTGCTTTTTAATTTCCATTGGTTTAGGTAAATCCTGTGCCTTCTTTAAAGAATCAGATTTTAATTCATCGTCAATAATTCTTTTTGATAAATCTACACATTCATTACAAATATAAACCCCGTTGCCAGCAATCATTTTTTTAACTTGATCTTGTGTTTTGTCACAAAAGGAACATTTAATAACCTCTTGATCAGTAAATTGTGATGCCATTCTATTCCTCCTTGTATCTACAAGTCTAAGGTTAGCATAAAATACGGGTTGTATATGAATTATATGCTTATAAAATAAAAAGGCAGTATGACACCACCTTTTTACTAGGATTTTAAAACTCTACTTTTTATCAGACTTGTTTTCGTCCTTTTTAGTCTTAGATTTAGAAACTTGTTTTGCGTTGTCAGCGACAATATTAATAGCCTTACGTACATTAATGTCATGTGAAAGCATATCATCAGTCAGAGTATTACGGACAGTTTTTTCGTCCATGTTATATTCACTAGCCAAGTTTTTTATTTCCTTGTCAATTTCTTCTTTAGTGGCTTTAATGTCCTCTTTTTTGACAATTGCTTCAAGTACTAGGTTAGTTTTAACTCTTTCTTCAGCATCTTTACTGAATTGTGAACGTAATTGGTCTTCTGTAGTATTAGTTATCTTGTAATATGTCTCAGGGCTAATACCTTGACGCTGCATATTTCCTAAATATTGATTCATTTGCGTATTGATATCTTCTTGAATCATAGCATCAGGAATTTTATCAATAGTAGCATTGGCAACAGCACCTTCGATAGCTGCTTGTTCAATTTCGTCTTGTGCTGCTTCTTCCTTTTGGGCCTTTAAGTCTTTCTTGATCTTTTCTTTTAAATCATCAAGAGTTTCGACTGAGTCATCTACATCTTTAGCAAATTCATCATCTAATTTTGGCAACTGTTTTGATTTAACTTCATGAACCTTAGTAGCAAAATGAGCTTCCTTACCAGCTAAATCTTTTGCACCATAATCTTCTGGAAATGTTACAACTACATCTACATCGTCTCCTGCCTTGTGACCGATTAATTGATCTTCAAAACCCGGAATAAATGTATTAGATCCTAATTCAAGAGAGTAGTCCTCTGCTGAGCCACCATCAAAAGCTTTGCCATCAACTGTTCCTTTATAGTCAATGGTAACCGTATCACCCTTAGCTGCTGCACTCTTCTTCAATACTAATTCGGCGTTCTTTTCACGCTCTTCTTTTAATTTAGCATCAATATCTTTGGCATATACTCGGGTATTTTGTTTAGGTACTTCAATACCTTTATATTCGCCCAGTTTTACCTCAGGTTCAACAGTAATAGTGGCTTTCATTTGCCAATCTTTACCCTTTTCCATTGAAACAGGTAAAATTTGGGGTTGACCTACAGCCGCAATATCAGCTTCTTTAAGTGCTGACTCGTAAGCATCAGGTAAAACAATATTCAATGCATTTTCATACAATGATTCTTCACCATAATATTGGTCAAAAATCACGCGCGAGACGTGTCCCTTTCTAAAGCCAGGAACACGCAAACTGTTCTTTACCCTCCTAAATGCTTGATCTAGCCCACGTTTTACATCAGTTTGGGGAATATCAAAAGTAAGTTCACCGGTAGTTTTATCGGTCTTATTCCATTTTACAGACATTAATTAAATACCTCCAATGTCAAGTTAAATTGCATCTTTACATACTAAATTATCTTACATTAAACGGTCGCAAAAAACAAACTTAGGCAAAAAAAGATGTACTTCTATGAAGAAGTACATCTTTTTAAACTGTTTTTAACGAACTAGTCAAGAATTTCAGTAACCTGACCAGCACCAACAGTACGACCACCTTCACGGATAGTGAACTTAGTACCCTTTTCAATGGCTGCTGGTTTGATTAATTTAACAGTAAACTCTGTGTTATCGCCAGGCATAACCATTTCAGTACCCTCTGGTAATTCAATTTCACCAGTGATATCAGTAGTGTGGAAATAGAATTGTGGACGGTAGTCTGAGAAGAATGGGGTATGACGTCCGCCTTCCTCTTTCTTCAATACGTAAACTTGTCCTTTAAATTCGTGGTGAGTTTGAATTGAACCAGGTGCAGCTAAAACTTGTCCACGAACAACTTGATCACGGTCGATACCACGAAGCAATACACCAACGTTATCTCCGGCTTCACCTAAGTCCAAAGTCTTGTGGAACATTTCCAAACCAGTAACAACTGATTTGAGAACTTTGTCTACCAAGCCGACAATTTCAACTTCATCACCAATCTTAACTGTACCACGATCAATACGACCAGAAGCAACAGTACCACGACCAGTAATAGTGAAGACATCTTCAACTGGCATCAAGAATGGCTTATCAGTTTGACGTTCAGGAGTTGGAATATATTCATCAACTGTGTCCATCAACTTCATGATAACTTCTTCTTGTTCCTTGTCACCTTGTAAAGCTTTTAATGCTGAACCACGGATAACTGGAATATCATCACCTGGGTAATCGTATTCAGTCAACAAGTCACGAACTTCCATTTCAACTAAGTCAATCAGTTCTGGGTCGTCAACTAAATCAGTCTTGTTCAAGAAAACAACGATATAGTTAACACCAACTTGACGAGCAAGTAAAATGTGTTCACGAGTTTGTGGCATAGGACCATCAGTTGCGGCAACAACTAAAATAGCTCCATCCATTTGGGCAGCACCGGTAATCATGTTCTTAATGTAGTCGGCGTGACCTGGGGCATCCATGTGGGCGTAGTGACGATTTTCAGTTTCGTACTCTACGTGAGCGGTATTGATAGTAATACCACGTTCCTTTTCTTCTGGGGCTGCATCGATTTCTGAATAATCTTCTGCTTTAGCCAAGCCCTTTTCTGATAAAACTTTAGTAATAGCCGCTGTTAAAGTGGTCTTACCATGGTCAACGTGACCGATAGTACCAATGTTTACGTGTGGCTTTGTTCTAACGTAATGTTCTTTTTCTGCCATTAAAATGACCCTCCTGTAAATTTGCAAGAAGTCCGTTGAGTAAGTAACGGATAGTTCTCTGTTGAATATTGTACTACTTTCATTGGCAAATGCCTAGTATTTTAATGCATAGAGCCATGCCTAATGAAAACGTCCTTTGCTATTATACTAAATACTTTGAAAAAGTAAAGGCATTTTATCCAATTTTATTCGGATATATTATTATCGATTTTCTCAAACAGCTTTTGATTGCTTCTGCCATCGTGATTATCAATATAAGAAGCAATGTCACTAGCAAAACTGTCGGGATCATCAACATACTTATTTAGTTTAGGATAAAGGCTTCCTAAAATCAAATTAACTTCGCCTAACACAGCCGGAAGTTGACTGGGCTTATGGTAGTAACGTGAACCAATGCCTGAAATAGCTTCACGATATACCGGTTCCTTTTCAAGTAAATTTATTTTTCGGGGAATAAATTCCTCTTCCTGCCCTAATACCAGTACCTTAAATTTATCTTTTAGTCCAAGTCTGAATAAATCCTCACATAAAACCAGTCGCACCGCAAAATTTAAACTCGGATCGATCAATAAGCTCTGGGCAAAATTTTTAAAATTCGACAAATCAAGCTTAAATAGCTGGTCGTAGTCGTATTTTGTCGGTTTAGCTTTTTGCCTAAAAGTAACCATTATTTTCTGTTGAACTGATGAATTAACTGGTTCTACCGAACATGGTAATTCATAGTCAGTTATATTTTTAACTTCTAAAGCTTCAATAAAAAAATGATTTTCACTTAGAATTTTACTATATTTAGCAAAAATTTCAGAATCAGTGAAAAGGTCTTTTTCTTCTTTAATTAATTCATAGGCAGAATAATTCTGCTTGTTCTTAATATAGAAATCACACAAATTAAGAATAACTTCGTCACTGTGACCATCCCTTAAAGCTTCTTCAAGATTTTGAATGGCCTGCAGCAAATCGCCATTTGCCTCATTTCTTTTTGCCAAATTAATTAAATTTTTTTGACTTAGTGAAGTCATCATTGATCTTTCTTGATAATTCTTTGACCGGTCTTATTAACATCAACTGGGTGATGTATTTCCTTTTTTGGTGCATCATTTTTACTATTTCTCTTTTGCATTGCCCGATGCCGGTTTTGGTTTACTTCCATTACTACCGGCAAAACTACTGGCCGTCTATTTGTTTTGCGATAAAGAAACTTTTCCAAATCATTGCGTACATCTTGTTTAATCTCTGTCCAGTCAAATTTTTTGTGCTCGAAATTATTATTGATTGTCTTTTTAATCAGCTCAATGCTGTCACGCATTAATTGCTGATTGGCCTTAATATATACAAACCCTCTACTGGTAACCTGAGGCTGAGCAATAATTTTTTTCTTGCGCCGATCAATAGTCACGACTGCAATAAAGATGCCATCATCGGACAAAACTTCGCGATCGCGTAAAACAATATTACCGACATCGCCAATGCCGGAACCATCAATCATGGTGTCCTCTCCGGGAACAGGATCTGTCAAATAAAGTCGTTTTTGATTAAAGTCATAACTTAAGCAATCACCATTTTTAGTGATAAAAATATCATCTTTTTTGAGTCCTGCCCTGATTGCCAAATCTTTGTGAATTTCCAGTAATCGATATTCGCCAATTACCGGTATTAAAAATTGTGGCTTTATAATGTCAATAAGCAGTTGTAAATCACGGCCCGTCGCATGTCCACTAGTATGTTTTGCTTTACCTAGTTGAATTACAGTACCACCAGCGCGGTAAACCATATCACTAGTTTGAGCTACAATAGTCTCTACTGCGTGAGAAGGCGTTGTGGCAATGAAAACCAAGTCTCCCTTATGAATTGTAATCATACTGTGACGTTTTTTGGCCATCTTTTGTAAAGAATTTAAAGGCTCACCCATTTGACCGGTTTCAAGAATAACCGTTTTTTCATCAGGAGTCTCTTTTAAATCTTTAACGCGCATCAACAAGCCTTTAGGAACATTCAAATAGCCAAGATTCATAGCGGTGCGGACTATTTTGGCCAAATCCCTGCCCGTCAACAAAACATGTCTGCCAGTTTTATTAGCGGCATTTAGCACTTCCTGAATTCTAATCAGGTTAGAGGCTTTGGCAGCGACGATTACTCTGCCCTTGGCATTACGAAAAACATTTGTGACGTAATCGCCAATCTCCTGCTCGGCAACATTGGGCAAGGATGCCTCTGCATTTGAGGAGTCACTTAAAAGTGCCAAAACTTTCTTTTGTCCAATTTCTGCCAATCTGTCTAAATCCGTCCGGTATTTAGGGGCTGCTGAAGGATCAAACTTAAAGTCTCCAGTATAAACAACCTCTCCTGCAGGAGTATGTACATCTATTCCCAATGAATCAGGAATAGAATGAGTGGTCGGGAAAAATGAAATATTGGCATTTTTGAAATCAATCTCTGTTTCCGCATCAATAACATGAAAAAGATTGTTTTTACAACGCTTATTCTCCCTTTTAACTGTTATTTTTGCCAGTTCGATTGTGAGTTGTGACCCAAAAACAGGTATATCATACTTTCTTAAAATATAAGGCAAAGCTCCTATCGAATCAGCGTGTCCGTGTGTCAAAAAGATGCCGACCACCTGATCACCATATTGCTCAAAAAAGTCCAGATCCGGAATAACCAGATCAATTCCAAACAATGTGCTGTCAGGATATTTAAGACCAGCATCAAGAACAAAAATTTCATCATTAACTTGAACAGCGAACATGTCTTTTCCTTGTTCACGAACGCCGCTCAAAATCATAATTTTAACTTGATCAGTCATTATATTTCCTTTTCTTTAATTTGCTATTCAGTTGTTATTTATGGATCATGTGATCACAACGTAAAAAGTATCTTTTTTTATTCTAGCATAAAAAGGTATTTTGACAAAAATAAAAAAGCCGATTCCTAATTTGAACCAGCTTTTTTGACATTTCAATTAATTAACGACGCAAACCTAGCTTCTTGATTAATTCACGGTAACGATTAATATCCTTATTTTGTAAATAACGAAGTAAGTTACGACGGTGACCTATTTTCTTCAACAAACCAACATAAGAATGATGATCGTGTGAATGATTCCTCATATGTTCAGTCAGGTTGTTAATATCTGTAGTCAAGATGGCTACTTGAACCTCAGTTGAACCTGTATCACCTTCGTGAGTCGCAAATTTTTGAATTATTTCATCTTTTTCTGCTTTTGAAATTGCCATATTATTTTCACCTTTCACTAGAATAATTGCCGTTAACAACGTTAACCGTCAGGTGTGAGCGCGCAAACAGCGTTAACGGTTCACAACAATAGTATAATACAGACAATTTTTTTAAAAAGCAAGTATTATTTATCTTGCATCTACAATTATCTTTCAGTATAATCTATAAAGTAGAATTACGATCAATGGAGGTGAAATTTATGCCACAAATTAAATCAGCTATTAAGCGTGTTAAGACTCAAGATGCTACAAGAAAGCGCAATGCTGCTCAAATGAATCAGTTAAGAACTGCTGTTAAAAAGTTCAAGACTGCTCAAGCTGCTGGTGCTGATAACGCCTCCGAATTACACGTAGCTGCTGCTCGTGCATTAGATAAAGCTGCTTCTAAAGGTCTTATTCATAAGAATAAAGCTAACCGTGATAAGAGCCGTTTAGCAAAACTTGCAAAATAATGATCTTGCTTAATTAATAATCAAAAAGACAGAAATGAAATCATTTCTGTCTTTTTATTTACATAAATTTATACACTGAGAATAAATAGTTTTAAAAAATTGTTTTCTTGGTATTGTCCGCTCTTATAATTAAAATCCAACTTAATTGCTTGTTTTAATAGTTTTGCTACTTTGTCCAGTGCTAATCTATTTTTAAGAGCTAACTTCACGCGATAAGGATGAACTCCCAAAGTTTGCACAATCTCAGCTTCACTGCGGCCTCTCTCATTAAGTACCTTAACAATCAAAATCAATTCCAACTGATTTTCAAACACCGCAAGAATCTGTATTGGATTGTTGCCGTTGTGCAGCTGATTACTTAATCTTGCCAAAGCTTCTTGATAATTGTTGCTTAAAGCTGAATCCAATATAGCAAAAATATTTTGTGCCAAAGACAAATCAACATTTTTTTCGACTAATTCAGTCGTGATTTTTCTATTGTTCGCAACCATTTTCAGTTTATTGTAATTACTTAAAACAGTGTCTAGTACTTGATCGCTGCGTTCTAATAAAAGATTCAGAGCAGAACTCGTAATTTGATACCCTTCCATGGAAATCAAATTTCTGACAGTTTTACCCATTTCAAATGGTCTGATTTTGGTTTCCACCACATTGAAATTTTTGATAATAAGCTTAGTAATTTTCTTTCGCCGATCAATTTTTTCATATGAGGCAACAATTACTAAAACATCATCCAACTCTGCAATGTTTGCAAAAACATTCTGCAACTTTGAAATTTGCTTTTGGAATTTTTTAGGAGCTTTTGCAGTTAAAAAAAATGGGTTTTTAATTGTTATTATTTTTTTTTGACTAAAAAGGCTCGACTCAGTGAGATCAGCAATTAATTCATCTAAGCCATCTGAATCACAATCAACAGAAACTTTTTCATATTCAGAAAATTCTGCTTCATGAATATATGAATCAGCAAGATATTCATTTAAGAAAGCATCGTCGCCATTAATCAGCGTATGAGCAATTTTCTTATTAGAACCTTTAAACAAAGAAAGTAATGTCATTTTTTAATCACCGGTAAAAATCTCTTAAATTTGGGCCTCGTAAAAACACCATAAGTCCAAGTAATCATACCACAGTCTTGGGTCGATGCCCACGGAATATGTTGCTCCTGCAAAGTTTCAATTGTCTCCATGTGGGGATGACCAAAACGATTTTTGCGACCGGCAGAAATAAAAACTTTTTCTGGATGTAGTGCTTTTAAGAATTCTTTATTTGAAGCAGTACGACTACCGTGATGACCTAGTTTAAAGTAATCTGCATGCAAAGGATATTGATTTATAATTTCCAGTTCACCTTCTTGACCTAAATCGCCAGTAAAAAGCCACCTTTTACCTGCCAATTTAAATGTTAGAGAAAGAGAATCTTCATTTTTGCCTAAACCTGGCTTAAAAGGATAGACAGTCTGAAAAGATATTTGAGAGTCATTAACTCTATTCCCAGCTAATAATTGTATGATTTGGCTTTTCTTGATTTTACCAATGATCCTTTTTTGAAAAGAAGGATTTTGTATTAATCCTCGAGCTATATATAATTTTTTTACTTTGATTTGACTCAAAAGTGGTCTCAAATCACCTACATGGTCTGCATCTTGATGCGTAATAAATATCCCGTTAATTTTGCTTATGCCTTGAGCCTTCAAAAATGGCAACGTAATTTTATTAATTTGAGGGTTTATTTTCTTGCCGTTAAAATTAAGTTTTCCGCCGACGTCTATTAAATAAACTTTTCTGAAAAACGGAGTAGAAATAAAAATACTGTCACCTTGACCAACATCAATAAAAGTCACCTGTCCCTGCAACGGAAAATGAATTGTTAAAAATAGCAATCCATACATCAGTAAAAGGCAGCCTATGATATTCTTTTTTACTTTTTGATTGTCTGGCTTTTCATTTATCCAAATCAATATGATAGATGTCAACATTAATAAGAATAGGCATTGCCACCAGTTTATTTTGCCAAATGTTAAAAGACCAATTTTGCTGTTAGAAATTTGTGCAATTGCTTTTTCTCCTTGTTCAAGTATTCTTTCAAATAAAAAACTGCATTTTGGACTAAAACTAAAGAGAAACAAATTCAAAAAAGTTAAAGGCATTACGACCCAGTTGAAATATGGCACAATTAGTAAATTGAAGAAAACGGTTAATAGATTAAATTGAAAAAAATAAAATAGAAGCAAGGGCAATAAAAGACTATTTAAAGAAAATGACTGCTTAAATTTAGTCATATGGTTAGTCATTTCCAAACCCAAGGCTAAAATATAGCTTAAAATTGCACCAGTGTTCATCATCAAACGCGGAGCGAAAATTAAGTGCAAAACAGCAGTTAGACCAAGTAAATCACTCTTGTTAATTTGTAATTTATTTATACTAAGGAGCTGACCTAAAATATAGGTCAAACTTGCTCTGATAAAACCAACTTGACCATTACTGAGAAAAATTCCTATAAGTAAAATAATTAAACAAAAAACAAATGTCTCTTCTTGTGTTAATTTTAAAAAATAACAACATGTACTGATTAACAGAGTATAAATACCAACATGCAGACCGGAAATACTCAGAATATGAATTACACCAAGGTCACGATAATTATTTAGTATTGATTGAAATCTTTGACTGGGATTCTCACCTAATATCAGTTCACTACTGAAAAAAGATAAGATTGGTGGCATTTTTTGCAAAAACACTTTTAATTTGAACCGCAAATGATGTAAATAATTCCAGATGCCACGCTTTTCAATTTTAACTTTATAGTTGGTCAGTTTGACTTCTTGAGTAATATTTTTAAAGCGATAGAACCTTTGCAGATCAAATTGGCCATAATTAGAAGCAGGTTCAATCGGATTTACATCACCAGACAAATTATAAAGTACAACTTTGTACCCTAATCGTAATTGTTTTATTTGGCTAGATTTTATTTTTCCAGAAACTTTTATTTTGCCGTTTGCCACTTGACCATCAACTGTGAACCAATCGTCAAAAATTTCAACCTGGTCAGGATAAAAAACTATTACTGTCTTGGGACGGATGGTAAAGTTAGTTTGCTTTTTATCAATGTAAGAAACAAAAAAAGTTATGAAAAGAACGACGAGAGAAAACCATTTTAAAGAATTAAACTTATAAAAAAGTAAATATGAAAGATAAGATCCTATTAATAGACAAACGAGCTTTTGCATTAAGGTATTGCACTGGTAGTACAAGAAACTTAAATCAACCAGTAATAAAGCTAATACAAGAAAAAAGCCGGGTTTTAGGACATCAAACTTCCAATTGCTCTTTAAGGGCGACAAAAGTTTTTTCCCCAATTCCAGATACTTGTTTAAGTTCCTCTATGGATTTAAATTGACCGTTTTTTTGACGATAAGCAATAATTTGCTGTGCTTTTTTCTCTCCAATACCATTAAGTTGTTGTAATTGTGCTACATTTGCGGTATTAATATTTACTTTGTTGCTGGCAGTCGTTTGATCAGCTTTGTTATCACTATTTTCAGCAGAAACCGAGCCAGAGGAAGTAGATGAAACTGACTCTACCACTTGTTCTGCTTTAATTTTTTCACCTTTATAAGGAATATGAATTTTATCCTGGTCTTTTAATATCAAAGCTCGGTTAACCCTTTTCAACTGAGCGTTGCTTTTAATACCTCCTGCTGCAGCGATCAGCTCATTTAATCGTGCTCCATTTTTAAGTGTGTACACTCCTTGATGATTAACGGCACCTGATATATCACAAGTGACATTTTTGGGCTTAGCTGCAGCGATTTCTTTTGTTTTTGTTTTCTCTGAATTTGTTTTGTCTAACAAATTGTCAGTATTGTCTTTTTCACTTTGCAAAAGCTCAGTATTTTCATCGTCAAAATCATTAATATTTTCATTAGATTCCGATTTTTTTATTTCAAACACAAAAACAACCATTAAACATGCTAATCCAATGAAAAAATACGTTTTATGCTTATCAATAAAAGTTTTTAATTTTTCCCAATCCATGTTTTCAACTCCTATTTTTAAGTACGTAAAAAAGCCCAAAAACATTTGGACTTTTTTGATATTTATCAATAATTTTTTTGTAAATAATGGAGTGCATCCTCAAACGTGCGCACAGGAACAATTTTCATCTTTGTTCCAATTTGCTTGGCCGTCTTTTTAGCAAGCAGATAATTACTTGCACTTTTTTTCATTCCTGCCGTATCAGTAGGTGCAAAAAAGACCTCAGCACCAGCACGATCAGCAGCCACAACTTTTTTATCAACGCCACCAATCATACCCACTTTGCCTGATGGACTGATTGTTCCAGTTCCAGCAATCTTATGGCCTTTAGCTAGGTGCTTGCCTGAAAATACTTCATAACTAGTCAAAGTGAACATTAATCCGGCTGATGGTCCCCCTATTGCACCGGCGTTAATTGTAACTTTTGGCTTTGTCTCAACCTGTATATGTTCTACCAGCTGTATTCCAATGCCAGGTTTGCCTGTTCCCTCAACCTTAACAATTTTTCCTTTAAAATTGATCTTTTTCTGTTCTCGCAAGACATTAATTTCCGTTTTAGAGCCTATTCTCTTTTTTTGAAAATAACTGATCATTTCTTCTGTAGAGTGAAATTGATGACCGTCAGCGCCTAAGACAGTATCTCCTACTTGCAATTTGCCATTAAAGCTTGAACCTTTTTGCACCTGCATAACGTAAACACCTTTATAGTGGAGTTTAGGCTTTAGTCCCGCCTTTTTGGCCGCATAATAAATTGCATTTTGTTGACTAGTTTGCATATACCAATTTTGTAATTCTTGGTATTGACTGCTGTTTGAACCACCCAACAACTCAGTTTTTGGAATACGACTAGCATGCTTTTGAGTAAAACTGAAAAGATATTCCCATACTGTTGCCGGCTGACTTGTTTCACTGACTGTCACTAAATAAAAATTACTTGGCGGCTTAACCTTACTTTTTACAAATTGACCAATTGAAACAGCACTGCCTGGCATTTCAATATAATAATTGGTTGGCCAGTTTAAGCCAATAAAAACCAGAAAAAATGCCAAAATAATAAATAGCCATTTTCGAGCTTTTGAAAACTTCTTGAGTGGTTTCTTTTCATTATTCATGTTTGTTATAACCTATTTTTTCTTTTAAAGCCTGTGCTGCTTTAGTCGGCAAAAAACTAGCAAAATCACCATTAAACTGCGCAATTTCTTTTATAATACTTGAGGCAACAAAGCTATTTTCTGGCTCAGTAAAAAGCAAAACGGTACTTATGTCACTAGCCATTTTTTTATTCATTTCTGCAATCTGCTGTTCGAATAAAAAGTCTGTAGTATTTCTTACGCCACGTACAATTGTATTTGCTCTTAAATCGCGTGCAACATTAACAGTAAGCTGGTCAGGCTTTAGCAGCACTTGAACATTTTTCAGATCTTTGACGGCATCATTAATCAAGTCTTCTCTTTCTTCATTTGTGAAAAGATATTTTTTTGCCGTATTGACCATGACCACTACGTAAACTTTATCAAATATCGCAGCAGCCTGATTAATTATATCAACGTGACCGTTAGTGATGGGATCAAAACTCCCAGGAAATATTGCTACACTCATTAGTATTCCTTTCGATAAAAACGAACGATGGTTTTACCCAGGTGCTTTTCTTTAATTAGCTGAAAATTACTGCTTGTTTTTAAAGCCGTTTGATCATCAGTTTCAGCCACTACTACTGCCCCATTATTCAATAACTCAAGGTCAACCATTTTTGCCATATCCGCCGCAATTTTTTGCTTGGCATAAGGTGGGTCTAAGAAAACAAGATCAAATTTCTGCTTTTCTTTGGCAAATTTACTTAAAGCTGCATTACTCGGCATTTTATAGACTGCAAAACGTTCAGGCTCCTTTGTTAAAGCCACATTCTTGCGAATAACATTAACAGCCTGATAATTAATGTCAACTATAACTGCGTGAGAGCATCCCCGAGAAACAGCCTCAATTGCCAGAGCGCCACTTCCCCCATATAGATCTAAAACTGCTCCACCGTTAAAAAATTGACCTAACGAATTAAACAGAGATTCTTTAACCTTGTCACTTGTTGGTCTTGTAATTTGGCTTTTAAGAGTAAATAAATTGCGTTTAGCATACTTTCCGGAAATAATTCTCATAATAGCTGTTCAGTATCTTCCTGACGTTCTTGTAATGTTTTTTCGGCTTCTTGGGCTAATTCTGTAATTTGCTTTTCAATATGATCGCTTGAGAGATCGATTTGATTCCGATTTGATTTTTCCACTTTTTCAACAAAATCAAGTGAATTCAAATCTTGGCAAACTTGTTCAATGTCTTTTTTATTGACATATAAAATACAATAAGCAAATTTCTTAGAAAAATAAACAATATCGCCATATCGTCGCAATTTATATTGATCACTAATTGAATTCAAATAAACAGTCAGACTTTGCCTTTGAATAATATTTTTATTAGCTAAATCTTTTTCAACGCCCATTTGCAAACCTTTCTTCATTTTTAATTCGTTCATTTGCTGAAATATTCAACACAATTCCGATAGCAGCTGACAAAATTATTAAAGATGATCCACCATAAGAAATAAACGGTAGCGTGACCCCAGTTATAGGCAATAAGCCAAGCACAGCACCCACATTAAAAACTGTCTGGGTAAAAATAATTGTCGTTACCCCAAAACATACTAAGGCATTGAATTGGGAACTGGCATGAATACCAACTTCCATAATACTCCATATTAAATAAAAAATTAGACCTATTACTACTAGAGCACCAATAACCCCTATTTCTTCTGCAATTACTGCTAAAATGAAATCCGTATAAGGCTCGGGCAGATAGCCTCTTTTTTGCATGCTATTACCCAGACCTACACCAAATAAACCGCCATTATGAATAGCGTAGTATGAGTTAACCAGTTGTGCTCCTCCCTTTTGCTCCAGTTCAAACGGATGAAGAAAAGAAAGAAAACGACGATACTGATACTTATTTTGCAGAAATTCAGGATTCCATTTGATAATCAGAAAAACCAGCAGGTAAACTCCAACCGCTATTCCAATAAGACATAAAACTGCGTTTTTAGCGGGCACACCAGAAACTGAGAACATGACGATGACAATCATTGCTAAAACAGCGGTACCGCCAAAATCAGGCTCAAGGATAACCAAAAACATCATAAAAGCAGCTAAAATTGCAGGTCTGGACAAGTTTTGAATAATTTGGCCTTTGTTAAAAGAACCATCATGACGATCTAAAAAATAAGCCAAATAAATTATCAAGGATAATTTGGCAATTTCCAGTGGCTGAATCTTAATTATTTTTAAATCAATCCAACCTACAGAGCCATTGACCGCAGCAGCAGAGCCCTTGAAAATTTTTAGACAAATTAAATAAAAAAGTAATAAAATACTGATCCCGAGAAACCAAACAACAAACTTCCGACTCTTGAAAATATCAAGTTTTAAAAAAAAGCAGAGAGCACCAAAAACAAAAACCGCAAAAAAAGCGTACACGGCTTGGCGTTTACCGTAAAATGCCGGATTAAAGCCATTCACCAGCAAAATATCCGAGCTAGCAGAATAGACCATCACTATTCCAAAGACCACTAACAGGATATATGGTAAGAAAATATTGTAATTTAAATGGTGAAGTTTTTGCCGCACAAGCCGACCTCTCCTTCTATAATAAATTAACCTTTATTATAAGCATTATAAAACAAAAAGAGCACCACTTCATCAGTGAGTGCCCTTCTTAAAAAATTTATTTATTTCTTATTACGTCTTTTATCGGCTTTTTGTCTCTCAGAAGTGTTCAGAATTTTCTTTCTTAATCTGATTGAATCAGGAGTTACTTCACAATATTCATCATCATTTAAGAATTCAATAGCTTCTTCAAGAGTTAAAGTCTTAGGAGTTCTAATTGCAGCAGCGTGATCTTTCCCAGCAGCACGAGTATTAGTCAGGTTTTTACCTTTGATAACATTAACTGCGATATCACGGTCACGAGAGGATTGACCGACAATCATTCCTTCATAAACTTCGACTCCAGCACCAATAAACAATTCACCACGTTGCTCAACTGTTTGCAAAGAATATGTGGTTGATTTACCCTGGCTAATGGAAACTAAAGCACCATTTTGCCTTCCCGGTTCCCAGTTCTTAACAACGGGCTTATATGAATCAAAACTATGATTCATAATGCCGTAGCCACCGGTTTGGGACATAAATTCATTGTTATAGCCAATTAAGCCACGAGAAGGAACTAGGAAGTCAAGCCGAGTTTGATTGTTACCGGTAGATGCCATGTTCTTCATTTCGCCTTTTCTCTGAGAAAGTGAATCGATGACAGAACCAACATATTCATCAGGAGTATCCACTTGAACAGCTTCAAATGGTTCACACATTTTACCATCAATTTCACGATAGATAACTTTTGGTCTTGATAATTGCAGTTCAAAACCTTCACGCCGCATTTCTTCAACCAAAATTGAAAGGTGAAGCTCACCACGACCTGAAACTGTCCAAGCATTTAATTGGTCGGTTGGATCAACTTTCAATGAAACATCGGTTCTGGTTTGCTTAATTAAGCGATCTTCCAACTTCTTTGGTGTTACTTTATCACCTTCGCGACCAGCAAAAGGTGAATCGTTAGCGACAAAATCCATTTGCAGTGTAGGTGGATCAATCTTAAGGAGAGGCAAAGCTTCAGGATTTTCAGCTGAAGCAATAGTTTCACCAACAAAAATATCATTAATCCCACTAATGGCAATGATATCGCCTGCTTTAGCTTCCGTAATCTCGTTACGCTTTAAGCCAAAGAAACCGAACAGTTTGGTAACTCTAAAGTTTTGGGTAGATCCGTCACGTTTCATAACAGTGATATTATCGCCAACTTTAACTCGCCCGCGATAAATACGACCAACACCTATACGGCCAACATAGTCATCCCAGTCAAGCATCGTAATTTGGAATTGCAAAGGCTCATCCGAATTATCAATTGGTGCAGGAATTGATTTAATAATCGTGTCAAAAATAGGGTTCATAGTTTCTTCCTGCTTTGACGGATCAGGATCATAAGAGGAGGTACCATTTAAAGCAGATGCATAAACTACTGGGAAGTCAAGCTGCTCATCGTTTGCTCCTAATTCAATAAATAATTCCAGCACTTCGTCAAGAACTTCTTTAGGACGAGCACCAGGACGGTCAATCTTGTTGATAACGACAATTGGCTTAACTCCTGCTTCTAATGCCTTTTTAAGTACGAAACGAGTTTGCGGCATAGTGCCTTCATAAGCATCAACCAATAATAAAGCACCGTCGACCATATGCATGATTCTTTCAACTTCGCCACCGAAATCGGCATGTCCTGGAGTATCCAGAATATTAATGGTTGTATCACCATATTTAACCGCAGTGTTTTTAGATAAAATAGTTATACCACGTTCACGCTCAATATCATTTGAATCCATCGCACGATCTTCCAAAGCCATATGTTCAGGGAGAGTGTCGGATTGTTTCAACAATTGGTTAACCAAAGTAGTTTTACCATGGTCAACGTGCGCTATGATAGCTATATTCCTAATATCGTCTCTTCTTTTTTCTGACAAAAGTATTCCTCCTCCACTCCTCAATAAAAAAACTGTGACGTGGTCACAGTTTCGGCGGCACGTCAAAAACATGCTGATCGAAGTGTTTCATATCTGTATATTTACGCTCATTGATTTTACCACCTAACAGTTTAAGGGTCAACGTTTATCCCTCTTTTTCAAATTAAAAATTTAGTATAGAATAAAAAGCAGACAAATTAGTTTATTTTATGTTACAAATATAAATATAAACTTTTATGAAAGAGTGAATGTAATTGATTTTAATGAAAGATATTACCCGTGACGGTAACCCAGTATTGCGCAAAGTAGCTAAACCATTAACTTTTCCTTTAAACGAACATTATCAAAATTTGGCTAAAGAAATGATGGAATATCTAGTTAACTCGCAAGATCCTAAAATTGCAGAAAAGCACCAATTGCGTGCCGGAGTTGGTTTGGCCGCACCACAGGTTGGTGAAAGCGTTCAAATGGCCTCATTACTGGTTCCAAATGACAAAGGTGATATTGTTTTTAAGGAAACTTTTGTTAATCCTGAAATTTTATCTGAATCAGTCAAGCAAGCTTGCTTAAGTGAAGGTGAAGGATGCCTGAGTGTTGATAAAGTAATTGATGGTTATGTGCCACGACCTGACAAATTAAAAATTCATTACTATACTGTCTCCGGTGAAGAAAAGACCATTCGCTTAAAAGACTACCCAGCTATTGTTGCATCCCATGAAATCGAACACTTACGGGGACATCTTTTTTATGACCGTATCAATAAGCAGAACCCATTTAAATTAGATGAAGATACAGTAATAATTTATTAATTTTAGTAAAAAGATTTTTAGCCGTCATTTTATTGCTTTGACGGTTTTTTTAATAAAGCTGGCAAAACTTGATTCTATACTTGTTTTTGCATGTATGGTAAAATTTTACTAGCTATTGGATGCTTTATGTTATCCAAAATTTGAACGTTTTATTAACTGAATAAGGAGAATACAAATATGATCTATAAAGTTTTGTATCAAAAAGACAAGGTTGTCAACCCTAGACGGGAAACAACCCAAACTCTTTATCTTGAGGCCGACAACATGGTGGCCGCAAGAACAATGGTTGAGGAAAATACCCCCTATAATATTGAACTCATCCAAGAATTGGCTGGCAATTCGCTAACTTACGAAAAAGAGCATGCCGATTTTAAATTAACCACTTTTGAGAGTAAGAAGTAGTCTCTGTGCGTATTAAAAATAATGAAGTCGCTGTAGTTGCAATCGGGGGGTTGCACGAAATCGGCAAAAATATGTACTGTGTACAATACCAAGATGAAATCATCATTATGGATTGTGGTATTAAATTTCCTGAAGATGATCTTCTTGGTATTAATTATGTGATTTCAGATTATTCTTATTTAATAAAAAACCGCAAAAAAATTAAAGCTCTAGTTGTTAGTCACGGACACGAAGACCACATTGGCGGGATCCCCTTCTTACTAGAAAAGATCCCTGAAATTCCAGTTTACGCCACCCCATTTGCTTTAGCTTTAATTAAGGGTAAGCTTGAAGAGCATGGTATTTTAAGAACGACTGAGCTTCATGAAGAACATGAAGATACTGTACTAAAATTTAAGAAATTGACGGTTACCTTTTTCAGAACCACTCACTCTATTCCTGATACATTGGGTATAGCTGTTCATACACCACTAGGTGCAGTCGTTTTCACTGGTGATTTTAAATTCGATTTAACTCCGGTTATGAATCAACCAGCTCCAAACTTCCAGAGAATAGCAAAATTGGGCAACGATGGCGTTTTAGCACTACTATCTGATTCAACCAATGCTGAAGTCAGCCAGTTTACTAAATCCGAACGGTTCGTTGCTAAATCTTTACACGACATTATTACCGGAATACACGGAAGAATAATTTTTGCTACTTTTGCATCTAACTTGTACCGTGTTTCAACTGCCATTGAAGCTGCTATTGACACTGGAAGAAAAGTTGCTATTTTTGGTCGTAGTATGGAAAATGGTGTGCAAAACGGGATTGATTTAGGTTATCTCAATGTTCCTGATGGTTTGATTGTAGATGCTAATGAAATTAACCATACACCAGCAGAACAAGTAATGATTTTATGTACCGGTTCTCAAGGTGAACCTTTAGCCGCCCTTTCTCGCATTGCCAACGGAACACACCGGCAAATTAGTTTACAACCAGGCGACACAGTAATTTTTTCATCGAACCCAATTCCTGGAAATACATTAAGCGTTAACCACTTAATCAACAAGTTAATGGAAGGCGGCGCGAATGTTGTTCATGGCAGAATAAACAACGTTCATACTTCTGGACATGGCGGTCAGGAAGAACTTAAAATGATGGTTCGTTTGACCAAGCCGAAGTACATGATCCCTGTTCACGGTGAATACCGCATGCAAGTCATTCATACTGAATTAGCACAAGCAGCAGGCGTCCCTGCAGAAAATACTTTTGTCCTTGAAAACGGTGAAGTAGTTTGTTTTGGTCCTGAAGGATCAAGAATAGCCGGACATATTCCTGCGGGTGATGTCTATGTTGATACTTCAGGTACAGCTGATGTTGGCAATGTTGTGGTTCATGACCGTCAAGTCTTGTCTGAAGATGGCTTAGTGGTTGTAGTGGCAACGGTTGATTACAAACACAAACGAGTTTTGGCTGGTCCAGATGTTTTAAGTCGTGGATTTGTCTATATGCGGGAATCAACCGAATTAATTAATCAGGCCCAAAAGCATATTTATCACGTTATCAAATCTGAAATGGACAAGGTAGATCATCCTAAAGATAGTGTGATCCGTCATGCAATAGTTGATAATCTTTCAGACTTTTTATATTCAAAAACCAAGAGACGGCCAATGATCTTACCAATGTTAGTTGAGAAAAAATAGTAAAAGCCCGTTTTGAGGGACTTTTTATGTAACGAATGAAATTATATGGATAATAAATTAAAAATACATCTTTTAGTCAATGAAGTAGCTGGTAACGGTCGTGCTAAAAAAGTGCTTGAGCAGACAACTTCTTTGTTAATCAACCAAAATATTAACTTTGACCTGCAAAAAAGTAATTATGCTGGTGAAGCCATTCGTCTCGCCCAACATTATGGCAATCAACACCATTTGTCAAATGAAATTTTATTAGTGATTGGTGGCGATGGCTCACTAAATGAAGTGTTAAATGGGATTAAACGCTCGGAAAATCCTAGTACTCCTATTGCATACTTACCAGCAGGCACTGGCAATGATTTTGCCCGTGCCGCTGATCTGACCTCTGATCCTAAAGTATTACTAGATCACTTTAAGGAAAATTTTGAGCCAGATGAGATAGACTGTGGCTCATTTACCCTACCCAAAATAACAGCTGAACAAAAATATTATTTTGCTAATAGTTTTGGGGTTGGTTTTGATGCTTTTGTTAACCATAATAGTAATATTTCCAAGCTTAAAAAGCTCTTAAACCATCTTAGCGAGGGAAAATTTATTTATGGCCTTAACGTTGTGGCGAGTGTGACTAAACAAGATACTTTCGGAGTTGAAATTGAACGAAATGGTCAAAAAATCTACTTTGATGATGCTTTTATGGTTACTACAACTAATCACCCGTTTTTAGGTGGCGGCCTTCCCCTCTTGCCCAGTGCCAAAATTGATAGTCACAAAATTGACACTGTCGTAGTAGAAAAATTTAGTTTAGGCAAACTGATAAAGTTATTTATTAACTTATTAAAAGATGGCTCACACGTTAATGATCCACAATTTCATTATTTTGAAGCTGACAAAATTAAGGTTACTACCATGAAAAAAGAATATGCTCAAGTAGACGGAGAGGAAATTAAGCCAAACCTTTTTAATATTGAGTTTTCTGTCTCGAGCTTTAACCTTTTACGCTAATCATAAGAATTAAAATTTTTTTATTATAATAATTTAACAAACCAAGCAAGAGATGACTTGGCTTTTTTTGTATCTGAATTACATAATTAATTCACTTTTGTTAGTAAAAACAGATATATTAAAATAATTTACTAAAAGTTAATTTTTATTTATTATATTTAAAATTTAACTTTAATATGATATTATTGAAATTGTTACATCATTATAAATTAGTACTCATAAGGGATGAAAAATCATGAAAAAAAGCAATGTTTTAAGCTCAATTGGTATTTTGGCGGCCACAACCCTAACTCTTACGGCATGTGGTAAAAGTAACAATAATCAGGAAAATAATGCAAAAGAAGCAAGCAAGTTTCCTGCAAAAATGCCTGATAAGCCAATTAAACGGGGTGGTACGCTTAGAGTAGCACTGCAGACCGATACACCTTTTACAGGTATCTTTTCTGATCAATTACAAGTAACTGCAACTGATGCTGACCTTTCCTCTCCTGGATCTGAATCCCTATTTGATACAGATGATAACTACCGTTTCACTAATAAAGGACCTGCAACTTTGAAAATCAATCAAAAGAATAAAACTATTACGATTGAGGTTAAAAAGGGAGTAAGGTGGTCTGATGGTCAACAGGTAACGGCTAAGGATGTAGAATATCCCTATGAAATATTATCTAATAAAGGCACCGATTCTCAAAGATATTCCAGCCAGTTTGAACTTATTAAAGGCTTAAAAGAATATCACGAAGGAAAAGCTAAGTCTATTTCAGGCATTGAAATGCCTGATGGTGAAAATGGCAGAAAAGTCATTTTGCATTTTAAGCAATTAAAACCAGGAATGTACAATAGTGGAAATGGCTATTTTTCAGAATATACCGCTCCTTATCATTACTTAAAAGACGTCCCTTTTAACAAATTACAGTCATCTAATAAGATTAGGAAAAAGCCTTTGTATTTCGGAGCCTATAAGTTAGAAAAATTAGTTCGTGGACAATCAGCTGTTTGGGTGCCAAACAAATATTATTGGCGCGGTAAACCCAAACTGGATAAAATTATTTATCAGGTGATTTCTCCTAACTCATCATCGCAATCAATAAAGAATCATAAATTCGATGTCATTAATGTTGTAAATTCCCAATGGGATGAAGTGAAGCATACTAAAAAAGTTAAGTTTATAGCAGAAATCCCTCTTTCATACTGGTTCATTGGCTTTAAATTAGGTAAATGGGATGCCAAACACAATAAGAGCATTATGAATCATAATAGCAAGATGAACAATAAATCTCTGCGTAAAGCAATTGGTTATGCCATGAATGTTGATGAAGTTACCAAACATTATACCCACGGGCTAACTTTTCATATAACCACCCTAATTCCGCCTCAATTTGGTGACTATTTCAATAAAAATATTAAGGGTTATGATTATAATCTGAAAAAGGCCAACGATATTCTTGATAAAGCCGGATATAAGAAGAAAGGTAAATGGCGTGTTCAACCCAACGGCAAACCTTTAAAGATTACATTTATGGCCAAAGCTGGTGATCCAACACAAGGTCCAATTATACAAAATTATCTTCAGCAATGGCATAAAATAGGACTAAATGTTAATTTATTGAATGGTCGATTGACGGAAACAAATTCATTTTACGACAAACTTAACAAAGATGATCCGCAAGTCGATATGTTTGAAACCGGTTGGTATATGTCTACTGAACCATCACAGGATGGAATGTACGGTGACAGCACCGCAGCCAACTATGATCGTTTTGTGACACCAGAAAATACTAAATTACTAAAGGAAATGGATTCACAAAAAGCTTTTGATCATAAATACCGTGTTAAAGTTTTTCATGACTGGCAACAATATATTTTTGATCAAGCTTACATGATTCCAACAGTTAACTCATACAAAATCAGAGCGATCAACGACCACATTTCAGGTTATTCCCTTAAACCCTCTGAAAATAATAATGGGCATGTCTTATGGTATAAAGTCGGATACATTAAATAAATTTAAAAAGGATAATCAATAACTCAAGTTATTGATTATCCTTTTAATTTTTAAAATATTAACAAGCTATGGTATACATCAAAATAAACGTGTAATCTTTGTCAAAATAACTGTTTGTTTAATTATCTAGAAACAATTTTAAACTTATAGCAATTGAAACTCATTCGCTCCAGTAATTGACTTAAATTACGCTTTTTAAAGCTTTCATCAGAGCTTAAAATCGAATAGTGACCACCTTCATCGACTAAATTATCTTGAGTCAATTTGAAGCCATTATGCTTGTAAAATAATAATCTATTGATTCTCTGAGAATAATTCTTTGCTGTTTTTATAACTGGTTCAATGTCTAAAACAATTTCCTGGTTTGGATGGTTTTGTTTCATCAAATTTAAAATCTGACTGCCATAGCCCTTGCCACGCCAGATTGGGGCAACTGCCAAATAACCAATATAAATAATTTTTTCTGCATAAGTCCAAAAAATTAAACCAATAAAATTATCATGGTCATAGACAGCCTGCAAATTAACTCTTTTCTGCAGTGCCATCGCTAGCAACCCAATAAATGGAAATCGTTCATTTTTGGGAAATGCACTCAAATATAATTTTTTTACTTTAAAATATCTCTTTGTTCCCCATTTAACATTTTTGAACGTTAAAATAAATATCACCTTTCTTTAACTTAAAAAGCATCAAACGAGCCGTTTTTGCGCTCTTTTTTAATACAATAATTGAAAATCAAAATACCAACTAAGAACCAAACGACATTTACTACTATAAATATTAGCAGTTTTGGCAATGAAACTCCATGGCCCAGAAATATTTGCCGCACTATTTCCACACCACCGACATAGGGAATGAGCTCTTGAAACGCATTATATACTGGTAAATAAACATTTGACAACATTAATAATAAAGCCTGCAGTATAGTAGCCCACTGACCCATTCTTTTAAATCTAATTGAACCAGAAGCAAAAATCATTCCAATGCCAAACATTCCTAAATTCGAAATTAAAGAAAATACAAAGGTTAATAACAAAGCTTTTAATAATTCAACTACCGTGAATATTGAAAAAAATGAAGCTACGAAGCCTATGATTAAAAGATAGATCCAAACAAATAAGTTTTCTGCCAAAGTTTTGATAAAGTACAGAACCCATAAAGGAAAGATAGACTGAGTTTCACTTTCAAGCAGACCAGTTTGCTCATCAGTCTCCACCCCATTACTACATTCACCTAATGAAGAGATACCAATACTCCAAAACAAAAAGCCGACAATAGTAAATAGAACACCCTGCTTGGTACCATAAGCTCGGCCCAATTGGGCAGGCTGGGTGAAAAGGACAACAATTAAAAATGCACCGGCATATAAAACTAGCGAACTAATAGCTGAATTAACATAACGAACTTGCAATTTTAGCTGTAAATATAATTGCACCCAGAAAATATTAAATAGCTCTTTAACTTTTTTCATTTTGCTTCCTACCTTTACTTATAAATTTCACGGTATTCAGAAATCAGATCATTTTCAGCCATTTTATTTCCAATATTTTCCGCTATTTGCCCATGCTTTAAAAACAGATAATGATCAACAACTCCAGAAAGCATTTGAGTGTCGTGCGATGAAATAAAAATAGTATTCCCATATTTATTTTTTAAATCTAGAATAAAGGACGCTAAATCTTCTTGTGCAGCTATGTCAAGACCGTTTGAGGGCTCGTCCAAGAGTAAAACCTCTGTTTCCATTGCTGCTCCCACCAAGATAGCAGCCTTTTTCTTCAAGCCAGTAGACAAATTTTGAAAATAAGTAGCAAGTTCATTTGAAAAATTGAAATCCTGCGCCATTTTTCGAATATTGTTTTCTGTCTTTTTTATACTAATTCCTTTAAGTGAAGAAAAATACATACCGTTTTCAAGAGTATTTAGTCTGTACATGAGGCCTCTTTCACCTGACGCCACAAAACTAGTATGCAAGCTAGCCCATTTAACATACGGTTCATTAGCCTGGTCATTTTTGATCAAACCCGCGGTTGGTTCCAATACCCCTGCAAGCAACCTTAACATGGTTGACTTGCCCACACCGTTAGGCCCTACCAAACCAATTACTGCTGGTTCTAAAGGAATTTTAAAATTTAGGTTATAAAAAACAGGCTTCTTACCGTAATTTTTCTTTACCTTATCAAAGATAATTGCCATAGGCTCTTCTTCCTTTTATTTAAAATGATACCAATAATTTAATCATTATTTTTTAAAATTAGCAATAAAAAATAGTATTTAGTGATAGCTTTTTAATTAAGATATGAAACTTTTACTGCTAATTGTCCTAATTGCATAATGTTTTCAGCCAAAGTTTGCTCATCACTTTCACAGCTGATCACTCCATTTTCGACATTAAAAGAAAAGCCGCTAGCTGTGACTAAATCTTCGCTGGCAGCAATCAAATCCTCGTCACTTGCGCTAGGATCTAATTTAAAAAGAGTCCGACCATCATCAGTAACATTATAGGTTGCAAACCCAGTTTTTTCGATAAAGCAATATACAGCTTCGTCAAATGAATCTTTAAAAATAGTTTCAATTTCAAGAGTATCTGGACCAAAATTTAAAATATGAGTCTTAGTGGTAATCCATTTTACAATTTCTTTTTGCAAATTAATATAAGATTGTTCCTTTTTTATCTTTGCCATTGTTTAAAAAAGTCCCTTAATTTGTTCTTTCTGTTAATTTAATATCTTGCATCCCAATCATAGGATCAATTCGACCTGAATAAATCAACTCCGGTGTTAAGATATGATCCTGACTTAGATCTTCGAGCCTATCAGAATTTGCTTCTTCTGGCTCACTTTTACCAGGAATTTTTTCTGAGTCATCTTTATTTGGCACATTTAGTATTTTTTGTAATTTAACAGTTAATCCTGTCTGACGATCATTACCAGAAGTATTAAAAGCCATTTCATAAGCGCGAGGATCACCAATTAAAACCAAATTTTGCTCTGCGCGAGTAACAGCAGTGTACAATAAGTTACGTTTAAGCATGACATAGTTTTGCATAGTCAGACTCAAAATAACTAACGGAAATTCAGAGCCTTGAGCTTTATGGATGGTGATTGCATAAGCTCTGGTTAAATCAAACAGATCTTTTTTACTGAAAGTTATTTCTCTGTCATCAAAATCTGCCACCATGCATTTTTGAGAATTATCATTATCAATTGTCAGGATTTTACCGATTTGTCCATTATAGATATCTTTTTCTGGATTATTTTGCAATTGCAAAATGCGGTCACCAATGCGAAAAATTTCGTCGTGCACCTCTAAAGTTTTACTATTTTCCTTAGGTGGATTAATAATTTCTTGAATAACATTATTCAAATTGTTAACCCCACCATCGCCCTGGTACATTGCTCCTAGTACTTGAACGTCATCCGGATTAAAACCCTTTGCCAAAGCACGCTGGACTATTTGACTGACAACATGGGAAACTTCATGCGGTGGACATGAAATAAATGAGTAGTTTTTCGTCTTTTTAAATAATTCTTGGGGATTCTTTCCTTCATTAATGTCGTGCGCCAACGTAATAATGCTGGAATCGTCTCCTTGACGGTGAATTTGCTTAAGAACGGTAGTAGGAAAGGCCTGTGATTTGATTAAATCAGCAAATACATTTCCGGCACCAACTGATGGCAGCTGATCCTTATCACCTACGAAAACTATGTGCTTAGTTTCATTGATGCAGGAAACCAGTTGCCTAAACAAAAACATATCTACCATCGACATTTCATCAATAATTAAAATTTCACCGTTTAATTCATTCAGATCAGTTGCATCATTTTCACCAATCCCTAAACCCAGCAACCGATGGATAGTTTTAGCTGTGATTCCAGTAATTTCTTCCATTCTCTTGGCTGCACGACCAGTGGGTGCAGCAAGTAAAAATGGTGGATCTGTACTATAAAGAGACGATGATGGTATTTCTGCTAGCTCTTTCAATGCTAACAAAATACCGTTAATGATAGTAGTTTTGCCAGTTCCGGGGCCACCAGTTAAAATTGAAATTGGATTCGTCAGTGCGTTTTTAATCGCTGCTTTCTGTGTGTTATCATAGTGAATTTTCAACTTGGTTTCAGCGTGAGTTATTGCAAGATTTAATTCTTTTTCATTGTAACTTGAACTCTTTTGCTTTTTTTCCACCAAGTTTTTCATTGCGTTGGCAATATCAGTTTCAGTTTCATAAATTTCCTGTAAAGCCGCATTTTCTCCCATTACCACAACTTTACCTTGATGCTGGAGATTATTAACGCAAGTTGCTATCGTATCGTACTCATCAATTTGCAGTAGCTTGCTCGCTTCTTGCAATAGCTGCTCAAGTTTGACGTAAGTATTGCCTTCTTTAGCTACTTCATCAAGTAAAATTTGAAAAACAGCGCCATTAACTCTTTTGGGATCATCGAGTGCCATTCCCAATTTACTGCCGATTCGATCAGCACTCTTAAAAGCATAGCCTGTAACTTCCGCAATAGAGGCATAGGGATCCTCTTCAAGTTTAGCTAAAGTTTCACCATGATAAAGTTGATACAGTCTACTTGCTACTTTTTTGTTCAAGCCAAATTGAGCCAATTTTAATACAGTTTCAGAGTATGAATCCATTGAACTGACGCCGTTTAACAAACTTTCTTTTTGCTTTTTTGAAAGAGACAAAGTACCAATTTTTTCAGGCTTTTCCTTTAAAACTGTCAGTGCATCCATTCCCAAGTCTGAAATTATCGTATCAGCTGCTTTTTTGCCGATTCCGGGAAACTTGCTCGAACTTAAAAAATTAATTAGGCTCCCCTTTTCATGAGGTAAAGCTAATTTATAATTATCGCAACGAAATTGCAGGCCAAATTTATTATGCACAATTAACCTTCCTGAAAAGGTATAAGTTGCACCAACTTGGACATCTCCAAAACTGCCGGTCACTTTAATATCTTCACGATCATATTTTTCTAATTTTCCAATTATGGCAACATCAAGTATTTTATAAAGGTCTTGATCGTTTTCAAAAACTATTCGGTTAATTTTACCAGTAAATTCAGTCATTTTTCTTTCTCGCATCATTCACTAATTTTAATATTGAAGCATATTTTTTTTGCTCTTGTGCAAAAATTTTAGGATCTTGTTTTTTTGACTTTGCCAGATATTTTTCAGCTTCTTGGCGATTTCTGGATAAAATTGTGATACCCAGCATGAAATTTATTTTGGCCGACCTCTTTTTATGAGCTATTTTTTTATAAGCTGACTCTGCTTCCTGAGTTTTACCTAGGCTTAACCAAATATCCCCTATTAATTCCGAGACTTTTGCATCAACATTCTTAATTGTTAAAGCGTATGCCAATGCTTTTTGGCTTTGGCCAACTTTAAAAAAAACGAGTGCTTTTTGATATAAAACTAAATCATCATTAGGAATTTGATTAAGTATATTTAATGCTGTATCAAATTTGCCCTGTAAATAATAGCAAACTGCCAAATCATAATCTAAATCTTGAGGATGAGTAACTAACTTTTGGGCTTTTTCTAATAGTTCAGTGGCTTGGTCACTGCTGCCTTGCTCTATTAAAAAGGTTGCTAATTCTAAATAGTTCTCACTATTATGTGGTTGTTCATCAATTTTCGTTATTAATTCATGTACCTTTTTGTTTACTGCGCTTGTTTTAGCAGTCTTTTCTCTTTTTTTTATCATAATGAATCCGAGTCTTCCATTTTCCTGTCCAAAAATTTCGTTTCATTCCATACCAGAGCTTTAAAGGTTTTACCACTATCTTTTGTTTCCAAAATAGTCAGGCTGGTATTACTTAAACCACCATTCTGGCGGATGTCTGGTAAAGGATAACCTAATAATCCACCCATAATCGCTCCCAAAGCTGCCCCATGGCTCACTGCTAAAACTTTGTCGTCTGGTTTAAATTGTAAGCCAACGTCTCGACCAAAGTCTTTGCCACGTGCAATTACCTCAGGATAATTTTCACCTCCGATGCTGTGGCCATCGTATTTATCAGGTTTATCCCAAATATCAGTTACTTGCTCAGGATATCTGGCTTTGGCTTCAGTAAACGTAAGTCCTTCCATAGCTCCTAAATCAAATTCTCGCAAACGTTCATCTATTTTGATGGCAAAGGGATAACCCATTTCTTTAGCGAGTCTTTCTGCTGTTGTCCTGGCCCTTTTTAATGGACTTGAATAAATGCTTGCAAATTTAGTTTCACCTAAAAAACTACTTAATTTTTGAATATCAATTAAGCTTTGCTTTAAAAGTGGCGAATCACCGTGAGCTCCTTGAAAGCGCTTCTGTAAGTTCCATTCTGTTTTACCATGTCTGATGAAATAAATCTGCATTCATTAAATACTCTTTTCCGTAACTGTTATTTTCTAGTTTATCATTTAATAGTTTAAAAGAAAAAAGAACACAAATAAAAAAAGAAAATGCACATAAACATTTTCTTTCAAGTTTCTATTAAACTAATTGAAGCTGACGATCATTTTGATAGGCACAATCAATATTGCCACCACCAAGACATTCCTCACCCTGATAAAGAACAAGAGCTTGCCCAGGAGTAACGGCACGTGCTGGCTCATCAAAGTAAACTTTCGCCTTGTTTTTTGCTGCATCATAGGATACTGTTACCCCAACATCGGGTTGACGATAACGAAACTTGGCACTGCAATGAATTTTAAAATCGTGATCAGGCTGTCCGGTAAAGAATGACATATCACTAGCTTCCAATTCGGTGGCGTAAAGCAATTTGCTGTCATATCCCTGCTCGACGATCAATTGATTTTTTTGTAGATCCTTACCGACCACAAACCAGGGAGCAGTTGATTCTTTCGTTGAACCAAGTCCTAATCCCGATCTTTGACCAATTGTATAGTACATTAAACCAGCATGATGACCGACTACTTTTCCATCTGGTGTGACCATGTCTCCAGATTGGGCAGGCAAAAATTCACTCAAAAATTTACGAAAATTTCTTTCACCAATAAAACAAATGCCTGTAGAATCCTTCTTTTTGGCGGTAGCCAGGTCGTTTTTAAGCGCAATTTCGCGCACCTGTGGTTTAGTTAAATTAGCTAACGGAAAAATAACTCGACTAATCTGATTTTGGCTTAATTGGCTTAAAAAGTAAGTTTGATCCTTATTGCCATCTTTAGGGCGCATCATATGAGTGATACCATTTTTGTCAGTTATAGTTTTCGCATAATGACCCATTGCAATGTAATCTGCATCAAGATTAAGTGCAAATTCTAAAAATGATTTAAACTTTATCTGACTATTGCACATCACATCCGGATTAGGCGTATGGCCTTTTTTATATTCATTTAAAAAATACTCAAAAACGCGATGCCAATATTCTTTTTCAAAATTGATTGAATAGTAAGGAATCCCGATTTGATCTGCTACTCTTTTTACATCTTCGTAATCATCAGTAGCAGTGCAGACACCAGAATCATCAGTGTCATCCCAATTTTTCATAAAGACGCCAATTACATCGTATCCCTGTTCTTTTAAAAGGAGTGCCGAAACGGAAGAGTCCACTCCCCCACTCATGCCAACTACAACTCTGGTTTTTTTCTTTACCAAATTAATCAATCCTTCACAGCAACAATAATATTGCGCTCTTCTAAATCCTTTAATATATAATCTAAAAGTTCAACAGTAGGAGCTAATTTTTCGTTCTTAAAAATGTTGACCTTTTGTAAACCATTTTTGTCTGTGACAACCATGGTCAGATGAGTCATTTCTTTATTTATGGTCATCTTCAGTTTAGTTGGAGCATTATACGGCGAATCATTATAAAGTGGATGCTCATAATTAAAATTACCCTTAACTGTTTTAACAAAACCTGCATCAATCAATGCGTATAGTTTTAGTTCTGGACTAAGGGTAAACTTCCGTTTATCCCCATTAATAATAACTGTATTTGCCATAATTCTACCTCACTTACTAATAATAAGCATATTTAACTAAAAAAGCAATTAAATTTATTTATTTTGGATTTTACTTACAATATCAGTCAGTTCCTTTGCAAAGGCTCTAACTTCTTCTTCAGTGGTATAACGTCCAAAAGAAATGCGAATAGATTCATTTATTCTCGCAGAATCTTTACCAAAACAAGCCACTAAAACATGTGATGGCTCAATTGAACCTGCAGTACATGCAGAGCCTCCAGAAACTGCAAAACCAGCTAAATCCAAATTTGTCTGCAAAACAGTCGTTGAAACTTTATTAAAGTGCAGATTCAATACGTGATGAGAATCAAATTTTTGGGTTCCACCATTAACCTGATATTCAATTTTAGCTTGACTAAGTTCATGCAAAATAATATTTTGCAAGTTCTGATATTTAGTTTGCAAACTTTTTTTATCTATAGCTGCAATTTCACTAATTGCTTCACCGAAACCAGCAATTCCCGGTACATTTTCCGTTCCTGCTCTGCGCTTAGTTTCTTGTTCTCCACCATAAATAAGAGGTGGCAAATTGAGCGAGTTTTTTTCATATAAAAAGCCAAGGAATTTCGGACCATTAATTTTATGAGCAGAAGTTGATAACAAATCGATATTCATCTTAACAACATCAAGATCTATATTGCCCAGTCCTTGTACAGCATCAACATGAAAATATGCATTGCTTTTCTTTACTATATTGCCAATTTCAATAAGTGGATTAATTGTGCCCAATTCATTATTAACGGCCATGACGGAAACCAATGTGGTTTGCGGAGTTAGTGCATCTTCCAAATCTGCTAATGAAATACAACCATTTTCATCAACATCAAGGTAAATGACTTCATAACCCTCACTTTCTAAACGTTGCATTGGTTTTAAAACAGATGGATGTTCAATCTTAGTAGTAATTATACGTTTACCAATACTTTGGCGACTATGAGCAGTTCCAAAAATAGCAGTGTTATTACTTTCTGAACCACCAGATGTAAAAATTATTTCATTTTCCTTGGCGTTAATTGCCCTGGCAGCTTTTTGCCTTGCCTGATCAATCACATGACGAGCTTTGCGTCCCAGTTCATAGGTACTTGAAGCATTACCAAAATTGTTTTTCATTTCCTCAGTTATCACGTCGATTACATTGGGCGACATTGGTGTTGTAGCTGCATTATCCAGATAAATTTCTGTCATCTATTAATTCATCTTCTCTATGTAAGTACAAATAATTTTAGCAGCTTTTGCTCCTACCTTTTGAGCGAAATGATCAAAGTCACCGTTTGCATCTTGATTACCATTGTCAGAAATAGCCCGTAAAGCTATCAAAGGTTTTTTAAAATGATAAGCTACCTGAGCAAAAGCGGCTCCCTCCATTTCGACACCTAAAGCATGAGCAAAGTTTTGTTTAATTTCATCTTTTTGCTTCTGCGAGCCAATAAAGGAATCACCGGTAACAATTAATCCCTCTTTAAATTCAATCTTGTTTTCTTGCAAGAACTGTGCAAATTGCTTTCTTGCAGAAGAATTTAAGTCAAATTGGGCTGGTTCACCGGGTATTTGCCCTTCAACATAATCACCTGCCAACGTATTGTGAGCATCATGATATGCAAATGAATCAGCTAAAATCAAATCTTCTTTATGAACTTCTTTTTGCAAAGATCCTGCTGTTCCTGTCATGAAAACTAAATCAATATCGACTTTGCTTAACAAACTAGCTAAGTTCATAGCAGCCTGCACTTTGCCAATTCCGCTTAAACTAATATATAAATCATTGTGGTTAACGCAAAAATGCTCGAATGTAGTAGATCCGAACATTTCTTTGCGACCAGAGTGAAAATACTTATGATAATATTCAGCCTCAATTTCCATTGGGACAATAATTGCTATCTTCATTTTTACCCTCGTTTTTATTTTATAAGTGAAATAACGCTAATAATACCAAAACGATTAAAGCAGTGACAATCATAATTGCACGATTAAGTTTACCTTTCAGCTTTAATGCTTTTTCTTGACTAGTAGTTAACTGAGATTGAGATTTGTCCTCTTCTCTTCTCGGAGCCTGCTCCTGCTTTTTTACCCCATCGTTTTTAAAATCATTTGTTTTTACAATTTCATCATCATCGCGGGTAAAATCAGGGTTAACATCAACCTCTTCTTCACTATCGTCAAAAGCAGATTTTATTGTATTTAAAAAGTTTTTACTTTTTTTATGCTTTAATTTTTTTCGGTAATCAGATCGTTTTTCAGTCATTTTAATCCTTTGAGTCAGCACCCGTAAGTAGCATGTTTTCCCAGACACTCATTGCATATAATGTCTTGGCATCAACGATTTTACCTTGTGCCGAAAGTCTTTTCAATTCTTCCAAACTATACCAATGACTTGTTAAAAATTCATCGGGATCAAGTTCCCTTTTATCACTCAGCCTAGTTAAAGTGTCGCAATAGAATAAGTAGAGTTTTTCATTAGTAAAACCAGGAGACGAATAAAATTCAGTTATTTTTTCCCAGTATTCAGCACGATAGCCACCTTCTTCATTTAGCTCTCTTTTCATCGCATCCAGTGGACTAGCATCAGTTTCATCTATTAAACCTGCTGGAATTTCTAAAGTTAATTCTTTGATCGGTTCACGCCATTGTTCGACTAGCAGCATTTCCTGTTTATCATTTACTGCGATAGCAGCTGAAGCTGGTTGATGCTTAACTATTTCCCGCGAGGTAGTTTCACCATTAGGCAATTTAATCGTTCTTACGGAAAGATCGACAATACGACCCGTAAAAATTTGTTTTGAAGAGATTTCAGTTTCTGTTAAATCCATTATTCACTTTCCTGCTAATCAGCTAAATATACGTTGACACATTGTAAGCCATTTTTACCTTGAGCAAGTTGGTATTTAACTTTTTGACCAACTTGCAGGCGGCGATAACCTTCTTCTTTGATAGCTGTATAAAAGACAAAGTAAGATTTTTGATTCTCATCATCAGTGATAAAACCAAAACTGCTGTTTCGGTCAAACTGTTTTACTTTACCGTAACGCATTATTCTTCTAAACCTTCTTGCACTGCTTCGGGGTAATCTTCTTCAACTATCTTAGCACATCTGCCGCAAAGCATTGGAACTTCGCTATCAGCTCCAATATCGGTTCTAATCATACGGCAACGAGGACAAACTTCACCTGCTGCGTGTTCAACCACAAATGCACCATTCGGTAATTCTTCAGCATTTGCCGGTGCTTCACCGTCAGCAATAGTTAATTTAGAAACTATTAAAATTTGTCTAAAGTTTGCATCCAGATTGGCTAAGACTGCTCTCATCTCATCCGTCGGATAAACTGTGACTGCAGCTTCAAAAGACTTACCGATTAACTTTTGATCACGCGCTTCTTCTAAAACTTTCAAAACATCATCGCGGAAATTCATAAATTTCTTCCAGTTGTCAATGAGTTCATCATGATTTGCATAATGCTCAATTTCAGGCATTTCAGCAAGTTGGACATAATCTTCCTTTTCCTTTAAGAAAGACCAAACTTCCTCCATGGTATGTGGCAAGATTGGTGTCAAAACCTTAGCTAACTTAACGGTTGCGTCATAAATCACAGTTTGCATTGATCTTCTGGCATGACTATTTTTACTCTCAATGTAAAGAACATCTTTGGCAAAGTCAAGATAAAACGCTGACAGATCATTAGAAATGAAGGCAAATAACTTTTTATAAACATTATTAAAATCGTAACGTTCATAACTGTCAAGACAAATTTTAACCAAATCGTTAAGTTGAACTTCCATATACTGGTCAATAGAGTTTAAATCTTCATAAGCGACCCTATCTGTTTGCGGGTCAAAATCAGAAGTATTAGCCAGCATATAACGGAAAGTGTTTCTTATTTTGCGGTAACTCTCTGAAGTTTGACGCAAAATATTTTGCGAAACAGCAACATCAGAAGTAGTGTCTACAGAAGCTACCCACAAGCGAATAATTTCTGCTCCCATTTGTTTGATGACATCATTTGGTGAAATTACGTTACCTAATGATTTAGACATTTTATGTCCTTTTTCATCCAAAACAAAACCTTGAGACAAAATACCGCGATAAGGTGCTTTACCCGTGGCAGCTACAGCTGTAATCAGACTTGAATTGAACCAGCCACGATACTGATCACTACCTTCAAGGTATAGATCACATGGGAAATTCAAGTCTGGTCTTTTAGCCATGACAGCTTGATGAGAAGACCCAGAGTCGAACCAAACGTCTAAAATGTCGTTTTCTTTAGTAAATTTGCCATTTGGTGAATGCTCAGAAGTAAAGCCTTCTGGTAACAATTCCTTAGCACTTCTTCTATACCAAGCGTTTGATCCTTCTTTAGCAAAAATCTGCGCAATATGTTCAATAGTTTCCGGTGTGACAATTGCAGTGCCATCTTCTGCGTAAAAGATTGGTAATGGAACGCCCCAAGCCCGTTGTCTTGAGATTACCCAATCGCCACGATCCTTAATCATATTATGCAGGCGTAATTGACCCCAGGATGGCGTGAATTTAACCTGATCAATTTGATCAAGAATCTGTTGGCGGAATTTTTCAACCGAAGCAAACCATTGAGTAGTAGCCCGATAAATTACGGGTTTCTTCGTGCGCCAATCATGCGGGTATGAGTGGGTAAAGAAACTAAGTTTAAGTAAATTGCCAGATTTCTTTAATTTTTCGCTGACGACTTTATTGGCATCATCGTAAAACAACCCTACTAAATCGGGATCGTTAATATCTTCAGTAAAACAACCTTTATCATCCATGGGACTATATACCGGCAGACCATATTTTTGAGCAACATTATAGTCATCTTCACCAAAGCCGGAAGCCGTATGTACTAAGCCGGTACCATCACTAGCAGTAACATGCATCGCATTCATAAGCAGAGAATCACGGTCATATAAAGGATGCTTGGCTACCATATGATCCATTTCAGTACCCTTAAGGTGCTGAACGACTTGATAGTCTTCCCAACCCAATTCTTGAGCAACTGCTTCTAGACGGTCAGTGCCAACGACATAGCGCTTTGGACCCACTTGAACTACTGAATAATCAAAGCCCGGATTAACCGTGATACCTTGGTTAGTAGGAATTGTCCATGGTGTAGTTGTCCAAATTAAGAAATAAGTATTTTCTGGATCGAGAATGCCCTTACCATCTTTCACTGGAAAAGAAACATATATTGAAGGTGATTTAATATCATGATATTCAACTTCAGCTTCAGCTAACGTTGACTCACTTGAAGGGGACCAATAAACAGGTTTTTTACCTTTATAGATGTAACCTTTTTCATACATTTTACCAAAGACACGAATTTCTTCAGCTTCATATTCAGGCTGATAAGTAATATATGGATGATCCCAGTCCCCCATTACTCCCAAACGCTTAAAGTCAGTCATTTGCTTTTTTACTTCTTTACTGGCAAAATCTTGACAAAGCTGACGGTAATCCGCAAGATTCATTTTCTTACGGTCAACACCCTGTTTGGTCAACTGTTGTTCAATTGGTAAACCATGAGTATCCCAACCTGGAACATAGGGAGCATAATAGCCATTCATGTTCTTAAAACGAACAATTATGTCTTTTGAAACTTTATTCATAGCATGGCCAATGTGAATATTACCGTTTGCAAAAGGAGGCCCATCATGTAAATCAAATCTTGGTTTTCCTTTATTCAGTTTTAATCTTTGTTCATATAATTTATTTTCTTCCCACTCTTTTTGCCATTGTGCTTCGCGAACTGGCAAATTGCCCCGCATCTTAAATTTGGTTTTACCCATATTAAGTGTATTTTTCACTCTCATTTTTTAATCCTCCCTATAAAAAAATCCTCGTCCTAAAATTAGGGCGAGGTTAATATCGTGGTACCACCTAAATTGAGTTTTAAACTCCACTTATGAGTTACATATCGTGCAACTAACGTAACAAACCATCTCAAACAGCTGATCAACCTTTGAGCTCTTATATTAGCCTTACACCACCGCTAATTCGCTGAATTGCTCTCGAGTTTTACTGTCAGTTTGTTATTTGTGATTTTTATAGTCATTGGGAAAAATAACAGTAGGTCCAGAGCCGTTGTTAGAATCGTTAACATTTTCCGTGTTAACCGTTTCAGTATGCGGACTGTCACCCGACATCGGTTGGGGACTATCATTATTTTCATCAATGTTATGTTCAAAGTTTACTTCATCATCAATGTCATTGTCAAGTTCATCGTCAACTTCTTCGTCTTCATCAATATCATCATCGTCTTCATCAACATCTTCTTCTTCATCAGTAAGCATTATTGGTTCAGCCCCATCTGGAGGATAAAAGCGCTCAGTATCAAAGTATTGATCAAGTGCCTTTTGCCACTTTTCATCATTGAGATTTTCAATTGCTTTTTGTAAAAGATCTTGAATATAAGAGCGATAACCAGAAGCTTCTTTTTTCACACGTTCGTAATCAGACTTAATAGTTTCAAGCTGCTGACGTTGATAATCAGTGTCGATTTTTGCTTGTTCGGTAGCATTATTAGCTTGGACTGTAGCATCATTGATAATTCTTTCAGCCTTAATTTTAGCGTTACCCACTGCTTCTTTTGTAGCATTTTCGTTCTGCTTGAATTGTTTAACTTGCTTTTGTAAGTCTGAAACTTGTTCTTGTAAATGCACAATTTCATTTTTCAAGTCAACTGTTTGGTCTAGCGCATCACCATAATCGTTGATAATTTGATCTAAAAAACTGTCTACTTCATGCCTGTCATAGCCACTTAGGCCTCTCTTTTTGAATTCTTTGTTATGAATTTCAAGCGGAGTCAATTTCTGCGATTCCTTCTTTTCGTCTGCCATAGTTTATACACCACCTTATGTTTACCTTTTCTCGTAGTTGAAATATCCGTAATTTTGCATCTGCCAAAATGTCTTAAACTAAGGACATCATCTTCACAAATCATTATATTAGAATCTTTGACACTATGCCAATTTAATTTAACCAAATTATTAGAAATATTTGCTTTTATTTGTTGCCTGCTTTCATGTGTGATTGAAGCTAAAACTGCATCCAGTCTGAGTGATGAAACAATAGCAGTCGACACTTCACTTTCATCATCAACTATAATTACTTTTTGATTTAAACTGGGTCTTATCCTAACTTTTGTTTTGCCAATATGGTTTATTTCATGTTGAAAAAAATCTTTCAGCTCACTTTTTGCAAAAAATTGCCAGCGACCATCTCCATCAGTAATAATGTCACCAAAGGTTGAAGTTTCTATACCTGCATTAGCTAGACTTCCCAATATAGCGCTATGTGTTAAACAGGCAAATTTTTGAGGATATTCAATATTAAAAACAGTAATCTGATAAGAAGAAGGTGCAATAGTATTCCAATCTTCAGTTATAAATACTCTCTTTTTTTCAGCGTTTGAGTATCCTCCAAAGCTTTGTAAACAAACTTCAGTCCTAGCTATTTTTTTAAGAATATCTCTTTCGCCAGGATCCAAAAAATCTGTTAAAACTTCTTCATGTTTGCCAAGAACATTATTTATAATTCCGTTCATCTTATCCACTGTTTTTTGGTCAGACAAATCATCTTTAAATAAAACATTCTTGGCGTAAAAACTTCGTTTTGCCATATTTTTTGTCTTCACACAATTCCCCCTGCTAATGAAGGTGAAAGACAGATTGGCCTTTTCTTACACCATTATAGCATTAACTCTAAAAGTCATTCATCATAAAATGAACAAGCAATTTGTATTATTTAACAATAAATAAAGAGCTGATAAATCAATTTAGCGCTCTAAGGAAATTTATCAGCCCTTTATAAAAAATCAAATCAAACAAACAACCTAAATAAGATGTTTGCAACCCATTTTAAGACATAATATTGCACAAAATAAAGAAACAATAAGCCAATTAAAAATGAAATATCCAATCCAGTAGCATTAGATAGTCTGGCAATCGGTCCTTTACGAAAAAGGTTTAAATATGGATCAACTAACAAGTCGATTATGCGTCCAACAGTCGAATCACGTAAGGAAGGAACCCAACTTAAAATTGCATCGATTACCATAATGATGCTATAGATCCATATTATATAATCTAGAATATAAATGCCGTAATATATGATATTTGCTGCCATTAACTTAAAGTATCTTTCTTATCAACTAGGTCACTAATTTTGCCATTAGTAACGAATTTAGGAGGTGTTGCTAAAAATATTTTATCGCCAATACGCTGTATTTCACCATTTAGGGCATAAACTGTCCCTGTAATAAAATCAACAACTCTCCGAGCCGAAGCATCTTCCATTCTGCTAAAATTAATAATCACCGCTTTGTTATTCAACAAATTTTGTGCTACATCTTTAGCATCAGAATAAACCCGTGGCTCATAAAGAACAATTTTGCTTTTAGCTGCATTCATGCCAGATTTTATTGAAACTACATTATCACGATCAACAGCACCAGCAGAATAATTGTCCTCATTATTTAATTGTTGCTCTTCTGCATATTCGTCATCCAGCATTTCATCGTCATCGTTTGCAACACCGAAAAACTTACCTATTTTACTAAAAGCCATTTCTCTTGCCTCCCATTAGTTTTCACCACGATGCCTGAAAAATGGTATATCATCAGTATCATCGTCATCGAAAGCGTTGGTTTCGATTTGTGAAATACTACTTTGATCGTCGTCATCAAATGAACTTGATCTTTGCTCTTGATTTGAAGCAGAAGGAGTCGAGCGACGATTTCCTTCGTTATCATTGTCCAACCCCCAAACGCTTGTTGGATCAACCATGGGCCTATGCTTGGGCGCGGTTTGAACAGTTTGGGTGCCATCATCAGTTGAAGGCTTAGGTTCAATTGGTCTTTCAGCTGAATTTGTTCTAGGCATAGATGAATTAGTTTGACTAGGTTGTGACTTTATCTGGTGACTGTGACCAGGAAGCTGCTTAGAAGCTTCCTCCTCTGCTTGTGAATTTATTCCTGTAGCAATAACAGTGACAACAACCTCATCCCCTAGATTAGGATTGATGGATGTACCAAAAATAATATTAACATCATCGCCTGCAGCCTTAGAAACAATTTCAGAAGCATCCTGTGCTTCAAATAATGTCAAATCTGGTCCACCAGTGATGTTCAGGAGAACCTGCTTGGCACCATCAATTGAAACTTCAAGCAATGGTGAGGAAATTGCCAGCTTAGTTGCTTCAACAGTTCTGTTTTCTCCACTGGCACGACCGATACCCATTAACGCTGCTCCCTGATTTGCCATAACAGTTTTAACATCAGCAAAATCAAGGTTAACATAGTCAGTTGAAGTAATTAAATCAGAAATGCCTTGAACACCTTGTTTCAAAACATTATCAGCTTCTTTAAAGGCATCCATCATAGGCGTCTTTTTATCAACCATTTCTAATAAACGATTATTGGCAATGATAACAAGCGTATCAACATACTGCTTTAGTTGGGCAATGCCTTCGGCAGCATTTTTGGACCTTTTTGGACCTTCGAATGTAAAAGGACGAGTAACAACGCCAACAGTCAAAGCACCAGTTTCGCGTGCAATTTTGGCTACAATTGGTGCAGCACCAGTTCCAGTACCGCCACCCATACCGGCAGTAATGAAAATCATATCTGCACCTTTTAGTGCATCTTCAATGGTTTGCTCACTTTCTTCAGCCGCTTTTTGACCTACTTCGGGATGAGAACCAGCTCCAAGTCCCCTCGTCAATTTTGGCCCTAACTGAATTTTATTTTCAGCTTTATTACTATTTAATGCCTGTACATCCGTGTTAGCAGCTACAAAGGATACTCCCTGCACGCCATCATCGATCATTCGATTAACAGCATTACCACCAGCACCGCCGACACCAATAACTTTGATGACAGCATTTTTATTGTCGTCAGAATCGAATGTAAAATCCATCTAATTAACCACCTTTAATCAAAGAACTTTTTGAAGAAGTTCTTAAAGCCTTTATCTTTATTTTGTGTATTTTTTTTCGGTTTACTTTGCGTAGATCTTTCCCGCTTTAGTAACTCATGTCTATTATATTCTTCTTTTCTTTTAGTTTCATTAACAGCAGCTGTTCTTTTCGAAGTTTTTGTCTTTTCTTGAACAGTTGCTCCTTCTTGACCGAATGAATCCTTGCCATATATGGCGCTAATTACTAAAAAATCTATATCAGACATTTTATATGCATAGTTAACGACACCATATGCGGCTGAGTAGATTGGATTGCGCATTCCAATCTGGTCAGGTTGATAAATTCTGGCTTTTACATTTAAGGTATTGGCTATTATGCTATCAAACCCTTGTAATAGGCTGCTTCCACCAGTAATAATGACACCGCCAGGCAATTTTAAAGCATCATGCTTATCTAATCCTTTTTCAATTCTATCAATAGTCTGCATAACCCTGGCATTGATAATTTCACTTAAATAGCTTTCGTCAACCATCTGTTGACCATTTGAACCCACACTATTAACAGCAAATTTATTTTTAGCAGAAGCTAAACTCGGATCCGCATAGCCATAATCAAGTTTTATTTGTTCCGCATCTTTTTTGGACGTACTAAGAACAACAGAAATGTCATTGCTAATGTCGCTGCCACCCTCAAAATCAATATTGGCATATTTAATCTGATTATTGTGAATAACAGTAGCTGTAGTCACACCACCGCCTAAATCGAGAATAATTGAGCCAAAGTGCCGCTCACTTTCAGTTAAAGCTACGCTGGCAATAGCAAGTGGTGTTGGAACAAAAAAGTTATTAGAATAACCCGCACGCTCTATCGCCTTTTTAATATTATGCAAAGGACTTGCCGGAGCTGTTAACATGATGCCCTGTACCGACAGAGAATGGGCAATCATTTTACGGGGATCATCAACCTCAGTTTCACCATCAATTAAAAAGCGGCTTGGCAAAAAAGCAATAGGTTCACGTTCGTTTTTTACTGCAGACCTGATTGCAGCGCCCACTACGCGTCTGACATCATGGTTGCCAACTTCTTGACCATTATCGCTTACATTAACCAAATCGCTTGCAGTTTCCAGTTGAAGCATACCTACCGGTATGCCTGTTACAACCCGATAAATCTTTGCGTTTGTTTTTTTGGCTATTTCCTTTAAGGCTCTGCTGATAGCAGCTGCTGTTTCATCAATATCAACTATATTGCCATGGCGCATTCCTCTATTGGGAACTGCTACAGCTCCGATAACTTTTCCAGAATCTGCTACAACCGCTTTCACGCTCGTGGTGCCAATATCTAAGCCCACTAATAAATTTGTATTGTCCAAAATTTACCCCCTGTCGGTCCTCTTTACAAAAATTTTACCATAAAAGTAGCTTAAATTCAGCCTAAGTTAAGCCATAAGCTCTTTTTTCACTTGGTGTAAGCGGTCTGCTAAACGCGCCTACTTCCAAATCAATTAAAGTATTTTTCCCCACTTTAGTTTTTATTTTATTATAGTACTTTAATTTGCTTTTGAGGGTAGAAACGTTGCCAATGACTACATTTCCGTTTTTCATCAGAAAAATAACTTGTGACTTTCTCCTTGTGTTGCCACTTAATAATTTTATCTGCCTTTGGAAACTGACAGGCAGACTATTAAATAAATGAAGAGTTTCTTGCAACGACAATTCATGGTTATATCCCACAAAAACCGGCTTATCAGGACTTACTTTTGACCATGGAATTACCTGCGTACCTAATTTGCCAGGTGAAAGTATCTTCCGGTAGCCTTTGGCATTTTTAACGTAGCCGATCGTATGGTATTCGTCAATATTAAGAACTAAATTGTTAAAATTCTTAACATGGACATTTGTGTTTTTTATCTCAGAGTATCTTGAAGACAGCTTATGATCTATGCTGTTCTTATTCAACAGATGGTCAATTACTTTATCACTGGCTTTAATATCAGCTGTTTTTACTACTTCCCTGATTGGTAAATCATTTTCTCCTTTTATTTGAATACTTTTCACATTTGCCAAAGGAGAAATATAATACCCTAGTCCCAAAATAGCCACAACTGATACACCAACAATAAGTCCTAGACGCTTAAACAACGCAGACTTACGCTCACTACGTAATTTTGATAACGAGGCAGAGACTTTTGCTTTAGCTTTGAACTTTTTCTTCTGATTAGTTTCGTGGTCTAAATAAGGCGATAACTTTTCTTTGGGATCAATTTTTGTTACTCGCTTCTTAGTCAACTGCCTCACCTTCTTCTTACTTAGATAAATCTTGCATTACTTTAATTACTTCATCAGAAGCATCTGGAACGCCTAATTTCTTTGAAGCCTTGCTCATTTCTGTATAATATTTACGGTCTAAAACGATATGATCAATTGAGGAAATAAAATTATTGATATTAAGGTCGCTTTCTGCAATTACCGTGGCAGCGCCTGCTTTTTCCAAGTCAAGAGCATTTTTCATTTGATGATTATGAGTAACGTTTGGACTGGGAATTAATATGGCGGGAACACCTAAAGCCGTAAATTCCGCAATACTGGTTGCTCCGGATCGTGAAACCACACAGATCATTTTAGGCAAAAGTGCTGGCATGTCCTTAACATATGGCAAAATTTTAATAGTTTTACCATAATCTATTTTAGCCAGTTTTTCTTGGATTTCCTTATAATAATATGTTCCGGTTACCCAGATTATCTGATACGGCTTTTTTTGTAAACGAGTCAACGACTTAAGCATAATTCGATTGATAGCTAAAGCTCCACGAGATCCCCCAAAAACTAATACTGTAGGTATAGTTGGATTTAAATCCCATTTACTTTGCATGTCAACTTTTGTCGACGATAAGTTCAGTACTTGCTGAGAACGAGGATTTCCTGTTTTTACCAATTTTTTCTTCTCAGAAAACTGTTTAGCAGCGTCATCAAACGTATAGCAAATCTTATCTACATAGTGGCCCAAAAACTTATTAGCAACCCCAACTACTGAATTCGATTCATGAATCAAAGTTGGTATTTTCATTTTAGCTGCTTCGTAAACTACGGCACCACTTACATAGCCTCCAGTGCCCATGACAATATCAGGCTTAAAATCACTAATTATTTTTTGTGCCTTTTTAGTAGCTTTAAGAAACAACCTAATTGTAGCAAAATTACTCATTATATGTTTACGAGAAAACCCACGCATTTCGATTGTTTTGAAATTCACTCCAGCCGCCGGAACAATTTTTGCCTCCAAGCCATTTTTAGTGCCAACAAACAGAATTTCATCAGTTGTAGCTAATTTGCGCTCTTTTAAACGTTCAATGATAGCCATAATAGGGTAAATATGACCACCGGTTCCTCCACCAGTAAATATTATTCTCATTTTATTTCGTCTTCAATTCCTTTATAAAATTAACAAAATAGTCGCCACGTTCTTCAAAGGTCCTAAATTGATCCCATGACGCACAAGCTGGCGAAAACAACATTACATCACCAGGTTTGGTTAATTCATAAGCTTTCGGCACCGCCTCTTGCAACGTATTTTCAATTAAAATATGTTTAATCCCAGCTTTGCGTGCTGCATCAGCCAGGAGATAACGTGTTTGCCCGTACAGTACGACCGCTTTCACGTGCTTTTTTAAAAGAGGAATTAAAGAATCAAAAGTAAATCCTCGATCTAAGCCGCCAGCGATCCAGACTTCTGGATCTTCAAAAGCAGGAATTGCAACAGAAGCTGCTTCAATATTTGTAGATTTGGAATCGTTATATATTTTGCGGCCTTCTAGTGTCATCACGTATTGCAAGCGGTGCTTTGCACCAGCAAAAGTTGTTAAAACAGCTTTAATGTCATTGGTATCTGCACCCATTATTTGAGCAATTGCACTGGCAACCAAGGCGTTCTGCTGGTTATGGATTCCAGGTAATTTCATGTCAGAAGTCTTCATTATCTTTTCATGCTGATTTTGCAAATATCCATCAGCAATAAAATAATCAGCAGCTTGATCATTTTCAGAAAAAGTTATGAATTTAGCTCTAGTAGTTTTCCTCTCCTTTTCCAAGATATCTTTTTGATCAAAATTAGCCAAAAAATAATGATCTGGGCTCTGCGTTCTAGTAACATTCAATTTGGCATTAACATAATTTTCAAAAGTTTTATGATAATCCAAGTGAACATTGTGGTAAATATCGATGATTGTTGCTACCTTAGGATTAATATCTGTGACACCAAGCAACTGAAAACTGGAAGTTTCACAGACTAAAATATCATCCTTAGTTGCTTTTTCAACCACTTCGGATATAGGTACGCCAATGTTCCCAACTGCGTATGCATGATGACCCTTTTTAGACAAATGATGATCAAGAATTTTCTGGGTCAACATTACTGTAGTCGTTTTTCCATTCGAACCTGTAACGCAAATGTAAGGGGCCTCACTAACACTCAATGCAATTTCTGGCTCGGTAATAATAGGCAAGTTTAGTTTTTGGGCCTCTTGTACCATTAGATTTTCATAAGGGATGCCGGGATTCTTTACTAAATAATCAAAACTTTCTTGACTTAATAATTCAATTGGATGCCTGCCGTCAATCACTCGGACACCCCTTTTTTTCAATTCCTCTGCATTTTGGTTGTTACTCAAATCAGCCTGGTCATTTAAAGTCAGCTTTGCACCAAGTTTAAGCAGCAATATACTAACTGCAAAACCGCTTTTACCCAGACCTAAAACCAAAATATTTTTATTTTGATAAGTTTTAATCTGCCTCATTTACCTATTTTATCCCCATATTATTAAATATAAAAAACTACCAATTAATCCAACTATCCAGAATATAATATCTACTTTCCATTCAGAATACCCCAACATTTCGAAATGATGATGAATTGGGGTCATTTTAAAAATCCTTTTGCCTGTGGTCTGAAAAGAAATTACTTGCAGAATTACACTTGCAGTTTCACAAACAAACACAATTCCTATTAGCAAAAGAGACCAGGGTCTGTTTAAGAAAATGCTAACAGCAGCCAATCCACCGCCCAATGCCAATGATCCTGCATCACCCATAAAAATTTTAGCAGGTTTATGATTAAAAATAAAAAATGAAATTAAACCACCTATAACACTCATACAAAAGATCAAAACAGCAAAGTTCTTTTGTTTAAATGCAATATAAGAATAAGTCGCATAAGCAATAATTGAAAGTCCTGTTGCTAACCCGTCTAATCCATCTGACAAATTGACAGCGTTGGAAAAGCCAACTAACCAAAAAACTACAAAAATAGTAAATAAAATAGCGCTGTTCACAATACCAAAAAAAGGTATAAAAAGTTGCAATTGAAAATTATCTGTAGCAGCGATAATGACGATTAAAATAGCAACTAGTATTTGTAAGGAAAATTTTTGCCAAGCACGCAGACCTAGGTTGCGCTTAAAGAACAATTTAATACCGTCATCTAAAAAGCCAATTATTCCATAGCCTAACAAACTTATTAGTAAAATCCAAATTAATTTTGAAGTTTCATGTTGCCAAAAACTAACCCAAATAGTAGATACTGCAGCCGCTAGAACAAAGACTACTCCACCCATAGTAGGCGTTCCAGATTTCTTTTCATGCCATTTAGGACCTTCATCACGTATTTCTTGCCCTTCGTGATGCGTCCTCATGAAGATAATCATCCAAGGCAGAATGATTCCAGTCAATGCTAATGAACTTACTAATGCGATAATGCTAATGATCAGCATAAAAATGCTACTCCTTTAATTGTATTTTTATTTTTGTATCCGGTTTAACAGTCTCACCTTTAGCCAGACCTTGCTTAAAAACTATTCCTGTGCCTTTGATCCGTAATTTAGCTCCTGTTAAAGCTGCAAACTGATGTAACTCATCAATAGACCAGCCCTTCATATCTGGACATTTAATACTTCCACTAGTACGTACAAGCATTAATTTACCTGATTGCTGTTTTTGACCTGCTGAATATGACTGTTCAGTTATTTTATCACCCGTACCAATCTTAGCAAGTCTTAACCCAACACGCTGTGCTACCTTTTCGGCCTCTTTGTAGTTTAATCCTTTTAGGTTAGGTGTTTTAACAACCGTCGAACTGCTTAGACCATTTTTAGACATGAGAATTACTCTGTTCATCATTGGTTTGAAAATTGATGAGAGAATGACTTCAGCCGGTTTACTCATTTTACGCGGCTGTTTAACAGTGATATAAATGCAGTACCGCGGATGCTTAGCAGGGGTCACACCAACCACTGAAAAGATATAATTATTGTTACCTTTAAGATAGCCTCCGCCTTTAAGGTTTGCAATCTGAGCTGTCCCCGTCTTAACTGCAATGCTTTGACCTTTCATTTGGTAAGCCGCACCTGTGCCAATGCGTTTATTTAAAACTCGACGCATATTTTCAAGCACAGTAGCTGCAGTTTCTTTGGTATAAACGGGTTGGCCGACATTTTTAATTTGATAGCCAGTGATAGTGTGATTATCGGCATCCGTAATTTTTTCGACAAATTGCGGTTTAACCATTTGACCATCATTGGCTAGACTGCTAAATGCTTGCATCATTTGCATGACATTAACATCAACACCTTGGCCAAAACTAGTTACTGCTTGATCAATCGGAGAATTGAAAGCTATGGTTCCTGGTTGTTCACCGGGTAAGGTTACTCCCGTTTTTTCTCCAATATGAAATTTTTTTAGATACTTTTTCCAGGTCTTAGCACCCATTTGCTGCTCAATATGAACGAAGCCAGTATTGCTTGAACGTGGAAAAGCCTGTGAAAATGGGATACTTCCCCAGCCGTGAGGCTGCCAATCGTGAATTACGGATCCATTAACAGAAACAGATCCTGAATTATAGTATTGGTTAGGATGGTAATTCCCACTATTTACAGATGATGACAGCGTTAGAACTTTAAAAACAGAACCCGGTTCATAAGTATCTTGTACCAAAATGTCACGATATGAGTTTTTTAACCCTTTTTTCGTTTGCGGATTAAAAGTTGGCCTTTGAGAGGCAGCTAAAACTTTTCCCGTTTTAATATCTTCAACAACAGCTGTCATGGAAACAGGATTAAACGCATTTTGAACATAGGAAAGCCTGCTTTCAAGATACTCCTGCAGCTGAGAATCAATGGTTAGATAAATATTGTTACCATCGACTGGTGCCTTATAGGTATGCGTACTATTTGGTGTCTGAAAATTAGAAGCATCTACTGCTGAAACCTGATAACCATTTTTTCCAGTGAGTACGTCATCATACCAAGCTTCAAGTCCCATTGTGCCTTCGAGATTCTGCTGCTTGGTTTTTTTATCATATACTGGTGAAGCCATTCCTATTACATGTGAGGCAAAATTACCATTAGGATAAAGCCGAGACTGAGTTTCAAAGAATTTAATCCCAGGCAAATTCATCTTTTCAATTTTATCTTTTTGCTGTTTGGACAAATTAGAACCTGCAGTACCAAATTGTACCTGAAAAACAGGACGAGCAGGATTAAGATATTTTAAAATTTCACTCGCTTTAAGAGGTAAGACTTGGGCTAATTTATTAGCAGTTTTATTTTTATTAACAACATATTCAGGTTGATTTTTATAATTGATAGAAGATTTATCTAAAATAGCATAAATAGTATATAAATGAGAATCTTGAGCAACTGCCAAGCCATTGCGATCATAAATTGTACCGCGATTAGCCTTTAATACCTGATTACGCATGTATAATTGCTCAGTTTTAGCAGTTAGATTTTGACCATTAATAGTCTTGGATATGCCAATATATAAAAATCTTCCTATAAATACGAGAAAAACCAAAGCAACAGCTACCTCGAGAAATCTCCCGACTGTAAAACGGTATCCGTGAGCTTTGGAATTAGAGTTACTTATCTTACTAATGTGCTTTTTCATCAGCGTATAGTCCTAATATTTTTCTCATTCAAGGCTAACCCCTTGCTACGTGCAATTTTGTTCATGCGAGAGCTTGAGGTTAACTCACCTAATTCTTGATGCAAATCTCCAACTTGACTTTGCCCTTTTGCAACTGCACGTTGCACATTGGTAAGTTCATGTTGAGCTGAAGTAGCAGAAATACTGGAAGAAACTAGCATTGTCATTAAGCCAATGGTTATTATCGTTCCCAATACAAGCAAGGACTTTTCAAAGCCGGTCCAAGCAACGTTGTGATGATTGAGAACTTGACGTTGTCTCTTCTTTGGATCTCTTTGCTCATTAGGATTAAACTCTACTTTTCTTGCTAAATTATCAGCCATTGTTTTTCCTCTTTACAATTTTTCTGCAACTCGCAACTTTGCACTGTGTGAGCGATTATTATTCTTTAACTCTTCAGCTGAGGCAACAATGGGTTTGCGGTTAACTAAACGAAGCATTGGCTTCAAGCTGTCAGGTATAACAGGCATTCCCCTGGGAACATCAACTTCAGAGTATTTTTTAAAAATGTTTTTTACAATTTTGTCTTCATCAGACTGAAAGGTAATCACACTAATTCGACCACCAGGTTTTAACAAATGAACCGCTTCTTCAAGTGACTCACTTAAAACATCAAGCTCGTGATTTACAGCAACACGCAAAGCCTGAAAGGTCTTTTTTGCTGGATGCCCACCAGTCCTTCTTGCAAACGCAGGAATCGCTTCCTTAATTATATCAACAAGTTCAAATGTTGTTTCAATCGGCTTTTTTTGTCTTTTTAGGACAATTTTATGAGCAATCTGGCGAGAATATTTTTCCCCACCAAATTTATACAAAATATTTGCCAATTCTTTTTGACTTGAGTTATTTACTAGTTGATAAGCATCAAGACTTTGCTCCTGATCCATTCTCATATCTAATCTAGCATCAAAACGGTAAGAAAAACCCCTTTGTGCCTGATCAAATTGTGGTGAAGAAACTCCCAAATCATAGTAAATTCCATCTATACCATTATGATAACCCAGCTCAACCAGATTCTCTTTTAAATGGCTAAAATTATCGTGTACCAATTGTAATTTGGGATCAGCATTTTGAACAAGTAAATCAGCAAAGTTTAACTTAGCCGAATTTATTGCATATTCATCTTGATCAAAGCCAATTAAAGTGCCACTAGCAAGTTTGCTCAATAAATATTTTGCATGACCGCCACCGCCAAAAGTTGCGTCTACATAAAGACCACCATTTTTTAGTTTTAAATTATCGATTGTTTGGTGTAAGAGTACACTGGTGTGTTTGAATTCCATAATTATAGTTCAATATCGTCCAAATTTTCTGCAATATCATCATAGTTTTCATTGGCTTCATCACTAAAGCTTTCCCAACGTTCCTTAGACCAAATTTCAATTCGATCAGAAACTCCTACAATGACACATTCTTTGACAAGGGAAGCGTGTTTCTTCAACGTTGTGGTCAGATTCACACGACCTTGTTTGTCAAATTCGCATTCCATCGCACCAGAGTAAAACAAACGCGTAAAACTGCGCGCATTTCTCTTAGTTAGTGGAAGTTGCGCTAGTTTAGCTTCAATTTTTTGCCATGCCTCTGTGGTATAGCCAAAAATGCAGCCTTCCATTCCGCGAGTAAATATCATTTTGTCACCAATCTGACTACGCAAACGGGCAGGTATAATTAACCGCCCTTTGCTGTCGAGATTGTGATGATATTCACCCATGAACATGGCTTAGCCCCCTTCCACTAAATAATTTACCACAATTCACCACTTCCTACCACTTTTTAGTCAAAAAAGTTAAATATTTATTTTTTAATGACACAAAAAGAAAAAATCGCAAACCAATTCAGGTTTGCGACTAGACTTTTTTAAAAATTTTTATTAAAAAGTTTGACTATATCATCAAAAATAATAGACCCAGATACCAAAAAATAGTATTTACAGTTAAGTAATCCCAGATTTTACGCAGAGTCTTACTTAAAGAGAGATTTTTATTTTTAACAGCATCAGATATTGCTACGACTATAACCAGGAAGAAAAAGACAAAAAAACCATAAGGCAGAAACTCAGGCCTTTTTTGGTGCAGTGTAATTAAGTGACAGGCATATATAAAAAAGAAGGGTAATAAATCATATCCCCTAAATTGAGCCTTAGGAAACATCTTATTGACAATATATGCTAAAGCAAGACCTAGAACAGGTATCAATATAATTAAAAGCATTACTTACATCCTCTATCATTTAATATCTATTTTATCTTACTCTGCGATTGAAAAAAACTATTAAGTAGCATAAAATATTGTTCAAGTAGGAGGTCAATCAATGACACGTAGACATAAGAAAAAGAGATCTAAATTTCAAAAATTAACAATTGCCATGGCTTGGCTAATGGCGATTATTACTTTAGTGGCAATTGTGATGCAGGTTGTTGGTGCATTATCAAGCTTTGGCTTTTTTGAGTAAAAAACGTGAGATACAAATCTCACGTTTTTTATTTATTGTCGATAATTGTCTAAGTTAACCATAAAAGGATAGTTAAGAACCAAGTTCCACCATAATTTATAGGTAGCACAAACAAATATAAACACCCAGCACAATGTTGGCAAAATACTTTGCACCAACTTTAAGATACCTATGCTTGATAAGCCCGTCATATTTAAAATCAGCCATGTGTAGGCCTCAATTAGAACAGAAGCAATTAAAACTGCCAGAAGTTTGGCCCAAAATACTTCAGGCAGAATCCGTGCAGATTTTTGCAATAACCATGAAATTATCGGCAGGCTAATTGCATAGATGCCTATAATGCCAAAAAAATAAATATCACTAACTATCCCTGCACCTAAGGCCAGCCAAACTTCCTTGCTATTGGTATCATCAAAAAGTGCAATTAGCATCATACTAACAGGTACTAATAAGTTCGAAGCTTTACCAATTGAGAAAAACTGATGCAGATAAAAAGATAAGCTACCACTGATAGCCAAAGCAACGTATAATGCTAAGACAAGAGTAAATTTCCGCAGTGTCTTCATTAGTCGCTCACTTTCCTTTTGATAACTGTGACAATGGAAGGATCGTTCAACTCGCCAGCCGGATTGATCTTGATCAAATCAGATAAGCCAAAAGAATCATGTGTTGTAGCAGAAATAGTTCCTATCAGCAAACCTTTGGGTGAATTACCACCCATTCCACTAGTATATATTTTGGTACCACGCTTGAGCTTTTTACTATCAATTGCTTGGGTAAAAGCTAAAGTTTTGTCGCCAATTACTGTAATAATTCCATGAACTTTTTTACCATTTATGGCTTGTGCTTGTACTGCAAAGCGGTTTGCTGACTTGTCACTGGTAGTAATTAACTCCACTTTTGCCGAAGCTGCACTGACTTCTATTATACGACCGATTACTCCACCGCCTGACATCACAGCCATATTCTTGCGCAAACCGGACGTAGTTCCTTTGTTGATAACTAGAAGGTCTGTCCAGCTGTCAGGCGAACGCGAAATCACGGAGGCTTGAACCATATCATAGTCCGTTAACGTTTCTTTTAATTTTAAAGCAGATTTAAGTTGCTTATTTTCAGCTTCAAGACTTGAGTTACGAGCTTTTGTTTGTTCCAAATCGGTTATTTGGCTCTTAAGATAGTTATTTTCATCTTGCGTATTCAGTAAATCATGTACATTATTTAAACTGCCGGACACAAAACTAAGAGGAAAATCAATAATTCTTGATCCAACGGCGACTATATCATTACCAAAACTTTGGATAATCAATGGGGTGTTACGCTTGTTGCGCAAACTAACACTACCACCTAAAATTGTAAAAACTAAAATAACTGCTACAACTGCTGACAACAGTTTTTTATTCTGTAAAAATTTCTTCATTTGGAAACAGTCCCTAAAGAAAAATCGGCAATACCAGCCGACTTTTTATATTATCTGCGACTTTTACGCATTACTTCAATATTTTTCAGAGACTCACCTGTACCGACCGCAACACAATCTAATGGATCTTGCGCTATAAACACCGGAACTTTAGTTGCTTCGGAAATAACATCGGGTAAATTCTTAAGTAAGGCTCCTCCACCCGTTAACACAATGCCATGATCAATTACATCTGCTGCAATTTCAGGAGAAGTTTGTTCTAAAGTTTCTTTGATAGCAACAATGATATCTTGAACGACATCTTGAATTGCTTTTGAGACATCAACTGCTTTAACATCGACTGATTTTGGCAATCCTGTAACCAAATCACGACCACGAATATTGACAGATTCAATGCCTTCTGCTTTTTCAACCGAGGCGGAACCGATTTGGATTTTAATGTCTTCGGCAGTTCTTTCCCCAATTAAAAGATTAAAATTAGAATGTACATAATTCACAATTGCAGTATTAAACTTATCACCAGCTTGGCGAATTGATGTAGATGATACAATGCCACCTAGTGAAATAGTAGCGACATCTGTAGTTCCACCACCAATATCCACGACCATTGAACCAGTAGGATCCATTACTGGCAATCCAGCTCCAATGGCGGCTGCAAAAGGTTCTTCTATTACAAAGGCTTCACGCGCACCAGCTACACGAGCAGCATCAATAACTGCCCGTTTTTCAACTTCAGTTACTCCCGAAGGTACACAAATCATAGCTGAAGGTTTGGAGTTGCCTACAGTCTTTTCTATAAAATACTTAAGCATAGAGGCAGTTGTATCATAATCAGCAATTACGCCATCTTTCATTGGCCTGATAGCCACTATGCTTTCCGGTGTCCTGCCGATCATTTCTCTTGCTTCTGACCCTACCGCAATCACTTTTCCAGTATGGGTGTTTTTAGCCACAACAGAAGGCTCTCTTAAAACAATTCCTTTACCTTCCATATAAACAAGAGTATTGGCCGTCCCTAAATCGATGCCAATATTTTTTGCTCCTAATCCAAACACGTAAATCTCTCCTTAATTATTGCAGTCTCTAAATCTTGAATAATTATAGCATAAAGTGCAACTTAAAAAAGAAAATGAAATGTAACTTTAAGATGAATTTAAAATAATTGCCGTTCACGCAAACTCACATATTGTCCCTTCCCCACAATAAAATGATCAAGAAAGTCAATATGAAATAATTCAGAAGCTGCAAAAAGCATTTTAGTTAGCTCTATATCGCTTTTTGATGGAATTAAATTGCCACTTGGATGATTATGAACCACAAAAAAGCCTGCACAGGCATAAATTACTGCCCAACGGAAAATTTCCCGTGGATGAGCAATTGATTTATCTAAAGTTCCTTGAAATAATCTTTTTTCAGCAACAATGTGATTACTGTTATCAATATAAACTGCCCACAATTCTTCTTGTTTACGGCCCGCCAATTTGTCCAACAGATATGTGCCGACTTCATCACTTGAGGTCATAATGAGTTCACGGTCGGGAACCGCCGACCTTAGTCTTTCAAATAGTCCCTCACAAAGAACGGCTAAATTATTATCACATTGACTGCCTGAAATATATTTAAGCAAGTCATTAAAGTTTTCGATTTTTAGCTCTGTGAGTTTTGTAAAAAGTTCATCGAATTTCTCTATGCCATGTTCTTTCAACTCATCAAAAAAGTTGCTTAACATTTCCCAGTCAGTTTTCATTAAATAGTGATTAGATTTTATCAATTCCATAAAACCCTTCCTTTCACTATTAAATACGTGGAAAACTAGCAAACCTTTTTCAGAAATTCATAAAAATCGTGACAGACAAATACAGCATTCTGGTAATCTTTTTTACTTGCTGGAATTAAATCAGGCACCATCACGCATTTCAAATCGGCATTGACAGCAGCTAAGAGTCCTGGAGAAGAATCTTCGAAAGCTAAAATATTATTTTGAGGGACCTGTAATTTTTTAGCAGCCAAAAGATAAATATCTGGAGCTGGTTTAGGCTTAACGTTATTCTTTTTAACATCGTCATAATTTAGGTGAAATTGAAAATAATTGCGGCTGCCAGTTGCCCACAAGTTATGCTCTACCACATCTTCTGTATTGCTGGTAACTACTGCCATCGGCAAACCAGCTTTTTGAAAAAGATCAAGAGCTTTTTGCACGCCAGGACGCAATTTTAATTTACCTTCCTCAGTCCACTCCCAGACCAAGTCATCCGTACGCTTAATAAATTGGTCCCGCTGCTTCCTATTTTTAAAGTATTTGAGATAAAAATCGTCCATATCAGTAGTTGTCGAGCCGACTAATTTAAGATAGATATCATCAGGAGTACCTAAATCCGCCTCTTTTGCCGCCTGAATATTGGCTTCCCAGTATAAATTTTCAGAATTGACCAGCAATCCATCCATATCAAATAAAATTCCCTTAATTTCATCATCAATACCTTGAACCCGCATTTTTTGTCTCCATTTGTAAAATATTACCAACTAAATAAAAAGATCCTGTCACTAGCAGTATATCATTTGTCTGACTCTTCTGCTTTAAATTCTCATAAGCTGCCTGCCAATCAGACATAAATTGGTATTTTTCCTGAATCCATTTGGGAAAGTCTTTTTTCTTAGCTGCACGCGGATAATCTATTGTAGTTAAGTAGACTTCATCAGTAGCTTGGAGCTGGTCAAACACCTGTTCAATATCCTTATCTTTCATCATCATGATTAAAACTCTAAATTGGCCTTGCCTTTTCTTTTGTTCACAATGAGCATAATTAAGCAGGTTTTGCACAGCTTGAATATTATGTGCACCGTCAAGAACTATCAAGGGATTGTTTTGCATTACTTGATAGCGACCGGGCACAACAGTCCGATTAATTGCGTCACTAATATTATTTTGAGATAGTGGAAGACCTAACATGCTGAAGGCCTCAACTGCAATGCCTACATCGTAACCTTCAACAATAGGCCTAGGTAAAAAAGAAAATTTTTGGGTTTGAGTTTTCAAAGTTAAGCTTTCATTTTGGCTAATTTTAAAATCCTTTCCCAGTTGTTTAAGCGGTGCACTTTCTTCTTGGGCTTTTTGCTGAATAATGGACAGCACCTCTTTAGGAACATTGCCGATAATCACAGGACGATTTTTCTTGATCACCCCACTTTTTTCACGCGCAATATCCTGAAGTGTGGGTCCGATAATTTGTTCATGATCTAAACCAATCGTGGTAATTACGCTGATTTCAGGTGTAATCACGTTTGTCTTGTCATGCTCGCCACCTATGCCAACTTCTATGACAGCATAGTCACATTTTTTTCTTGCAAAATAGAGAAAAGCCATGACCACTTCATATTCAAAAGTTACCAAAGAAAAAGCCGGATTTTCTCTACGAATTTTTGCCAAAGCTGATTCTATGGCATTAGCTGTCTTTACTAAATCTGCGTCACTAATATTTTGCCCATTTAATTGAATACGTTCGTTAAATTCAAACACATATGGCGAAACAAAAAGGCCAGTCTTCTGACCGGCCTTTTGCAGCAAGCTGCTCAAATAGTATGAAGTAGATCCTTTACCATTAGTGCCCGTAACGTGAATTGTTTTAACTTTATCTTGGGGATTATTTAAAAAAGTCAGTACTTTCTTTATATAAGATAGATCTGCTTTTTCATGTAATTTTGGAAGTGAATATAAATAATTAATCACATCTTGAGCTTTAGTAAAAGTCACATTATTCACTCTTCTTTAATTCTTGAATTCTTTCCTGAACGCTTTGCAGTTGGTTTTCATAATCAGCCTTTTTAGCTTTTTCCTTATTGATTACCGCCTCTGGTGCGTGAGCTACAAAGCCCTGATTATTCAGTTTTTTGGTTGAGCGTTCAACTTCAGCTTGGAGATCTTTCTCCTCTTTTGTCATGCGCTTGATTTCGTCATCAATATTAACTAAATCGGCTAATGGAACAAAAATTTGTGCTCCTGCAATCACAGCAGTTTTAGCTAATTTCGGTGCTGTAACATCAGTTGCAATGGTCAAATTCTTTGGGTGCAAGAAATTCTTGACGTATTCTTCATTTTCGGTCAAAATTCGTTCGTTATTGCTATCTTCCAGTTGAATCATAATGTCAATCGGTGAAGAAAGTGGCGCATTAACTTCCATTCGAATATTACGTACAGCTTTAATAATTTCAATCAAGAAAGCCATATCGCGCCTTGCTTGGTCATTAACAAATTCAGCATGAGGTGTTGGGTATTTCGCAACCATGATAGATTTACCTTCATGAGGCATCGACAACCACAGCTTTTCAGTCACAAATGGCATAATTGGATGAAGCAAACGTAAAATTTGATCAAGAATCCAAATTAAATTGTCTTGCTTTCTAGTCTTCAGTTCTGTATCCGAACCATTGAGAGCAACTTTGGCCATTTCGATATACCAATCGCAGAAATCATTCCAGATAAAGTTATAAAGTTCGCGCCCAGCTTCACCAAATTGGTAATCATCAAATAAACGAATTACTTCGCTTACAGTATGATTTAAGCGGTCAAAAATCCAGCTGTCTGACAAATCAAACTTGCTAGTATCAGGCATATGAGCTGCTTGTGCATCTTCTGGTAAATTCATAATCACAAATCTGGCAGCATTCCAAATCTTATTAATGAAGTTCCATGCAGATGCCAATTGCTTAGGATTATAACGTGTATCTTGTCCCGGCGCTGTCCCATTGAGCAAGAACCAGCGTAAAGCATCTGCACCATATTGATCAATAACGTCCATTGGATCAACACCGTTACCCAAAGATTTACTCATCTTGCGACCTTGTTCATCACGAATCAAGCCGTGAAGAACAACATCATTAAATGGTCTCTTGTGGGTAAAATGCAGACTCTGGAAAATCATCCGTGAAACCCAGAAAAAGATAATATCATAACCGGTAACTAAGGCATTGGTTGGGAAGTAGCGTTTGAAATCAGCAGAATCTTCATCAGGCCAGCCTAATGTTGAAAAAGGCCATAAAGCACTTGAAAACCAGGTGTCTAGAACATCTGGGTCCTGTTTCCAGTTTTCAATGTCTTTTGGTGCTTCTTCGCCAACATACATTTCACCGGTCTTCTTGTTATACCAAGCTGGAATCCTGTGCCCCCACCATAGTTGACGTGAAATTACCCAGTCATGAACATCTTCCATCCAGTGATCTAAAGTTTGTTCAAATCTCTTTGGTACAAAATTGACTTTGCCTGCAGTTTTTTGGTTTTCTAAAACTTTATCTGCTAAAGGTTTCATCTTAACAAACCATTGAGTTGACAGGCGCGGTTCAACTTGAACACCAGAACGTTCAGAGTGTCCAACTGAGTGCACAATCGGCTTAACTTTAATTAAGTAGCCTTGCTCCTTTAAATCTTTAACCAATGCTTCACGGCAGGCAAAGCGGTCCATGCCTTCATACTTACCAGCATTTTCGTTCATAGTACCGTCGTCATTCATTACATTAATCCGTTTTAAGTTATGACGATTACCGACCAAGAAGTCATTAGGATCATGAGCTGGAGTAATTTTTACCAAACCAGTACCAAATTCTGGATCAACGTGTTGATCCTCAATAATTGGAATATGACGTCCTACTATTGGCAAAATTAGTTCCTTGTCCACTATATCCTTGTAGCGTTCATCCCCAGGAGCCACAGCAACGGCCGTATCACCGAACATGGTCTCGGGACGAGTAGTAGCAATCTCAACAAAACCGGAACCATCAGCAAAAGGATATTTAATATGGTAAAAAGCACCCTTATCGTCTTGGTGAACAACTTCAATATCACTTAAAGCCGTTTGCAGCTCTGGATCCCAGTTAATAATATATTCACCACGGTAAATTAAACCTTCATTATATAATTGTACAAAAACGCGACGAACTGCTTTAGATAAGCCTTTATCTAAAGTGAATCTCTCTCTAGAATAGTCCAGAGACAGACCTAATTTTGCCCACTGACTCTTGATAATAGCAGCGTATTCATCTTTCCAGTCCCAAACTTGCTTAACAAAAGCTTCACGACCCATTTCATGTCGGTCTTTGCCTTGTTTGCGTAATTTGGCTTCAACTTTAGCTTGCGTGGCAATTCCTGCATGATCCATCCCTGGAAGATACAAAGTATCGTAACCCTGCATTCTTTTAAGTCGAATTAACGTATCTTGAATTGCAGTATCCCAAGCATGTCCTAAGTGAAGTTTGCCCGTAACATTTGGTGGCGGAATAACAATAGAATATGGGTGTGCTTTTTTATCCCCAGATGGCTTAAATAAGTCTTGATCAAGCCACTTTTGATATCTGCCTTGTTCGACCTCTTTGGGGTCATATTTTGGTGCTAAATCTGTCATAATTCTCCTCCCAATAAAAAAGTCCTAGACAAAATGTCTAGGACGATATAATTAACCGCGGTACCACCTAAGGTTAAGCAGAATAAATTCTGCTTCTCTTAAAAATGATAACGGCACATTTGCCGGATTAGCTTACTCTCAGTTCAGCCAACCAGTCCAATCGAGCTACCAATTAACCTTCATTCGGCTTTTCACCATCAACGAGCCTTTCTCTATCTATAAGGTTAATACCTCTCAATTATTGCTTTGGGCGTATTATAACATACTTTTTAAAGTAGTGAAGCATCTTCTTCTGCTTTATCAGCTAAAAACTTATCATTTGGATAAATCGAAGTCACTTGTATGCCCGCCAGTGCACGTTCAATTAAGCCATCGACATCCAGGCGATTTTCAAATTCACGTGCTTTTTCAATTTTTGGTTTTGTTTTTGGACGAGGAGGTGCGAAAATTGTACAACAATCTTCAAATGGCTGAATTGACAAGTCAAATGTGCCAATCTTTTCTGCTAAATTGATGATTTCGGTTTTATCCATTGTAGCAACTGGTCTGACGACCGGTGTAGTGGTTACATCGTTAATTGCTGCCATTGACTCTAAAGTTTGTGAAGCGACTTGCCCAACAGACTCACCATTAAAAATAGCCAATCCTCTTCTTTTAGCCCTGATTTTGTCAGCCAGCTGTAACATAAATCTTCTCTGCACAGTCATCAAATAGCCTTCGGGAATTTTTTCCTTAATGGTTTCCTGAATTTCTGCAAACGGTACTGCAATGAAATTAATTTTACCAGCATAATTAGCCAAAATACCGGTTAATTCTTTAGCTTTATTCAAAGCTTTTTCGGTAGTATATGGCGGACTGTAAAAATGCACCATATCAATATCGACACCACGTTTTAAGGCCAGATAGGAAGCCACTGGCGAATCAATGCCTCCTGATAGCATCATGACGGCTCGACCACCAGTACCAACTGGCATCCCCCCAGCACCATGAAGCAGCTGGTTAGAAATGTAAACTGCATCTTTACGCACTTCAATTCTGAGTACAATGTCAGGATGTTTCATTTCTACTTTTAGATCATCCATGTGTGAAAAAAGGTAGTCACCCACCATTTTATTCAATTCATTAGTATCATATAAAAACTGGTGGTCACTGCGCTTAGTGTTAACTTTGAAAGTCATTCCTTTTTTAAAAGTTTCCTTCATTAAAGCAAGTGCAGTTTTTTCAATTTCCGCCAGCGTTTTTTCTACTTTAATTGTTGGTGAATAAGTTTGGATGCCAAAAACTTTTTTTAACCGTTGGTCGACTTCTTCAAAAGGAGCATCTTTTAAAACAATATGCATCCGATCATGGCGTGGGTGAATTTCAACCTGTGGAAATTCACGCAGCACTTTAGTAACGTTACCGGCTAAGCGACCGATAAAATCTTTTCGGTTCTTTCCTTTTGTTGAAAGCTCACCGTAACGCACCATTATTTCAGTATATTTCATAAAATCTATTCTCCTAAATGATTAATTGGGGCAAAATGACGGTAAATTTTGTCAAAAACTTTGATAAACTCATCGGCTTCCGCAAGAGTATTGGATTCATCAAAACTGAGACGAATTGCACTGGTAGCAATTTTATCATCAACATGCATTGCTACTAATGTGCTGGCTTGATCAACTTTAGTTGAAGAACAGGCCGAAGTAGTGGAAGTGTAGATGTCATATTCTTCAAGTGTGTGAACTAAAGTTTCTCCCCTGATACCTTCAAGTGCAAAACATAAAATATGGGGCGCAAAATTGTCATTGACAGGAGAAAATATAGTAATGCCAGGCTTGCCCTGCAAATAATTTACTATTTTTTCTTTAATAGCAGCCTCTCTTGCAGCCTTTTCCTGCTCATTTTCTAAAAGTAAACGTACAGCCTTAGCCATTCCTGCTATCGCTGGCAAATTTTCTGTGCCAGATCTAAGACCTTTTTCCTGTCCACCACCATCATGCAAAGGATCCAGCATTTTGCCCTCTTTTTTATAAAGAACACCGGTACCTCGTGGTGCGTGAAATTTATGGGCGGAAAGGCTGGAGAAATCAACTCGAGGAGTAAAAACTCGTGACCAAATATTTTTACCCAGTGCCTGGACATTATCAACGTGAAAACTTACAGTTGGATAGTTAGACAATAAATCACTGATCTCATCAATCGGCTGAATTGAACCAATCTCATTATTGACACCCATTATTGAAACTAATGTGGTGTCAGAATCAAGAGCGTTGCGCAAATCATTGACATTGACACGCCCTTCTTTATCAACTGGCAAGTGAGTTACGCGAAAGCCGATGTATTCCAGCGCATTAAAAGCATTAGCCACAGAAGCGTGTTCAACACTCGATGTAATGAGATGCTTGCCAAATTGCCGTTTTTGAAATGCTGTGCCTTTTATAGCCCAATTGTTTGATTCTGTACCGCCGGAAGTAAAGAAAATTTCATCCTGCTTTGTTCCCAAAAGATTAGCAATCTGTTTACGCGAGCTTTCCAAAAGTTGATAAGCACGGTCTCCCAATTTATGTAAACTAGATGGATTACCCCAAATAGTTTGTGCTACTTTATCATAAGTCGCTAAAACAGCAGGATCAATTTTGGTCGTGGCGCTGTTATCAAAGTAAATCACGGAATTTCTCCTCCAATACACTACAAGGTCAGCTATTAACTTATAAATTGTAACTTAAAATAAACTCAGCTTCAATTATTTATTCATTAGCAATAAAAAAGCCTTAAAATCATTTACAAATTTTAAAGCTGAAATCTTTCAACAAAAAGTTAGCAGTATTTATTCATTGTTTTTCTTATCAGAATAATATAAATTTTCTAAACGCTGATACGAACCCGGTTCCACTTTTTCAATAGCAGTTGCAATGGTATCAAGAGCATCCTTATAATTATAATCTTGCTCATAAAGATCCATTGCTTTTTTCTGAGCATTTTGTATTGAACCATTGTCAGAATATTTGTTTGAATACTGCAAGGTTAGTTGAACTAAATCTGCAGAATTAATGATGTCATCTGCTTCTCTTTTTAATCTTTCAACGTCATCAGAAATTTGGATTAATTCCTGAGAAATTTTTTCCATATTCAGACGAACTTGACCCAATTCTTTTGCTACATGGCCGATTTCATTAACAACTAACGTATACATTTGAACAAAAGCATCTGGATTACCCGGCAAATTTTTACGTTCTAACCGCCGGTAAACTAAAGACACTTCTTGTTTAAACCGATTGATTGAATCATTAGCGACATTTTCTGAATCATAAAGACCATCGACGTCTTGCGACATTGTCTTTTGCTGGTTGCTAATTTCACGTAGACGGTCGAGCATACTTAGCCATGATGCTTTAATTTGTGAATAAACGCCCTTGCCATCAGCAACATTCTGCGTGTCAACTGTATATTGCCGCTCCATGTCGTTGACTTCCTGCTCTAGTTGCCTACTGGTAGCAAGCTCATTATGCGTAAGCTCGTAACTCTCATCAATATGACGCAATTTAGCCACCAAGTTTTTGGACTCAACCTGTTCATGAGCAAGCAGTCTTTGGATTTTGTCCTGATTTTCTTCTACAAAAGGTCTTGCCTTATATTCATTAGCCAAAGTATCGTAAAGAGTAGCAATCTCTTTTTTAATTTTTGCGATTTCTGTGTTCAAATCAGATACTTTTAATTCCGTCAATAATTTGCCTGCATCGGCCACTTGACCGCGAATTTTTTTAATCTCGGCTAAAACGTCAACTTGAGTTATATAATATTTTGAAGACATCATCTTCTTATAACTATTAGAAAGTTCATCCAGTTGGTCTTTAAAAACAGTATCAATTTGGTGACGCCCATTTCTAACTTCAGGTAAAACTGAACTGATATTCGTCAAAGCTACTTTAATCTTTGACAAAATGCGTTTTGCTTCAACCTGGTCTCCTTGAGCAGTCAGACTCTTAGCTTCAGAAAAGTCAGTTTCCATATTAGTCAAATCAGTTTCAATTTTATCAAGTGCAGTGCCGTATTCGTACGAATTGGCCAAAACACCCTTACGCAATTCTTTAAACTGACTGAATAAGTCATTATACTGTTTTTGGTTTTCACGGTTGGATTCAAGCAATTCGGTAAAAACTTCCTTTGTGTTTTTAGCGTCTTTATAGGTTGAACCCATGATTTTCTGAGCCTGTTTGATATTTTGGTGGGCTTTGAAGAGCTGATAGTGTGAGGTTTGGTCAGCAGCTTGTTCAAGAAAATTCTGTACAGCAGGAATTTTTTTAGTGGATGCCTGCTCATAGCTTTTACGCCAGGTAGTCAGCGTGGTCAGACTCTCACCAGCTAAATCCATTTTATCCAGATTAATAATATCTGTTTCTAAATGCATTTTATCAATTTTAGTAATCAAATCGTCCAATTCAAGAATCTGCCTTAATTGGCGTCGATTGACTATGATCATAAGTGCTATAATTATAATAATGATTAAAATTGCAATGATTACAACTATGGATTGAGTCGGTGACATATTTTTCCTCCAAAACTACTCCAATTATACCAAACTTCTACATTATTGTGGGCATGAGTTTTTCGAACTAGTTCATTTCATTATTTTATAAGAATTGATATGTAGTATTGATAAATGCTATTTTACTTTTAAACAAATATTGACTTTTATATGTCTTTATAAACCAAATTTTCTTTTTCTTCCTATAATAATTAAAGCAATCAATGTTTTCCTTGCTTTAATAAGTCAATACAACTATAATATAGAACGTGTAAAATATTTGCAGCTATAAGTGGCAAGAACGTCAACATCTTAATACGTTTTAGTGAACGAGTAACCGACGCTGCAATAGGCGAAAATGAAAATTAAGATGCACGAATGTTAAGCTTATACGTAATTATTTTACTCCAAAAACTGTTATCAGATTTTATTGGAGGATTTTATGTCAAGATATACAGGTCCAAGTTGGAAACGTTCCAGAAGATTAGGAATCTCACTTTCAGGTACCGGCAAGGAGCTTAGCCGTCGTAACTACGCTCCTGGTCAACACGGTCCTAATTCACGTGGTCGTTTATCAGAATACGGCGAGCAATTGCACGAAAAGCAAAAGTTACGTTGGATGTATGGTTTAAACGAGCGTCAATTTAGAACTTTGTTCAAGCGCGCTGGTAAGATCCGTGAAGGTGAACACGGTACTAACTTTATGGCTTTGCTTGAATGCCGTTTAGACAGCATTGTTTACCGTTTAGGTTTTGCTACTACAAGAGAACAAGCAAGACAATTGGTTAACCACGGTCACATTACTGTTGACGGCAAGCGTGTTGATATTCCTTCATACGAAGTCAAGGTTGGTCAAACCATTGGCCTCAAGGAAAAGTCAAAGAACTTGCAACAAGTTAAGGATGCATTAGAAGCAGTTGTATCCCGCCCATCCTTTGTTTCATTTGATGATAACAAAGTAGAAGGTTCGCTTGTTCGTCTTCCAGAACGTGATGAAATGGAACCAGAAATTAACGAAGCTCTAGTTGTTGAATACTACAACAAGTTACTTTAATTTCTACATTTTCACAAAACCCCTTTCCTACTTGGAGAGGGGTTTTTTGCTACCCGAAAGGAAATTTCACTGATGACTGAAGATTTAAACACCAGAGTTTCAAATGCTGCACAAGGCATTACGCCACAGACAAAACCGGATGAACGCAGAAGATTTTTAGGGTCTCTGCGAGAACGAGTTTTGGTTAGAATGACTAATGCTGAAGTGCAGGATCCCAAATTAACCAACCTTTTTTTACAACATTTCAAGGACTATGCCGGTTACAATATCCTGATAAACGGTAATTTACATGATAATTTTGTTAATCAGGTAGAAACTTATTGTAGCAAATACGAAACTTCTTTTACCATTGTTAATAACGAGACAGCTAAAACGGGGCCTGATGATTCAGCAATTTTAGTGGTAGCTTCCAGTGCCATTAATAAAATGCGCATTGAAATAAGTCAAGTTTATCCACCAGAAATGCCTAAAGCCCAGCTTGCTGATCCAAATCAAAAAAAGGCTGGCTTTTGGCACCGGCTTTTCCACGGAGACAATTAAATGAAGCCATTAGCTTATAGAATGAGACCGCAAAATTTGAATGAAGTTGTTGGTCAACAACATTTAATTGGTCCCGGAAAAATTATTCGGAGAATGGTCGAAGCCAAAATGCTATCTTCTATGATTCTTTATGGCCCCCCTGGAATCGGCAAAACAAGTATTGCCAGTGCTATTGCCGGCTCCACTAAATATGCCTTTCGCCAGCTTAACGCTGCCACTGATAGCAAAAAGCAGTTAGAACAAGTAGCAGCTGAAGGAAAATTAAGTGGAACTGTCATACTGTTACTAGACGAAATTCATCGGTTAGATAAAATGAAACAGGATTTTCTCCTGCCACTTTTAGAATCAGGACAAATTATTTTGATAGGAGCGACAACTGAAAACCCCTATATTGCTATCTCCCCCGCTATTCGTTCTCGCTGTCAGATTTTTGAACTAAAACCACTGGCAAAAGAAGACGTAAATAAGGCAATTGACCGTGCGCTTATTGATGATAAAAATGGTTTGGGGAAATACCATGTAAAATTAACTAATGATGCCAAAGAATTATTGGTGCAAAAAGGCAACGGTGATTTACGCGCCACATTAAATGGACTGGAACTAGCAGTGCGCTCAACCAAGCAGGAAATGATTGCTGCTGGTAAAAGTGATAAAGATGAAATAACTATTAGTCAGGACGAGATGGCTAATTCGATTCAGTTACGCAGTCAAAACTTTGACGCCAAAGGTGACGGTCATTACGATTTAGTATCTGCTTTTCAAAAGTCAATTCGTGGTTCTGATACGGATGCAGCTTTGCATTATTTGGCCAGATTAATTGAATCAGGAGATTTAGTCGCAATCTGCCGACGATTAAGTGTAATTGCCTATGAAGATATCGGTCTGGCAAACCCTGCTGCCGTGCAACACACACAAATTGCCATTCAAGCAGCAAAGAATCTGGGATTTCCAGAAGCCCGCATCCCCTTAGCTAATGCAGTAATAGAATTGGCATTATCGCCAAAGAGCAATAGTGCTATTAGTGCCATTGATTCAGCCTTGCAAGATGTAAAAAATAAAGATTATGGCGCAATACCAGCAGACTTAAAAGATACTCATTACTCTGGTGCCACAAAATTAGGTCATGGCAAAGGTTATATTTACCCTCACTCTTTTGCAAGCGATTGGGTACCACAACAGTATCTACCAGATAAACTGGTTGGGAAAAAATATTTTCAACCTAAAGGTAATTCTAAAATTGAAAAAGGATTAAAAAAACAATACGAAACTTTGCATGAAATGCAAAAAAATGGTTTAAAATAATATAATTTTTTCTATAAAAAAATGCCGCAATTGTTATCTCAAACAATTGTGGCATTCTTTTTTAGTTAGGGAATTAACTATCCTTTAACATTTGCTTTCTTTATAAATTTACTGGTAGTAACAGTATAATACTTTTTACCTTTAATCCTGACTGGTGTTCCGTAAGTATTTACAGACTTATTCTTCTTCAGTACTTTCTTACCTAGACGATTACCATATTTACTGTATACATAGGCATTATGCTTCAATTTCAGTTTCTTGGCATCGATATTTCCTGCAGCTATATACAAGCCATTTTCTAGTGCATAATATGCTCTCTTATTTATAACTTTTTGGGTCGAAACATCAACCGTGGAACCAGCATTTATTACCAAGCCGTTTGCCCGAACACCATTTTCATCATAAAGATAGGCATTGTGCATTACCTTTTTGTTGATAATTACTTGAGATTGATCAGCTGCAGCATCTTCTTTTGCTTTCTTTACAGTTGTTTTTGCCTTATGACTTGTGAAGTTTGCTGCCTTGACGAAACGATTTTTGGCAACAATATAGTATTTCTTGCCTCGAATCATAACAGAGCTGCCATAAGTCCTAACTGCCTTACCGGCTTTAAGCTTACCATATTTTCCGACACGTTTGCCGTATTGATTATAAATGTAAGCATTATGATGTAATTGTTTAGCGGTACCTTTGACATTGCCAGCCGCAACATAGTATTTCTTACCGTTTGCTCCCTGGTCTACTAAAACATAATATTGTCTATTATTGATTGTCTCAGTACCAATCGTTTCAAGTATCGAACCAATCCCTAAGATAACTCCATTGGCACGATGAGCGCTATTATCATACAGATAGGCATTGTGGTTTAGAACAACTCTTACTGTCTTAGCTGTTTCCTTGCCGTTTTCTAGCGTATTAGGAGTCTGGTTGTTTTGATTGTTATCAGGATTAGTATTAGTTATATTCGTGATCTGATTGCTACCGCCACCCGAATTAATAATGTTGGTAACATTCACATTTGTATCAGTTGCATCACGATATAGTTGATCTATACCATCATTACGCTTTTGGGTAATGAGTTCGCTTACTGCTGGACTTTCTTTTATGCGATTATATGCTTCATCAAAATCTTTTTGAATTTGCTGCTTTATCTTATCCTTAACAGTGGAACTGTAATCAGTATTACTGTCTACAATATTGTCAGCAGCTGTCTTTGCATCAGATAAAGCTCCGTTAGCAATTAATTTTTCACCAGCGAGTTCAGTTGCTAAATCTGTTGGATTAGAATTAAGATCCTTTTTGGCTTCTTCATAATTCTTATCGGTCTGATCATGATTAACATTTGAACCAAATTTTTGTAACTTGTCAATTGCAGACTTATGAGCTTTAGCAAGACGTTCAAGCAAAACATCCGGATCATGCTGCAGAACATTTTCACCTTCTTGACTATCAGCAATCGATTCACTGATAATCTTGTTGACGGCATCATTACGGATAGTATCTATACCTTCTGTATCCGAAGGTTTATCTAATGTACCCGACTGATTTTTAGATCCGTTTGCTTCAAGTACATCTTTTTCAATTTGATTCTTTAAAGCCTTCTTTTCATTATCGGTATAATCAGTACCATCCTTATGTTTTAGACTATCAACTCGTGTTTTTGCGTTTGTACCGGTATCACGAACCTCGCCTTTAGCTAATTCCCTTTCGGCTGCTATTTCTTTTGCGTTAACCTCTTCAACCGATTTACCAGTGATGTCCTTATTAGAGTTAAATGCCTTATCAACTTCGGTGGTCGTAGCGCTATCACTGAATTCCTTCTTCAGTCTGGCAACAGCTTCTTTGTATTTTTTCTCAAACTCATCATTTGCATACTTAATAGCATTTTCTAAGTCTGTCTTTTCACTATCCTGAATTGCTTTTATCTTGTTAATTGCATTTTCAGTAATTTTTTCAATTTTTGCAACAGTTTCTGCGTCTTCAATATCACTATTAGCTTGAGTTACAATATCTGTAACGGCAGCTTGTCCCTTAGGACTTAAGACTTTATTTGCCTCTACAGCAGCATCGTGAATCTTATCTTTACCTGCTATTTTTGCAAAAGAGACCTCGGCATTAGTAGCAATTGTATTGAAATCTTGTTTTGCGTTACTTACTGCAGCATTAATAGCATCTACATTTGTAGCATTATCAATTTTATCTTCTGCAGCAATCCTGGCATCATTGATAGCTTTAATAGCAGCATCGTACTCATCTTTTTTAGCAGTTCTTTCAGCTTCGGTTAATTTTTCATAAGCTTTTTTGACACGATCAAGCGCGGCAGCTGCATCTACTTCAATTGTATCTCTGCCACTGCTTTTAGCATTAGACAAGTCATTATTTTCTTTATTGTCAGCTGCATTTTTAATTTGCTTAATTTCGTCGATAATATATTCCTGAATCTTGGTCACATCGTGAATGGTTTTAGCCCAGTCAACGGTTGTCTCCTTAATAACCTCATCAACAGCATTCCGATCTTTCGGGTCCTTTAAATTCTGTTTGACAATATCACTTATTTGTTGAATAATTTCTTTTGCTGCCTCCTTGGCAAATTCTAGTGAAGTATCATCTGCTACACCATTAATCTTATCAATTCCGGTTTTAGATATAGTGCTTACAGCATTTTTATCTGTAGCACTTGAAATTGCTGTTTCAGCATCATTTTTAACTTTTTCAATAGTTTCTAATGCAGTTTCAAGTTTGTCTTTTTCTTTATCTAGGCCATTAGTGTCCAAGTGATTAAATTCATCTCCAACTTTATTCTTGGCATTTTCGGCTGCATTTTCAACTCTTATTTTCTCAATAAGTTTAGCCCTTTCAAGATCAGTTAAATAAGCTGCTTGCTCAATCGCATCAATAGCAGCTTCTCCGGCTTTTTTAGCCGCATCCACCCTCTCAACAGTAGGTTGCTGTTCAACTATATTTTTGGCATCATCACGAGCCTGACTGATTGCATTTTTTGCTTTCTCTTTATCATCTTCTGATAAATTAGAATTATTGATATTTTCAGTTGCTTTTTGTGCATAATCATCAAGTTGCTTTTGGTCTGACGCAATTTCTTTATTCAGATTTTGAGCATCTAAATATACCGAATTTATTTTAACAATGCCATAATTTTTTTCCTCATCAGCTAAGCCTGAATCACCAGATTTTTCTATATTATTGATAGCAGTCTGATAATAAAGGTTAACTTTATCTTTCAGAGAACTCTTTCTTTCAGCACTAATATTTGGTAAATTGTCAATAGTCTGATTAACGTAGGTTTGAGCGGCAGTTAGTTCTTTAATATCAGCTTCTTTAATTGCATTCAATTCTGCTTGGTCAGCATCTGATTTTACATTATTAATTGCGTTAATAGTGTTATTTTTGATTGTTGTAACTGTGATTAGGTCAGTCGCTTTATCGATTGATGCATTAGCCTGCGTTAACAAATCACTAACTTTATTCTGGTCTTCACCACTTAAACCAGGAGTGACTTCATCAGCTGCTTCTTTGATTGCTTCTTTAGCATCCCCTTGGGCAAATGATAAGTAAGCTTGATTTTCTGAAGCAGTAATTTGTTGAAACCCACTATCTGCAGCAGCAACAATGTCTTTAACAGCATTGGCTGAATTGATATTCGCATCAGTTTTTGTTTTAGTCTGTTCGATATCTGATATAGCCTTGTTCAAAGCATCTTTTACTTTAGACTGCGTGTTTGCAGGCAAATTATTATAAGCATCATTGATTCTTTTTTCAGCGGCTGCAGCAGCTTTATCTATATTAGCAGTTTGATTAATTTTGCTAGTATCAATTTCTGCTTTTCCCACTGCATCGGCAACATCTTTAACATTATTTAACTCATTAATTGTTTTGTCCTTAATACTATTTACTGTTTCAACATCAGTAGCTTTTTGCAAATCTTGATTAGCAGAATTAACGATTTGTTTTACTTTTTCTTTATCAGTATCCTTTATTAAGGCTTCTGTTACTTCTTTTGCTTTACTTGTAATAGTATTAGTAGCTTTCTTTTGGGCAAAATGTAGTTCTGCAGCCGATGCAATATTTAAAAGGTCCCTTATAGCAGTTTCTGCTGTTGAATTTATTTCTTCAACACTTTTACCTGCATTGAGTTTAGCTAAAGCTTCATTATCAATTTTATCAATCTGAGCCAAATAATCATTTTTAGTGTTCAAGTCGTCTTGATCTTTTGAGGAAGAACTATATGCATTATTTACTCTAATTTGTACAGTTTGAACTGTAGATGTTATATCAAATTTTCTATTATTTCGTATTGATTCAATATCACCTTGATCGGATTCATCTTTTTTTAAGTGTTCTTTAGTAAGACTATTTTTTGCATCCTGATCAGTATCAGCTTTTTTAGCAACGTCTGTTTGAACACCTGAAACAGTATTATCAGATGCAGACTTTTGGACAGTGGAAGTGCTTGCGGCACCTTTCTTGTCACCATCAGTCCCAGTATTTTTACTAGAACCAAGTTTGATAACATTATCATTGACATGAGGTTTATCTGAAACTGATTCTATTTTATCATCGGCCTGCTGTGCAGTTGATTCAGTATCAGCTTTAACTGTTTGACTACCAGCTCCGAAAAAAGTGAATCCCAATAAAACAGAAGCCACTCCAACTGTTAATTTGCGAATTGAAAAATGATCCTGCTTTGCTTGCAATTCCCTTTTTCTTAATTTCTCATTATAGTTATTTTTACTTAGCATTATTAGTCCTTTCTTGTTATTTAAGCACATCCATATTGTATAACAATCGTTATTTGTTGTAAATATAATACATATTTTTAAGTATTAAATTATAAATAATATTTATTATAATATAAGTAGTACTACATCTGTTATATTTATTTTATCTTTTATATCAAAATTTAAAGTAAAGACAGCAGTTTTAATAATCGTATAAACATGAAAATTTGGTTTTTAATAAATATATTTATACAAAATTTTGTTATAAATTATATTAACATATAGATATATTTAATTTTTATTTTTAAATTTTTTTAGCTGATTTTTTAGTGTTAAAAAACCAGCTGAAATAGTGGGTTGTAGTTTTAAGGCGTTATTTATTGCTAAGTAAAAAATAATTAGCAAAAGAAAAAGTGCCACAATTGTTTTTTTACAATTGTGGCACTTCTCTCGTTATCAGCTAGTTAAACTAACCTTTAACATTGGCTTTTTTAACAAATTTACTTGTTTTTATAGTGTAGTACTTCTTACCTTTAATCTTTACTGGATTACCGTAAGTCTTAATTGATTTACGTTTCTTCAGTACTTTCTTACCTAGGCGATTACCATATTTACTGTATACATAAGCATTATGCTTCAATTTCAGTTTCTTGGCATCGATATTTCCTGCAGCTATATACAACCCGTCTTCAAGAATATAATATAGCTTCTTGTTGACAACTTTTTGCGAAACTACGTCAACCTTTGAACCAGCATTTATTACTAAGCCATTTGCACGAATACCATTTTGATCATAAAGATATGCATTGTGCATTATCTTTTTATTAATGATGATATGAGATTGGTCTCCTGCTTCAACAGCAGCAGTTTGATTAGCCGTTGCCGTCTTTAAAGGTACATTTTGGCTTGAGACATTTGCTGCTTTGACATAACGATTCTTGGCAATGATAAAGTACTTCTTACCACGAATCTTAACGCTACTGCCGTATGTAGCAATGACCTTACCTGACTTCAGTTTACCTGATTTCTTAACCCGCTTGCCGTATTGGTTGTAAATGTAAGCATTATGTTTCAACTTCTTAGCTGTTTTCTTAACATTGCCGACTGAGACATAGTACTTCTTATTATCGGCAACTTTGTCAACTAAAACATAATATTGTTCACCGTTAATTGTTTCAATACCGTAAGTATCAAGAATTGATCCGGCTCCCAAAGTAATGCCATTTGCACGTTTACCTTTACTATTGTACAGGTAGGCATTATGCATTAAGATTACTCTTTCAGAGTCTTCAGTCTTCTTATCAGTTTCCTTATCTTTATCATCAGTCTTATCAGGTTGAGCAGGTGCTATCGGTTGAACTTGCTGTCCGCTACCACCGTTTTCTATAATATTGGTTACATTAACATTAGACTCCGTGGCATCGCGTTTTAATTGATCAATACCAAGGTTACGCTGCGCAGAGATTACCTCACTGACTGATGAACATGCATTAATACTGTTCAAAAATTCATTGTAATCCTTCACAATATGCTCTTTGATTTGCTTTTTAGCATCAGAATCATAATTAGAATTACCATCAACAAGCTTATTGGCTGCCTTTTGTGCATCAGCTAAAGCTCCTATGGCAATTAACTTTTCACCTTCAAGTTCAGTTGCTAAATCGGTTGGCTTTGCGTTAAGTTTGGCAAGCGCATCTTCATATCTTTGCTGAATGGTACTATCATCAGTGTCAGGACCAAACTTCTTATCTTTCAAATATTTTGAAGCAGCTTCACGAGCTGCGGCTAGTCTTTGACTGAGAACGTCTTTATCTTGATTTATGATGTTGTTGACTTCCTGACTGTCAGGAACTGTTTCACCAATTATCTTGTCGATTGCATCCTTACGAGCTTTATCCACACCGGCTGAATCACTTGTTTGATCAATAGTACCATTCTTATCAATAGCTTCATGAATATCTTTATCAATTTGGTTCTTGATAGCATCTTTTTCAGCCTGAGTATAGTCAGTACCATCCTTGTGCTTTAAATCGTCAATTTTATTCTTAGCATTAGTGCCAGTGTCTTGAACTTCGCCTTTAGCCAATTCCCTTTCGGCTGCCAATTCGTGCTCTTTAACTTCATCAACCGATGTACCAGTGATGTCCTTATTAGTGTTAAATGCCTTATCTACTTCAGTGGTATCTGCATCTTTGCCAAACTTATCCTTCAGTCTTGCTACTGCATCATCATGCTTTTTACTCAATTCTGCTTTGGCATTTGAGATAGCTTGAGCTAAGTCTTTTTCATCATTACCTTTTAAGGCATTAATTTTATCAATAGCGGTTTGCTTAATTCTATCAACATTGGTAACAGTTTCAGCTGAATCAATATCAACACTTGCCTGTTTTGCTATCTCATCTACTCGATCCTGATTATCTTTACTCAAGCTTGGCTTAGCTGTAGAAGCTGCTTTATTGACTTCATCTTTGGCAGCCACTTTGCTAAAGGCCAATTCAGCTGTTGTCGCCGCAGAATCAAATTGTCTAGAAGCATTGTCAACTGCTGCTGCAACCGCGTCTGCATTAGTAGCACTGTCTATCTTAGTTTCGGCTGCTTTCTTAGCATCCTCAATAGCAGCTAGAGCCTTGTTATAATCAGCTTGAGTAGTTGCTTTTTGAGTGATATCAAGCTTGTTATAAGCTTCATCAACACGGTTTTTAGCTTTAGTTGCTGCCTGGTCAACATTTGTTTTATTAGTTGACTTGATAGCAGCTAAGTTATCTTTATCTGACTGGTCAGCAGAATTCTTAATACCCTTAATTGCAGTAATCGCTTGGTCACGAGTGCTATTTACAGAATCAATTGTAGTTGCAGCGTCAATTTCTTTATTAGCTTGAGTAACAAGATCGTCGACCTTGTTCTTATCCTCTTGTCTATTTAAGGCACTCTTGATATCTTCAGCAACTGCTTTAACTGCGTCCTTAGCTGCAGCTTGAGCAAAGGCTAATTCGGCATCGTTCTTGGCCTTGTCAATGTCAGTCTTAGCTTTATCAGAAGCATTGTTGACATCTTGCTTGGAAGTTGCTGAATCTATTGCTTTTTCGGCATCAGCTTTAGCCTGATCAATATCTGCTTTAGCTTTGTCATACTTATCTTTAACTTCCTTCTGCTCATCAAGAGTCAGCTTATTATAGTCATCATCAAGTTGTTTCTTAGCATTATCTGCCGCAGCATCGACTTTGGTCTTTTCGGTAAGTTTAGAATTTCCTAAATCTGTATCTGTAGCCGTTTTTTCAGCTGTATCAATTGCACTCTCTCCAACTTTTTCGGCTGCGTCTGCCTTTTCAACAGTTGGCTGTGAAGCAACAGTCTCTTTAGCATCATCACGAGCTTTATTGATTGATTCAATAGCCTTTCCTTTGTCAGCGTCAGATAAATCAGACTTATTAATCTTGTCAATTGCTGCAGAAGCATGATCATCTAATTTCTTTTGATCATTTGCAATAGCTGTGTCTAAGGACTTGACATCATCAAGAACTTTGCCCATGTTATCGATGCCTTCTTGTTTAGCATTGTTAACCTGGTCAGAAGTAGTTGTCCCTGCGTCTTTGATCTTATTAACTGCATCTTGGTAATAGCGATCTACTTTATCTTTTAGAGCAGCCTTGTTTTCATCACTGATGTTTTTCAAGGAGTCGATGCCATTTTTAACTTCAGTTTGTTTGTTAGTTAAAGCATCAATTGCAGCTTTCTTGTCATTATCAAGCTTAGTAGCAGCAGTTTGATCTGCGGTTGTCTTAACAGTATCAATGTTACTGATGGCTTGATCTCTAATATCATTGATCTTTTGCACTGTATCAGCTGTATTTAACTGAGTATTAGCTTCGTTGACAATGCCTTCAACTTTAGTCCTATCACTTTCAAGGCTCAAGCCTTTTTCGATCTTATCTGATTCATTTCTAACATCGTCTTTAGCAACTACCCGTGCAAAAGCGACTTCAGCCTGAGTGGCTGCCTGATCAAAGGCAGTATTTGCAGTTGAAACAGCTCCAGCTACTGCACTCTTGTCTTTTGCTTGCGCAATAGCATCATTTGCTGCTTTTTGTGCATTTTTAATAGCTGTAATAGCTGCATCATGATCTGCTTTAGTCTTGGTTTGTTGCTGCGAACTAAGCTTATTATATGCATCTTCAACCCGTTTTGTAGCGGCTGCAGCTGCAGCATCAACACTTGCCTGACTGTTGTCTTTAGCTTCTTCTAACTTAGCTTGTTCAGCGGTATCAACAGTATTCTTCACCTTATCAATATCATTGATGGCTTGATCTCTGATGTCATTGACCTTTTGCACTGTATCAGTTGAAGCATTGTCAATATTTGTCACTGCATCGTCAGCGATTTTCTGAACTGTTTCCTGATCCTTTTCATCTTTCAGATTCTTAATCACATTTGCAGCTTCAGCCTGAACCGCATCTTTAGCAGCTGTTTTTGCAAAAGCTACCTCTGCAGTAGTTGCTGCTTCGTTAATCTTGTTAACTCCCCCATTAGCTGCTGAAGTAATAGCATCTTTGCTTGTTGCTGCATTGACTGCATCAATGGCTGCAGTTTTGGCATTTTCAATTGCAGTAATTGCATTATCATGATCCAGTTTTGTTGCCGCCTGTTGACTTGAACTTAGTTTTTCATAAGCATCATCAACTTGCTTCTTAGCTGCTTCTGCGACATTAGTGATATTCTGAGTGCTGTCTTTGCGAGCTTGATCTAGCAAAGCCTTGTCTACTGCTGATGCAGTATTTGTAACAGCATTAATGGCATTTATAGCGTTTTCTTTGATGCTGTTTACTTTGTCTACCGTATCTGTTGCAACATCATCAAAAGCGGTATCTGCTTGATCAGAAATGTTTTGAACTTTTTGTTTATCATCAGTGTTCTTTAACTGACTTTGGGCATTAGCGGCTTCTTTGTGAACAGCATCTTTAGCTGCTACTTTTGCGAACGCTACCTCTGCTTTTGTTGCTTCCTGATCAAATTTTTGGTCTGCTGTTGCTGCTATGGCTACCGCAGCATCTTTAGTTTCAGCATTTTGAATATCGGCAATTGCTTTTTGAAGTGTATTGTCAATGGCAGTAATAGCATCATCATGAGCCTGCTTAGTTTTTTGTTGTTGATCTTTTTCTAGATCTCCATAAGCTTTTTCTACTCGAGCTTTAGCTGCGTCTGCCGCACTATTCACATTACTCTTTTGATTATTCTTAGTTTCTTCTAAGCTTGCTTGTTCATTACCATTAGCTGCGTCTTTAACAGCATCAATATCATCAATTGCTTTATCTCTAATGCTGTTTACCTCTTGCACTGTATCCGTATCGCTATCGTTAAACTGGATATTAGCTTGGTTAACAATACCATCAACCTTGCTTTTATCAGCTTGAGACTTCAGATCATTCTTAATCTTTGTTGCTTCCTTTTGAACAGCAGCTTTAGCTATCACTTTAGCAAAGGCTACTTCAGCTTGGGTTGCAATATCATTAAACTTGGTCTTAGCATTATCTACTAACCCATTAACTTCGTCAGCAGTTTGGGCTTGACCAATTTGGATATTTGCTGCATCTGCAGCGTTGTCAATTGCAGTAAGAGCATTTTGATATGCTTGATAATTATCATTCTTTTGGTCAGAATTAAGATTATTATAAGCATTTTCCACACGTTTTTTAGCATCTGCAGCAGCACCGTTAACATTGGACTTACCATTATCCTTAGCTTGATCCACAGTTGCCTGGTCAACAGCAATAGCAGTCGCTTTAACAGCATCGATGTCGCTAATTGCTTTATCTCTTAATTTATTAACAGTTGTTATATCGGCAGCAGCATCAATAGCTGTGTCAGCTTGCTCTGAAATTGCATCTACTTTTTTCTTATCAGTATCTTTACTTAAACTGCTCTTAACAGTATTTGCCTCATTTTGAACTGCTTCTTTAGCTGCTGCTTTAGCAAATGCTAATTTAGCGTCTGTTTCGGCCTGTGTGAAAGCCTGATCGGCATCTCCCGCAGCCTTACTTACGGCATCCCTATCCGTTGCTTTTTCTATAGCATCTTTAGCTGCAGCTTGAGCATTAGTAATAGCTTGAATTGCCTTGTCATAATCCGTCTTGGTTGCTGACTGTCCATTTGCACTAAGACTATTATATGCATCATTAATTCTTTGCTTTGCAGCTGCGGCAGCTTGATCAATACTCTGCTTAGTATCATCCTTAACTTTAGCAAAATCCTTTTGCTCATTTTCTTCAGCAGTATCTTTAACGGCGTCAATGTCTTTAATAGCTTGAGCTGCAATAGTATTTACATTATCTACGCTTACAGCTGCAGCAAGATCATTTTCTGCTCGTAACACTATGTTATCGACTTTTGTTTGATCAACTTCCTGCTTCAAACCTTTTTTGACTTTATCAGCCTCAGCTTGGATTGCAGTCTTAGCTGTCACTCTGGCAAATGCTACTTCAGCTGTTGTAGCAGCCGTATCAAGGGCAGTAGATGCTGTTCCGACCGCTTTAACAATCGCATCAGCATTTGTAGCGGCACTAATCGCATCATTTGCTGTTGCTTGGGCTTGAGTAATAGCATCCATGGCTTTACTGTAATCACTTGCAGCTAAAACCTTTTCGTCTTTTCCAAGATTGTCATAAGCATCTTGAACACGTTTTTTAGCAGCTGTAACTAAATCATCAACACTAGTCTTATTATTTTCCTTTGTTTTCTCCAGTTCTTTCTGTTCATTGTCATCCGCAGTTGCTTTTACATTACATATATCGCTGATTGCTTTATCTCTAATGCTGTTTACTTTATCTACAGTATCCGTTGCAACTGCGTCAATATCTTTATCTGCTTGATCAGAAATTGCTTGTACTTGCTTCTTATCATCAGTTTTATTCAACTGATCTATGATTGAATTGGCTTTTTCATGAACTGCATCTTTAGCTGCTACCTTGGCAAAGGCCACTTCTGCTTCAGTTGCTGCTGCATTAATCTTATTAATACCCTCAGTTGCTGCCTGAGTAATTTCTGCTTTTGAATTTGATGAAGAAATTGCATCGTTAGCAGCTTTTTGGGCACTTGCAATTGTGTTAAGGGCATCATCATGAGCCTGTTTGGCAACTGCTTGCTCATTTTCCGTCAGCTTACTATATGCTGCTTCAACTCTCTTCTTAGCTGTTTCAGCTGCTTCATTAATATTCTCAGAGCTGTCTTTGCGAGCTTCGTCAACAATAGCTTTATCTACTGCATTTGCTGTATTTTTAACAGCCTTAATAGCACTAATTGCGCTGTCTTTAATGCTGTTTACTTTGGCAACAGTATCTGTCGAATTTTGGTCAATTTCTGTAATAGCATTGTTAGCGATGTTCTGCACAGAAGTCTTATCTTCTTGACCTTTCAGATCGGCAATAGCACTCTTTTCCTCGGTCTGAATCGCGTCTTTAGCAGCTGTTTTGGCAAATGCTACCTCTGCTTTTGTTGCTTCTTGATCAAGTTCCTGCTCAGCTGTTGCTGCTATATCGCTTACTGCATCCTTAGTTTCAGCACTGGCAATATCGTTATTTGCTTTAAGGCGCGTATTTTCAATAGCAGTAAGAGCATCATTATAGGCCTGCTTTGTTGCATCTTGTTCAGCAGGTGTCAGCTGACCGTAAGCCGTATCAACCCGGGTTTTAGCGTTTGCTGCTGCTTTGTTAACATCACTAGTCCGATTATTCTTAGTTTCTTCCAGACTGGCTTGTTCACCACCATTAGCTTCAGCTCTAACAGCATCGATATCTTTAATGGCCTGATCCCTAATACTGGTTACTTTAGCTACAGTATCAGTATTAGTGCTATTAATACTGGTAGTAGCAGTGGTAGCAATATTGTCAACCCGATTCTTATCAGAATCAGCCTTTAGGTCTTGTTTAACCTTATTAGCTTCATTCGAAATATCTGCAACAGCTGTTATCTTAGCAAAAGCTACTTCAGCTTTTGTGGCTGCATTATCAAACTGAGCTTTAGCAGTGTTAACTATCTCCGATATCTGATCACTTGACTGTGCCAGTGCAATTTGATTATTCGCACTAGTTGCAGCATTGTCAATCGCATCATAGGCGTTTTGGTAAGTCTGATGATTGGCATTCTTTTGAGAATCATTTAATTTGTTATATGCATCATCGACACGTTTTTTAGCAGCTGTAGCAGCTTCATTAACATTAGCGGTGTTGTTTTTCTTGTTTTCATTTAGCTGTGCTTCTTTAACAGCATCTGCCACAGCTTTGACACCATTAATATCATTGATAGCCTGGTCCCTAAATCTAACCACGTCAGTTATAGTAGTAGCACTGTCAATGTTAGAATTTGCTGTAGTTACTATCTCTTGTACCTTTTGCTTTTTTTCATTATCAAGACCGTTAATGACAGCATCTGCTGCTGCTTTAACTGCAACTTTAGCTCCCAATTTTGCAAATGATAGTTCAGCTTTGTTAGCAATATCATTAACTGCAGAAATTCCTGTTGTAGCGGCACTGGTTGCATCATCTACTGTCTTTGCAGCTTGAATTGCCGCATCCGCAGTATTCTTTGCGTCATTAATATCGCTGAGAGCTTTATTATATTCTGACTTAGCCTCCTCTTTTTCAGGTGCATTTAACTCGTTATAAGCATTCTGAACGCGTTGCGTTGCATCAGCTGCAGCTTTATCAATATTAGCTTTATTAACTGTTTGGGAATTGTTAATTGCTGCATCAGCTGTAGCTTTAACGTTATCAATATCTTTGATTGCCTGGTCTTTAATGAAGTCAACTTTGGTAACACTGTCAGCATTGTTCAAATCAGTTTGAGCTCTGCCTACTATACTGTCTACTTTATTGAGATCAGCTGTTTGCTTTAAGCCTTGCTTGACATTGTCCGCTTCACCTTGAACTGCATCTATCGCAGCCACCTTGGCAAAGGCCAGTTCGGCGTCAGAAGCTGCCTGTGTAAAGGCTTTATTAGCATTATCAACAGCTGTCGTAATTTCTGCATTAGATTGTGCAGCAGCTATTGCAGTCTCTGCTATAGTCTTAGCTTTATCAATGGCATTATTAGCTGCGTTATAAGCAGTTTGGACTGCCGTTGTCTTTTGCTCATCAGAAGTGAGCTTATCATAAACATCTTTGACCCGCTTCTTAGCGGCATCTGCTTGGGCATCAACACTCGCCTTGCTTAATTCTTGTGCTTTTTGAATTGTTTGCTCTGCATTACTTTTAACGTTGTCAATTGCCTTGATTGCATTCTCTTTTATTCTATTTACATTATCAACGTTCTCAGCAGCACCAATGTCATCTTGTGCTTGACTAACAATTTCATCTACTTTATTTTGATCGGCTGTTTCTTTGAGGTTAGGTTTTACTTTTGCCGCTTCAGCTTGTACCGCATCGTTTGCAGTGATCTTGACAAAGGTTAATTCAGTTGCATCTGCCAGCTTATTAATGTTTGTTGTACCTTCACTGGCTGCGGCAGCAACTTCAGTTTCAGTAGTTGCGGCTGCAATCTTTGCTTCAGCTGCAGTTTGGGCATTCTTAATATCTGCAACAGCTTGGTCATGTGTGCCCTTATTGGCTGCCTTTTCAGCAGTTGTTAAGTTGTTGTAAGCAGCATCCACCCGTGCAATCGCTGCTTGAGCTGCTCCATCAATACTAGTCTTATTTAGCTCTTTTGCTTTATCAACTTTTTCCTTTGCACTTGAATCGGCTGTGGTTTTAACCTGGTCTATATCTCTGATTGCCTGATTTTTGATATTATTAATTGTTGACACATCAGTAGCAGCGTCTATCTTGCCATTAGCTGCAGTAACAATGCCATCAACCGTTTGTTGATCAGCTGTGCTTAAGCCAGGCTTAATCTTAGCAGCTTCATTTGCGATGGCTTCTTTTGCATCAGCTTGAGCAAAAGTAACTTCTGCTTTTGTTTCAATAGCAGCGATTGCCTGTGTGCCTGTTCCAGCTGCAGCTATAATATCTGCCACATTTTGTGCGTTCTGAATATTGTTTTTAGCAGTTTTAGCAGCTTTGTCTATATCATCTAAAGCTTTCTGTAACGACTGTTGGCAACTAGTTTGATTATTCGTTGACAGTTTCTGGTAAGCATCACTTACACGCTTTTTAGCTGCAGTGGCTGCCGCATCAATATTAGCTGTCTGAGCATCCTTGTTAGCCTTGATTTCGGTTTGCTTAACTACATCAGCAGTAGTTTTAACATTATCAATATCTTTAATTGCCTGATCTTTGATGCTGTTGACCTTGTCGACTGTAGTTGCTTTTTGGAAATCGCTATTAGCTGTTGCAACGATACCATCAACTGTCTGCTGATCAGTTGCACTTAAATTCGGCTTGACACTGTCAGCTTCTTTCTTGACAGCATCAACAGCTGCTATTTTGGCAAAAGCAACTTCAGCTGTGGTTGCCGCGTTGTCAAACTTGTCTTTAGCAGCATTAAAGGCATTAATAATTGCATCTTTGGTTGTAGCAGAGTTAATTGTTTCGGTGGCAGCGTCTTTAGCCTGATTAATAGCTGTAATTGCAGCCGCTTTATCGGCATCAGCTCTTTGCTGCTGACCAGCTTCTGTCAAACTATTATAAGCTTTATTCACACGCTCAATTGCGCTATCAGCAGCAGCGTTAAGGTTAGCAGTGTTAGAAGTTTTAATAGCTTCAATGTTGGCTGCATTTGCGTTGTCTTCAACTGCTTTTATCGCGTTTTCGCCATCATCTGCAGCCTTATCTGCATTTTCAGCCGTTAATTGTTTGCCCACATTTATCTTGGCATCATCACGAGCCTTGTTAATATCGTTTACCGCTTTTTGCTTGTCTTCATCAGACATGTCCGTCTTATTGATTCGGTCTGCTGCAGCTTGGGCGTAATCATCAAGTTTTTTCTGGTCAGAAACAATTTCCTTATCAAATGCCGTAGCTTTGTTCCAAACACTGTCAATGTTTCTAATCCCAATGTTCTTCTCAATGTCTACCTTTTCAAGACTTGCTGGCGTCGGATTATTAACTTTGTCAGCAGCATCTTGATAATAATCCTCAACTTCCTTATTTAATGCAGCTTTAGCATCAGTACTGATGTTTTTTAAATTAGCAATGTAATCTTCAACGTTTGCTTGTTCAGCTCCTAATTCTTTCAAAGCATTTTCTTTGGCAGTCTTTAAATCACTTGCAGCCTTATCAATAACTTGTTGCGCCTTAGCAACTGTTAAAGCCTGATCAATGTTTGCTACACCCTTACCTTGCTCTTTAGTGATTTCATCAAAACTTTCACAGTCATCAATAGCTTTCTTTGCAGCGTCATATGCTTTTTGAGCCTGATCTTGATATATCTTAACGTTGTCCTGAGTTAAACCACTATTTGTTAAATCGGCGATTTGGTTAACTACACCCGGCATCCCGGAAGTGCCATTACCATTGAGCTCATTATCAAGTGCTTGTTTAGCAGCTTCTTTGGCTGCAGCTAATTTATTTTGCTCATCTGACTCTTCATTAGCAATTTGCAAAGCTTTTTTTACAAGGTCAAGAGCCGTTTCTTTACGTCTATTGACCTCGGCAATGGTATCTGCACCATAAACTGTTGTGTCTTTATTAGTTTCAGTGACTGAATCTGCCATTGCCAATGCTTTAGCCAGATCATCTTCAAAGGTCTTTGATTGACTTTCTTTTAAATTAGTTGGCTTTTTACTTTCGGCATCTTTTACCGCATTTCTAATCGTAGTAGCAGCATCGTCTTGAGCTTCTGACAAAGTAAGAATATCTAAACTCTTTTGCACCGGACGAGCACCCGCATCAATGAGCGTTGGACTGTACTCAACAAAGTTGGCATCTGGTATTATTTCGACTTTATCACCCTTTTTCATGTTTAGGGTAACATCAGCCGGTATTGTTACTGCAAAGGTTCCATCTGGATTAATTTCAGAGGAGAATACATTGGGCAACTTGCTAATATTATCCTCAATACTTCCTCGATAGGTATCGGTAGTATTTACATAGGGTTTCAAATTTTCATCTTGGAGAATTTGTTTATCATAATTTGGATTGCTACTAATATATTTAACAATGACATACCCCTTAGTACCTTTCGGGAAATACTTATAAAAGGCATTGACATTACTTGGGCCATCTACCTCTTCACTGTAATTTGATACCTTTCCTGTGATAGTCCTAGAGCCATCATCATTTTTGATAACTTGCAAGCCATCTTCATCAATATCCAAGAAGCCGCTTGGGTTTGCCGGAACAAAAGCTATATTATTGTAGCTACTAGTATCTTTACTACTCAAAGCACTCTCTAAGGCATTTTTAACAATATTATCTAATGTACTTGTTTCTGGATTTTTAACGGCAGCTTCAGCGGCAGTTAAGAATGAAACAAAGCTCTTGTCATTGACAATGTTTTTTATTTCAGGGTCATTTTTAATCTCATCTAACTGCTCTTGCGATAAAGTTTTATTCCCATCCAGCATCTCAATCGTGTTTATAGTAATACCGGTATTAGTTTTCTGCATTTGCAAAACATGGAATGGTGGTAACGTAAAAGCTTTACCCGTACTGTTTTGTAGTTGTTGTCGCACATTGGTAATCGTGATCTTGTTATTACCGATAACGCTTGTATTAGTATTTTTGTTATTGTGGGCATCCAAAACAAATGATGTCGGGTTATTAACTTTGAATGTTCCTCCAGAGACATCAAGCAAAGTAATGTTTCCAGAACCAGCATTATCTCCCAATCGAATATTAAAGCTGCCGTTCTCAACGTCAGCTGTCCCCGTAACATAAACTAAGGTACCTGAATAATCACCCATGTCATTTCCCAAAATGTTCATTTCACCATTGGGATTAATAGTCAAATTGCCATTGTCAAAAAATAAATTATTGGTATCGCTATCACTGATATTACCATTAGTTTTTATGTTAACTTGACCATTTTGCATAACGTTAAACGTTGAACTAGCATCATTCAAATATACCGCTCTTGATCTGGCACCATTCCTCGTGTCTTTATAAGGCATGACTGTGTTATCACCAATGTTAATATTTAAGACGCCGGCAACCTGTATAGTTCCTGCGCCTTCCATATAGATGGCACTGTAAGGGAAACCATATTCACCGGTGGTAGCATTGCCATCATATGTTTGAGCAGGAATAAGATTTACTGTGGCGCCTCTATGAATTTTAAGAGTGTTGCCATTACTTTTCATCTCAATTATGGTTCCGCCATATGTTGAACCAGTAAATTCGCCATCCAGGAAGTCAATACTATTATTTTTTGTGTTTCTAAATTCAAACAGCTGTTGCTGATTATTATATGCGTTTGATGTCTTAATATTTTGACAATCATTATTACCCGTGAAGTAAATATGGGTATTATCACCAGAATATATTAATTGTGTACCTCTAAAAGTGCAATTGTTAAAAACTATATTAGTATGAAAAGAACCACTTACATATAGTGTATCCCAAACACCGTAAAAGTCGTTACTCTTGATATTTATATTTTGAAAAGTAACATTTGCGTTTGTTCCAGCCGTTTGTATAGGTGCATATCCAGTAAAATTCAAAGTATACTTGTTATTAGCATCAGATCTAATTAATAAATCACGTCCCGGAACGCTAAATGTAGTGTTCCAAATACCTGAAGCTGCACTAATATCATTCATTAAAACAATTTCAGTAATTTTTTGATTATACAGTGCATTTTGGAAATCTTGCCAGCTACTTACTTTATATGATATTCCATTACCAGCATCTTTTAATATTGGAATTTTATCATTTGCAACCGCTGTTTTATCTATATCACCATTTTGTCCGCCCTCAGAACTGGCATCATTATCAGGTTTATCAACACTACTCTGTGAATCTTCTGGCAACTTACTATCACTTGAAACATTATTTCCAGCCGTAATATTAGAGACAGTGTCTTTACTAATTGAGTCATTTTTTTCTGGGGCTGTCACGCTTGAATCATTTGCATTAGTTTCCGGTTGTTCAACAGGATTGGCTTGACCAGCGTCTTTAACATCTTTCTTTTCCTGATCTTTTGCAGTTTCCGTTTTGGTTACACTTTTTGAGGCCTGATCATTACTCTTCAAAAATGAAGTTAAACCGGAAAAAGTGGACAATTTTGGTTCTTTTTCTGTCCTCTCAGTTTGATTATCAACTTTATTAGATTTAAGTGTAGTTTCTTCTTTATTATCTGTCGCAGTTGTCTTCAAATCAGATTCGTTTGATTTGGTTTCAACTTTAGACTCTAAATTTTGAGCAGGAGTATCAGTATCGGCCTTTACTGTCTGGCTACTTAAACCAAGAAAAGTGAAGCCGAGCAAAACAGAAGCAGCACCGATTGTCAATTTTCGAATTGAGAAACGGTCTTGCTTTGCCTGCAACTCCATTTTTCTTAATCTCTCTTTATAGTTATTTTTACCTAACATAAGTTATCCTTCCTTGAAAATTTAAATACATTCAAATTTTATAACCATTGTTATTAATTGTCAATATAGTACATTAAGTACAATAATCAACTATAAATAACTGTTATTTAAATATCTATTATTTTCAAAAATAAATAACAAATATTCTATAAAATTATCCGTTAAATGCAGTATTTTATACTATTTAATAAAAATAACTAAAAAGTGATGTATAGATTTATTTTTTTGATTTTTTATTTTTATTACATTTTATATACAAAATTTCGAATTTTATTTTTAATTTAAAATAACATGAAAATAATAAATTAGCTATAATTAATATATCTATTTTTTATTTTTATGTTATGTTTAATTGGATTTATGCTATGCAAAAAGAAGCATCAATTATGATGCTTCTTTCATCTTATATGAATATATTGTATTTAAGCAAAGTTTATTAGAAGTTTGCCTTCTTGATAAACCTTCCTTTAGCTATAATAAAGTACTTTTTATGACCAATTTTGACTGGATTGCCATAAGTCTTAACAGCTTTATGTTTACGCAAAACTTTTTTACCTAAACGATGACCATACTTATTGTATATATAGGCGTTATGTTTCAGCTTTAATTTCTTGGCATCAATATTGCCGCTATTTACAAGCAATCCATCTGTTAAAACGTAATAGGTTTTACCGCTAATAGTTTTCTTAGCAACTGTTTCAATTTCTGAACCCAAGTTGATAATTAACTTGTTAGCACGCTTGCCATTTTCATCATATAGATAAGCATTATGCATTAGTTTCTTAGTCGTAGTCTCAACAGTTTGAACTGCAGCATTAATAGTTGCTGCAGCAACTTCTTCACCCGCTGATCCCGTAGCAGTTACTAATTTTACATTTCCTGCTTTGACAAAGCGGTTCTTTGCAATAGTGAAATATCTTTTACCACGAATCTTAACGACTCCACCGAACGTATTAAGCAGTTGACCCTTCTTGTAAACGCCAGTCTTCTTAACCCGTTTACCTAGCTGGTTATAAATATATGCATTATGGACCACTTTTTGCTTAGTGGCCTGGCCATTTGTTGCAGCAACATAATACTTCTTATTGTTATCATGTGTGTCAACTAGTACATAGTATTCACGGCCTCCAATAGAAACTGTACCATAAGTAGTAAGGATTGAACCGGCACCGAGTGTAACTTTGTTAGCACGTTTGCCAGAATTATCATAGAGATATGCATTATGCATTAAGGTCACATTAGTGCTTTCGCCTAAATCATTTGGCGCACCATTTGTTCCATTTTGTTTATCAGTTGATGGTTGATTAACAGGGTTAATAGGAATAGATGAAGTACTACCATTACTATCAGAATTAGAATTGCTGCCATTGTTGTCAGAATTATTATTGGTATTGTTTCCGTTATTATTGCCATTATTATTGCTGTTGGCACTATCTTTAATAATCTTATCAATGACAGTTGAATCTGATGAAGCCTTATTAATCGCTTCAATACCATCGTCACGCTTGCCGTCAATATCAGTTAAAGTATTATTTTGATTAATCTTTTCCTGAGCATCAGCTAAAATGCGGTCGATTTCAGTCTTAATTGCAGCTTTTTCATCGTCAGTATAGTTATCACCGTTTTCATGCTTGACCCTGTTATTATCAATTTTCTTCTTAGCATTAGTAGCAGCATCTGAGACAGCAGCTTTGGCAATCTCCCGTATCCCAGTTATTCTATTATTCAGAACTTCATCATAAGAATTACCAGAGATATCTTTATATTTGTCATGCTCACTATTAGTTGCATAAATCCATGCGGAATCACCAAAATATTTCTGGTTCTGGGCAACTGCACCTTTGTATTCAGCCTCAACATCCCTATTAGCAGAACTCTTAACTGCATATAATGCTTGCTGCATTAACTGATCAATTGCTTGCCTTGCCATGTCTATATCATGGTTCATCTGATTTGCAATATTCTCGTAAGATGCGTCAGCTTGAGCATCTTGAGTAAGCACACTATCTATACTTCCATGTATGCCATCAAGTCTATTTTTGAAATGATCTCTATCCTGAGGAAGTAGACTATCTATATTGTTAAGCTTGTCCTTTGCCTTATTGAACAAATCATTAACTTTTTCTTTACCCATTAGCTCATTATAGGCATTGATTCCATTGCTATACGCTTGAGATGTAGAGCCAATGTTGGTCGAATGCTTAATTGCATCAATTGCATCCTGGATAGCTTGAATGTTCCTTTGATAATCAGGATTGGCTTTTTGTGCTTCAGTTAAGCCATTGTATCCAGCTTCTAGGCCTGTTATTTCATTTCCGGCACCCTTCAAGGCATTAGCTTGATTATAATCAAACCATTCAGAAGTATTTTGATAAGTATCAGTTAATTTAGTACCAATTTGATTTTCGTCAGTCGGAATTTTGTTAATGTCAGTTTGTTGTTCTATACTTGCTTTTTCACTTGCATATAGATCATCAACTATCTTGTTTAATGCTTTCTTTTGATCAGCAGTTAGTTGAGATGACCCAATAATGTTGTGAGTTGTTGAATATTTTCTTTGTAAAATATCCTCTGCCTTTGCTTTGGCAGCAGCAAGATTAGTATCTTTTTCGACATCAGCAAAGCCAGGAATGTGACTGCCAGAATTGTTATCAGAATATCCTTGGGTTGCATTGTTAACAATCTGATCAACGTCTTTTTGGATGTCAGCACTAGAACGATCATTTCCGTTCTTATCTGTTGTCGGAACTGCGTTAATCTTTGCCTTGCTCTGATCATAAATATCTTGAAGCCTCTGTTTTTGCTTTTGTAAATCAGAGTTTACTAAGCCAGAGCCTTCAAGTTTTTTATCAGCTTCTGCTTTTTGCTCAAGAAGATTATTAATAGCATTTTGCTTAATTTGATAGATTTCTTCTTTATTTTGGGCTGTTTGGTAAAGCTGGTCAATCCCAGTTTCACCTAAATTGGTTGAGTGTCCCTCGCTATCCAGACCCTTCTCAATGTTTTGCAATTTTTGTTTAGCATTTTCGAGATCCGTTGTTGTCGGACTGCTTGGTAAAACAACTTTACTAATTTCATCCTTAGTCTTTTGAACCAACTGATTAAGTTGATCCTGTAAGTCAGCCTGTTGTTGATCAGTTAAATGACTTGCAACTTGACCAATACTGCCCTTATCTTTGACATACTTATCAATAGCAGCAATTTGTTTGTTCTTTTCACTTAGTACATTGGCTGGAATACCTGCTTGATCTATAGCGGCCTCACCAGCTTTTTCAACTTGACTTAAGTTTGCATTATCATCAGCGCCATATAAGTCGCTAATGCCTTTTTGCATTGCGTCATTTATTGCAGCTTCATTTTGACTTATTTCCGTTGGATCAAGTCCTGAACTTGGCAATTTTGTCTTAGCAGCTTCAGCATATTCTTTCAGAGTATTAATTTGTTTGTTCTTTTCTTCGAATCGCTGAGTTAAGCCACTAATTGCATCATTACCAGCTTGCGCTGCTTGATTAATTGCACTATTTGCATCAGTCGTATTGTTTTGAGCAGTTTGAATATTTTGAGCAGCTTTATCACGTTCTGACTTAATGCGATCTCTCATCTGATCTGCCAAACTAGGATTATCTTTAGCAATCTTATCTGCAGCTTCATTTGCCTTGTTCACTGCATCTTGCAACTTAGTTAATGCGTTATTGACAGATTCTGCCTTGACAATCTCATTATTAACTTTATTCAAATCAGCATTATTCTGACCTTTAGCATCAGACAATTGGTCCTGGTTGGTAGCAGAGTTAACTCTGGTTTCACCAGACTGGCGAAGTTGATCAATTTTATTCTTCAAATCATTATACTGGTCTTGACCTAATTTTTTATCGGCCAAATCTTGATCAATTTGCTGTTGTAATTTATTTGTTGAATTATCAAAATCATTTTTAGCAGATGTCTTAGCGTTAGTGAGGCTGGTATCCTTTGCTGTATCAACAATCGCTTCTATTGCTTTATTACCCTCATCTTGAGCCTTTTGCACATCATCTTGATTTTGAGCTTTATCAATATTTTCTTTTGCTTTATCCCGCTCGCTTTCAATCGTAGATTTATCATTAGCGTCACTAGCAATTGAAGTTTGGGCTTTATCATCTAAAGCAGATTTTGCCTTATTTTTAGCTGCTTGCAGTTTAGCATCAGACAAGGCCTGGTAAATATTGCTTAGACCGGTATTCTTTTCTGTATCAATGTTCTCTGCTAGAGCGCCACTGATGCTTGAAACGGCATGATCATAAGCATCCTGTGCTTGCTGTTTAAACTTAGCTAACTGATCTGAAGTTAAACCAGTTAACCCATTAATTTCTGGCAGAACACCGGTATCAGTTGAGCCTTTTCCAAGAGCTTTATCAAGTTCTTTAATTGCTTGATCTCTTTGGTTACGAATATCCTCTGCATCACTCTTACTTGCATTAGCAACTACGTTACTAATTCCCTGTAAGGTATTATTTTTGATTTTTTCAACTGTAGCGCTATCATTGGCCGCGCCAATATCTTTAATGCCTAAATCAGCCACTGCAAAAACTGCATTTTGGTCTCGTGAATCATTTAGTTTAGCTCGAGCCGCGTATGCTGTATTTTTAATCAAATCAGTGGCGACAACTTTATCACTAGCTAACTTGGCAGCAGATTCAATGTTATTAATTTTATTTAATGCATCTTGATAAATTCCAGTTAGTTGTTCTTTATTTGTGGCTGCGTCAATTTTACTATTTGCATCCGTTGGGATTGACTCAAGCTGACTAATTACATCATCAAATTGCTTTTTTACTTCATTTCTTTGGTCATTCGATAATTTGCTATAAATGTCACTTAAACGATTCTTGGCACTGCTTGCAGCATTGGCAATATTATTTTTAGTATCAGTTTTAGATGTATTAAAACCATTACCTGCAGCTTCTGCAGCATCAATAGCTGATTCGCCCTTTTTCTCAGCTGTATTAGCATCAGAGACAGCATTTGTAGAATCAATTATTGATTTTGCATTATCGCGTGCAGATGTAATGTTATTAATAGTTGTGGTCTTGGCATCATTTGTAATATCTGACGAACTATTAATTCGGTCAATCGCCTTTTGTGCATAATCATCAAGCTTTTGCTTATTAAGGATCTTATTAACATTTACGTCACTAATCACATCATCAATTGATGACTTACCATTTTGGACAATTTTATTAAGTTGCTCATTGGTAGTGGTGCTTTTATCATTAATGCCATTAACACCAATATCATATGTAGCATCCACTTTTGCACGCAATTCATCTTTGTTGGCACTGGTAATCTGATCCATATTGCCAATTTGCTCTTTTACTTTATTGCGCTCATCCATTAGAGCTGTTAAAGCCTGGTCTTTTGCAGATTGCAAGTTCGCTGCAGCTTGAATGTTTGCTAAATCATTTTTACCTTTAGTTAATGCTGCATCTATATCATCTTTACTTGCACCTTGAATGGCAGTTTGAGCCTGATTGAAGGCATTGGTAATCTGATTATAGTAGTCATTCTTTTCGGTTACTCCTAAATTAGGATCATTAGTAATCTGACTGCTTGCAGAATCACGCGCATCTTTTAATTTTCCAATTGCAGTTTGACGCTGTTGTTCTAAGGCCTGAGCTTCGAGATCAGGAGAAAGGGAATTAATAACAGAATTAATGGCATCAATTCCTGTTTGAGCATCAGTGTTAATATCAGTTACTGTATGGTCATTAGTGATCGCCTGGATTGCTTGATCATAACCTGCATCAATCTGATCCTGTTTTGCTTGAACTATTGCCGGATCAAGATGAGAATTTGCAAGAGTATTTTTGGCATTAGCCTTGGCCTGTTGAAGTTTGCTAATTGCCTGCGCCTTAGTGGCCGTGATTTGAGCAGCACCTAAATCTTTTAGAATATTGTTTTGACCATCTTGCTTAGCCGAAGTGATATCAGATACATTTTGAGCTGAAGCAATTTTGGCCTTCGCAGCCTGGGCATCTTGATCAATTTGGTCCTCATAATACTTCTTATTTGAAGGACTGAGTTGACTATCATCAATGCTTTCAATTTTAGCTTTTGCATCATTAACAGCTGTATCAACGTCTTGAGCTGCCTTGGTTCTAGCTTCTTCTACCTCTTTATTGGCAGTTCCTTGAGCATCGCTTACAATATTATCTATACTGTTTTTAGCGTTAGTGACTGTCTCAGCGATTTTAGAACTATCGACCTTGTTTAAGGTATCAATACTATCATTAACTACCTTGCTGATTTGATCATGATATGCTTTCTTTTGTTCAGCAGTCAGATTGTTGGTTTGATCGATTTGGTTATCAGCATTTGTTTGCGCTTGTCTGATCTGCTTGATAGCATCATCTAAGGACTGGTTACGTTCACCCTTAGCTTTAGCTGAAGCCAGTAAGCTGTTTAAGGCATTGATACCATCATTACGCGCTGAATCAATTGCAGTTAAACTATCTGCCTGATCAATCCGCTGGTTATAGCCAAGAGGAGTGCTTGAATTATTGAGCAGTTTCTGTGCATTTGCTACACTATCGTCAATATCATTTGCTGACAAGCCTGGCAAGCTACGCAATTGGCTTTCAATATTACTTTCAACTTGGGCAAGTTTAATCTTAGAAAGCTGTCTTAAAATTGACCGCTTAGTTGACTCCTCGGTTGTCGAAACAGTAGCAGAATCGCTGGCTTGATCAATATTGGTTAAACCATCAGTTACCGTTTTTTCGATTTCAGAGTTTGAAGGAATGCCTAGCGAGCTCTCATTAGCATTTGCATATCCCAAAATTTCAGCTTTTGCAGCATTTTGATCAAAAATAGTTTGTGCAGCTGCTTCTCTTTGTTTGATCGCAGTGTCGTCAGAAGTGCCATAAATTGACTTTTGCTCATCATACTTAGCACTTCCTGGTTTAGCAGTTGCAACTTCTGCTGCTTGATCAATTGCGTCTAGTAAAGGAGTTTGTTGATCTAAACTAATGCCTGAATTCTGTACTCGCTCTTTGGCAGCAGCTGCTGCAGCATTAATTTTGCTTGCTTCTTGATCAGCATTTATATCCTTAATAGACTCCTTACCCTTAGAACCATCAGGATCATCACCAGTGATAATGTCGTGAACTGCTTTATTATAGGAATCCTTTATTTCTGTAGTCTTATCGGCATGGTTTTTAATTTCATCTTGAGCAACAGCTTGTAAGTCTTTCAGTGCTTGAATTGTTTTATTAACTTTATCAATTATACCTTGTGCTTCTTTTTGGTGCCCATCTACTGATACTTGGTCAAGATCTTTTTCAATATCGCCTTCTGGTTGAGCGATAGCCTGAGCACGAGCCAGACGAGTAGGTAAATTAACTATTTCATCCTTCTCTTCTTTACTCAAGTTAGGATCGTTTGCTAGTTTGTAAGCGTCAACATAGACTTGATCAATTTTTTGCTTAAGATCAGTTTCAATACTCTTCTTATAACCATAAGCAGCTTGATCAATCGCATTGATGCCATTCTTCTCTGCTTCAGTAATATCTTTATCAGCTTGAATACCTTTAATAGTATTAATTGCTTTATCACGTGCAGCATTAATCGCATCCGTCATTGTAGGAAATCTCTTTGACTGCAACGTGGCTTCATTATTTAAATTTGTAATTGCATTATTACGAGATGCCTCAATCGTTGAAGAATTTTGTGCCTGACTTACGATATTCTTAATTGCATCAAGGGCAGCATTCTTACGATTGTTAACCTCTGTTAAAGTGTTAGCACTTGAAGCATAAACCGAAGTTTTTTCGTTGTCGGAAGTAATTGTCTTAGATGCAGCCGAAGCAATTTTATCTAGCTGATCATTAAACTCTTTGATCTGTGCATCAGATAAATTATTAGGCCTGTTTATTTTTGCATCACTAATAGCATCAGTGATTGCCTTAGCAGCCTGATCTTGCGCATCTGTTAAAGTTAGAATATCCAAGTTTTTAATTATTGGACGACGTCCAGCAGCAACACTAGACGGATCATAGCTAACAAAGTTAGCATTTGGAGTTAATTCTATAGAGTAGCCTTTATCAAACTTAATCGTTTGATCGGCTGGAATAGTAAAACTAAACGAACCGTCATCATTTACAATTGTTGCAAATTGTGTTGGTAAAGGATTTAAAGAACTGTTGCTTGAATCTCTAGTGGTGTCTTTTGTTTGTGCGTATGGATTGTCGATTATATTTTTACCATTTTGATCCTTTGGTGTCCATGCAGTTTTTACACCCATACTATCAATTAAATTGGCTATAATATATGCTTTAGTGGCAACAGGTAAAATCAAACTAAACGGGTTTTTCAAATTTTCTGGATCTGAATCTGGTCCATCAGTAGCAGAATTATAATTAATTACGCTACCTGCCTCACCGGAAATTGTTTGTGAGCCATCATCTTTTCTAGTGATTTTGACCTTTCCCGGATCAATATCTAAAAAGCCACTTGGATTGGCCGGAATAAAACTAATGTTGTTATAGCCAAAATTATTGCTATTATTGAATGCTTTTTGAATAATATCCGAAAAGATTTGATCGTAAGTCCAACCGTTCTTAATACCATCAGCTAAGGAATTCTGAACGTCAGCTGGTAATTTATCAAGTGAAATATGAGCCTTAGCAGCCTGTGCTTTAATTTCTGCTAATTTATCTGCTGTTAGCTTTTCTTGACCATTAAGCAACTCAATATTATCGACTGCAATTGTATTGTCAGTTTTCCTAACAGTTAAAACGTGAAATGGTGGCAATGTTACTTTACCAACCCCAGTTTGCGTTGAGCTCAAATCAAACTGCTGACGCACATTTGTTAAGGTAATCGGCATGGTGCCGATAATACTCGTAGCAGGATTGGTATTGCCCTGGACATTCAAAATTAATGAGGTAGGATTATTAACAAATAATTTTCCGCCTTGCACATCTACCAAAAGTATTTGGCCATTACCGCCATCTACGTATCTACCATTTGGACCTGGCTTTCCAAGAATGATGTTAAAACCACCGTTTTCAATATTGGCCGTACCCCTAATTAGGACCAAAGTACCAGAATAGTCGCCCATATTTGAACCATTAATGTTTAACGATCCCCTTGGCAGAATGTTAAAATTACCACCATCATAAATCAGGTTTCTGTTGCCCCAGTTATTAGCTATATCACCATTAGTAGTAATATTGACTTTCGCATCACTATTAATGTTGAAAACGGAGTTGCCATCATTGATCAGGATTGCACTGGATTGATCGTTATCATTTGTACCATTATAGTGATCGCTACCAGTTGTGATATTCAGCTCACCATCAACATTAACGGCTTCATTATTGCCTAACATGGCGATAGCTAAAGGAAGCCCGGTATGCTCAGCAGCGTTAGAGCCTAAGCTATTATTAGGAATATAGATCCGCGGTGAAAGTGATACCTTAGCGTTCTTTTCAATGTTAACAACATTGTTGTTACCCGCCATTTCTATCACATTACCACCAACGGTTTTACCAGTAAAAGTCCCACTAAAATCAAGTGAATTATTTGAACCAGTAAATTCAAAAAGTTGTTGAACATCACCACTTGAAATGGTAATTCCTGGATAAGGTGTATGCGTTACTTCCCCGTAGTTTGTTCCTGTAAAGTAAATTTTAGTATTATTTCCACAGTGAACCATTTGCGAACCATGGAAATTAACATTATTGAATGTGATTTTTGAAAAATGACCATCTTGGTTGTAATCATCAGTCATGATGACGCCCCAGATATCTGCACTCCATAAGTCAAGGTTGTCGTAGGTTATATCTAAATCCTGCGTACTGCCACTATTTAATTGGAGATGGTTACCTTTCAAATCAACTTTATACCTAGTACTACTGTCACCAGCGGATTTAATGAGCATTTTCCTGCCGTAAAAGTAGAACGCTTGTGATCCATTCTCTGGTCCGTCAGTAATATCGTTCATAACGTCAATTTCTGAAATACTATCATTTTGAAACGCACCTATAAGCTCATCAAAGGTATGGACCTGTGCTACACTAGCATCCCTAGTATTTATTTCTGTGTTTTCAGCAGCATTTGAATCATTAGCCACTGCAGCTGTTGAATCGACAGGCTTTGTTGTATCACCTTTAGCGGATGAGTCAGCAGCGGTATCCTGATTATGACTAGACTGTTGATCAGAATTATTCGTCGACTCGGGCATTGTCTTTTCTGATTCTGCTTGACCAGTTGCAAAACTGTGACTAGTCTTTGAGTCACTATCTTTTAAAAATGAACTTAAGCCAGAAAAAGTGCTTAAATCGTGCTTCGTATTATCTTGAAATGATTGCTTTTGTGTAGTTGCAGTTTTTGCCTTAGTCGCAGTTTGTTCAGTATTAGTTGTTTCATTTCCATTAGTTTGGGAATCTACTTCTTCACTTGCTGGATCAACTGTATCAGCTTTAACTGTTTGATTGCTTAAGCCAAAGAATGTAAAACCAAGTAAGACAGAAGCAGCACCAATAGTCAATTTACGAATTGAGAAGTGGTCTTGCTTTGCCTGCATTTCCATTTTACGTATTCTTTCCTTATTATTATTTTTACCTAGCATAATAATCCTTTCTCGAAATTATGATTACATATTAATTGTAAGTCCTGTTATTTTTACTGTCAATTTAGTAACACTATTATGCATTTTAATAGGTAATGAAATTCAAAAAAATATAATATAAAATAACCTTAATTTTAAGTTTTATGCTGATTCAATAAGTATAATATATATATAAATAACAATAATTTAATCAATAGAAATAAAATGTTTATTTTAAATATAAATTAATTTTACTGTTTTTATAAACATATTTATATATAATATACAAAATATAATTTGTACTATATATACATGAATATGTTTGTGATCTGATTAACATAGTCAATTAAGTAAATATAACTTTTTTCGGACTTGCTTAGATATTTAGATAGTATGGAAGATATGCCTGCTAGAGTTTTTCTCGCAGAAAAAAGGAGGAGACTCAGCCCCTCTTTTTCTAAAACTATAGATGATTTGAAAATGCAAAAGAAGTGCCACAAATGTGACACTTCTTTTGTGATATTTAAGCTGTAAATTCTAGAGTTTTTAATAATTAAAAGTTTGCTTTCTTAACGAACCTCCCTTTACTTAATGTGTAGTATTTTTTATGACCAATTTTGACTGGATTACCGTATGTATTCACGGATTTACGCTTCTTGAGTACTTTCTTGCCTAGACGATGACCATACTTATTGTATATATAAGCATTATGCTTCAGCTTTAATTTCTTGGCATCAATATTACCACTAGCTATATAAAGTCCATCAGGCAAAGCATAGTATTTCTGACCATTGATTGTCTTCTTACCAGTAGTTTCAACAACTGAACCTGCATTGAAGATCAGCTTATTTGCACGCCTGCCGTTTTCATCATAAAGGTAAGCATTATGCTTTAAGCTCTTAGCAACAGTGACAACAGGTTGTTCAGTAGTATTGGTATTCGTTGGCGCAACTTCTTCATTGGCTGATTTTGCAGAAGTTACTATCTTAACATTTGCGGCTTTGACGAAGCGGTTCTTACCAATAGTAAAGTATCTCTTACCACGGATCTTAACGACTGCGCCATAGGTATTTAGCAGTTGACCCTTCTTGTAAACGCCTGTCTTCTTAACTCGCTTGCCAAATTGATTGTAAATATAAGCATTGTGAGTCAATTTTTGCCTAGTAGCCAATACATTTGCTGTAGCAACAAAGTACTTCTTATTCTTAGCACCTTGATCAACTAAGACGTAGTATTCTTTACCATTGATCGTTTGTGTGCCATAAACAGTAACTATTGAACCAACACCTAAAGTGATCTGGTTAGCACGCTTGCCATTTTCATCATACAGGTATGCATTATGCATCAATTTGACTTGTGATGAATCAGACAAATCAACATCATCACCATTTTGAGGCTTGTCTTTACCTGCATCAACTGAGCCAGTTCCTGGTTTATTTCCAGGTCCTGGAGTTACTGTAGAACCGCCACCAGTGTTTCCACCGTTGCTAATGTTTTCAGTGTTTCCACCATTACCATTATTATCGCCGCCGTGAATAACCTTATCAATTGTTGTTGGATCGGAGCTATCCTGATGAATGACATCTATACCGTTATCACGATTCTTGTCAATATCGTCTCCGCTACCAGCGTGATCTATCTTATCTTTGGCATTATCTTTTTGATGATCAATCTCATCCTTGATCTTTTGTTTTTCATCATTAGTTAAATCACTGCCATCTTGGTGCTTGCCCTTATTATTGTCGACATCTTTTTTGGCATTCTTAGCAGCATCATCAACGGCACCCTTAGCAATTTCTTTTTCGGCTTCAAGCTTATTCTTTTGAATTTCATCATAAGAATTGCCCTCCGTGTTTTTATGTTTATTAAAAGCATTTTGGATTGAAGAAGTATCAGCGTTATCACCAAATTCTTTATGAATTTTATCGATAGCTTCTATTGCTTTATCAGCAACTTCCTGATCAGCTTTCTTCTTGCTGGCATCAATTGCCTTATTGACCTCAACTTGAATATCACCTTTAGCTGTGTTAGCAGCCTTGTCAATATTAGTCTTCTTACCGGCAGGATCATCACTAGGAGCATTAACTTGATCAATTGCTTCGTTACCTTCTTTAACATGTTCATTAACATTATTAATGAGGTCCAACTTAGTTTGACTATCGATATCTTTATTATTGATAATCTCAGTTTTAGCCTTATCAGCAGCGTTCTTAATTTCTTCCTTAGCTTTGAGTTTGTTCAAAGCTGTAATGCCTTGATTGTATGCAGAACTAATATCCGGAATATTGTCAGCTTTGTTGATATCGGCAAGACCTGCAATTATATCTTTAATATAGTCTTGATAGTCTGAATTTGCTCTCTGGTCACTAGTTAATTTATCATATTCACTTTGTAAACCATTAGTGCCGACTGTAGCATTCTGTTTATCTTTAACAACCCATTCAGAAGAATTCTGCCAAATCTTATCAATGCTAGTTCCAACGTGATCCTTATCTTTCGGAACTGTATCAAGGTCAGTAATAGCTTCAATGTTTTTCTTTTCAGTATTATAAGCATCATCGATAGCTTGGTTAGCTTCCTGCTTTTCGGAATCGGTTAACTGAGATTTGTTAATGATATCATGAGCCTGATTCTGCTTTTCTTTCAAATAACCTTCTGCCTTGGTTTTAGCACCAGCAAGAGCTGCTTGATCAATAACACTTGAAGTACCAGGCATCTGTTCTCCAGTTGTAGGATCTTTATAGCCATTCTTGGCCTTATTAACTATAGCTGCAGCATCTTGTTTGACATCATCAGCGGTCCTGTCTTTACCATCTTTTTTATCAGGAATATTATTAACATCAGTCTTACTCTTGTCAATGATATCCTTGATCTTTTGTCTTTCAGCTTCTTGATCTGTTCCTGACAAGCCAGAATCTTCAATCTTCTTATTAGCTTGATCCTGGATATCTTGTAACTGCTTAATAGCATCTTGCTTAGCTTGATAGATATCCGCTCTGTTCTTAGCTACATCGTAAACATTATCTACGCCTGCTTGACCGAAGTTAAGTGCTTCATTATTTTCTGGAACACCCTGTTCGATATTAGCCAACTTCTTCTTTGCGGCTTCTAAGTCAGACTGAGTTGGGTTATCAGGTAATTTGACACTGCCAATCTTGTCTTTAGTGTTTTGCACTACTTGATCGAGCTGCTTTTGCAAATCAGCCTTTTGATCATTAGTTAAATTAGTAGCAACTGAACTAATATCACCTTTATTTTTGACATAGTCATCGATAGCTGCAATCTGCTTGTTCTTTTCAGCTAGCAGATCGCTTGGCAATTTAGCTTGGTCGATGGCCTTTTCTCCGGCTCCTTCAATATCATCTAAATTGTCAGTATCTTTAGCACCATAAATGTTGCTGGTTGCATTTTGCAAAGCAGTATTGATAGCACTTTCACCTTGACTAATTTCATTAGCATCAAGATTATTGCCTTGCAGACCCTTCTTTACAGTTTCTGCATAGCCCTTTAACTTATTGATAGCGTCATTCTTAGCTTCATAACGGTCAGTTAAGCCAGTAATCGCTTTTACACCATCTTGTGCAGCCGTATTCATAGCATTATTAGGGTCTTGTGCATCATTTTTAGCATTTTGAATGATTTGAGCAGCTTTATCACGTTCAGATTTGATCTGTTCTCTCATTTGCTCAGCCAGATCTTTATTGTCCTTAGCAATTCCGTCTGCCGCAGCAGAAGCCTTATTGACGGCATCTTGCAGCTGAGTTAAAGCATTGGTCAATGATTCTTCTTTACCAATATCAGTACTGATATTATTGAGATCATTGTTGTTCTGACTCTGGGCACCAGTCAAACTATCCTTATCTTTGGCTGAGTTTATCCTGGTCTCACCATCTTTACGAGCCTGATCAATTTTTTCTTTTAAATCATCATATTGGTCTTGACCCAGTTTCTTATCAGCTAGGTCTTGATCAATCTTTTGTTGTAGCTTGTCTGCAGCATTTTTCAGATCATTTTTTGCTGCAACTTTATCATTGGCAAGTTGAGTATCCTTGCCTGTCTGCTCAATACCGTTAATAGCATTTTGGCCTTCATCTTTAGCTTTATTGACTTCATCGGTATTTTTAGCCTGATCAATTTTGTCTTTGGCTTTGTCACGCTCGTTATTGATTGAATCCTTGTCGTTAGGATCATTTTTACCAGCATCAGATGCTGCTTGATCCAAATCTGATTTAGCCTTGTTTTTGGCAGCTTGCAGCTTAGCATCTGTCAATGCCTGATTAATGTTGACTAAGCCCGCATTCTTTTCGTTTTCAATTTGATCTTTAGACGCTCCGCTGACCTTAGCAACAGCACGATTATATGCGTCTACAGCTTGTTTTGTGAAAGCAGTCTTTTGATCGTCAGTTAAATCATTCAGTCTATTAATTTGATCACGAACTCCAGCAAGATCGTCCTTCCCGTCTAAAGTATCCTTTAGCTCTTGCAGTGCTTCATCCCGTTGATTTCTAATCTGATCAGCTTGCTGAGAGGCAGCAATATCAAGAATGTTTTGTATGCTTTGAATAGTGTTGCCTTTGATCTTATTAACAGTTGCAATATCACTGGCAGCATTAATGTCATTTTGACCAAGATTCGTAACAGCTTTGACTGCGTCCTGATCTTTCTTATTTGTTAATTGGGTATTTGCTTTAGTACTTGCTTCATTAATTGCAGTTATTGCGGCAGCTTTGGCAGCAGCTAAGTCTGCACCTGTTTCTGCCTTATTAATAGCAGCTATTGCATCTTTAGTATAGCCATCTACCTGATCTTTATTAGTAGCCTTCTTAACGTTTGCAATTGCTGTGGTGGAAGCCTGCTGAATAGCATTGTTGGCCTGATCAAATACGTCCTTAACTTTTGCCTTATCATCATCGTTAAGTCCATTATAAATTCCTTGCAAACGTGAAGTGGCATTAGCTGCAGCAGTAGAAATTTGATCAATTGTGCTGTTCTTATATCCTTCAAGGCCATTGCCTTTGGCAGCAGCCGCGTCAATTGCCAGTTCACCATTTTGTTCTGCAAGATTAGAAGCTGGGATATCTTCTTGCTTATCGACCTTATCGACATTAGCCTTCGCCTCATCACGAGCAGCTTTAATTCCAGCAATAGTGGAATCCTTCACAGCTTGAGTAATATCGGTTGAGTTGCTAATGCGATCAATAGCTTTTTGAGCATAATCATCAAGTTTTTGCTTGTTAATAACTTTATTAATGTTTAAATCACTGATGACATCATCAATAGCTGCTTTGCCTTGTTGAGCTGCTTGGGTAACTTGTTGGATAGAAGATGTACTTGCAGAGTTAATATTCTTGACTGCTTGATTGTATTGCTCGTCAACTTTAGCTCGTAAATCGTTCTTATTGGCACTTGTAACTTGATCCATATTGCCAATTTGCTCTCTAATTTTGCTTCTCTCAGTAAGCAAGTCATTTAGAGCTTGATCCTTGGCAGATTGCAAGTTTGCAGCTTCCTGAATCTCAGTCAGTTTCCTAGTGCCATTGGTAAGAGCAGTATCAATATCGTCTTTGCCTGCTGCTTGAATAGCCGACTGAGCATTATTAAAGGCATTTGAGATTTGGTTATAGTAATCGTTCTTTTCGGTAACGCTTAAATTAGGATCAGTAGTTATTTGGGTATTCGCATTATCGCGAGCTTCTTTTAGTTTATTAATAGCATCCTGACGCTGTTTTGCTAAAGCTTGTGTGGCTTCGTTATCCGAGATACTGTCAACTATACTTTGGATACTCTTTTTGCCTTTATCCGCATCATTATTAATATCTGAAACATTAAAGTCGCCCGTTACAGCCTGAACAGCTTGATCATAGGCATTGTCAATCTGGTCTAATTTATCTACCCAGTCTTTGTCGTTAAGTGATTCTTTATCATGAGCGGTAGAAATGGTCTCTCTGGCTTCATTCTTAGCAGTTTGTAAATCAGATATTGCTTTGGCACGTGCTGCAGAAACCAGAGCATCGTTCAAGTCCCTGGTAATATTGTTTTCACCGTCCTGAACAACAGATTTGATACTGTCTTCATCTTGAGCTGCAGCAATCTTATCTTTAGCTGATTGTGCATCCTGATCAATCAAATCTTCATAGTGCTTTTTGTTTGATTGACTGAGTTGACTGTCAGGTATGCTTTCAATCTTAGCTTTAGCAGCCTTTGCTGCATCATCAACTGCTTGTGAAGCTTTTGCCCGTGCATCTTTGATCACACTGTTACCCTTATTTTGGGCATCAGCGACTATACTGTCTATCTTTCCTTTGGCTGTTGTAACAGCATCATCAACCTTTGAAGGGTCAATGCTGTTTAAACCGTTAATACTGTCATCTGCAACTTTTTTAATTTGGTTATGATATGAATCCTTTTCGGCGTCACTGAGATTTGTTATAGCATCAATAGCTTTATCAGCATCCTGTTGTTTCTGCCTAATCTGTGCGGCAGCATCAGTTAGTTGATTATTGCGTTTACCTAACTCTTGCTGCTTAGTCAACAGATTGTTAAGAGCTGTAATACCATCATTTCTGGCTCCGTCAATTGCTGCAAGTGAATCAGCTTGATCAACCTTCTGAGTATATCCCAGTGGATTAGTATTATTACTTAAAATCTTCTGAGCCTGCGTTTTAGCATCATCAATATTCTGAGCAGTTAAACCAGGAATATTGCTGATTTGATTTTCAACATCTGCTTCAACATCGACTAACTTCTGCTTGGAGATTGCTTTAAGCACATTCTTTTTAGCAGTATCCTCTGCAGTTGCAACTGCATTAGAGTCAGCAGAATTATCAATACTTGCCAAACCGTCACTAATTGCTTTGGCGATAGTGGTGGTTGAATTAACCGACAGACTATCCTCGATAGTAACAGCATATCCTGAAACTTCAGACTTAGCAGCAGCCTTATCAAAAGCAGTTTGCGTTGCTGCTACTCTTTGATCGATACCTGTAACATCTGAGGTACCATAAATTGATTTATTAGCATCATAATTTGAATCACCCGGTTTGGCAGTAGCTACTTTAGCAGCATTATCAATTGCATTTAAGTAAGCTACTTGATCTGCAGGAGCAAGACCAGAATTTTGGACTCTCTTCTTAGCTGCTGCAGCTGCCTTATTAATAGCGTCTGCTTCCTGATTTGCGTAAACTTGTTTGATTGCTTCTAGACCATTTGAACCGTCAGGATCGTCACCATTGATGACTTTATGTACGGCATCATTTAAAGAATCCTGAATATCAGTCGTTTTGTCACTATGCTTGGCAATTTCATCTTTGGCTGCTGCCTGTAATTTCTTAATTGCAGCGATAGTATTCTTAAGAGCGTCAATGGTATCTTGAGCTTCTTTTTGGTGATTTTTGACTGAAGCTTCATTAGTATCTTTATCGATGTCACCTTGAGTAGCGACGATTGCATCCGGACGTTTCAACCTGTCAATTAAGCCATTGACTTCATCTTTTTCTGTATTATTCAGGTTAGCATCTTTAGCAAGGTCAGCTATATCAGATTTTACTTGACCGATTTGCTGGTTAAGACCTGTTTTCACGGTGTTCTTATAGTCAAGACCAATCTTGTCAATTGCCTTTATTCCGTCATCCTTAGCTTTAGCAACATCAGTACTATTTTGTGCTGCCTTAACTTGGCTAATTGCACTATCCCTAGCGCCATTAATTGTCTGCGATTGTGAAGGATAGTATCCAGCTTGCTTGCTTGCTTCGTTATTCAGAGCATTGATGGCACTAGTCCTATCAGTTTCAACTTGAGCCGAATTTTGTGCTGCTGTAATGGCATCATTAATAATCTTTAAAGCATCATTTTTGCGTTGATTTACTTTAGTAATTGAGTCTGCACTAGGGTCATAGACTGAAGTTGACTTGTTAGCACTATTAATGGTCTTGGAAGCAGCAGCAGCAGCCTGAGCCAGCGCATCATTAAATGCCTTATTCTGATCGGCGGTCAGATTATTTGGCTTATTCGTTTTAGCAGTATTAATTGCATCAGTAATTGCCTTAGCTGCTTGATCACGGACTTCACTCAAGGTCAAAATATCCAAATTCTGTCTGACAGGTTTTGAAGTATCAGTTGGATCATAGCCAATGAAGTTAGCACTAGGTGATAATTCAATACCATAATTTTTATTAAATTTGACAGTTTGATCTGCCGGAATGGTAAAGGTAAATGAACCATCATTGTTGACCTCAGCAGCATACTGGGTTGGCAGCGGATTTAGTGAGCTATTCTTAGAGTCTCTATACGTATCATCAGTTGCAGCATAAGGATTGGGAACTCCATGATTCTTATCATCCTTATCTGGCCACGGAATTTTTTTGCCCTTATCGTCAATAATATTGGCGGCAATATAAGCTTTAGTAGCTACCGGCATAACCAAACTAAACGGATTCTTAATGTTTTTTGGATCGCCTTTAAGGTCATCTGGACCATCTGTATCAGGGTTATAACCTATTACGCTTCCTGCAGCACCTGTAATAGTATTTGATCCATCGTCATTTCTCTTGACAGTCACCTTGCTAGTGTCAATATCCAGAAAGCCACTTGGGTTGGCAGGAATAAAGGCAATATTGTTATAGCCAAAGTTCTTACTATTATTGAAAGCTCTTTGAATAATATCAATAAAGAGATCGTCAAAAGTTTTATTGCCCTTAGCAGTTTCAGTTAAAGATTCTTTCACATCGGTTGGTAATTTATCATAATCAATACCAGCATTCGTTACATTGGTTATTAATTCCTGTAATTTTTCATTATTTAGAGGCATTTTCCCATTCAGCAACTCAAGTTTGTCTACAAGAATGGTTCCTCCCCGTTTTTTTCTAACATTTAAAACATGAAATGGCGGTAAAGTGACTTTGTCAATTCCAAGTCCCAAGCCAGTAAGATCAAATTGTTGCCGGACGTTAGTTATAGTAATGTTATTTGTACCAATAATACTGGTGTCAGGATTTTTGTTAGCCTGCGCATTCAGAATTAATGAAGTAGGGTTATTGACAATTAAGGTACCACCCTGAACGTCTACTAATGTAATAGCTCCTTTTCCGGCACCCGTCCCGGCACCTTTTCCAGGACCTGCAGGTTTGGAATCGTCAAGACTGATGTTAAAAGCACCGTTTTCAATATCTGCTTTACCCTTAACTAAAACTAATGTTCCGCTATAGTCACCCATATCGTTACCAGTGACATTCAAGGTCCCTTTTGGTCTAATTGTGAAATTACCAGCATCATAAATAAGGTTACCACTGTCTGCATCACTAATGTTACCGTTAGTAGTGACATTTACTGTACCATTAGTTCCAATATTAAAACTGGAGTCATTATCCTTTAAAAATATAGCCCTACATTTGTTGCTATTGCGACTACCTTGATATGGATGTGAAGTAGAGTTATCGCCCATAAAAATATTTATCGTACCCGAAACATCTACTTTGCCCTTACCTTTAATGTAAATGACGGAGAATGGATACCAATGTTCACCATATGTTCGAGAAGCGTCATAATTTACAAGGGGCGTGAGATTAACAACGGCACCTTGATCAACTTTAACAGAAACATTATCACCTGTCATTTCGATCATACTGCCACCATATGTTGAGCCATTAAATACACCATCTACAAATTCAACGCTGCAATTTTTGCCATTGAACTCAAATAATTGTTGGTCGTTAGACTCAGTTGGTCCACCATTATAAGGTGTTTTAATCGTATTTATATGATTTGTACCATAAAAGTAGATGTGAGTATTTGCTTGAGCATATATTAACTGTGAACCGTAATAATCAACATTTTTAAATCTAATATTGACATTAACATTTTGGGAACCTCCCGTTCCAGAAAGTCCATAAGTGGAAAGAACGCCCCAATAGTCTGCACTCCATAACTCTAAATTTTCATAAGTTATGTCTGTTGAATTTCTCTTATCACAATCAGGATGATTCTGCTTAAAATCAATTTTATATTTTGTAGTTCCTGCGGATTTGATTAATAATTTCCTTCCCGGAACTGTAGCTAAAGTAGTATGCCAGCCATTACTGTCGGCAGAAATGTTATTCATGATATCGATTTCGCTGACGCTTGCATCACTATAAGCATTTTTTAGCTGTGTCCAATTTGTGACCTTTGCAACTGTACCAGTAGTAGCATCCCTCTTAGCATCTTTATCGACTAATGTGGGAGTCTGAGAATCAGTTTTTCCAGCACTATTTGTTTTTGAATTATCCTGATCTGTTGCACCATCAGCTTTAGCTGGATCCTTTGTGGCACTTTGATCCTTATCAGGAGTCTTTGCATTGTTATCAGCAGTATTCTCCTTGTCTTTTTGACCATCAGTCTTGGAATCAGTAGTTTTAGCTGTAGAATCCTTGGTAGAAGTGGTTGAATTTTCAGTATCCGTACTCTTTAAAAAAGAACTCAGACCGGAAAATGTACTTAAATTAGCATCTTCCTTCTTCGAACTCGTTTGTTTATTTGCGTTTGCAGAATCTGCTTTGTCTGCAGTCTGATCAGATTCAGTCTGGGACTTATTCGTTTCAGAACTAATTTCTTCCTTTGCAGGATCAATAGTGTCAGCCTTGGCAGTCTGGCTATTCAGGCCAAAGAATGTAAAACCAAGCAAAACAGAAGCAGCACCAATTGTCAATTTTCTAATTGAGAAGTGGTCCTGCTTTGCCTGCATTTCCATTTTACGAATTCTTTCCTTATTGTTGTTTTTACCTAACATAAATTAATCCTTTCTCAAAAATCATATTTACAGCAATATTCTAGTTCCAGGCATTTTTATTGTCAATATAGTATTTGATATTTACTTGTTGCAAATAACTTATATTTAAAAAATAAACTATTTAATTTATAAAATAACTTATATTTTATTATAAAATACACTTATATCATATTTAATTAGGATATAAAATAACATTAATAAGTTTTAAAAAAACAATAATTTTTGAATATTTATGTATATAAGAAATATTTCCAATAATTAATCTTTTCATATATTTTTATATACTATACAGTAGTTAAAACACTTTTTACTATATATGAATATTTTTATAAACCTTATACTAACTTGATTTGTGGGATTAATTTTAATATTTGAAAAAACACTATATAAAAGAATAGTTATATACTATGAGTTTTAAAAAAGCGCAAAAAAAGTGCCGGAAAATGTTAGAAATAACATTTTCCGGCACTTTATTTAAGCTATTTCAATTTAAAAGTTAGCTTTTTTAACGAAACGTCCTTTTGAAATAATGAAATATCTCTTGCCGTTTATCTTGACTGAATTACCATAAGTCTTAACTGACTTACGTTTCTTCAATACTTTCTTGTTTGCACGATGACCATATTGGTTGTAAACATAGGCATTGTGCTTTAACTTCAACTTCTTGGCATCGATATTGCCGGCTGCAATAAACATACCATCTGGAAGTTCGTAGCAAACCTTACCGTTGACTGTCTTCTTACCAACAGTTCCAACTTGAGAACCTGCTTGGAAGATCAACTTGTTAGCACGGTTACCATTCTTATCATAGAGGTAAGCATTGTGCATCAAAGTCTTTTCAACAGTAACTTGAGGCTTTTCAGCAACTGCACTGGTTGGAACTACTTCAGCCTTTGCAGTACCTACAGCTACGACACCTTTAGCAAAATTAGCAGCTTTAACAAAGCGATTCTTGCCAATGATGAAGTACTTCTTGCCACGAATCTTGACAACTGCACCAAAGGTCTTAATTAGTTTGCCCTTCTTGTATACACCAGTCTTCTTTACCCGTTTGCCAAATTGATTGTAAATATATGCATTATGCTTCAGCTTACGAGTTGAGTGATCAATGTTACCAGCAGCAACATAGTAGACCTTGTTCTTAGCACCTTTATCAACAAGGATGTAGTAGACTTTACCATTGATGGTCTTAGTACCATAAGTAGTCAAGACTGAACCAGCTCCAAGAGTAATCTTGTTAGCACGTTTACCAGTTTCATCATAGAGGTAAGCATTGTGCATCAGAGTTACATCTGAAGGGTCGCCAATAACACCTTTTCCACCATCATCCTTATTCGTGTTAGAAGTGTTGTCTACAGTTGGGTTCTTTGCTGGTATTACTGGTTGAATTGGAGTAGCTATTCCACCACCATTATTGTTGTTATCACCATGAAGAATCTTATCGATTGTAGAAGTGTCAGAGCAATCTTGGTGGATTTGGTGGATGCCATTATCACGAATATTATCAATATCAGTTACATTCTCAGCTTTATCGATCTTATCCTTGGCATCTTTAGCGTCCTTATCAATCTGCTCATTAATCTTATTCTTATCAGCATCAGTGTAATCAGTGCCGTCGTCATGCTTCAGATGGTTGACTTTATCTTTAGCAATATCAACTGCATCGTCAATTGCGCCTTTAGAAATTTCCTTATCAGCGTTGGTCTTATCAGAGTTGATACCATCTTGCGATGAACTATGAACATGCTTGTTCTTTTCATAAGCATCATCAGTCTTAGGCGTCTTGCTGTCATCACCAAACTCATTGTGAATCGTATCTACCGCATCACTATGGTTCTGGGAAATTTCGCTGTTAGCGTGAGAAACATTCGGATCACTTTCAGCATCAGCATCATTAATTACAACATTGATATCATTATGAGCATCTTTGTTAATCTGATCAATCTTATCTTGGTTAGATGCGGCTGTACCATTAGAAGAATCGATCTGGTTGAGCTTGTCCTTGGTGTCTTCAACAACCTTATCAACGTCACCCTTTAGACGATCCTTGGTATTTTCATCCAACTTATCATTCTTATCAATCTTATCTTTAGCCGTATTAGCTTCGTTCTTAACTTTTTGAAGAGCATTCAACTTATTAAGAGAAGTCATACCCTTGTCGTAAGCTGAACTTGCATCCTTAATGTTCTCAGCTTTATTAATTGCTGCAATAGCATTATTAATATCGTCGAGGTAGTCTTTGTAATCAGGATCAGCCTTTTGACCAGAGGTTAATTTATTAAGACCAGCTTGTAAACCAGCTACATCGTCTTTACCTGACAAAGCATTCTTTTGTTCATCATCGAACCATTCACTAGGTTTAGTGCAGATATCATTGATTGCTTTACCAATCTCGTCCTTATTAGTTGGAACATCCTTAATGTTAGTCTTACCATCAATTTCAGACTTCTCATCGGTAAAGGCCTTATCAATTGCTTCAGTGGCTTTTTGCTTCTGATCTGCAGTTAACTGTGAGCCCTTAATAATATCATGAGCTTGAGCACGTTTATCATTAAGTATGGTTTCAGCTGTTGTCTGAGCACCCTTAAGTTTAGCGTTATCGACAATATTGTTAATTCCTGGTACTTCTTTACCATCATTGTCTTGATCTTTAAAGCCATCAACAGTATTGTTAATAATTGTTTCAGCTTCTTCTTTTACCTGCTCAGGAGTCTTAACATTACCGTTATCATCTGTGTCAGAGATATTAATAATCTGATCCTTAGCTTTATCAACGAGCTTTTGTACTTGATCCTTCAAAGGTCCTTGATCAGCAGGAGACATGCCAGAGTTTTCGATATCGTTATTGGCATCTTTCTCTTTCTGCTCAAGTTCAGCAATTGCGTCATTCTTAGCCTTAATAATATCGGCTTTTTGCTGAGCAAGTTTCGTAACTTTGTCAATTCCAGCTTCACCAAAGTCAACTGTTTCGTTACTTTCAGCAACACCTTTTTCAGCCTTATCAACCTTGTCCTTAGCTTTGTCAAAGTTATCTTGGCTTGCGCCTTCAGCTAAAGTAACACCATTAATCTTAGAAATAGCCTTTTTCTTGGCAGCTTCAACTTGCGCCTTAAGTTCTGCGATAGTGTCAGCTGGTAGACCATCCTTATTCTGATCGGTTTGAGCAAATTTATCAATATCACTTTCAGCAGCAGTAGCATACTTGTTGATAGCATCAATCTGTTTGTTCTTTTCTGCAAGAAGCTTAGTTGGTAATTTAGCTAATTCAACAGCGTGTTCGGCATCCTTTTCAATTTTATCTAGATCATCGTCAGCAGATGCTTGATAAATATTGCTAATTCCATTTTGAACTGCATTGTCGATATCAGTTTCACCTTGAGCAAGTTCGTTTTCATCAAGGACATCATTGCCATTTTCATCCGTCTTAAGTTTGTTAAGGTCATCCTTAGCTTTATTAGCAGCATCCTTCAAAGTCTTGATGTGGTCAACCTTATTGCCGTAATTATCAGTCAGACCGGTAATAGCGTTGACACCGTCTTGCGCAGCATTTTCAATTGCTTTTATTGGATCTTTAGCATCATTTTGAGCATTTTGAATGTTCTTAGCTGCTTTAGCACGCTCTTTTTCGATTGCGTCCTTCATTTGTTTAGCAAGATCTTTATCATTCTTGCTTAGTTCGTCAGCTTTTCCATTAGCTACGTTAACTGCATCTGTTAGCTTGCCCAAAGCCTTGTTAACGGCTTCCGTCTTTTCTACATCTGAAGTGATTTCGTTTAAAGCATTATTACCATCATTTTGGGCTTTGTTAATAGTAGTTGGATCTCCAGCTTGGGAAATAGCTCCTTTGGCTTTATCAACAGCCTCTGTTACCTTATCCTTAAGAGCTTTGGCTTGATCGTGATTTAACTTACCATCTTTTTCATCTTTATCTATACGATCGTTGATCTTATCGGCAGCAGTCTGAATTTTGTCTTTAGCAGTTTGCTTGTCTTTAGCTATCTCTTTATCAGTATCTGTACCATTGTCACCGTTGTCACCGTGATGATTGATTTCTTTATTGATATCATCTTTACCATTTTGTTGAGCATTGTTGATATCGTCAGGCGTTTCGGCATGATCAATCTTGTCTTTAGTATTGTCACGATCTTTGTTGATATTAATAATAATATTATCTTTATCATCTTTACTAATAGTATTGTCTTTATTAACTTGATCAATGGCATCATCGGCAGTCTTGTCAACGTCTGCTTTAGCAACATTCTTAGCAACTTGTAGTTTCGCATCTGAAAGAGCTTTATCAATATTATTCTTGCCAGTGACTTTTTCAGAATTGATTTGATCTTCAGTAGCACCTTCAATTCTGATATGTGCTCTATCGTGAGCAGCTTGAGCTTGATCTTTAAATTGCTTCTTTTGATCAGAAGTTAGATCAGTCAGTTTGTCAATAGCAGAGTCAATATCGGCAAGTTCTTGAGCAAGTTCCTTATTAGCAGCATTCTTTTTATCCCAGAGAGCATTATCTTTATCTGTATCACCAGTACCAGAATCTTTGATGTTCTTAATGCTGTTAAGAGCATTATCTTTGATGTCAAGTACTGTTGAACTGGTAGTTGCCGCATTAATATCCGCAATTCCCAAGTTAGCAACATCATCAACACCGTCTTTGTCTCTCTTGTTGGTCAATTTATCCTTAGCGGCTTGAGCGGCATCCTTAACAGCTTGAACAGCGACGACTTTGGTTATTGCTACGTTAGCCGTGTCACCAGCTGAGTTAATTGAATTGATGGCATCGTTGGTTAAGTCACTGATAGCACCTTTGTCATAGGCATTATCAATTGCAGACTCAGCTTGTTCAGCAAGTGCCGGAATATCTTTAACAGCTTTATCGTATGCATCCTTAGCTTGCTTCTTTTCATCGTCAGTTAAAGTATCATATGCATCCTTTAAGTTCTGTAAAGCTTTGTCTCTGGCACCATTAATTTTGGCCTTTGCTTCTCCTTTGGCATTGTCCATATCAGCTTTATTAGCCTTAGCTTCGGCTTGTAAGATACTGGTTTCACCGTCTTTTTCAGCTTTATTAGCATCTTCAACTGTAAGTTGCTGGCCAACTAATGCTTGAGCATCATCACGAGCTTTTTGAATATTTGTAGTGGCTGCACTCTTGTCAGCATCTGACATAGTTGAACTATTGATACGGTCAATTGCTTTTTGAGCATAGTCATTTAACTTTTGCTTATCGTCTGATATTGTCTTGTCTAAGCCCTTTGCTTTGCCCAGGATATTCTCCATATTGGTAATCCCGGCATCACTTTGAGAATTAATCTTAGCAACAGTATTAGAAGTTGGGTCTTTAACTTTCTTGACAGCATCGTTATATGCATTTTGCAGGTCAGTCTTAATACCAGCTTTACCAGCGGTACTGATATTGCCTAAGCCGTCAATAGCTGCATTATCTGTATTGAATTCATGTTGTAAGTCAGTTAGAGCTTTATCTCTAGCGGATTGTAAGTCAGCATTATTTCTAATGTCGTTTAAGTCTTCAATACCTGCATTGTGAGCTGAGTTAACAGTATTCTTATCAGCAGCGCTAACAGCTTGCTTAGCATTATTTAAAGTAGAAGAAATCTGGTCATAGTAGTTATTCTTTTCAGTGTTAGACAAGTTAGGATCTGCTTGAATATGGTCATGCAGAGCTTGAGCTTGATCTTCCAAATCTGCGATCGCTTTATTCTTATCTGCTGCTAATTTTGCTTTGTCTTTATCTTGAGAAACGCTGTCAGCAACTGCATTCATAGCATTGATACCAGTGTTCTTGTCAGTAACAACATCTGCTGGAGTATGGTCATTAGATACAGCAGTTATTGCAGTGGTGTAGGCATTATCAATAGCATCAAGAGCTTTTTCCCAGTCATCGTCAGGAAGTGTACCATTCTTATGAGCTTCATTAACAATTCCCTTGTCATCAGTCTTTGCCTTATTCAATTCTGCAATTGCTTGTGCTTTAGCAGCTGTAACTTGGCCTAAAACAAGGTCACCGTTGATGTTGCTTTCACCGTCTTTTTCAGCAGTATCAATATCATCTTTGTTACTTGCTGAGTTGATGGCATTAGTTGCGGAAGCAGCATGCTTATCAATCAAATCTTTGTAGTATTGCTTGTTACTTGGGCTGAGGTACTTGTCATCAATCTGGTCAATAGCATCCTTAGCATTTGTAGCTGCATCTTGCAATGCTTTAAGTTGAGAGCTCTTCTCCTTATTAAGACCTGCTAAATCTTTGCTTGAAGCAGTGGCCTTAACACTATTAATCTTGTCAATTGCTGCCTGTTTATCAGCTGTGATCTTAGCAGGGTCAGTATCTTTATTGACATTGTCAACACCCTCAGTAGCATCGTCTTTAATAGTGTTAATTAATGAGTTTCTATCCTCATCAGATAAGTTAGGATATTTGGTTTTATCATTAATCTCTTTGATAGCATTGTCTCTTGCCTGATTAATAGCGTTGATAGCATCGTTCTTGTTACCAAGTGAAGACTTATTTATCAGTAAGTTGTTTAAAGCGTCGATACCATCTTTAGTGGCAGTATTGACATCTTCAAGAGTGTTAGTCTTAGGATCATCAATCTGGTCCTTGTAACCAGTCTTGTTGTCATTAGTTAGTAAATCCTTAGCTGCTTGCTTAGCTTTTTCAATATCATTAGCAGTTAAGCCCTTAACTTTTTCAAGTTTACTTTCAACATCTTTTTCAGCTTGATCAAGTTGTTTCTTAGCAGATTCCTTGTAAGCAGCTAAAATAGCTTCCTTTCCGTTAGTAATATCAGTACCAATGTCGCTTGCTGCGGTGTGACCAGCTATAGCATCTTTAGCCGCCTTAGCAGCATCATCAATACCAGCATCTGAATCAACACCAAGGTTACTCTTAGCTTCATCAGCATAATCTTGAACTTGATTCTTAGCAGAGTCCTTGAAATTGTTCCCTATTTTTGTCTTACCATCACTTAAGTTGTCGGTAACCATTTTAATGGAACTTGACTGACCAATTAGACTGCTTGCATTATCAAGAGCTTGGTCAATATTAGAGTCAGATTCTACACCAAGTGCTCCTTTATCGGTCTTAGCAATATCAGTAAGCTGTTTCTTAGCAGCCGTCTTATAGTTGTTTAGGACATTGGTCTGACCATTAGTCATATCGTTCTTGATATCATCAAAATCAGTGTGACTATCAATAGCATCTTCAGCAGCTTTAACGGCTTTATCAATGTCTGTGTTGGATTCAACTCCAAGACCACCCCTGGCAGCTTTAGCATCATTTTCAACTTTAGCTTTAGCTGAAGCCTTTAGTTTGCCTAATATATCATCCTTAGCATGCTGTTCAGTAGCATCTATATCAGTAGCATTGTCAATAGCCTTAAGTTGAGCAGACAAAGCTGGATCAATAACATCATCTGGTGAAGAAATGCCTAAAGCATTCTTTCCCTTTTCAGTATAACCAGCTACTTCGGCTTTTGCTGCTTCTCTATTAACTAGGTCATTAAATGCTTGTTGAATATTTGTAATGGCAGTTGCTGAATTGTCAGGATTATAAATTGAATTCTTGTTAGTCGAAGGATTTTGCAGAGCAACATTCTCAGCGCTATTAATGGCGTCAATGTATTGTGCTTGTTCCGATTCAGTTAAGCCTGACCTATTCACACGACCTCTTGCTTCTTGTGCAGCATTACTAATGTTAGTTTTTGCTTTTGTTTGAGTATCCTTAATAGCATTAGCCTTTTCAGAAGCTTCTTTTGCTTTTTCATAAGCTTGTTTAAGTTTACTTAAAGCATTATTTTTACGGTCGTTAACTGTCTTAATATCGTTAACATCACTTGCATAAATGGAAGTATCTTTTTCACCTGGTTTAGCAATTGCAGCTTCACCGGCAGCTATTGCATTATTTAGTTGTGTTCTTTCATCATCCGTTAAAGTAAGTTGTTCACTTTGAATTTCCTTTAATTTATTTTGAATTTCTTGTGCAGCAGTATTTTGAGCAACTTGCAGAACATCTTTTATTATTGGACGATAATCTGGTGAGTTTGTATCTTTTATTTGCAAAGCCAGTGGATTATATTGAACGAAGTTAGCATCTGGATATAATGTAATCTTATAGTTTTTCCTTAGGGCATCTGTATCAGCCTTTGGCATAGTAAATTCAAAAGTACCATCCTCTTTAACCTCTGCAGCGAAATCATGCTGTAATGGCCTTAGAGATTTATCTGAATAGGTATCGTCTGTTGCTGCATACGGGCTAGGAATTTTCGATTCAGGTGTCCAAACCTTTTCATTTCCGCTCGGGTCCTTAATAAATGCCTGAACATAAGCTTTAGTACCACCAGGAAGAATTAAACCAAATATTCCATCACTACTTTCACCATCAGTTTCTTCTTTGTAATTCAATACACGTCCACTAATTGTACTAGAACCATCAGAATTGTATGTTACATGAACCGAATCAGGATCAATATCTAAGAAACCATCTGGGTTAGCTGGTCCAAAAGCGATATTGTTGTATCCAGGATATTTTGCATCAGAGAAAGCAGTAGTAATAACTTCTTTGAAAATATCATCATATTTTTTATTACGCCAGCCTGGTATCTTTGCTTGAACATCTTTGTAATTATCTAATATTTTTTTAATTTCAGAATAATTTGGAATATCCTTACCATGTTCATCTTTTCCAGTAAGTAGTTTAGCTAGTGTCGTATCATCTAAAGTTGTCTTTCCATTCAATAGTTCCAGATTGAGAACGTTCATATTGATACCATTGGATGTTGTTCCACTATTTTGAACTTGCAAAACATGGAAAGGAGGCAAAGTAAGGTTTTCGTTTGGTTTTGTTGCACCAGGTGGTGTTAATATTTGCCGAACGTTAGTTATTGTAATCTTATTTTGACCAATGATACTTGTGCCTGATGCAGTATTTAAATGACAATCCAAGACTAATGAATAAGGATTATTAACAATTAAGTTTCCTGGTGCATCAACTAGAGTTATTTTCCCTGTTCCTGCACCATAGATTTGAGCATCTTTATTTTGAGCACTAGTTGGATCGTTTTTATCATAAGGATGGTTTGGATCTGCTTCTAGTCTGATTTCGAAAGTACCGTTTTCAATATCAGCCACATTATTGATATAAACCAAAGTACCACTATAATCACCCATATGTTTACCAGTAATTATTAATTTACCATTAGGCTTAACAGTAAAATTACCACCGTCATAAATCAGGTTGTTACCATTATTGCCTGAAATATCACCGTTTGTTGTAACATTAACGGAACCACCGTTTTCAACAGTAAACTGAGCAGATGAGTCATTTAATCTGATGGCTTTAGCTCTATTTCTATCAAGTGTTCCTTGATATGCGTTATCTCCTTTCTCAATTCCGACGTTAATATTTAATTTACCTTTAACATCAACTGTTCCGGCACCTGAAATATATATTGCGTGAACTGTAGATGTATTTTCTGCTGGATCATTTCCTAATGAGCCGTCTGAATTATGTCTTGGATTTAAGGTTACTTTTGCGCCTTTTTCGACTGTGACGTTGCAATTACTGCCCCGCATTTCGATAACGTTACCACCAAATGTCGTACCAGTAAAGTCACCTTCAAAATTGATACTATTATTACTACCTCCAAATTCAAATAGTTGTTGGTTATCGCTACTGCTTGCTCCCCCAGTTTTATACGGAGTATGGATTGTTTCAGCAGTATTAGTTCCTTTAAACGTAATATGAGTATCCGAAGCAGAGTGAACCATTTGAGAACCATGAAATTCAATATTTTCAAATGTCAGATTAGAAACACCAACTTTATCTCCACTATTATCATGAGGCTTATTTGAACTACTATTGCGGTCAGTCATAATAATGCCCCAATAATCGGCGCTCCAAAGTTCGAGGTTACTATACGTTAAGTTAGTAACTTCGGAACTATTATTTCTAATTCTGGGGTGCCAACCGTTAAAGTCTACTTTGTATTTATTCTTACTACCATCGGCATCATAAGATTTTATCAATAAAGTTCTACCATATACGTCTAATCCGTTCTGACCTGATACCTTATCACCTACGATATTATTCATGATATCTATTTCAGAAATACGTTTAGTCTCATCAGGGTTTTGTGCATCTTTATCAAAACACTCTTTATTATCAAGAGCGTAAACAAGCTGATTCCAATTATAAACATGTGCAACCCCATTTATAACAGTTGGAGTGTCACCAGTTTTATCGTCAAGAATCGTATCATCAAATGCTAATTTCTTAGATTCATTAACTTTTGAATCTTGAGTAGTATCAGTATCTTTATCTGAATTAGTATCACCAGCTACATCAGTTGGCAACTTAGTATTGTCAGAGTTGTGATCATCTGAACTAGTTATATCAGTTGGAGTTTTGGCAGTAGTGGTATCTTGATTGCCTTCATCTGATCCGGTTACAGGAGTAGTTGCACTATTGCCAGTTGAATTAGCTGTAGTGGTTTCCTGCTTATCTTTATCTACAGTATTCTTATGAGCTTTATCTTTAGCAGTATCAGCCTTGTCCTTAGCTGCAGTATCTTTCACCTCACTAGCCTTTGAGTCTTTTAAGAACGAACTCAAGCCTGAAAAAGTTGACAAGTCTGTTTCTGTCCTCTTTTTAGAAGCAGTGGCCTCAACCTTAGTTGTATCCTTAGTACTTGTTTCCTTAGTTTCAGTAGTAGAGTTGTCCTTATTAGACTCCTCACTTACTTGTTGTGCAGGTTCAACAGTGTCGGCTTTTACGCTTTGGCTATTCAAGCCAAAGAAGGTGAAACCTAACAAAACAGAAGCAGCACCAATACTCAATTTACGTATTGAGAAATGATCCTGCTTGTCCTGCATCTCCATCTTTCTTAATCTTTCATTGTAATTATTTTTACCTAGCATATTTATCCTTCCTAAAAAGTATGTATGATTAGTATGTTCGAATACTATTTTAGGATTGATAATAGCAATTGTCAATATAATATCTAAGTCAAATATAGTATTTATAAATAACCATACTATAAAAATGGATAAATTTTAAAAATTAAAAAACGTTATAAACATTAAAAATTTTATTAAGCTGTAACTTTTTATACTAAAAATAACATTATGAAGAACATAAAAATTGACTTTTATTTCCTTTTCTGAAACAAATAATTAGTATAAATAATTTAGTGAAATTAATAACTATGTTTTTTTGAATAAGTTAAAACGCTAAAAAGCACTTGGCAACAACTGCAATTTCGTTATTCAAATGGGATCTGGAAAATAATAAAATATTTTTCTTTTCTTAACTGGGAAAAACATAAAAATTGCTTGGTTTGAATTAATCTCTAATGTTCGATAACAAATTTATTTTTTTAACTTGAAAAATTTGTAATAAAAAACTTGCTTTTGTAATATATTTGTACAATTTTTGCGACTATAACAAAGAGCTAGCAAAAAAATAGCATTAAATATATAGCACTGATTTTGGACAAATAAAATATTTTATTTTTGTTGAAACAGATATTTAGTTTCTATCTTGACAAAAGTTATGATGCTTAGTACTATAATAATTGATCTGAGTCGATCGAATAGCTTAATTGTATAAGGTTGACCGGTCAAACATAAGACATGCGAGATAGTAAATAACTTTCGAATCGGAAGACTATCTTTTGCGATAGGATCCACATTCGTTGCGATACATCTCATTTTTTGAACACTGCGGGTTCAACAAGCATTGTTTTGCTATGTTTCGATGACTCGGATTTCTTGAGAATATTAGGAAACGGTCTGCGGACCGTTTTTTTGTTTGGAGATTTTATGGCTATAAAAGTTGTTATCACTATATATCTTGCAATATTACTTTTGACTGCCTTTTATTTATGGCATAATCGCCACAGTCATTTTTTAATCTATGATAGTAAAAACATTTCTAACTTCAGTTCTATAATGTCCTGGACTGCGATTATCTTGGGTTTAGAAACTTTATTGGGTCTAGTTTTAGTATTTCAGGCAAATAAGTATCTTAATTTAATTACCCTAGCTCTCAGCAGCATCACGATTTTAATTTTTAGTCTTTTACTTAATCAAAAGGGTGATTAATTGCACTAAAATTTGGTAAAATAGTGGTAAGAGAGGTGTTTTAAATGATGAAACAATATCACCGTATTCAAGTCGCAGTTGACGGCTCCAAGGAAGCCGACTTAGCTTTTAAGAAGGCTATCTCTGCTGCTAAACGGAATGATGCTGCATTGGAAATTCTGCATGTCATTGATACCAGATCTTTCCAAAATGTTTCTAGCTTTGATTCAGAGATGGTTGAGCAAGTATCAAATGATGCTAAGGAAAAATTGCAGAATTACTACAAGCAAGCTTCGGAAGCTGGCGTCAAGGAAGTTCACTATTCAATTGAATTTGGGGCTCCCAAGGCAATCATTGCCCACCAATTTCCTAAAAAGCACCAAATTGATTTAATCGTATTAGGAGCTACAGGCCTGAACGCTGTTGAGCGCATATTAATCGGCAGCGTGACAGAATATGTTACCAGAACTGCTGATTGTGATGTCTTAGTCTGTCGTTCAAACGAAAACTTAACCAAGTAAAAAAGAGCATTTCATCGCTGAAATGCTTTTTTTGTGTGTTATTAAATTTTTAGAAATCGCCTGCTTGGCTGAACATGTAGTCTTTATTATGAAACTTCATGGACAAAATCATCCCAATACCAATCATATTTCCAATTAGGGCTGAACCACCCTGAGAAATAAACGGCAATGGAATACCTGTAAGCGGCAATAGATCAATACTCATGCCTATGTTTTCAAACACATGGAAAAGTATCATCATAATTACGCCGGTTGAGACATAAGAATAAAAGGCGTTTTTAGTATCGAATGTGATACGAACCATCTGCACAATTAAGTATAAGTAAAGCAGAATGACGGCTACACTACCAACAAAGCCGAATGATTCACCAATTACTGAATAAACCATGTCAGAGCCCCGCACTGGTACGTAAACACTCAGCTTGCCAAAGCCATTGCCAAAAATTTGTCCAGAACCAATCGACTGCATACTTTGCCACAATTGATAGGCAGCTTTGGAAGTATCAGTAGATGGATTCAGCCAAGACATAATACGTCTGAACTGGTATGGCTGGAAAAAGTGACTTAAAATTGATTGTCCTCCGGGCGTGGTAACCATGTAAATGACCACAACTCCCAAGACAAAAACTGCCGCAAACATTGGTGCAATTATCTTCCAGGAAATACCGGAAACCAGCACCACGCCACCAACAATTGCAATGAAGACCAGCATCGTACCGAAGTCATTTTGCAATTTTAACAGTATGGCAATCGGTAACAGCCAAGCTAGCATTTTACCGATTAAAATCCAGTCATTTTTGATAGTATGAGCAAACTTATCGTTATGTTCACGCACGACCCGCGCCAGCATTAATATAAAGGCTGGTTTCATGACTTCAGATGGCTGAAAAGAAATTGGCCCGAGCTTAAACCAGCTTTTGGCACCGGCATCTGCAGCAATACTACGATTATAAAAGAACAAAACCGCAATCAAGAGCAAGATGCCAAGTCCATAAACATACGGCGCGATGCGGAAAAGTTGCTCAGCATCAAACTGAATTACAAACACAACGATGGCCACCGAAATAATATACCAAAGTCCTTGCATTGCCACAGCTTTAACCGGGCTACCCATGTGACTGGGATCGTCAACCGCCGCAAAATAAATGGAATAAAGGCCCACTGCTGCCAGCAGCAACACAGGGACAACAATATTCCAAGCAATGCGATCAAAAAGACTAGATTTATTTTGTATTTTGACCATTAATTATCACAACCTATTATTTTTCATGTAAAGCAAAGTATGAAAGCAAATCGTTAATGCTGCTTTCTAAGCTTTTGGCATACAAGATACTATTGGTTTTGCCAGTTGTAGCCCGGTAACGACCAGCAATTTTTTCAATCACTCCAATAGATTTTTTCTGAGGAATTACTACTTCCCAGGTAGGGTTTTCTTTACCCTTTACTTCATTAATTTCAACGTTAATATTTTCAGGTTTTTTTGACATAAATTCTCCTACTTTATATTTGGATGAAACTTTTTCGCTATAATTTCATCTTCATATCGTTCTGGATGAGGATTGCGAAAAATTGTAAATTTATCTGGTACCGGATCAACTCCACCGCGCACAAAAGGATTGCAACGCAATATCCGGCAAATTCCCATTATTAGTCCTAAAAACGGCCCAAATTTGGTCAATGCATCAACCATATAAGTTGAGCAGGTCGGATAATAACGGCAAGACTTTGGCAAAGCTGGAGAAATAAATCTCTGGTAAATTCTAACTAAATAAATCAGTATTTTTCGCAAATCGAGCCTCCAAAAAATTAGTGGCGCTGATGCTTTTCGATGTTCTTGAGCAAAATCCCAGTACCAAGTGCTACAGCTTCAAGTGGATGATCAGCTGTAAGTACCGGCACTTTAAGGTAATATGAAATCAGCTTGTCAATATTTTTCAAAAGTGCCCCACCACCAGTGAGCATGATGCCGCGATCAATGATATCCGCTGAAAGCTCAGGTGGTGTTTTTTCTAAAACTTCTTTAGTAGACGCAATAATAGTCATTAAGCCGTCGTGGAGTGCTTCCTGAATTTCAGGTGCAGTCACGGTAGCCTGTTTTGGCAGACCATCAACCACGTCACGTCCACGAACAGTGATTGTTTCGTCCTTGTCTGGTTCAAAGGCACTACCAATTTCAATTTTAATTTGTTCAGCGGTGCGTGAGCCAATCAGCAAGTTATGCTTATTTTTGATATAAGAAACAACTGCCTGGTTCATATGATCACCGGCATAGCGCAATGATTGACTGGTAACAATTTCACCCATGGACAGCACAGCAATATCAGTAGTACCACCGCCAATATCTATTACGATGTTGCCTTGAGGTTTAAAAATATCAAGACCAGCACCGACAGCAGCAACTTTAGGCTCAAAATCAAGGTAGACTTTGCCTCCACCAGATTTTTCAGCAGCCTGAATAATCGCCTTCTGTTCAATTGATGTTACTCCTGTAGGAGCACAAATCAAAATATTTGGCTTGGACATAAAGCCCTTGACGTTCAGCTTTTCAATAAAGTAGGACAGCATCGCTTCAGTAATATCAAAATCGGCAATAACACCATTTTTTAAAGGACGAATTACACGGATGTTGCCCGGAGTTCTCCCCACCATCTTGTAAGCTTCTGTCCCAACAGCTACTACTTTATTTGTACTTGTATTAACGGCAACAACTGAGGGCTCATTTAAGACAATTCCCTTGCCGGAAACATTAATGAGCACGTTTGCTGTTCCTAAATCTATTCCTATATCTCTTGCCACGATAATCCTCCATCATATTCAATGTATATTTTACCATAAAGATTTCAAGTTTGTTTGCGACTTTATCCGCTTTACCAAGTCTTAAAAGAAATTACTTAATTGCAAAGAAGTATCAATTAATGTGATTAAAAAATTACCAACAAGAAAACCTAGAGCAATCGCAGCAAAAATCAGCAGCAGCTGTGCTTCAAAGACCCTGTTTTTACGAATTATTTTTTCAATGTGGACACTTTTCATAATCTGAAAGGACAAGCCGATCGTAATTAAATAAATTACTATACTAATTAAGGCATGGACGCCAAGTTGAAACATATTCTTTCTCACTTTTCTTAAGTCACAATAAAAGCGGACGCACAAAGCAGTGCATCCGCTTAAAACTTTAATTCTAATTGTCTGAATTGTAAACACTTATTCGATTGATGGCTCTTCTGAGTGCAACCTGTGCCCTCTCAAGTGATCGCTGGTCATGAGCAGCTTGAGCCTTTTTCAGTGCATTTTGTGCACGTTCTCTAGCTGCCTTAGCCCGAGATACATCAATATTGCCAGCTCGTTCAGCACTGTCAGCAATTATTGTAGCTACGTTATTGGAAAATTCAAAGTAGCCACCGCTAACAGCAATGTGATTGACAACATTATTCATTTCGCGGCTTCTTTTGACTTTAATCTCACCTATCGCCAGTGGAGTCAAAATCGGCAAGTGATTATACATCACTGAACGTTGACCATCAATGGCCCGCATTTCCACAATACTGGAGTGATGAGAAAAAATCAGGCCATCTGGAGTTACAACATTTACCATAAAAAGTTTTTCTGGATCTGCCATTTGACATCACCTTACTTTTCTAATAATGCTTTAGCTTCTGGATCACTAGGAGTTACACCCATTTGCTCAGCCTTCTTTAAAACATCTTCAATTCGGCCTACACTACGGAATGCATCTTCAGGAAGATCATCTAAGTGACCATCCAAAATCATCTTAAAGCCTTTAATTGTTTCCTTAATGGGAACATAAGAACCAGGCACACCAGTAAATTGCTCTGCCACAAAGAAGTTTTGTGATAAGAAAAACTGTACCTTACGAGCACGGCTAACAATGACCTTTTCCTCGTCAGACAACTCATCCATTCCCAAAACGGAAATGATATCTTGCAATTCGTGGTAACGCTGCAAAATATGCTGTACGCCTGTTGCCACTTCATAATGTTCTTGACCGACAATTTCTGGGTCCAAGGCACTGGAAGTCGATTGCAAGGGGTCAACGGCTGGGTATATACCTTGCTCAACTAAGCTACGTTCCAAGTTGGTAGTAGCGTCAAGGTGAGCAAAAGTAGTAGCTGGAGCCGGGTCAGTATAGTCATCGGCCGGCACATAAACCGCCTGAATCGAAGTAATAGAACCCTTCTTAGTTGAAGTAATTCTTTCCTGCAACTGCCCCATTTCAGTAGCTAAAGTTGGCTGATAACCAACGGCACTAGGCATACGTCCTAACAGAGCGGAAACTTCGGAACCAGCCTGAGTAAACCGGAAAATGTTATCAATAAAGAGCAACACGTCTTGGCCTTCAACGTCTCTGAAGTATTCAGCCAAAGTCAAACCAGTCAGCGCTACACGCATTCTGGCACCAGGCGGCTCATTCATCTGACCAAAGACCATGGCTGTTTTGCTTAAAACACCAGATGCTTTCATTTCAAAGTAAAGGTCATTACCTTCACGAGTTCTTTCACCGACTCCGGTAAAGACTGAAATACCACCATGTTCTTGGGCAATGTTGTGAATCAGTTCCTGAATGATCGTGGTCTTACCGACACCGGCACCACCGAACAATCCAACTTTGCCGCCGCGAACATAAGGTTCAAGCAAATCAATAACTTTAATACCAGTTTCAAGAATTTCTTGACTTGTAGTTAGTTCATCATATTTAGGAGCATTCTTATGAATACTGTCACGAGCATGATCTTTGTCAAATTTAGGGCCATTATCAATAGGTTCCCCTAATACATTGAAGACGCGACCCAAAGTATCATTACCAACAGGTACTGAAATAGGGCCACCTGTGTCTTCAACTTTCATGCCCCGTCTAAGGCCATTGGTAGATTCCATGGCAATTGTTCTTAATATACCGTCGCCAAGTTCCAATGTAACTTCCAGAACAACAGATTCATCGTCCGACTTAACGACGCGCAAAGCATTGTCAATATCAGGCAGATTTTTGTCAAGCGGGAATTTGACATCGACAACTGGGCCGATTACTTGAACAACTTCACCTTCACTCAAAACATCTACCTCCTTTTCTTAATTATTTCAAAGCATTAGCACCACTGACAATTTCGGTAATTTCAGTAGTGATTTCTGCTTGTCTTGCACGGTTTAATTTAGTAGTTAAACTCGAAACCAAATCATCAACGTTGTCCGTAGCACTCTGCATTGCAGTCATTGAACTGGCATGCTCTGCAGTTTTAGCATCCAGAATAGCACCGTAAATGGTAGAGCGGGCATATTGAGGAATTAGTGTTGTTAAAACGGCATTAACATCAGGTTCGATATCGTATTCTAAGTCTTTATGAGCTTCAGCTTCTTTGACACCAATATCAATGTCAACGATCGGCAACATTTTTTCAACCCGAAATGCAGATGATAACGAGTTAATGTGGTGGGTATAACAAACATACAGCTCATCATAAACTCCGTTCAAATACATTTTGATCGCAGTTGAAACAATAGGCAAAACTTCATCAAATGTAGGTACATCAGAGATACTGTCATTTTCATAGACAACATTGAGATTGTTTTTCTTGAAAAAGTCAGCACCTACTGACCCAACAGCTAAGACTTTAATATCTTTATGTTCAGTTTTTGAATCCTCAAACAGACCCATCATGTTTTTAATGACAGCACTGTTATAAGATCCGACTAGACCACGGTCACCGGTAATAACCAAATAACCGGTAGAGTTGATCTTTTTGCGTGCCTGGACCATATCGGAAACAATCCCTAAACCAAAGACATTTTCATAGTCAATTTTGCCAATGCTGTCTTCATCAATTGCCACATGCGCTTTACGCAAGTGATTGACTACCTCAGCACTCATCAAACGCGATAAAGTTTGCCGCACATGATCATTATAGATTGTGTAGCCTTTGTCCCGCTTCTCAGTTTGGTTTAACTTTGAAGCCGAAACCATTCTCATGGCCTCGGTAATTTTACCAGTTTGTTTAACTGAAGCTATTTTTTTCTTCAACGCAAGTAAAGATGCAGGCATATAATTACCTCCTATTTATTACTTGGTGAAAAACTATCCGCAAATTTAGAAATTGCTTCTTGTAATTTCTTTTCATCTGGCAGGTCACCAGTCTTACGAATATGTTCTAGTAAATCTGCGTGATTAGTATCGAAGTTGTCGTATAACTCTTTTTCAAACTTGGCAATATCATCAACTGGAACAGAATCAAGATAACCGTGAGTCAAAGCATAAAGAATGACAACTTGTTTTTCAACCGGAATTGGCGTATGCAAAGGCTGTTTCAAAACTTCAACAACTCTTCGTCCACGATTCAGTTTGGCTTGAGTTGCCTGATCCAAATCGCTGCCGAATTGAGCAAAACTTTCCAGTTCATGGTAAGCTGCCAGGTCAGTACGAAGCGTACCGGCAACTTTCTTCATAGCCTTAATTTGAGCACTACCACCAACACGAGAAACTGAGTTACCAGCATCAATCGCTGGACGGGTACCCGCAAAGAACAAATCACTTTGCAGGAAAATTTGGCCGTCAGTAATTGAAATGACGTTAGTTGGAATATATGCTGAAATATCTCCTGCTTCAGTTTGGATAAATGGAATAGCAGTCATCGAGCCGCCACCAAGTTTGTCACTCAACTTGGCACTACGTTCTAGTAAACGAGAGTGCAAATAGAAGACATCACCAGGATAGGCTTCACGACCAGGCGGACGACGGAGAAGCAAAGAAAGTTCACGGTAAGCAACGGCTTGTTTAGACAGGTCATCAAAGACCACCAGGACATCCTTACCATTGTACATGAATTCTTCGCCCATAGCTGTTCCGGCATATGGTGCTATATACAACATCGGGGCCGGCTCACTTGGTCCAGCTTCGACAACAATTGTATAATCCATTGCGCCAAAGCGTTTTAATGTTTCTACTTGTGATCTGACAGTTGATTCCTTTTGACCAATAAAGACATAAATACAAATAACGTCTTGTCCTTTTTGACTCAAAATTGTATCAATTGCCAAACTTGTTTTACCAGTCTTACGGTCACCAATAATTAACTCACGTTGACCGCGACCGATTGGCACCAAAGCATCAATGGCTTTGATACCTGTTTGCAGCGGCTGATTAACTGACTGGCGTTCCATAACACCCGGTGCCGAAGCCTCGATTGGACGAGTCTTTGACGTTTTTATTTCGCCAAGTCCATCAACCGGCTGACCTAGTGGGTTCACAACGCGACCAATTAGTGCGTCTCCAACCGGCACACGCATAATTTCACCGGTTCTTTTGACTTGGTCACCTTCACGAATATCATCAAAATTGCCCAAAATAATGATACCAACATCATTTGATTCCAGGTTTTGTGCAATGCCATAAGAACCATTGTCAAATTCCAATAGCTCGTTGGCCAAAACATTGTTCAATCCGTGAGCCCGGGCGATACCATCACCTATGTATGTAACAACTCCAACTTCATTAATGTCGAGCTTATCATCATAGTGTTCAAGCTGCTGCTTGATTAAAGAGCTAATCTCTTCTGCTTTTATGCTCAATGGTTTCACCTCTTTTAATTTTTATTAATTAACTGCGCACGAATCTTTTTCAGTTTGTTTTTGACTGACCCATCGATTACGCAATCGCCAACTTTTAAAATTACGCCGCCAATAATGCTTTGGTCAACCACATTAGTGAGAATGACTTTTTGCAAATTATATTTTTGGGCGTAACCAGCACCTAATTTTTGTAATTGCTCTTGATCAAGTGGCACTGCCGAAACAGCAACACCAGTTTCGATCTTTTGACTTTGGTTATATAAGTCATTGAAACATTTTATTATTTCCGGCAATTCCAAAAAATGATCATAGTCTAACAATAAATTCAAAAAATTTTGAACTTCTTTGGTCAGACCTTGCTCAATCGCAGAAAGCGATTTTACTTTTTCAGCACTGTTAAAAATCGGGTCGCTAAAAGCTTTCAAAATCTGCGGATAATCTGAGATAGCTTGTGCCAGTTCTTGCAAATCTGCATGAACGGTCTCCAAGGCACCCATATCTTCTGCATAATCAAATAGTGCAGTACCATAGCGTGCAGCAATCTCTTCTGTACTTAAGGCCATTATTTATTCAGCCCCTTAATAAACTGATCAACCAAATCTTTTTGGTCATCAGCAGATAAATTCTTAGAAATTACTTTTTCCGCAATCGTTACAGAAATATCTGCTACTTGTGCACGGGCTTCATCTAAAGCATCAGCTTTTGCCTGAGCGGCAGCAACCTTTGCCTTTTCATGAATTGAAGCCGCGTTATCATTTGCTTCTGCCACAATCTGCGTACTGGTTTTTTCAGCATTCGCCTTTGCATCAGTAAGAATTTGCGTTGCTTCTTGTCTTGAGTTCTTCAAGGCAGCTTCACGCTCATTAGCCAAAACTTCGGCCTTTTTGCGATTGTCTGCAGCCGAATCAAGATCACTGATTACCTTTTGGCGTCTTTTTTCCATCATGTCGGAGACAGGGCCCCAAGCATAATGCTTAACCAAAAGAAGCAAAATTGCGAAAACAATTAAATACCAGAGGGTATTTCCCAGGTAAATATGACCTGCTGAGGCCGCAAATAAAATTTGAAATGTCATTTACTGCCCTTCTCTCTTTTACCTAAATTATTTTAAATAAAATTAAACGAAGAGAATCAGGAAAGCAACAACAATTGCCAAAATAGGAACGGCTTCAATCAAACCAACACCGATGAACATTGTTGATCTCAAGTTACCAGCGCTTTCTGGTTGACGGGCCATGCTCTCAACGGTCTTAGTGATAACTTTACCATTACCCCAAGAAGCTGCTAAAGCAGCAATACCAGCTACGATAGCTGCTGAGATATATTTAAAAGCTTGTGACATATTTAAACCTCCAATAAATTATTCTTTTGTAACCTTTTTTCCAACATAAACCATGGATAAGGTTACGAAAACATATGCCTGGATAGAGCCAATGAAGACAGAGAATCCTTGCCAGATCATAGCAAGCGGTGCTGCTAAAACCAAAGTGACAACACCAAAGCTAGGAGCAAAGCTGTTACCTATTAAAGTTAACAACACTTCACCTGCATAGATATTACCATATAAACGCAAAGATAATGTCAAGAAATTAGTGACCTCTTCAATCATATTAATGGGAAACAGGAAACTAACAGGTTCGGCATAATTGCGCCAATAGCCACCAGTACCGAATTTTTGCATTCCAAATGTAAATGAAAGAAGCAAGGTCATCATTGCAAATGACATTGTCGTCACTGGGTCCGCAGTAGGAGATTTAACAAAGATATTATCTCCTGCTTTAACCTCTAAGAAGAGGCCTAACTGGTTCATAAACCAAATATAGATGAATAGAACAAAAGCATACAAGGAAAGGTGCTTTCTAGCATCCACATCACTGACATTGTCTTTAACAATACCATCAGTGAAGTCTATCAAATATTCCATGATATTTTGCTTTTTATTCGGTTTCATCTCAACTTTGCGTGATAGCCAGATGCAGACAAACAATACTACAGCAGCCATTAACGTCGAGCCTATGATCCCAGACAGATCAAATGTTAAACCCAGAAATTTAAAAACAAATGATTGCTCCAATTCTTCGTGACCTCCCTTCTCGTGTCCAAATTATCGAACACTCATACAATATTAACACCATTCAATAATTTTGTGAAAAATGTAAGCGAATTTTGCGACTATTTTACCTAAAAACAGTTATTTAGTACCAAATAGCCTGTCGCCGGCATCCCCCAAACCTGGTGTAATATAGCCGTTTGGCAGCAATTTTTCATCTTCTGCAGCAGCATAAATATCAACGTCTGGATTTTCTTCTTGAATAGCTTTAACGCCTTCAGGAGCAGCTACCAGTACAGCCAGCTTAATAACTTTGACGCCGCGCTTTTTAAGCGCACCAATCGCCATATTAGCAGAACCACCAGTAGCAAGCATTGGATCTACGACCAAACATTCACGTTCGGCCACATCTTTTGGCATTTTACAGAAATACTCATGTGGCGTAAGGGTTTCTTCATCCCGGTACATGCCAATTACTCCCACCTTAGCTGACGGAATCATTTCCATAACACCATTAAGCATACCAATACCGGCACGTAAAATTGGCACAATCGTCAATTTTTTGCCGGCAATCTCTTTTTGAGTGGTCTTGCCAATCGGTGTTTCAATTTCAACATCTTTTAGCGGCAAATCTCTGGTAATTTCATAAGTCATCAGTCCCCCGATTTCACCGACTATCCGCCGAAACTCGTTGGAACTCGTCTCCTTACGCCTAATAATTGTTAACTTGTGTTGAATTAACGGATGATTCAAAACCGTAAATTTGCCCATCTTTTTCCTCCTATAAACATAATTACGTTTACGAGTATTTTAATAAAAAAAACAAAGGGTTTAAAGTCCTTTGCTAGTAAATTTTTATTTTGTCTGATAATGATGACCCGCAGCTGCTTTATTTAGCCGGTTCATGTAGGCTAGGGTGTCTTCGCTGCCGTTAAATCCCTGCACAAAAATTTGTTTAATCTCCGGCTTATCGTCGAAGTAACGCAAGCCCCCAAATAGGTTATGATCGGCATCTGCTAAATTTTTGCCTAGATTAAATTTATTAACTGCTGGCAACTTGATTTTGTTAAGCACATCAGCTAAAGCCATTACGCCAGTCGCACTAGTTAATTCTATATTTGCAAAGTCCTGCGGATCATCTACAACGACTACAGGAGCGCTAGGAGCATAATGACGATATTTCATCCCCGGAGCTTTGGGCACATCCTTATCAGAAACTTTGCCACTGTTAATTAAAACTTTTTCACCCAAGGCATTACTCAACTCCTCTGGTGTGATTGCACCAGGACGTAAAACGACTGGCGTGGGAACAGAGAGGTCAATAATTGTTGATTCCAACCCCACTTCTGTAGGTCCGCCATCAATAATCCCGGCAATTTTACCTTTTAAGTCATGATAAACATGCTGGGAAGTAGTTGGACTAGGTTTAGTTGAAGTATTGGCTGAGGGGCCGACAATAGGATAGCCTAATTTACTGATCAATTCATGAGTCAGAGCATCATGAGGGCAACGAAAAGCCACGGTGTCAAGACCACCGGTGACAGCTTTAGGCAAACTGTCAGGTTTAACATATAGCAAGAGAGTTAGCGGACCCGGCCAAAATTTTTTAATTAATTTTTGAGCACGTTCCGGAACTTCTTTGGCATATTTAGACATCATTTGAGCATCAGAGACTGTCACAATTAACGGATTGTCACTAGGACGACCTTTAGCTGCGTAAACATTTTTAACGGCTTGCTCATTTGTAGCAATCGCACCTAAGCCATAAACGGTTTCAGTGGGAAAAGCAACTAACTCCCCTTCAGCAAGCAATTTTACTGCTTCATCTATTTGATCCTGTGAAAAAATTTTGGTTTCCATCATTTATGCCACTTTCCCTTAACCATACGCGGTTTCCCGGCTAAATCTTTTTTAAATTCAATTGTAAAATCAGGCAATTCCTGAGCAAATAATTCAGCCAGCTGGTCTTTTTCACTAAAGCCAAACTCCAGGAAAAATTCGCCACCACTATTTAAATGATCGCGTACCTGTTTGACAAATTTCTGATAAAACTCAATGCCGTTTTTACCACCAAAAAGCGCTTCTTTTGGTTCATTTTGCAGAACGTTCTGGTCCATCACGTCTTTTTCTGTTTCCTTAATATAGGGAGGATTAGAAATTATTTTATCGAATTTTTCCAGTCCGATTAAGATATTGGCTTTGCGGACAGTGACATCGACTTTATGAATCAAAAAGTTTTCTTCGCTTGTTCTTAAGGCAGCATCGGTGACATCGGAAGCATATAAATCAAGATCTGTAATTTGTTTTTTGGCAGCTTCTTTAGCTAGAGCTACAGTAATGCATCCAGAACCAGTACCTAAATCAAGCACCTTGTCACCATTAGCTAGATCCTGCAGAGCCCATTCGACTAATTCTTCTGTTTCAAAACGGGGTATTAAAACGCCACGCTGTACTAAAATTTTGTAACCAAAAAACCAGGAATAACCCAAAATATACTGCGGTGATATCCCTTTAGCCAGCTGGCGCACATCTTTTTGTGCCTGCTTAACCTGCTGCGGTGTTAGCTCCATATCTTGTTTCAATTGAAACTCACTGGGACTCAGCTGCAATCTTTCGGCCAGCAAAAAAGCGATGTCTTCCGGCCTTTCTTCTGGTGCCGTTTCCGCAGCCCAGATTCTCAGACTCTTTAAAGTGTCAATCTTAGACATTTTGTTCAGCCAGCTCCTCTAGTTGCTTAGTTTGGTTATACAAAATCAAAGCATCAATTATTTCGTCAAGTTCACCGTTCATTACCCTGTCAAGTTTATTAAGCGTCAAGCCGATACGATGATCAGTCACACGATTTTGCGGGTAGTTATAAGTTCTGATACGCTCTGACCTGTCACCAGTCCCGACAGCATTTTTGCGTTTAGCATCATATTGATCCCGATTTTGACTTTCATAATAATCATAGACACGAGATTTTAAAATCTGCATCGCTTTTTCTCGATTTTGCTGCTGACTACGTTGATCCTGCATTGCGACAACGATTCCTGTCGGCAAGTGCGTCATACGCACAGCACTCGATGTTTTGTTAATATGCTGACCGCCGGCACCACTAGAACGGTAGACATCAACTCTAATATCTTTGGGATCTAAATCAAGGTCAACCTGCTCATATTCGGGCATTACGGCAACTGTTGCCGTTGAAGTATGAACACGACCTTGAGATTCAGTTACAGGAACACGTTGTACGCGGTGCGCTCCGTTTTCATATTTAAGTTTTGAATAAACCTTGTTGCCAGTAATCATAATGGCAACCCGTTTGTAACCGCCAACTTCGGTTGGTTCACTGTCGACAATAGAAACCTGCCAGTTTTGTCTTTCTGCATATTTTTCATACATTCTGAGCAAATCACCGGCAAATAAGGAAGCTTCATCCCCACCAGCTGCTCCCCTGATTTCCATAATGATATCTTTGTCATCATTAGGATCCTTTGGCAGCATTAAAATCTTGATTTCATCTTCCAGTTTGTCAATATCCTGCTCTAAATCTTCATTTTCTTCTTTGGCCATTTCTACCAGATCAGAATCATTTTCATTAGCAATAATATCCTTGTTATCAGAAATTTCTTTTTTATCAGCCTTATATTTGCGGTATTTTTCAACTACATCTCGCAAATCTGCTTCTTCTTTAGAAACCTCCATGTACCTTTTAGTATCATTGATAACTTCTGGGTCAGCCATCATTTCCTGTAATTCATCATAATGAGCAACAAGACTTTCAAGCTGTGCCATAATCTTATCCATGTTGTTCTAATTCCTTCCTATCTTTCTTGCTCCGGGTGAAAATAATGAAACCGACAAACCGGGTAATAACTTTCATCCCCGCCAATTTGAACCTGTTCGCCTTCATAAACCGGTTTACCATTGTGTATCCGCTGATTCATTGTAGCCTTTCTACCGCAGTAGTGGCAAATCGTTTTGATCTCTTTTATTTTATCAGCAAAAATCAATAAATTCTTGGTTCCTTCAAATAAATTATTTTGAAAGTCGTTTTTTAAGCCAAATGTCATTACCGGAATACCCAAATCGTCCACTATTTGTGCGCATTCCACCACATGATGACGCTCCAAAAACTGAGCTTCATCAACAAACACGCAGGCAATCTCACCATCTCCACGTGCTTTTTCCTGCTCATTCAACTTTTTTATATAAGCAAAAATATCAAAATCATGGTCAATTGGAACTGCATCTCTGTGAAGTCCAATTCTTGAGGCCACAGTTCCAACTCCGCTGCGATCATCAATTCCACTGGTTAACAAAGCAATTTTACGACCTTGAGCTTCATAGTTATGAGCATCCTTTAGTATCTCTAAAGTTTTGCCACTGCTCATCGTGCCATACTCGAAAAATAATTGTGCCATTTTTGCTCCTTTGATTCATTTAAATTCACCTAACTAATCTAGTATAATGTAAAAATTAAATATGTGTAGTTAAATGGTTAAAAACTCGTTTTCAGTTTGTGGCTATGCTATAGTTGATAATGATTTTAAAGCGAGGGAAGAAAATGAGTTTTAAGTCTGTAATAGCAAAAAGCGCGGGTAAATCAAGTTACTGGTTTTTACATAATGTTTTAAAGGGCGGTACTAGTTTTCCCGGCAAGTTGGCAATGGACCTGGATCCTGAAATTTTAAAAACACTGGCTGATGGCTATGAAACCGTTATTGTTACCGGTACAAATGGCAAGACCATGACTACAGCTTTGATCGTTGCTGCACTAAGAGAAAAATACGGCGATGTTTTGACCAATCCATCGGGTTCCAACATGCAGCAAGGAATTGTGACAGCCTTTTTAGCACACAAAAAGAAAAAATCTTCAAGACCAATTGCAGTGTTAGAAGTTGACGAAGCAAATGTCAAAATGGTAACGGAACTGCTTCATCCCAGCGTTTTTGTTTTAACCAATATTTTTCGCGACCAAATGGATCGCTATGGTGAAATCTATACTACATACGATAAAATTGTTGAAGGAATCAAACTGGCACCCAAGGCTACTATTATTGCCAATGGTGATGCCAGTATCTTTTCTTCAGTCGACTTGCCTAATCCGAAAATTTTTTATGGCTTTAAACTGCCAAGTGATGAGCCGCAAAATGATAGCAAGGCTCCTGTCAATACAGATGGCATCTTATGCCCTAAGTGTGATCACATTTTACATTATCATGAACGTATTTATGCTAACTTGGGAGATTTTTTCTGTCCTAACTGCAACTATCACAGACCTGAATTAACATATTCTGTTAACAAAATCATTGAGCAGTCACCGAATAAACTTGAGTTCCAAATGGGTAGTAAAAACTATACTATTAACATTGGCGGAACTTACAATATTTATAATGCCCTAGCTGCCTATTCTGTGGCACGTTATTTTGACCTGAGTGAAGAAGAAATTGCTCAGGCTTTTGCAAAAAACAAGCGGATTTTTGGCAGACAAGAATTAATTAAATATGAAGGAAAAGAAATTGACCTGATCTTAGTTAAAAATCCGGTTGGTCTAGATGAGGTGCTGCACATGCTTAACACTGAAAAAGATGATTATTCATTAGTAGCCTTGCTTAATGCCAACCACGCTGACGGCATTGACACTTCCTGGATTTGGGATGGTCAGTTTGAAGATCTCAACCATAAGCAAATTAAAAAAATTCTGGTTGGTGGAGAACGCTGGCACGACATGGGCTTTCGTCTGGAGGTTGCCGGTTTTGATCCGGGTAAAATGGTTACCTGCACCGACAATGAGGAAGTAATTGCCAATATTGCAAATTTACCAACGAAAAAGGTTTACATTTTGTCTACCTATACTGCTATGCTCTCTTTACGCAAGACTATGGCTGAGAAAAAGATGATTAAGGCTGGGATGTAAAAAGTAACAATAAAATAAATTAAAAACCCGCAAAGTGTGCAATGAAACATTTTGCGGGTTATTTTTATTTTGTATTTTTCGCTAAGTTAAAGATCTTGACGTTGTTTTCTTGTGCTATTTTTTCGTTAAAGTTGTGAGCCACTTCAATAACAATTGAAGGCAGTTGGTAAATTAAGCGGTGTACTTCATCAGCATTTTGATGATCAAGGCTAGAGGTAATTTCATCTAGTAAAAAGATCTTCTTATGACGCAGCAGTCCTCTGGCAACAGCCAGTCTCTGCGCTTGCCCACCTGAAAGGTTTTTGCCTTGTTCTTTAATTTCAAAATCCAGTGCCTTGCTCCCTAACTCTTTGTCTAAACCTACCTTTTTCAGAGAAGCAACTAATTCTTCGTCTGTGAAATTTTGCAAAAGAGAAAGATTTTCCCGAATCGTTCCTGCAAATAACCAAATATTCTGTGAAATAAACACAAAATTTGAATATTTCAATTTGTGCCCGCCAAATTTCACATCACCCATTTCAATTGGAATGTATCCTGCTATGGCATTTAGCAAGGTCGATTTGCCAATACCTGAGGGTCCAGTAATAATCATTTTGTCGTTTTCATTTAGGCTTAAAGACAGGTTTTTAAAAATTTCCCGGTCACCACGTTTAACCGACAGGTTTTCAACAACTAGTCTATGGTCAGCTCCTGGCTGAGAAACTTCTTGATCTGTTTTTGTTTCAGTCCAAGAAATCTTTCTAATTCCTTCTGTACTTTGAATTTGAGTTTCAAAATTAGTCAGTTGCCGAAAGCCACCAACCACGTGATCCGCAGTAAGAGTCAAGGTAAGAATCGTACTTACTGTGACCCCTAAGAAGTTGTTTTTGGCCATCCAAAGCCCTATGAAAATCGGTGTTAAAGTTATTAATATGGCAAATAGCCAAGAAATAAATTGCAAGACATATTGGAAAGCATTCAATTGGTAATATCTTTGTTCCTCATCGTGCAAAGAATGATCAAATTTCTCCATAAATAGTTTTTTAACGCCAAAATTCATAATTTCAAAACGCCCTGCAAATAAGTCACGCGTAATCGCTAAAAAATTGGAATTAGAATGACTCCACATGTCTGTCTTAATTTTCATCTTTTCTTTACCCATATAACTGGGAAGAAGCGACATGAACGAAAGAGCCAAATAAATCAGACCTAAAACCGGATTAGTCATTAATACTACAACTGTAGAAGATATGACTGTCATGAGACTTTGAAAAAGCAATAAAAGCGGTTCAAAATACTTTTCTTCTATCTGTTTGGAAATACTAGTCATGTTGTTCAAAACTTCAGATGAATCCAAGTTAGGATTGTTAAATGAACTGGCAAAATTTGCCCTAAAATAAATGCCTTTTATCTTTTCATTTAAAATCTGAATTGCTTTTTGCATTAACAGGCTAAATAAGAAAAGAGAAACATAAACGGTTAAATATGATAAAACTGCGACTAGGCCAAATACGATCAAACTGTTTCCGTCTTTGACGTTAAGCCTGGGGATATAACCTAAAATATAACCATTTAATACTCCTTCAAAAGAACTGGTAACACCAAAGATAAATAAACAAAGCATCATCCAGGGATTAAGATTGCTCAAAACCCATCTTAGTGTGACATTTACCTCTTTCTTGTTCATGCTTTTACCTCATATTAGCTTAAGTTATTTAGTTTGTAATTATAGCAAGATTAAAAACAAATGACTATCAGATGTGAGTAAGAGGTTAATTTTTTCAGGTAAGTGGTTTAAAAAAGGATGTGGTACATATAACATTTGTTAGATCTGATGGATGTTTTGTGGATTTTAAAAGCTAAAGTTACAAAAAAACGATAAATTCAAATTAAAATTTATCATTTTATTATTATAAGAAAATTAAATTTTTTAAATAACTATATTGAAGTTAGACTCAAGAAGTGTGGTTTTATTAAAAGTTTGCTTTCTTAACAAATCTATTTTTATCTACAATGTAATATTTTTTATTTTTAATTTTGACGGGATCACCATATGTTTTTACAGTTGAACCTTTTTTTAAAACTTTCTTATTCTTGCGATCACCATACTGATTATAAAGGTAGGCATTATGTTTTAATTTACGGACAACAGGATCAACATTACCGGCAGCAATGTAATATTTTATGTTGCTATTGGCCTTATCATTTAGAACGTAAAAATTGCGTCCGCTGATAGTCGTTTTACCACAGGTCATTAGTTGCGAACCAATTTTTAAAACAATTTGGTTTGCACGATTACCAGTATTGTCATAAAGATAAGCATTGTGCATCAACACTACAGTCTTTTCACTGCTTGAATCCTTATTATTGTTTTCGTCTTTGTCCTTATTTTCATCATTATTCTCCACTGGATTTGTCGGCTCAACCGGAACGGGATTAGGAGCAGGATTATTATTGTCGGTATCATCTGGTGGTGTTACTAGTTTCTTCCAAGTATAAGCACCCGGCTTGAGAGATCCATCTTGACTTTTTTGAATTAATTCAGCAGTAGTTAGTTGAGGCTCGTTATTATTATTGGTTAATCGCCATTTGTTGATAAAATTTTCTTTATTTGGTGTTTTTTCAGGATTTGGTTGCCCCAAAGCCACATCGGTACTTAACTTTGTTTTTGAGCCTAAAACTAAAGTAGTTATACCTGGTGCGTATTGGTATACTACCTTGCCGTTCACAATAGCCCCCACTGGTAGAGTCAAATCATTTGCCAGCATATTTTTCATATTGGGACTTTGGATAGTATCAAACGAACTCAAATCCAAGTAGTTGAGGCTGATCAAATAACTAAGCATATCTGCCATGTCAGTCACTTTTTCAGTATTGAAATGACTTAAATCAAGTTCAGTTAAATTATAATCACCATGAAACATATTTTTCATTGAAGTTACAGAACTGGTATTAAGATTTTTGACTCCATCAATTTTAGTAAGATTTGCACAGCCATTAAACATAAAAGTCATATCTTTGACATTTTTTGCATTGGAAGCAAAATTACCGCCAATATTTAATGATCCGTCATCACCATCTATGAACATATCCGTAAACATGTAACTCATATCAGTAACTGCAGAAGTGTCCCAGCTTGATAAATCAAGAGACTTAATTTTACTGGCATAAAACATCCCTTTCATGCTAGTTACTTCTGAAGTATCAATGTTACTTAGACCACTAATCTCCGTGAGATTTATTAAACGCTCATCTTTTACAAATCGAAGCCAATAGCCAAAGTCGCCTATTAGTTTTAAATGCTGGTCAAATTGGATCTTCTTTACGTTTTTTAAAATATCTGGGTCTGCAAATGCACCCGCGCCATTGTCTGTACCCTTAATTGTACCGGCACCCACTTTTAATGTGTTATTTGAAGGATCATAACTCCATTCAGGACCGTCAGCACCCCATTTGCCAGACTTGACAACAGTTGATTCATCTTGAGTTTGTACAGAATTTTTTTGTATCTGAGAATCATCATCTACTCTTTTATCCAGTTCTTGATAACCAATTTTAATAGATCCAAATGTGTTTTTATTGCCCGCTGACGGCATTTTATTTGCAAGAGTTTGGTTTGACTTTCCCGCTGAATCATTAGCTTTGACAACATTATTGTTAGCATAAAGAAAAATACTTAAGCCTGCAAAAGCCATACTGCAACTGATAAAAATTTTCTTGTATTTGCTTGTAATCATATTTATATTCCTTTAATTTAATAATTTAAAAACTATTATTTTATATTCAATTTTAAATATATCACAAGAACTATAAAAAGCACTGAATCTGCTTAATTATGCATTTAACCAAACAGCATATAGATATTCACAATATTATATACCCCTAAAAACTATAAAAATTATAGCAACTATAAACTTAAATATTAACTGTAGTTATAAAAGTAGTACTTTTTATTTAATATTTATAATTTGCTAATTCATCAGTTAAGTTTTTTAGAAACATATCATTTCTATATTGATTAAAATACTACAGCAACTGGAATTTAAGAATTAAAACTTCTCCAATTTGGCCGTAAATAAGATTAGTGAATATCATTTACGGTATTAACAATGTACGATAAAATTAAAGTATACTTGATTAGAACTTAATTATAAATCTAAAAATCGTCAATAATTTTTGCTATCAGGTATTTCTGTCCACCACGCCAATGACAACAAACCTACGGCAATATCGCTTCAGGAGGAAGTAATGGCTAAATTTAAGAAAACCCTTTCAATTGGCACCACTATTTTAGCGGCACTGACAATTGCAGGTTGTTCTAGCAATAAAACTAGTAAGGGAAGTGCTAACAAACCTGTTAAAACCACTCACCAGCAAAAGAAACCGAAGCCAAAAGTTGCAGACTATCCCAATATTAAAGACGCGGAAGCTGAGCTCAGTAAAGGTAAAAATTTAAAAGGTAAAACGGTACAATTCAAAATTAAAAAATTTGAACCTCAAAGTTCCTTTGGTTACAACATGGAAACCGGCAAGCATCTTAATTTTGTTAGTCCAGAAAATCCCAACGCTAAAAAGGGAGATACTGTTTTTCTAAAAATCAAAAAAGTAAAATCGGTACTTGGGTCCTTTGTCATCACCTATTCTGATCTATCTAAAGTAAATTAATGATTACAATCTCGAAAGCTCCGCAAAATTATTAAAGACCTGAAAAATATAGGAGGAAGTAATGAAAAAACGTAAGAACATTTTGTCAGTAGCTACTATTTGCTTAACAGCCTTATTCTTAGTTGGTTGCTCTAACAATAGCAATGGTAATAAGTCTGACAGCAATAAGCCAAAAAGCAGCCAAAAAGCGAAGAAAACAAACACTCAAAAAACTTCTTTTAGGAAATCTTTTGACAAAATCCAAGTCGGTGACGTCATGCAACAAGGTAATGGTGGAAGCACTCTTAAAGATGTGAAAAACATTTTGGGTCAGCCAAATTCGATTTCATCAACTGAGGTTAAAGGCTTTAAGGTAAAATCATATTCTTGGAGTAAATATGGAACTACAATAATAGTTCAATTTAGTCATAAAAAGGCTATCACCAAAACAGTCTCGGGCTTTAAATGGAGCCGCAACAGCACTAAGCTAACACTTAAAGCATTTAATTCAATAAAAACAGGCAGTTCTTACAGTACACTTGTCAAAACTTATGGTGAACCCGATGGATTGAACGAAAATGTCGTTTTAGGAAAGAAAAATGTAACCGCGGTTTACTTCACTGGAATTAAAGCAAAAAGTGCAGGAGCAAATGCCAGTTTCACATTTGCCGATGATAAACTAGTGTCTAAAACTGAAACTAATTTAAAATAAAGCAGTTTTTATTAAAAGAAAAATAAAACTACAAAAGTTGTCTAGCTTTTGGTGCTTAGTACATATGGTTTGTATGAACTGTAGCAAGAAGTTTAGAAATAAGGGTAAATTAAATGTCAAATGTCCATTACAATAGCGACACTTGTCCTACAGCAAATTTATAAAAATATTAAATTTTAATAAATTTGCTTCAAGATATATAACTTTTTTATTTATAGCTATTATGTGAAAAAATACAAGATGTTGTGTAATCTTCTCTATTTTTGGTGATTTTTGCAGAATAACTACCAAATATTGTATATTTACTATAAAAATAAATTTGCTATAATACGAGTATGGATCAAGTTCGAAGGGCCCGAGGAGTAGGTGTCGAACTAACAAAGCCTCATATTCTGTATTATTACAGATATGGGGCTTTTTGTTTTACCAAAATATTTTTTAAGGAATACAAATGTCAGTAAATGATTTTATTAATAAAAAACCGTTTAAAAGTCATAATCAACAAATGAAAATTCTTCGCAAAAGAGGTCTTACGGTAAAGTCTAGTGATAAACGTGCTTTAGAAGAACATGGTTACTATTCAATAGTTAATGGATACAAGCCATTATTCTTACAGAGGGATTCCAGTGGTACTCCTGTATCACCAGAAAAATATTTAAAGAATGCTAGTTTTAAAGAAATAAAAAGTTTATACGATTTTGACAAGAACTTGCGTAAAATTCTATATACACCATTAATGGAATATGAAAGCAACTTGGGCTCCGAAATATCTTATAGGTTTTCTGAAGAATACAAAGAGCCTCATTCCTATCTAGCGATAGATAATTATTCAAATGATAAGGAAAAAATAGTTTCTATAGTAAAAACAATAAGTAATTTGTCTAACGAAATTAAAAAAAACGCCAATAAGAAGAATGCCATCAGTCATTATGTTAATGAACACAAACATGTGCCTCTTTGGGTACTTGTAAACTATTTAACTTTTGGAGAATTAAATTATTTTTATAGCGTTTGTACAGATAAAATTAAAAGAGTTATAGCTAGCGACTTTTCACTAAAATATAAGCGTAACTATAAAACTGAAATTAAAATTCAACCTCAATCTATTGAAACTTTAAACATCTTAGTAAATTATTTTAGAAATTCTGTAGCCCATGATGAAATTACCTATAACAAAGTAATTTTAAAAACTAAAAAATTTAGATTGATAAAGCAGGATTTAAAACTCAATGATTTTATTGTTAACAGCCAAAGTGGTGTTTTCGAATTAATAGTTGCCCTAAAATTAGTTCTAAGTAAAAAAGAATACTACGATTTTGTCAAACAACTTTATAAATTATTTGACAAATATGAGCTATGTTTTCAATCTGTAAGTTTTGATGCAATTTTACATGATATGCATTTTCCAAAAAACTATCGTGCAATCCTGAAGGTAAAGTGAACTATACAAAAGGCTTAAGAATTCCCTTGGAACCAAATCTCAAAGTTTAATTATGATAAGAAACAGCGAAGCATTAATACCCTTTTTTAGCTAGAAATCAAAGACGAAATAGGTATGTTAGTAAAAGCATGGTAAATACTGATCCGCTATAATTAATTGTCTAGACACTAATGCTCGATTCCTCTAAATTGAAAACGATGTTTCAATACCATAGTTGAATTTGAACAATATCCTTTTGAGCAAAAATGCTTACATACCAAAAGAGTAGATATTGAGATGACCCCAGTTTTTGCCGATTATTTCTATGAATAGTTAACTACCTTTTAAAAAGACGTATTGGATATAAAACACAAAAGCATTATGAAATAAATGATAAAAATAGAAAAAACGCTAGATGAGCAATTCATCTAGCGTTTTGTAACAACTCTGATGGGCAAATGATGGACATATAGCTATCGCCAGCACTGCCGTTGAGCTATTTTTATTGGGATATCCGGGCTCGAACCGAAACATGCAGGAACCAGAAACCTGTGCCTTACCATTTGGCTATATCCCAGTGTTAAATCACCCGCACGAGAATTGAACTCGTAACTCCACCTTGAGAGGGTGGCGTCTTAACCATTTGACCAGCGGGCAAAATCAACAGTAATTATTATGCTTGAAGAGACAGTTATTGTCAAGTACTTTCAGTTCAAAAACTAAATTTAACTAATGAGTATTTTTAGCACAAAGAAAAACTTCCGAAAAGCTTTTCAATCCGGAAGTTTCTGTTATTGCCCCAATTTTTTACCAATTAAACTTTTTTGCAGTTTTCTTCAACTACTTTGTGCAAATGAACAATTAAGTATATTTTCTCCTGTTTAGTAATCCTCAAGTTAATTCTTTTCCTAATAAACTCATCAAAAGCATTAATAATTTCAACTTCCTTGGGCATTTTTGCAGCCAAGTCTTGGTAAAGTCCCTCTTGATCTTCATCTGAAAACAGTTTGTTTTCATAAACTCTTTCACAAAAATAATTTAGATGAGTCAAAAAACGCGAATAAGTGAAAGTATTTTGGTCGATTTTTCCCCCGATAATCCTTTGAGCTATTTTCTCGAGACTACTCACTAAATCAGCTATTTCCCTGTTTTTCTGTTGGTCACCAACGTCAACTTCCGCATCCACAAAATGTAGGCCAATGCCCGTTGCTTCGCTATTTGGTAACGAAACATGCATTTTTTTATTAATCAAATTAACTGCAAATAACCCTACCTGATATTCGTTTCTATGGTGAAGCAAAACATCAGGATAGTTGAAATTTTCGCCAATATTTTCCTCTTTAACTCGCTTTACCACAAAAGAAATATGGTCAGCCAAGGATAAATAAAGGTAATCTTTTACTTTGATTTGATATTTATCGGCGGCAAAATCTATTATTTCCCTAACCATATTTAGATAAGTTTCGTCTATCGTACTGGCTAGCTGAATAAAGTTTTTTAGCATTTTATTATCGGTTAAGACAAAAATCTTTTGAATTTCTTCTTTTTTAACAGGATAACCAATTGCTTTATGGTAGCCCAGACCCTTTCCCATTAGGATACACTCTGCACCTGATTCATCTAATGCCAAAATAAGCGAATTATTCAAAACTTTTAGCACTTTCATCAGCTCACCGCCTAATTGCATAAATTGCTTAGTTGACCAATCCGTTATTTGCAATAACTTTTTGGTACCAGTAAAAACTGTCTTTGGGAATCCGACGTAGATCTTTTAGATCATTGTCAGTTCTATTGACGTAAATAAAGCCATAACGCTTTTTAAATCCCTGATGTGAACTTAACAGATCCATAACTGACCAAGGACAATAACCGATTAGCTTTACCCCATCCTGAATTGCATCATAACAAGCCTGAATATGATCTGCAAGATATTTTATGCGGTATTGATCATGAATCTTGCCATCCTTTGCCATAATGTCTGGCGTACCTAAACCATTTTCAGTAATAATCATTGGCAAACGAAACTGACGATAATATTCATTCAGTACAATTCTCAACCCCATAGGATCGATTTGAGCACCATATTCCGTTGCGGGCAAGTTATTATTTTTTTCGATCTTAAAATAGCCATAGAGATCAAAATCCACATCATTTTTCCTTGTACCAAATGGGTGCTTGGCATCACTCGGTAAGTAACTGGCAACGAGAGTACGATAATAATTGACTGCTATGAAGTCAGGCCTAGCATCGCGCAATACTTGCTCATCTTGATCTTGCATTGATGGCAAAATGCCCACTCTTTTAAGGTAATTGCTATAGTAACCTGGATATTGTCCGTAACAATACATTTCCAGGGCATAATTAGTTTTAAAATTGTCATTCATTTTAGCAGCCCAAACATCTAGTGGCTTGGTAGATGCCGGATAAGTCATGGTGGATGATATTGCAGGTCCTATTTTACCGTTTGACACCATCTTATGACAATCTTGCATAACACAGGCACTTGCTACAAACATATTGTAATCCATTTGCGCTCTGACACGTTCTTTATTCTTAGCTTCAACATGATACATGTTTAAGCGCTCGTCTACACGAACCATCAGGTTTTGTTCGTTGATCACCTGCCAGTTCTTGACTCTGTCACCAAATTCCTTAAAACATATTTGGGAGTATCTTCTAAAAGCCGAAATGCAAGATCTGTTTTCCCAACCGTTGTATTTTTCTACCAAGGCTAGGGGCAAATCAAAATGATATAGAGTTACAAACGGCTCAATCCCATTTGCAATCAGGCAATCAATCACTTTATTGTAAAAGTCTATCCCCTTTTGGTTAACCTGACCATCACCGTCAGGAATAATTCTCGACCAGGCAATTGAGAAACGGTATACTTTAAGACCTAATTCTTTCATTAAAGAAATATCTTTTCGATAATGATGATAAAAATCACTGGCCACTTTGGTATCAGCTTGCTGGGGACCAGCATGAACAAAAGAATTATAATCTGCTACTGATTCTCCCTTACCATTTTCGTTCCACCCGCCTTCAATTTGAAAGGCTGATGAAGATGCACCCCATAAAAAGTCTGGGTTAAATTTTTCCATATTTACTCCTCTAATAATCATATCTTAGATTTCGAGATTATGATTTCGATAACAGGTATAACAACTGATCGTTATTAGTGACGTTATCCTTATTTGTCGAACCAATGGCTGCATAGTTTTTCGAATTAGTCACTACAACGGTTGTGGTTAAGTCATAACCTGCCTGCTCAATCTTTTGCATGTCAAATGAAACTAGCAGTTGCCCCTTCTTGACATGATCTCCATCTTGAACGTGCTTTTCAAAATACTTTCCATTTAGTTTAACAGTGTCGATGCCAATATGGATCATCATTTCAATTCCACTGTCTAATATTAAACCAATTGCATGTAAAGTCGGATATATCATGCTGACTGTGGCATCTGCAGGAGCTAAAATTTTTCCTGAAGTAGGTTGAACTGCAATACCTTTACCCAAAACTCCGGATGCAAAGACATCATCTGAAACCTGAGTTAGAGGTATCGTTTTACCTTCAACAGGAGAATTTACAGATAAGTCGCAGTCATCTGCAACTAAATCTTCATCAATGGTTTTAGCAGGATTTTCTTCCTGATTATCCTCAATTTGGTCCGTCTTTGGACTACTCTTTTTTACAGGAACTTCATCACTAGGTAAATCATTAAAACCTAATATAACTGTTAAAATGCAAGCTCCACCAAAGGCAATTAAGCAACCCAAAATGTAACAAATGAAAGCTTTAGTTCCGGCAGAAGCATATACGGGAATTGTCAAGACACCTTGATTGGCAAAAGCATTCCCATAAGAGCCTCCCCAGCCCATTAAGGCACCGCCTAAAGCACCACTAATTACTGCATAAACCATAGGCTTTTTCAGACGCAAGTTAGCACCATAAATAGCCGGTTCGGTAATACCAAACAATGCAGTCACTGTAGCTGAAGCTGCCACAGTTTTCAGATTTTTATTTTTAGTTTTGAAGAAAACTCCCAAAGCCGCACCAGCTTGTGAAAAGTTTGCTGCACCAGCAAAGGCAAGCAGGTTTTGCCGTCCCGTTTTAGCAACATCGTTTATACCAATCGGAATAATTGCTCTGTGAGCACCAAAAATAACCAGTACACACCAAATACCACCAACAAAGGCACCCAACAAAATTGGACTTAAATTCATGATATAGTGGTATGCCCAGTTAACTGCGTTACCAATATAAATACCAATTGGACCGAAAATCATTAAAGTGGCCGGTACCATAATAAGTAAAGACAAAGTTGGTACCATAATAATTTTGAGCACATCCGGCATTATTTTTTTAACAAATTTTTCAACGTATGCCAGTACAAAAACCGCTATTATGATGGGAACAACCGAGGAAACATAATTTGCTTTGGTAATTCCGATCCCAAACAACGTTACTGCTTTGTTTCCCGTCATCAACTCTACCAAAGTGGGATAACATAGCGTTGCTCCCAGAGTCATAGCTATGTATTCATTTGTTTTAAAAACTTTAGCAGCCGATCTAGCCAAAATCACTGGCATAAAATAGAATAGAGCATCCGACGCAGCATTCAAAATAATATAAGTATTAAATGTCTTTATATCAACGTGGTAGACATTTAAGCCAATTAATGCTGCAACAGCCAAAATACCCTTTAACATTCCCGAAGCGGCAATGGCCGGAATAGTTGGCGTAAAAATGGCAGTTACAACGTTTAAAATCTTTGTACCAATACCAACTTTTTTGTCTTGCTCATCATCTTCCGTAGCGGTACTTTCAAGCAATGGCATGATTTCATCATAAATTGCTTCCACTTTATTACCTAAAACGACTTGAAACTGACCACTGGCCTCTACAACCTGAATCACTCCCTCTATACTGGAAACTTTGCCTTTGCTTGCTTTACTTTCATCCTTTAAAACAAATCTCAATCTGGTAAAACAATGCGTTAAACCAGAGACATTTTCTTTTCCGCCCACTCCATCTATGATTTGTAGCGCGATCTTATGATTATCCATAATTTTCCTTCTTTTATTTAAATAAAAAAGACCAAACATACGTAAATAAAACCGTCCATCTCGGTTATTAATTACATACATTTGATCTTGCCTGCATTACCAGTAACACGTCAAATAAAAGTTCTTTTATTTTACAAAATTAAATTTAACATTAGAAATCAATTTATGCAAGCGATTACATAAAATTTACCATTAAATCTATTTTTTAACATTTAAAATTTCATTCGCACTTATTTGGAAAAATAAACCAACGAATTGTATATAATATAATTAGAAATATTAACTGAAAGACAGATTTTATGATTGACTACTCAAACACCCAAAATTTAATTGAATCAATGGTTATGGAACGCATTGTACCGGGCGTAAACTATGCTTTTTTTAAAAATGACCAAGTTTTCACTTCAACCGTCGGCTTTGCAAGTACCTATCCGACAGTTACTCAACTTAGCCCCTTTGCTATTTATGATTTAGCCAGTCTGACCAAAGTAATTATTACTGAAAATATTTTGCTTAAATTATATCAAGATGGACAGCTCAATTTTACTGAACCACTGCACGACTTTATTCCCGAATTTAAAGATGAACGTGTCCGCCTTTTTCATCTGCTTACCCACACCAGCGGAATCCGTGGCTGGATTGAAAAGCGTGATCAATTATCCCACGACGAATTAATCAACGCCATCATTCATTTACCTGTCACAGACGAGTTTGGACATAAAATGCGCTATGCCGATACTAATTTTATCTTGTTGGGGTTGGTTGTTAAAAAAATATTTGATCAACCAGTTCAAGAAGTTGGTCAAAAATTAATAATTGAGCCTTCGGGTTTAAAAAACACGACATTCAATCCCCCTAAGAACTTATGTGTGCCCACCGCTGTTTACCAGGGGAAAGTTTTGCAAGGTGAACCGCACGATCCTAAAGCACGCCAGCTTGGCAGTGATTGCGGTTCAGCAGGGCTTTTCTCCACAATGAATGACTTGGTTAAATTAAGCAAAGGTTACTTGGGCTTGGATAAACACATTCTGCCCTTCAGTCAAGAAATTGTCGCAATGTTATTCGATAATAAAAATCCGGCGGGTGTCAAACCACGCTCATGGGGCTGGGACTTACGCTTTGACCCTCAGTTGCATTATCCCCTGATTCTGCATACTGGCTTCACTGGTGTTCTTATGCTTCTTGACCGCGTAAAAAAGTCTGGCTTAATTCTTTTAACCAATCGTATTCACCCTACTGGTCATAATCAGGTCTTTCTAACTATGAGAGAAAGAATTATTCAGAGTTTTTTAAAAGAAAACGACGAGTAAAAAGCAGCTTCATATAATAGAAGCTGCTTTTCTAGCACTTTTTACGATTTGGCCAAAAATGATAGACAAGGTCAACTACTGCTTGTGCCAGCATACCGCCTGCCATCCAGTACATCCCCATCATCATATTGCCGGTAAAGGTATAATAAGCGGTAATAGCGTAAACGACTACCCACAAAATTTTGAAAAACAAATTATCACACATCATTTGTAAAAAAACTCCCTTCAATTCATTTCAAATTATACCTTTTTTTAGGCAAAAATTGGGGCTTTTTTTAGTTATTTAATCGCTGAAAAGCATATTTATCGAAATTATTTATTATAATTGTTATTGTTGCAAAATGTTTACATTCGTAAGCATTAGTAAACTTTATTGAGAATTATTTTTTTGATGAAAGCATTTTAATGCTTTTTATTCGTTATGTAATTTAATTGCTTTTCAAACTATAAAAAGGACTTTAATTTCATTCTTTTGAAGTCCTTTTATTGTTATGCAAAATAATTAGATTGTCGTAACTCTCTTCGACGTGATTCAAATATTGTTTAAAAAACTTTTTATCAAATTACAATCAAAGTCTACTCATCAATTTCCATTTTGGTCACATTTTTTCCGTTCGTAGCAATTACTTTTTGATAAAAGTAGAAACTATCCTTTGGATATCTCTTCATATCAAGCATTGACTGATTGTTCCTGTTAACATAAACCAAGCCGTAACGCTTGTCCATTCCATCGTTAACACTTAACAAATCTAAAAATGACCATGGGTTAAAAGAAATGACATTAACTCCGTCTTTAATAGCTTCACGTAATTCAAAAATGTGACCATTGAGATATTTAATCCGTTTTTGGTCATGCACCTGACCGTTTTCCAATTGGTCACGTTCTGGCCAGCCGCATTCGGTAATAATAATTGGAATATCGGGATAACGATCATTGACTTTTTGCAAAGCAAAACGCAAACCGACAGGGTCATAAGAAAAGTCCCATTCAGAGTTCATCAGTCGGTCATCTGTTACTTTTTCTACATTGGAGATGACGCCGGCAAGCATTTTAGGGCTTTCTTCATTGCTCAGCTTAAATACTGACGTTGAATACCAATTTAATCCTAAAAAATTAGCACGACCGTTTTTTAAAATATCTGCATCCCCTTCATGGTAATCAAGGGTTATGTTGTTGTCCTTCAAGTACCGTAAATAGTAACTTGGTAGTTCTCCCCTTAAAGCCACGTCCATATCAATAAATGAGATTAAATCTTCCATGTTCTTACTTTTGAGTGCATTTTTAGAAGTATGATCATAAGGAAAATTAGTCATATAGGATACTGCTGGCCCAATCATTGAGTTAGGAAACATATTATGACAAAGCCTATATACTTTTGCCTGAGCTAAAAACATATTGTAATTAGAATTTTCACCTTTTTCCCTTAAATGGCGCAAATTCTCATCTTTAATGCCATTCATTTCAGGTACATTAGCTAGCAAAGATTGTTCATTAATCGTTAACCAATATTTAACTCTATCTCCAAATTCATTAAAGAGCGTTTTAGCATAGTTATAAAAATCATTAATGGCTTTACGATTAGCCCAACCACCATACTGCTCCACTAAAGAAATGGGGCAATCAAAGTGAAACATTGTTACAATGGGTTCAATTTGATTTTTGATTAGTAAATTAATCAGTTTATTATAAAAAGCAATTCCTTTTTGATTCGGTTTTTTGTCATTGCCATGAGGAAAAATTCGCGACCACGAGATTGAAAAGCGATAGCTTTTCAATCCGAGCTTTGCCATTAAAGCAACATCTTCTTCAACATGATGATAATGATCAACAGAAACAGAAGTATCTAAAAATTTGCTTTTTTTAGATCTTAAATCAGCAATTGACATTCCCTTCCCATCTTCATTTGCGGCGCCTTCAACCTGGAAAGCCGAAGTACTGGCTCCCCAGAGAAAATTTTCAGGAAAGTCATCTTGAAGATGAATTTTATTACCCATATTTACTTATTCTCCTCTTCAAATGCCTGCTTATCTACAACCTTAAAGAATGGCAGATAAATCATAAACATCAATAAAAAGTTAATTAACCAAACTACTGCCCCTTGCCAACCCATAATCATTGTATCAGCAATTATTTTAGGCATTGTCCATGGCATTCCCATTCCTAAACTGGGATTGTAATTGGTAATAAAACCAATCTTTACGGCTAACAAACCAATACCACCGGAAACAAAGGTTGATAAAACAAAGGGTACAAACATCAGTGGGTTTAAAACGATTGGCATACCAAAGATAATGGGTTCATTAATATTGAACAGATTTGGCAAAGCAGAAACCTTAAAAAATTCCTTGTACCGCTTGGACTTACTTAATATCAAACCCATTAAAACCAAACTAAGCGTTGCTCCAGCTGCATCATTATTAGCAAAAGCAAAGACTACCAGGTTATTCAAATAAGGAATTCTTTTTCCAGCTTGAAAGGCAGGCGTGCTACCCACCATCATTGAGATTACTAAAGGAATAATTACTGATTGAATAGCAGCCGGATGAATACCAAACGTAAATAAGATATTTGAGAGAGCAAAAACCAAGATTAAAGTTAACGGTGAACCACCGACGTGCATTAACGGTGCTGTTATTAACTTATTAATAAAGTCAAATACGTTATTAAACGGAGAAAAATCAAATATTGCCCTAACGATAAAGACAGCAATAAATATGATTATGCCAATTATTAGTGGCTCAATTGACGAACTGACCATACTTGGAACTGAATCTGGCAGTTTAATAGTTAGTTTCTTATTCTTGCTTAATTTTACATAAAATACACCAATTAAAATTGATAAAATAATTGCCACAATTATGCCTTCGCTACCCAAATAGGTCATTTGAAAAGCATTAACAGGCTTTTTACCGGGAACAGTTTGCGGCATCAGCACGAAAAAGCTGGCCAAGCCGAACAAACCAGCGACAATTCCGTTTTGCTTGCAGCTTTTGGCATAATTATAAGCAATGGTAAAAGCTATAAAAACAGCCAAAATGTTCATCGTACCATTAACAATGGCAGACATTGACGGGGTTATTCCTACCTTAGCAAACCAACCTGCCACAGGTTTGATTGGAAAGCTGGCAAATATTGAGAACACCGAGGCACCAATAGTGACTGGTAATGTCATTACCATGCCGGAAGATATACTTTGCAGGACCTTATTTTGTCCTAATTTATTTGAAAACGGGACCAGATATTTTTCCAGCCATTTTTGAAAATTTTTCATTTTCTACGCTCCTATCCTATTAATTCGCTTTCATTTCTTAAAGTATATGTTCATTGAAATAAGCGAACAATATGCAAAAGCTAGACAATCTATGTTGATTTCACAGATTTTAACGAAAAAAGAAAACACGAAAAAAATCCCTTATCTGGTATTAGAACGGTATTTTGCTGGAGAAATACCAAAGTAATGTCTGAAAATTTTATAAAAATAGGACGCATTTTCATATCCTACTCTGCTAGCAATTTTTTCGATTGAAGCCTTAGTGTAGGTTAAGTATTTTGCAGCGACATTCACCCTTTGTAACTGAACTAGTTTAATAAATGACAATCCGGTTTCATTTTTTAAATAATCTGATAGATAATTTGGATTAAAGCCAAAATGCTGTGCCATCTGTTCCAATGTGATATCAGAATAATTTTTCTCAATATAAAGTAACAAGGAAAGCAAATTATTGTTTTTCTTTTTTGAGTCTGTGACTTGAGCCTCACGATAATAAGTTTTTCGGATCAGCAAGGAAAACATAGTTAGCATTTCTAATTTAATGATCTGGTCTGATTGCACCCGGGCACCATAATATTCATCAATAATGTCATAAATAATTGCAGTTATTTTAGGGTCATGATCAACTTCAAACAAACTATATCGCCCTTCACCGTAATCTTCATCTGACAACAAAGAAAAAAGTAAATTGGAAATCGAAATCCCCTTTCCCTTTGATTGTAAAAAATCAAGTTCATTAAGAGAAAAAGCGGAAGTGCGTAATTCAATGTTTAAAACCACATCATTTTTACCAATTGGTTCTACTTTGTGGGGTGTTTTGTAACCGACAAAAATCATATTATCCTGATTAACTTTAATACGCTCATGCTCAGTTACTACGACACAATTACCCACTAAAGGTATGTTAATTTCTACATAATCGTGAACATGAAAAGGAATATATGATTTTACAGGTTGAACAGAAATAGTAATAGAACTACTGTTTAAAACAAAGTTATCTGAATATGTATCATAAAATTCATAGATCGGATCACTATTGATAGTACCGACAACTTTAATTGAATCATTTTGCGATTTTAGGTTAGCCAATAAAGTTTCCCAATCACGAAAGCCATTATTCTGGCGTAACATTTGAATTATTTTTTCATGCATTTTTGATCCCTTTTAATCAGTGACTTAAATTCTGTGAAATAGACAGTATTATCATGTAATTTAACAATAGTTTACTTTTTTACATTAAGTTAAAATGAAGAACAAAGCAAGACATTTCAAAATTTGGGAGGAAAAGATGACGGATTTAACTCAAAGTCCTTACAACATAACAGCTGCAAAGATTAATTTTGTAAAAAATAAAGTAAATAATATGTCACTTGCTGCTAAAATAGGACAACTTTTCTTTGTTATTGGTGAAGATGAAGATAAAAAAGACTTAACTAAATTTATTCAGAAATATCAACCTGGCGGGATTATGTACCGTCCTGATAAAGCTCAAAAATTGCATCGTGAAATAGCAGTTTCGCAGAAAGCAAGTCAAACTCCCCTTTTTGTTGCTGCCAACTTGGAAGCCGGAGGGAATGGATTATTAAGCGAAGGGACTTGGTTCGGCAGACCTTTGCAAATTGCTGCTACCAACAACGAAAAGAATGCATATAATTTAGGCTATGTATCGGGCTATGAGGCTAAACAAGTCGGTGGCAACATGGCTTTTGCACCAATTGTAGATCTTGATTTAAACTTTCGTAACCCAATAATGAATGTAAGAACATATGGCAGCAATAAAGAACGTGTAATTAGAATGTCTGACGCACAAATCAAAGGTTTTAATGCTAATCATATTATTCCAGTAGCAAAGCACTTCCCTGGTGATGGCGTTGATGAGCGAGACCAGCATCTTTTGAGTTCAATTAACTCGTTATCTGCTGACAAATGGATGGAATCATACGGGCAAATTTATAGTCACTTAATTCAAAATGGTTTGCCTGCCATAATGATCGCCCACATTATGCAACCAGCCTGGGAACGCCGTTTACAACCAGGTATTGAAAATAAGGATTTACGCCCTGCCTCTACTTCCAAACTATTAGCTGATGGACTTTTACGGACTGTTTTGCATTTTAACGGTCTCACAATTACTGATGCCACGCCAATGATAGGATACAATGCAATTTTGCCACGCTCAGAAGCATTACCCGCCACCATTAACGCAGGAATCGACATGATCTTATTCAACAAGGATATCGATGAAGACTATCAGTTTGTGACTGATGCAGTCAAAAGCGGCAGGATTTCAATGACTCGACTCGACGAAGCTGTTACCAGAATAATTGCCACTAAAGTTGCACAAGGCGTGATGGATACAGAAAATAATCTTTGCGAACCTGCATCGCCAGATATTGATTTGAAATTATCTGCACATAAAAAGATGGCAAAAAAAGTAGCACAAGAATCTGTTACCTTAGTTAAAGACCGCGATAAACTTTTGCCTATTACTCCAGAAAAATATCCTCGAGTAAGGTTAGTTGTTTTAGGAGATACCGATGATGGCGGCTTCAAAGAAGGCGGCAAAGTAACCACTAAATTCAAGGAAAAGCTTGAAGAAAAAGGATTTAAAGTTACTGTTTTTGACCACAAAAATCTTGATTTTAAAGAAGTTTTCGAAGGTGGAGTGCAATACGAAAATGATCAATTTGACCTGGCCTTTTATGTGGCTAACGTTGAAACGGCAAGTAATCAGACCACAACCAGACTTGATTGGATTCATCTAATGGCAGCTGACGCTCCCTGGTTCATGAAGAGCATCCCTACAGTTTTTGTTTCTACTTGCAATCCCTATCACCTCTTTGATATTCCAATGGTTTCAACTTACATTAATGCTTATACAGGCAATGATGTCACAATTGATGCTCTTCTAGAAAAAATGATGGGACATGAAAAATTTACCGGGCAAAGCCCAGTAGATCCGTTCTGTGGCCATTTTGAAACTCATTTATAAAGAGGAAAATCAATGTTAAAAATCAAAGATATTTTAGTCAACCACTATAACGAACCTCTTGGTTATGACTTAGACAATCATTTAAGAATTGAATTCAGTGCTGAAACTAATCAAAAGGCAGGTGATGTACAAAAGCGTTTAACAATAAATGCCCATAAACCTGTTTATGATAGTCAGTGGCAACAATACAACAATAATTATTTTGACTTAGAACTGGAGCTAAAGCCCCGAACCCGTTATGAAATAACAATTTTTCTAAAAGATAATAATACTCAAACAAGTAAAAATAGCTTCTTTGAAACTGGTAAAATGTATGAACCTTTCACTGCAGAATGGATTGGTAATCAAAATAAAGACATTCAAAATACCTTACTAAAGAAAGCCTTTGTTTTAAACAAAAAGGTGGTAAAAGCCCGCCTCTATATCAGCGGTTTAGGTGTTTACGAGGGTTTTTTGAATAAGAAAAAAATTGGTAATGAGTTCCTTGCACCGGGAGTCACAGCCTATGACAAACTAGTACAGATTCAAACTTATGACGTAACTGAGATGCTGAATGAAAAATCACAACAGGAACTTTTAATTTCCCTAGGGGACGGTTGGTATAAGGGCAACTTTGGTTTTGACGGCGGTCAAAATTGCATCTATGGTGACCAACAAATGGCTATTGCTGAGTTGCATATCGCATATGATGATGGCGGTAGTCAGATAATAAACACCGACGCCTCATGGCAAACTTCTGCTGGCAAAATAACCAAATCAGCTATTTATTATGGAGAGGACTTTGACGATACCAAAAAAATAACTAATTGGCAGCCTGCAATTATATTGCAGCATTCTAAAGAAATATTGCATGATCGTCTAAGCTTGCCCTTAAAAACAAAAGAATATTTACCTGTTAAAGAAATTATACGTACTCCTAAAGGTGAAACAGTCCTCGATTTCGGTCAAAATCATGCTGGTTGGCCAGAATTTTACAATCACGAATCAGCTGGCAAGGAAATTGACTTACAAACGGGAGAAATACTCCAAGACGGCAATTTTTACAGGGATAATCTTCGTCAGGCTCGTGCAGCGTTTCATTATATTTCAAACGGTGAACAAAAATGGATCAGACCACATTTCACCTACTATGGTTACCGTTATGTCAAAGTTTCCGGTAATTCTCAGCCATTAAGAAAAGAAGATTATAAAGCCGCGGTAATCTATTCTGATCTTGAAATTACTGGTGGTATCAAAACCTCTAATACCAAGGTTAATCGCTTGCTCCAGAATGTTTTATGGAGTCAAAAAAGCAACTTCTTTGATGTTCCAACAGACTGTCCGCAACGAGACGAGCGTCTGGGCTGGTCAGGTGATGCCGACATTTTTGCCAGCACTGCAATTTTAAATATGAATGCATACCCTTTTTTCAAAAAGTATGCTAAAGACATGAAAATTGAGCAGGCTGCCCATCAGGGCATGTTAACAATGTACGCGCCAGCTATGGGAAATGACAATGGTGGTGCAGCAATTTGGGGAGATGCAGCGACTGTTATTCCCTGGACAGCATTTCAGGCTACTGCCGATCCGGCTATCTTAAGACAAAATTATTCTAGTATGAAAGCTTGGGTAGATTGGATTGGTCAAGCGACCACGACCAAGAATCTTTGGACAGGATGCTTTCAATTCGGTGACTGGCTGTCTTTAGACGGTGAAAACCCAGCTATGCCTAGTGGAAAAACTGACGAAGACTATATTGCCTCAATTTATTACGCTTATTCCAGTTGGATTGTTGCTCAAGCAGCTCGCATTTTAGGTAATACCACTGATGCTCAAGAATATGACCGACAAGCTCAAGCAATTAGAAAAGCTGTTAGAGACGAGTTTATTACTAAAAATGGCCGTCTAGCAATTGACACCCAAACAGCTTATGCATTAGCTCTTCATTTTGATTTAGTACCAGAAGAACAGAAAAAACGCGTTGTTAGCGATCTCGTTCAGAGGCTAAAAAAAGACCACAATCATTTACAAACTGGTTTTATTGGAACGCCCTTTATTTGTCAGGTTCTGTCAGAAAATGGCGAACATAAATTAGCAACGCAAATTTTTCTAAACGAAGACTTTCCAAGCTGGCTCTATGAAGTTAATTTGGGTGCCACCACTATTTGGGAACGCTGGAATTCAGTCTTGCCTGATGGCTCAATGAATCCCGCAGGAATGAACTCACTGAACCACTATTCAATCGGTACAATTATGCAGTGGGTTTATCAACAAGTTTTGGGCTTAAGGAAACAAAATAATGGCTATCAAAACGTGCTTTTTGCTCCCCAATTTGATTATCGGTTTAAAAAGATTTCAGGACACTATCACAGTTCTTATGGCGATCTCAAAATGGCTTACCAACTTGAAACTGATGCCCAACACACTATCAAGGTCAACTTAAGCATTCCTTTTGGTCAAAGAGTAACCGTAAAATTACCTAGAGTGAAGGATAAAGTAGAAATTAACGGCAGGCAATCATCTTTGCCATTGGAATTAACTAACGGTGATTTTACAATTTCTTATGTGCCTGAAAAAAGTTATATTGAATACTACAATATCAATATGCCCGTAAAAGAACTAATGAGCGATGCGGAACTTGTTAAAGAGCTAAGACCAATCAACACTGTTTTTGACTTTTTGCAAGATCCCGATAATCTCAAAAAATTTGGTGAAAATTCTATGGTAGAATTGAATAGTCTGTTGCCATTTATCAATATTTCAGACGAAGATTTTAACCAAATTAACAAAATACTTGATACTACGCCAGTAACAAGTGAAAGGAAGTTTTTAAATGAAAGGCGTTCTCTTTGATTTAGATGGAGTCATTGCAGATACATCCGTATACCATTTCCAAGCTTGGAGACAATTAATCAAAAATCATTTTAACCTTGAATTGCCGGATGAACTTGAAAAGCAAACAAAAGGTGTAAGTCGAACAGATTCTTTAAAGGCAATCTTAAAATTTTTAAATATCTCCGTGTCACAAGAACAATTTAATGAAATGACCACTGAAAAAAATAATATTTTCCGCAATTTGTTAGCTAGTTTAACTCCCGCAAATGTCTTACCTGGAATTAGTGAATTAATTTCATCCCTAAAGAAAAACAACGTCAAACTATCTTTGGCTTCTGCTAGTTTAAATGGTCCATTTATACTAGAAAAATTACAATTGACTGATGCATTTGATGCTATTGCAGATCCCAGTAAAGTTGCCGCTGGCAAGCCAGCACCAGACATTTTTATTGCGGCAGCTGAAGCAATTAATCTTAAATCACAAGATTGCGTAGGCATTGAAGATTCAATTGCAGGTATTACTGCTATCAACAAGTCAGGTGCTTTATCGGTTGGCGTTGGCTCTAAAATAGATCTAAAAGATGCTAAACTACTTTTTCCTAAAACAGCAGCATTAAATTATGATCAAATCGAAACTGCATGGGAAAAATTTAATTTAAATTAGGAATCAGTTTACAAATAAAAACTCGTGAATAAAACAAAATTTGTTTTTCACGAGTTTTTTTGATGTTTAAAATAAATTGGTGTAAGTAAGGATTTGTTTTTATGACAGATTTAAGTAATTACAATTATTCACCTAGATAGGCAAAGGCTACCTTTTCATCATAAACATGAAATACTTTTTCAAAGAGAAAACGGCAAGCCATTGCTATTACAACTGGGAATACAATCCAGACAATCAACGCCATCACAATATTAATACTTGCTTTGCCAGCATCTAAGGATGCTAGAGGGCCCACTAGGCCAACGAGACCGAAGCCTGCAGAAGCCGGCGTGCCACTAACATGAAATAGAGCCACTGGAATAGCGGAAAGCGCTGCTGTAATTAATGTTGGTAAAACAATAACTGGATGCCTGAAAAGATTGGGCATCATCATCTTCATTGCCCCTAATGCAATTGCAATAGTAACTCCTGATTTATTAGTTCGCCAAGAATGAACGACCAATACCAGTGTCGTTGCCGCGACTCCCATTGCTGCTGCACCTGCAGAGATACCATTTAATTGAATAGCCATTCCAATTGCCACAGTGGATATTGGTGAAATGATTAAAATTGCAAACATACAGGAAATTAAAATACACATTAATATTGGCTGTAAATTAGTAAAGGAATTAATTACTGACCCAAGCCAGGTGGTGATTTTGCTTACATATGGCAAAATCAGCATGCCAATCCAACCGGCTCCACCACCAACAATAATCGGTGCGGCAACAATTTTGACAGAGCCAAAATGTTGACCGACTAATAATAAAAGCCCCACAGCTAAGCCAGCTGTAATCATGGTGTTAATGAGATCACCTGTCCCTGCTGAAACAAAGACGCCTTGAGCTTTAGTAGCAGGGTTCACAATTTGTGGTACGAATTTTGTAACACCAGAACCAACATAAGCAGCGGCACCTACAATGGCAACATCCAGTGGGACCATTTTAAATTGGATGGCAATTAACGCACCAATTAGCAAAGGTGTAGCACATTGAAAAATCAGTAATGCCTGGTTAATAGATGCCGTCACCGGATTTTGACCAAAAAGTTTTAAAATTGCACTGACTACTGCATTTGGAATCAAACCTACGATTATTCCCGTTGCAGTCCCTGCCAAAATGTTGTTAAGAAATGTTTTTACTGTTAGTTTGTTAGTATTGGTTGTATCAGCCATATTTGTACTCCTTTAATAAAATAGTGCTTAGGTATACATTGTCAGCAAAATAATTTGTGACAAAATCGAAATATGCTGATTGCTAATTCGCCTCATTGCTTTTTCCTCCTTAAAATTAATTATTAAGTATTTTATCATCTTATTTAAAAATGTACATATAAAAATTAAAAATAATTTAATCTTAATCGATTGGGTAATAAAAAAAGTAACTTCATCCTATTGCTAATGAAGTTACTATTACAGGTGTTTTTAACAATTTATTTCAATTTCTTCTCAAGTCTGAATAAGTTTAAATAACTGAGCAAAATTATCACACTGACAAAAGTCAGAAATAAGAATGCTTCCTGACTGCCCTGGGCCGTAAGTGCTGCATAATTACCAGGTCTTTTTTGCCAAGATGAAATAATAGCTGCCATTACTGTTGTTCCCATTGATCCAGCATACTGTTGACCAGTTTGAAAGACTGCGGTCGCATCGGTATGCAATTCTTCTGGTTGTAATTTCGATGCTTCAGCCATAGTATTGTTAAACGCCATCTGGCGACCAATAATCATAATGCCATAAAAAACACCAACCATCAGCGTACTGATTTTCAAACTAAACAATGAAAAAAGCAAACAGGCCGTTAAGCAGAATGCTGTTCCAGTAAGTAGTGGCAATGGTGCACCCTTTTTATCATAAATATGACCAAACCAAGGGTTTAAAATACCACTGATAATACAACCCGGAAGTAAAACCAAGCCTCCGATTAAAGAACTGGCATGATTAACAATTTGCACATAATTCGGTATCGCAAAGCTGGTGCCAATATTGATAAACTGCAATAGTAGATAAGATATCATGGCAAAAATAAAGGGTTTGTTTTTGAAAATGTTCAAGTTAATCAGCTTCTTTTTGCTAGACCGTGACAGTTTTATAAATGCGTATACCAAAATTACCACGATAATCATGCTGAGCCAAAAACCGATATCTGTAAAACCATTACTGATTCTATTGAAACCTAAATTAAAAATTACCATTGCACTAGCAATAACAATATAACTTAGCCAGTCAAAACTCGGATGTTTTTTCTCATGGTATTGTTCAATTACGAATAAACCCAAAATCATAATAAATACAGCAATTACCGCTACAATCTCAAAAATTAGTGGCCAGCCAAAATAGTAAACAACTGTACCGCCAAATGTAGGGCCTAAAGATGGTGCAAGAATAATGACTAAACCAGTCAAGCCCATATAGAAGCCCCATTTTTCTTGCGGCATTAGTTCTACAACCATATTAAACATTAATGGTATTGATAATCCTGCTCCGATTGAAGAAATTATCCGACCTGCAAGTAAGATCCAGAAATTAGAGGCAAAAGCAGCTACAATTGAACCGGCAATGAATGCAATTGCGGCAGTTAAAAACAGTTGCCTTGCTGAAAAACGCTCATTTAAATAAGAACTTGCAACCATAATTACAGAAATTGTTAGTAAATACCCTGTTGTCGTCCACTGTACTAAACCCAAACCAATGTGAAATTGTTTCATCAATGTGGGAAAAGTAACGTTTAAACTTGTTTCTGTCAAAATGGAAACAAAAGCCATTAAAGCACAACTGATAATTGCCAAAACCCGCTTGGGTGTTTCTTTCTTTTCTGCCATAAAATTAAATCTCCTTAATAAAAAAGGCTAAAAGCCAAAAACTTTTACCCTTTCCATAATGGTTAATATGAATAAATACAATGTACAGGATGATATGTCTTTTTCTGATATAAACATAACTCATGTAAAGTAAGCATATATTTATCTTAATCTTATTTTAAAAAAGTTTCAATAATTAAAAATTATTTTTCCTGCTTAAATCTATTTGCTAGGTCATCGTGTAATTCTTCGTAACCCGGTTTATTAAGCAAACCAAACATATTACGCTTGTATTCTTCAACACCAGGTTGGTTGAATGGATTAATGCCATTAACATAGCCAGAAACAGCAATTGCCAGTTCAAAGAAGTAAATTAAGTAACCTAAAGTGTGTTCCGTTTGATCAGGAATATTAACTGTCATAACAGGAACACCACCATCAGTGTGAGCAAGAACAACTCCTTCATAGGCACGTTCATTTACAAAGTTTAAGCTTTTACCAGATAAGAAATTCAATTGGTCTAAATTACGATCGTCAGAAGGAATTTTGACATCATTTGCTGGATTTTCAACTCTAATAACTGTTTCGAAAAGATTTCTGCGGCCTTCTTGAATATATTGACCCAATGAGTGCAAATCAGTCGTAAAGTTGGCACTGGCTGGCCAAATACCTTTATTATCCTTTCCTTCTGATTCTCCCATTAATTGTTTGCACCATTCACTAAACATTCTTAAAGTTGGTTCATAGTTTTCAACAATTTCAGTGGTGTAGCCTTTGCGATAAAGAATATTACGCAAAGCAGCATATTGATAAGGAGTCGCGTTACTTAAATCTGTATTGGTATACTCTGCTCTGGCATCAGCAGCGCCTTTCATTAATTGGTCAATATCGGCACCAGAAACTGCAATCGGCAACAGACCAACAGCTGACAGTACGCTGTAACGTCCACCAATATCATCCGGCACAACAAATTCTTCATAACCTTCAGCATCTGCTTCAGTTTTTAAAGCACCTTTAGCACGATCTGTTGTAGCAAAGATTCTATTCTTAGCCTCATCTGCGCCATACTTTTCAATTAATTTATCTTTAAAAATGCGAAAAGCAACAGCTGGTTCAGTAGTAGTACCAGATTTAGAAATAACATTAACACTAAAGTCCTTGTCACCGAGCCATTCAATCAAATCATGCAAATATGAGCCTGATAAGGAGTTGCCGCAGAATACAACAGTAGGATATTTTTCTTTACCCTTGCCATAAAATGCACCATTTAAAAACTCAATAGCTGCTTGAGCGCCTAAATATGAACCACCAATACCGATACAAACTAAAACTTCAGAGTCACCTTGAATCTTTTGGGCTGCTTTTTTGATTCTGGCAAATTCCTCTTTGTCATAATTAACCGGCAAATCGACCCAACCTAGAAAATCATTGCCTGCACCTGAACCATCTCTAAGTTCTTTATCGGCAACGTTAACTAAAGCTTGCATCTCGCCTAGTTCATTATCGTGAACAAATGGTGTCAGTTTTGTACCATCAAATTTAATTAAACTCATAATCACGCTCTCCTTACTGAATTAAATATTCATTTCACAAGAACATTTTAGCAATCTTATTTTACAAATACCAGTGCTTTTAGTTAGTTTTACCCGTCTTTCTCCTAATTATCATTACCAGCCAATAGCAGAAATATCCAATTACCGTTCCGCAACTGTTAAAGAACACATCATCAATATCTGTAACTCCAGTTTCCAGTAAAAACTGCATCCCTTCAATAAATACTGAAAAAATGATACCAGCGAGAACAACACGCCAAAAGGTTTGTTTTTTTGAAAAAACAAAGGGCGATAAAAATCCAAATGGAATAAAGCACAGGATGTTACCCAAAGAATTGTATACAAAATCTAGCCTGCTAGGGGCATGATACATTTTCCATGTTTCCCTCAAAAAGACAAAATTTATTTCGTTTAAAGGCCTGTGCAGATTAAAAGTCAGGTTCCAGGGAAAATAAGTGTTACGAAAAGTAGTCAACATCAGTACTAAAATTAAATAAAAAGCAAATAACCATACTGACGCCTCGGATTTAATTGTACGCCGACTCCTAATAGTCATTAGCCAGATTAAGCGTATTACCATAAAAAACAGAAAATAAAAAATAGTTTTATCCAGTGCCAGTACAATTAACTTAATCAAAGCAAAATGATTGATTTTAGTAGCGTAAAGTTGCGAAAGCAGGTTATATAATGGTCCTAAAAATATCATTCTGATTCAATTCCTAAAATATAGTTCATTTAAATTATACTCAAGTTTCCGCAATTAATTATTAAAAAAGGTCTAACAAAACGGAAAAGATTGTCTAAAAGCACAGAAACTTTTAAAATAGTCTGATAAGGGAGAGTTCATTTTGAATAAAAAAAATCTGACTAACTTCATTCAGACTCGTATAGGCTTTTTCTGCCTTCTGGTTGTTTTATTTGCGCTCAAATACATTTTTGCCGCCTACCATGATTTCAATTTGGGTATTTCAGATCCTTACCAACATATTATCATGTGGTTAAGTCCTGTTGGTAGTGCAATTTTATTAATAAGCATCGGATTATATTTTTCCAAGCCTGTCATTTCATATTGCGCAATGGTCCTGCTTGATGTAGCAAATTCTGGCCTGTTATTCGCTAATGTTCTTTATTATCGGCAATTTTCCGATTTTATTACCGTAAAGACTATTACTAATGCTGGAAAAGTTGCTCCTGGTTTAGGAAAAAGTGCAGTCGCATTGCTTCAACCTTCTGACTTGTTATTGTGGCTTGACCTTATCATCATAATCATATTACTGATTGCTCACAAAATCAGAATTGATCAAAAATCCTTTGGCCTTCTTACACCTTTTGCTGTTACTTCAGTTGGTGCTTTAATTTTAGTGCTGAATGTCTTTTTGGCTGAATCTTCTAGACCACGCTTGCTAGGTACCACATTCGATCGTTCATACATTGTTAAATATCTCGGTATTGATACCTACACGGTTTATGATGCTGTTAAAAATGAACAAACTGAGCAGGTAAATAAAAATGCCAATACAGCTGATTTAAATAAGATTTTGGCTTATACTCAAAAAAACAAATTACCCGTAAATACAGAATATTTTGGTAAAGAAAAGGGCAAAAATGTAATAATAATCCATTTAGAAAGCTTTCAACAGTTTTTAATTGATTTAAAAATTAATGGTAAGGAAGTTACTCCCTATCTCAATTCACTTTATCACAATAAACATACATTAAGTTTTGCCAATTTTTACCACCAAGTTGGAATTGGCCGCACCAGTGACGCAGAAAACATGCTGGAAACCAGCACCTATGGTATTTCTGACGGGTCTTTATTCACTGCCATGGGCAGCTCAAATACTTTTCAGGCTGCTCCTCAAATTTTGCGTCAACATGGCAACTATACTTCTGCCGTATTTCATGGCAATGTTGGCACGTTTTGGAACCGTGATGATGTTTATAAAAACATGGGTTATAACTATTTCTTTGATCAAAATTACTTTAGCCATGATAAAAATGATCATATTGGCTATGGCATCAAAGATAAAATTATGTTTGCTGAAAGCATCAAATATTTAGAAAGGATGCAGCAACCTTTTTATACCAAGTTTATTACCGTTACAAATCATACCCCCTTTGACATGGATGAAGAGGATCTGGATCCGAGCTTCAAAACCAGTGATAGCTCAGACAATTCAATTAACAATTATTTTGAAACTGCTCATTATCTGGATCAATCTATTCGCGAGTTTTTCAATTACTTGAAGAAATCAGGTTTGATTAAAAATACCATGGTTGTAATCTATGGCGACCATTACGGATTAACTAATTCTGAAAACGAAACTTTGGCACCAATTGTAGGTGAAAGTTCTGATACTTGGAATGTTTATAATAATGTCCAGATGCAACGTGTACCTTTCATGATTCATGCTCCAAATTTAAAGGGAAAAATCAAACAGGAAGTCGCAGGCGAAATAGATGTTTTGCCGACTTTGCTCCATCTTCTAGGAGTTTCAAATCGCAATTATATTCAGTTTGGCAGTGATTTGCTAGCGCCAAAATATCGCCCCTGGCTTACTTTTAGAAACGGCACTATTGTTAGTCAAAAATATATTATTATTGGTGGTAAAGGCTTAAAAGGCGTTGTTTACGACCGCCAAAGCGGCAAGCAGATCATTAATTTTACTGAACAGGAAAAATATGAAATCACAAAATTGGCCAAAGAAGGCAAGAAGTCACTGAAATACTCTGACTTGTTAAATAATCATAATTTGTTACGTTTTTACACTCCGAGCGGATTTAAGCCTGTCGAACCCACACAGTTTGACTATTTAACCAATTACAAACAGATGGAAGACATCAGACAACAATTAAAAAACAAGTCAACAGCACTGATAAGCAAGCAGCGTAGATCTACTACCAGACTATACAAAACAGATGCTACAGAGCTTAAGGGTCGTGAAGAAGAAATCACAACAATTCCGGAATCTGTTTCTGGCAATCATTTAACTGAAAAGCAGATTAAGCCTAGTAAAAATCGTAAAAAGTCATATAATTAAGAAATAATCATTATTTTTTAATTTTGGAGGTTAAGATGAAATATTTCATAATTGTTGTGCTAATTTTGCTTTTATTATTTTCTATGTGCCGTGTTGTCCCGCAAAACAATGAAGGTTTAATAGAAACATTGGGAAAATATTCCAGAACAGTAAAAGCTGGTTTAGTAATAATCATCCCCGTAATACAGAGGTTACGCAAAGTTTCCCTAGCAATGTTTCCGGCAGAAATTTCGAAGTATTCAATTATCACCAAAGACAACGCAGAAATTACTACCAGCTTAACCTTAAATTACTTGGTAACTGATTCCTATAAGTATTTTTACAATAATACCGACTCGGTAAAGTCAATGGTGGAACTAATCCGTGGTCATTTAAGAGATATTATTGGACGGATGGATCTAAATGATGCTCTAGGTTCAACAAGTAGCATTAATAGTCAGCTGTCCGATGCTATTGGTGATTTAACGGACATTTATGGCATTCGTGTAGTCAGGGTCAACATTGATGAGCTTTTGCCCAGCACTGAAATTCAAAAAGCTATGGACAAGCAGTTAACTGCCGATCGTGAAAAAATAGCAGCTATTGAAAAAGCTGAAGGTGAAGCTAAAAATATTGAACTGACTACAAAAGCCAAAAACGATGCTTTAATTGCAACCGCTAAAGCTAAGGCGGAAGCTGTCAAAACAGAAGCAGATGCTGAAGCATATCGGATAGATCAATTGCAAGCCAGCCTGGCTAAAGCAAGTGACGGCTATTTTAAAAATCAGAGTTTGGACAGTTTTAATAATTTAGCTAAAGGACCTAACAACTTAATCGTAGTTAATAAAGACGACCTTACCAGCCTGGGAACCATTCCAGCAACGGCAAAGGTCTGGCATGAGGCAACAAAAGATAGCGAATAAATTCTAAGCAGCAAAAAATCATTTCCAAACTCGGAAATGATTTTTTAGTTTTCGAGATATTGTTCATATCCACGATCAAATAAAATAATTGTAAATTCAGCTCCATGATTTATTTCTGACTGCACAGTAATTTTGCCACCATGTTGTTTGATCAAAGAAGAAACTATCGACAGTCCTAAGCCATATTCTCCTCTTCCTGAGCGGCTACGAGACGGATCGGCTTTAAAATATCTTTCAAAAACATATTTAATTTGTTGTTGATTCATCCCAATCCCATTATCTTCAACAATAATAGTTGTTGCATGAGCCACCCGATAGCCACTTATTTGAATTTCGCCATCAGAAGTGAACTGAATTGCATTCTGGACCAAATTGACCATTATTTGAGTAAAGCGATCTTTATCAGCATAAATTGGTAAATCTCTTGGTGCATTGATAGTAATAGTATCATTGACCTTAGCAGCATTTTGTTTAAGCTGCATTGTCACATCATCTAGCGTTTTTCTAGCATTAAAGGTGGTTTTGACTAAGTTTATTTGATTATTACGAATTTTTTCATAATCCAAATTTTCATTAACTAATCTGATCAGACGCTTAGTTTCCCTATTCATCAGGTCAATAGATTTAGGCTTTGCTTTATCAGGAATAGCATCATATTGCAAGCCCTCTAAAATACCATTAATGGTAGTCAGAGGAGTACGCATTTCATGAGCCGCATCAGCCATAAATTGATCACGTCTTTTTTCTTGCTCCTTAACTTCTTGGTTTGATTTCTTTAAAACGCGAACCATTTGATTGAAGTTGTCAGCAAGCTGGGTTATCTCATCATTGCCACTATAATTTGTTTGGACGTCAAAATCTCCAGCAGCAACTTTCTTAGTAGCTCGTGACAGCTTTTTTATTCTGTCAGTTGCATAAAAAGAAAGAATAAAGCTAAGCATCAAGCCCACAATTATTGCCGAAACAAGAGCACTAAATAAATTTTGCTTGGCTATAGTCACTGGCTTTTCAACCTTGGCAACTCGGACACCTAACCAAATCGCACCAATAAATTTACCTTTGTCTTTCCATGGTAAAAGAACACCGGTACAAGCATCTTTTTTATGCCCTAAGCTGGAAAGAGCCTCATTATTATTTTTGATGTGAAGCTTCTTTCCCTGTTTTAATTGCATAACGCGCTTTGAAGTTAGGCGTATGTCTTCATTTTTCTCAGGATAGATTTGAGTACCATGCTTGTCAAAAACACTAAGATAAACCCTATCGCTATGAAGAACGAATTCCAATTTATGCAAAAATTTGGGGTTTAACATGGCTGAGCCATTTTTTTCATCGCTTGCGGCTAAAGTACCTAAAGCTGAGGCAAAATCCTCCATTCTCTGATAATTATATTCATATGATTGTTTAGTTGCATTATTTATTTCAGAAAAACCGATTATTGATACCGTAGTAAGAATGATTAGTAAAAAACTAAGCATATGCTGATAAATTAACTTCATGTTAAAACCTACGAATCATCAAATTTATAGCCAACGCCCCAAACGGTTTGGATGACATTTGCACCTACTTTTTCCAATTTTTGGCGCAGTTTTTTAATATGTGCATCCACGGTGCGATCTTCACCATAATAATCATAACCCCAGACAGACTCTAATAATTGTTCACGAGAAAATACTTGTTTGGGCTTCTGTGCCATAGTATAGAGTAAATCAAACTCTTTAGGTGTAATATTTTCAACATATTGACCATCATAAAGCACCTCACGCCGACTTTTAGAAATTTTGATGTGATCAGTTTCAACATCAAATTTTTCAGTATTTTTTACCGCTTTCGTTTGTTCCTGCTTATCATCAATTCTAATCCTACGTTGTAAAGCCTTAATGCGGGCTATTAAAGCTAATGGACTAAATGGTTTAGACACATAGTCATCAGCACCAGCATTAAATCCTTGAATCTGCTCTTCCTCACTACTTCTAGCAGTCAACATGATAATTGGTATGGTAGGTGAAATTGCACAAACTTCTTTAGCAACTTCTATGCCATCTTTTTTTGGCAAGTTAAGATCTAATGTTATTAAATCATACTGATCTGGATTTTTAGCAAACATTTTAACGGCTTGTTCTCCATCAGTTGCAATATCCGTGGTCCATCCTTCTTTTTCAAAGAACATCTCCATCATTTCTGCAACTGACTGATCATCCTCGACCATTAAAATTTTCAGTTTCATTTCCGGTCCCTAAATCCTTTTGTTCTCTCCTTTTTTACTTTGTCAGGGTCTATGTAATCTGCTGGCAGTTCATGACGCTTTTGCAAAAAGCTTTTTAAACTTTTCTCTGTAGCCATGATTGGAAAGATAATGAAAAGATAAAATGTCAGCAGCCAAAGTAAAAAATATCGATCCCATTTAAGTAAATGGATTCCAATCCCCAATACTAATTGGATTAAACCAAATATAATAAAATAGTAACTTGCTTTGTGTTGAGCAAATTTGAAACTAGCTTTATTAACTTGGGCCAAGTAGGAATAATAACTATAAAATGGACGTGGTCTTTTTGGAGGCGATATCAGCCATAACAGTCCAACTACCATAATAATCGAACCGCACGCAATATAAATCATTCTCTTTTCCTTTCCACCTTAAGAATTAATCCTGATTACCAGGAGTAGAAATAACCATTTTCATATTACCTGAAAATTTAAATTCCTTAATATTATTCGGAATTATCATATTTGTGCCAATAGATAAATTAAAAGTCTTGTTTTCACACTCAATTGTACCTGAACCATTAATAATTGTTACTAATAAGAAAGGATGCCCATTTAAGCCAGTATTCCACTGTCCATTTAAATCTATTTGCCACAGATAAAAATGAGGAGACAATGGTGGCTCCACCAAGGTTTTAATGATGGCATCTTGATTTCTTCTAGATGTTATTTTAAGTTTAGGATCCACATGAGGTACTTGAGTGACGTCAATTGACTTCTGCGTGTGCAGCTCCCTTTTTTTACCAGTCTTTTGATCTACACGATCATAATCATATAAACGGTAGGTAACATCACTTGACTGCTGCGTTTCAATGACTAAAATCCCTTTAGTCAAAGCATGTATCGTTCCCGAAGGGACATAGAAAAAGTCTCCGGCTTTGACAGGAACCTTGCGCAACAATTTTTCCCACTCGCCCTTGTGAATCATATCCGCAAGTTCAGAACGTGTTTTAGCAGTATGACCATATATTAGATATGAGCCTGGATCTGCCTGTAAAACATACCAGCTTTCTGTTTTTCCACTGTCATTTTCTACTTTGCGGGCATAATCATCGTTGGGATGAACCTGTACAGATAGATTATCATTGGCATCCAGAAATTTTACGAGAAGTGGAAACTCCTTACTCTTGGGGTTACCAAACAGTTCCGGATTTTCATAATACACTGTACGTAAACTCTGTCCTTTAAAGTCACCATTTGTAATAGTTGAAGCATCATCCTTATAACCGGAAATAACCCAAGCTTCACCTACTTTACCATCTGGTATATCGTAATTAAAAATGGTTTTTAATTTGCGTCCGCCCCAAATTTTGGGTCTAAAATATGGGGTAAGAAAAAATGGTTCCATTATGATCACCTCACTATTAGTTTAAGCTTTTAAACTATAAATTTAAAACTATTTTTTCAAATATGAAAACAATTGTTATTATTTTAAGAGTTAATATCCTTATAAAATACTTATAATAAATAATCTCGTTTATTTTAATATATTGCTTTAAAAAGGCCAAAGAAAAAGCCTGTCAGATTGATTTGACAGGCTTTTTAAATGGGGAATAATTTACTACTATTTTTAATGTTTTCTGCTACTTTCTCTTACTCTTTAATCCCTCCAGTCTTGATTCTGCAATCTCATGTTCCAACTCGTTTTCATATTTTTCTCTTTGAGCTTTATCCCAGCCATAATAATCAGACATGTGTTTAATCACGCCATTCTTTATTTGGTCTAATGTATCACTCTTGAATAAAATATGATAAGTACGTCTTAATAGATAGTCAACTGGTGTTAATGTCATTTCCTCTGCCAGCGAGTAATCAAGAGCTGCAGTTTCACCAATACTCAATCCTTCTTCTGGTTTGATTGTTTGGGCATAATCGTAAATTTGCTCCGCCTGAGAGCCAAATAGGTTTGCAATCTCTTTTGCATCATCAGCTGCAAGGCCGGCAGCCACACCATCTTTAGCAATACGAGCAAGTTCTGCTTCTGCATTGTCAGAATCAAAATCGCCACCAGCAACTTTAATTTCAGCTGAATCTTGCAACGTAAAGTTTTTAGAAAACTCATCATGAAACTTTTGCTGGATTTTCTTCATTGCACCATTGGCCATGATGCGGTAATCTGTCAGCTTACCGCCGGCTAAGGTGATCAATCCATCTTCTGCTTCGGTTAACGAACTACCACGTGATACTGCAGATGGCGCTGAAGTACTATCAGAAACGCTGGCACCTGTTGCCGCATCTGCAGCTTCGTTACCCTCAACTTCAACTTCAATCAGAGGCCGTACGCCAGCCCAGCTGGCTTCAATATCGTTAATTGTTAAATGAGCCGCAGGATACTTTTTATTAATGATATTTAACAAGTAATCTACATCGCTTTGTTCTACTGTTGGATGAGCATAATCACCGGAAAAATCAGTATCTGTAGTACCAAAGTAAGTTTTGCCTTCTCTAGGAATGGTAAAAATCATTCGGCCATCAGCCGTACCAGAGCCAAAATATGTTGGTTGTGGCACAGTCAAGCGGGATTGGTCAACTACCAGATGCACACCTTTTGTAGGACGCAAACGCGGTTTCTTGTAAACTTCTTTATCTTCTTGTCTTACCAAGTCTGACCAAGGTCCTGAAGTGTTAATAACAACATCAGCATGAATATCAAATTCTTCACCAGTTAAATTGTCATGAACCCGAACGCCATTAACTTGTTTTTGATCATTATGTAAAATTGCTATACACTTCAAGCGACTAACAGCCAGACATCCTAATTCATGCGCTTTTTTAACATTTTCTACTACTAAGCGGGAATCGTTATTTTGATAGTCCAAGTAAACACCTGCACCCTGCAAGTTCTCACTATTTAATTGTGGCTCTCGTTTTAATGTTTCTTCCTTATCCATCATGTAGTTGGCATATTTAATTAAAGGTGAGTTTCCTTCAATACCTGCTAAATGATCATAAAGATCCATTGCTACTTTTACCGAGAACATAGTAAAAGTTGTCCCTGGTTCGTCATAAATTGGCAAAATCATAGGATCAGGTTGGGTCATATGCGGAGCAATATGCTGGATAACCGCACGTTCCTTGACTGTATCAGAAACGACTTGGACATCAAAAGTCTTCAGATAGCGAATACCACCGTGTACAAGTCTGGTAGACCGTGATGAGGTACCTCCACCAAAGTCTTGCATATCAATCAAGCCTGTCTTCATTTTAGCTGCACTGGCCTGAAGAGCAACGCCTGCTCCGGTAATGCCGCCTCCGATAACCAGTAAATCTAATTTTTCATTTTTTAAACGTTCAATTTCTTCTTTTCTGGTTTCAATTGAAAACGCCATGATTTAGCCTCTTTCTTTTTAATAAAAATTTCTAATTATTTTTCTGATATGGCTTATATGAAAAGCTCTGAGCAGCTTTAACAGCTGATTTCCAGCCTTCATAAAGGTGATCTCTTTCTGCACTGCTCATTTGCGGTTTAAAGGTTTTACCTACTTTTTGAATTTTCTTGATTTCATCAAAGTCCTTCCAAAAGCCAATAGCTAAACCAGCTAGAAAAGCTGCACCTAATGCCGTTGTCTCGAGGTTGGCAGCACGCTCAATTTCGATACCCAAGATATCAGCTTGGAACTGCATTAAATAGTCATTATTGGCAGCACCGCCATCGACCTTTAACTTAGGAATTTTAATTTTAGTATCTTCATGCATCGTGTCAATAACGTCACGGCTTTCATAAGCTAGAGACTGCAAAGTAGCTTTTGTAAAGTCATCACTGGTTGTGCCCCGAGTCAGACCGAAAACAGCTCCGCGGACATTAGAATCCCAGTAAGGAGCACCTAAGCCGGTAAATGCAGGGACAACGAAAACCTCATTATTGTCTTTTGAGCGCTTGGCAGCTTCTTCTGATTGAGGAGCATCGTCAATAATTCCTAGTTGATCACGCAGCCACTGAATAGCAGAACCAGCTACATAAATACTACCTTCCAAAGCATAATTTACTTTGCCGTTGATGCCATAAGCCACAGTAGTTAACAAATTATTAGCTGAAAATTTAGGCTTTTCACCAGTGTTCATAACAGTGAACGCACCTGTGCCATATGTGTTTTTAACCATTCCAGGCTCAAATGCCAACTGCCCAAACAAGGCTGACTGCTGGTCACCTGCCATGCCGGCAATTGGTACTTGACTGCCATAAAAGTGAAATTCAGCTGTAGTGCCATAAATTTCAGAATTAGACCGAATTTCAGGCAAAATTTTTCTTGGAATGTTTAATAACTTAAGAATTTCATCATCCCAATCAAGTTTGGTAATATTAAACAGCATTGTCCGACTGGCGTTCGTGTAATCTGTCACATGAACCTTGCCACCAGTCAATTTCCATACCAGCCACGAATCAATGGTACCAAATAATAATTCGCCGTTTTCTGCACGTTCCTGAGCTCCTGGAACATGATCAAGAATCCAGCGAATTTTGGTAGCTGAAAAGTAGGCATCAGGAATTAATCCCGTTTTTTCATGAATCATATCTGAATAGCCATCAGCAATAATTTTATCGGCAATATCCGAAGTCTGACGCGATTGCCAGACAATAGCATGGTATATCGGCAAGCCGGTCTTCTTATCCCAGATAACGGTCGTTTCACGCTGATTTGTGATACCGATAGCTGCTATTTGGTTAGGTTTAATCCCTGAGTTAATAAATGAATTGGCAATTGTGGACAAAACTGAGTTCCAAATTTCATTGGCATCATGTTCTACCCAGCCAGGTTTAGGAAAATATTGATTAAACTCTTTCCGTGAGTCAATTACTTTTTTACCAGAATGGTCCAAAATAATTGCTCTTGTACTAGTAGTACCCTCATCAATCGCTAAAATATATTTTTCAGCCATTATACTTTCTCCTTTTTAGTCTTAAAACTAATTTAGTAAAGGTAACTGTCGTTACAAATTCAATTTTACCCTCGCTTTTTGGGAAGCGCTAACATATAATGATGATAACTTATTAGTTAAAGTTATAAGCAAAAGGACATAATGTGATGAAATACAGTTTATTAACATATAAGTACTTTATTGACGTCGTTGAAACTCAAGGTTTTACCCCCGCCGCTAAGAGAAATTTTGTCTCCCAAACAGCAATTAGCAATGCAATTAAAAATTTAGAAAAAGACCTGGGCGTTCAACTGATTGATCGGTCAACTTCTCATTTCAAAGTCACTTTGGCCGGAATTAATTTGTACCATTGTGCAGTGCCAGTGTTAAATAAATACTATGAATTTAGCGAAAAAATCAGTCAATTGAATAATTCTTTTCAAACGTTAAGAATACATTACTTACACGCTTTTGATTATTGGGCTGTTGAACTAGCACATTCTCTTGCAAAAAATAATCCTGATTTACAATTACAACTCGATACTGAAAATTTTGCCGCTAGCATCCCTAAACTTGATGCAGGCGATTATGACGTATTGATTGGGTTTTCCACTGCCGTCAGTAAAATTAAAAATATCCATGTTAGAAAAGTTGGCACTGCCAATTTTGGCATTTTATTGAATAAGAATTCTTTTGATTCTAACGAAAAGTTTAAAAAAGACCTACTAAAAAAACAGCCCCTTTTTTTACAAAAATGGACTGCTACTGATAATAACGACGTACAAACAAAAATTAAAAATATTCTGGAAAAAATGAATATCAGTTATGACCAAATAATTTACTTAGACAGTTTCGATGCCGCTCTAGCCAACGTTGTGTTAGATCACGGTATGGCAATTTATCCGGAGGAATTGCCCTTGCCAAAAATATATGATAGTTATGTTACTTTTTTACCAAACTTGCCTAAACTAAAATACGATGTTGTTGCGATATATAAAAATCCAGCTATTACCAATATTTTAGGTCACACACTTGATTAATGGACTTTTACAGTAACCGATAATCATAGTTACTACCATTTAAATAATAATTAACCTGTTATTTTTATTGCAACTTGCCTAATTTGCTTAAGCCGCTAAACAAAGTGATTAATATGGAACCTGACATACAGACAGCGGCAACAACGAATATTGAATGTACTTCTGCTTTGATTAAAAACCCACTAACTAAAGACATAATTGGTCCTATAATCCTGGTTAACGAAGTTGAAATCGAAGTTATGGTGCCTTTGAATTTAGATGGAGTTTCTGCTTGAATAACAGTAAAGAAGTTGGCTTGCGACCATACGCTACCAAACGAAACCAATGCATAACCAAAAGTAACCCAAATAAATGACTGGACATCAAGCATAATTAGGAAGCCTACCATTATCAACAAGGCTATCAGAATCATTTGCGTACCTAGTCTCATATTTTTATTAATACGTAAAAAAATAAAATTGCCTAGAATACTTGCAATCGCTGCTACCGTGAAAAAGATGCTGACCAAATTAACAGAAACTTTCATTTCTTGTTTTAACAAAAAAGTAAGCATGGGAACAACTGCTTGAAAGCCAATATTTGCCACGAAAAAACTTGCAATCAGCCATTTAATATCATGATTTCTAGATAAAAAAGTGATTCCCTCTTTTGCACTTTTATTAAATGACTTTTCACCTTTTACTGACTTTTTTTCTATATGTAAAGGTTCATAATCTTTAATAACATAAGTTAAGTAACCAAAGCTTAAGGCATCCAGTAAAAAGCCACCAAGATAATTAATTAAATTAATAATGACAGCAGCAATACCTGGACCAAAAGTTTTTTGAATCGACGAAATTAATCCCATTTGTCCTGAAACAGATGAAAGTTCTTCTTTTTTAACCGACTCGGCTATGAATATTTGATATCCAGTCCAAGTAATTAAATCAAATGTACCAAGTATAAAGACTACTAATAAAAGCCAATATAATGAAATGTTTTTTATAGCCAAAAATGGTGCAATTATAATTAGCACCATTTGCATTATTAAAGAAAAGAGCATGATTTTCTTACGAGAATATATATCAAAAATGGGTCCAATTGTTAGTCCAAATAGAGCTGTCGGCAGATATTCAACTGCAGTTAACAGTCCCATTATGACTGATGAATGGGTTCTAGACAGCATCAGCAATGGAATTGCAAAAGTGTAAAATTGATCACCCAGTCCTGAAATGGCATAGCCTAAAAGTAGTTTGTTTTTTTGTGTTAAATTTTTCATTGTGACTTCTTTTTTAAATTTACGACAAACTATGTGCTTAACTATTATAATGCACATATTTTTCTTTTTTTAGTTTAAATTAAATTGAGTAGTTTTATTGTTAGTAAAATAGTTTTTAAATCAGATCGTTTTTTGATTTATTTTTAGTATAATAAATATATATAAATAGAATAACTTATTTGAAAAGTGATAAAACATGAGTAATTAAACAGGTAAAAGTTGGGGCAAGTTGGACAGCCCTTTTCTTTGGTGCGTGGGTACCAATTTTCAGAGGAGATTGGAAGTTTGCCATTCTTTTTGGAATTATTCATTACTTGAATTTTGTTCTTTTGGAATTATAGGATTAATTATAAGAATTGTAACCTGTGTCAAATATAATTCTTGGTATATATCAGAACTACTAAATAATGGTTATTTTCCTGCTGATAAAACATCTGAACAGGTATTAAGACAAAAAGGTCTTTACCTAATTTGAGAGGATTTTAAATAAGCGGATTTATAATTACAAGTGGAATGGTAAACTTTAATACAACTAACTAAAATTAAACTATTCAATTAAAATACAATTATTACAAAATGTGACCTCAAAACTCAAAAAATATTTGGAGGTTATATTTTTTGATTAACAATTTATTTCTTGATTTCACACGCACTCACAATTTCTGAGATGCGAACTTCATTTTCTTCAGATCCTCCTATAAATGTTAATTCTGGTTCATCATCTTCTTCATTCATAATATCTTGGACAAATATTGTTTTCTTTTTACCATTTTTTAAATTAAATTGAACTGTTCTACCATAAAAAAGTTTTCCTAACTCTTGCAATGTCATTTTGTGTGGATCCATTTCATCAACTTCCTAGTCATTAAACAATTATTATATAATTTTGATACTGAAATAAATAAGCATATAAATTATCATTTTTAAACACTCGGTGAATAACAAGTAACAATTATTTTCACTTTTTTAACTTTATAACACTTACTTATTTTTTTACTGCTTTCCTTCATCATAATACTCTATTAATTCCTTTGTCTATATAGTTAATAAGCATTTTTACTACACGATTAATTGTTTCATATTATTTTTACTGAATAATCTTTCACAGAAAATGTTTATCAAAATGGATTGTTATCCATTAACAAATGCTTCAATCTAATTTCCGTATTCAAAGAATAAAATAATTAGATTATTTATTCTTTTATGCAGTGCAAATACCGTTCGCAGACAAAATAAAGAGTCTGGGAAAAAAGTGTTCTTTGAAGTTAAATTAAAAAATTTCACAATTTAAAAAGACCGACAAATCAACGTTTTATTGACGTGATTTGTCGGCCTTTTTTAGTTAGGTTAGAGTTTTTTCCCAGACTCTATATTTAAATATTTATGGAGGTGAGGGGCGTAAATAGAGAAAATAAATAAAAATGGTTGAAACTGATTCCTTCATAGATCAACAATTTTTGACAATTTTCATACTTATTAAAATTATAAAATATAAAGTTGGCGAACATTTTGGCGAGCATTAATTAATTTCAATATGATTAATATTACTTAGCTCAACTTCTGTATCCCCAATGACAATTCTATCTCCATCATAACCCTTAACAAGACCAACAATGTCAGGCTGTATCTTCTTTTCAAGAGTTTTCTCTTTAAGCTGAACTGCAACAACTTTGTTATTCGCGAATGCCTGAAATAAAACCTGACTAACCTCAGTCTCAGACATAGTATCTTTTTCAGAATATACTCTAGCCTTTTCTTCTTTATCTCGATTAAGAGTTGCAATGTGGTCGCTCAACATGAAGCCCTGCCATTTTTTCATGCCACGATCTTGATAGTTCTTAAAAAAATTGTTGACCGTATCGTTAAAATTATTTTTCATTTTGACCACCAAACATTTGTTTGCTTTTATTATAAAGAGTTGGTGCTGAGAGAGCAATTTTAAGCACTTCAAATTTTTTTTGACAAATAATAAAAAAAATAAATAAACCGTCCTAGCGGTTAACTAGAACGGTTTTATATGGTTTTGTTTTCTTTCTTAAAAATTTCAAGCAGATCTTTCGATTTAATCTTCTTCCTTAAAAAATTGGGATATGTTTTTGCAACCTCTTTATCAAAGTTCTCAATATCCATGTATTCTGGATTGCCTATCTCATCTGGATCATTTATAGGGAAATAGTCGAAATAGATTTCCTGACCATTCTCCATAAGCTTCCAGTATGCCCAAACATCAGTATTGCCAAATTCAGCAATATCTTTTTCTAATTCATTAATTAAACTTGTTGAGTCAAATGAGTAGTACATGGATATTACCTGATAGCGTCTGTGTATTCATCGATTAGAGCGGATAGATTACTATCGTTTAAGTTTAGATCGCGAGTCCAGAATTCGCTCATATCGAATTCTTCAGGTAGACCATCACCTTCAGTATTCATCTTAAAGGTAACGTCAACACGTTGACCTGAAGGATAATCTTTAGAATCATCATCAAAAATGGTTATTACATCTCTCTGATCGGCATCATTTAAACCGTAGTCAGCAACAAATTGATTAATCTCATCTGCGTATTTCTTACTAATTGTTCTTAATTCTGAATTTTTCATTTTAAAATTCCTTTCTTTCTCATTTACCTTACATCATTATAATATACGTTTTAACGTATAAAGTCAAGCATTATTTTGCTTTTTTTCAATTAATTTTTTTAGGTTTTCTAAATCTTCTTTTGTGGCTAATTTGGTTACAAATCTTTTAGCCTGTGATCTAGCAACGATGTATTTTTTTCGCTCCTTATGGGCTTCATCCCATTTTTTGCTAGCTTTTAGCTGAGCCTCGCTAACTTTAGCCATTAAATTATCTCTCCTAATCTTTGGCGACTAAAACTAAATTATCTTCACTAATCATTTTTTGCTGAGATTTAGCAATATTTAATGCGTCATCCCAAGTTGACATATCGCCATCACTAGCCATATCTTCAAATGGCTCTTTAGCATCTGCAATTTTGAAGTATTTTTTGTCTAAAATTACATAAGTGCCATAGTAGCCATCGAAGTATTGCCAGTTTTTCAGAAACATGCAGTGGTTACGATCTAATTTAAGCACGTAGTTTCTCCAACCATTATTATAGTTTACGTAGCTAAATACGTTGTCATGGTTAATTCTGATAAGAACCTTGCTTTCATCATCGTTAACCTGTTCTTTGAAGTCCCAATATTTGTGAGATTGATCTTGAAATTTGAATCCTTTGAATCTGTATTGATTAAAACTTGTAGTTGACATTTTTGAAGTTCCTTTCTTTCTTCATTCACCTTACAACATTATAATATACGTTTTAACGTATAAAGTCAACTACTTTTTGCAATTTTTTCTAAAAAAAGTTAAAATTATTTTTGAAGTTTCGATCTAACTTCATTTACCTTATGCTCCCATTTGGGAGTTTTTTTATTGCAAAAAATAAGCCACTTAGACAACTTACATCTAAGTGACTTTTTAATTATAATTATATAAATCATATTTATACTTCTCTTTTTCTCGCGTGTTAAATTCGTCAATTTCTGAGCGTACATAAGTATACATATCGATAAATGGGTAAAATGAATTTATAATAATATTAATAACTTGATAAATTAATTTTTTAATACTATCTTGTCCTAATAATGAATCAATAATTATAGCAGCTGAGAAACAAACTAATACAGCACTTAACATTGGCTTAATCATTTTCACTAAAAAGAGATGCCAGTTTTCTTTGATTTCATCAATCACTATTTTGCAACGAAACAGATAAATTAGCCAAAAATACACTAAAAATAAAAGAATGGATATAACTGTAAAAACCACATGCTCTTTTAATAGTTTATCTACTACTTTTTTCCCTTTTCCAATTACCAAGACAAAAAATAGTTGAGCTAAAGGAAAAAGAACCAAAGAACATAAACCAAGAGAATCTCTATCAAATTTTTCTTTTTCATTAAAGAAGGTTATGATTAAAATGCCTGTAACAAAAAATAAGCACAGTATGGCTTCTATCGGAACAAGAATTTTAAATATAAAATCTTTTTTTATTAGTATTGAAACTAAAAAGTATAGAACAATAGTTACTGTATCTATCATTTTCCAATTCAATTTTTTTATTCTATTTACTAAATTCATATTTGCTTACCTCTTTTCTCATTTAAATTATAGCATCAAAATAAGCCACTCTGGAGCATTGCTCTGGAGTGGCTTATTTAAATTATTTAAATTGTCCCATTGCTTTACCATATTTGTCCTTGCCAACTATATAGCCATAGCCATTAGCTCGTGGCTGTCTTAGCCATAAACGTTTCGGGCCTTGCAGAACTGCATCGTACTTAATGGCACTACCCTTTGGCAATGTAGCAATTGCAGGGGCATTAATATGTGGCGAGGTATGCAGTTTCAAAGCTTTACCTAAAACAAAAGTACCAGGTTTCTTAATCCAAGATGATTTCTTACCTGAACTTCTAGCTGGCTTTTTCGCTGAATCCGCTTTGCCACCTATACCATGAGCAACGTCATGTGCAAATTGTTCCTTGCTAATGCCGATGCTTGAAAGATAGCCGTAAGGATCAGAATGGTCAGTGTTACCTAAGTGCTGAGTGATCCAGTTATGAGTTTTGACTCCACGTTTAGCACTCGTATCTAGTGTTAAAGGAATGCCATATTTCTGAGCATATTCACGGATCAGACCAATATAGTTACGGTAGGCTTTCAATGCTCGTGTCTTATTAGAGAACTCGCACAGTTCGATTTGCATTGGCGAAAGTTGATTACCATAGTAGCCACAGCCCCAGGCAACATAGCCTAAGCCACCTACCAGGTAGCATTCTTTATCGTCCACGACTAAATGCACGTAGGTTTGTGCAGTGTTAATGCCAGCCTTCATGTTATGGGCAATTGCCCAGGCTTCACCATTTGGCGTAGCTGTTGAATGAACTACAATAATATCTCTTTTAGCCAAAGCAGATGAGCCTTCATTAACCGACAATGCATACTTTTTATTTAGTTTCATTTCTTACACCTTCTTGATAGGCTTTCTCAACCATGCCTTCAGCTGTTTCTTTGGTTAGTTTAGCCTTTGAAGCTTTCGCCTGTTCGAGCAGTGCATCAGTAGCTGCCTGCTTTTTCTCAGCTCCTGAAACATCGGTATGTGTTGCCTGTTGCGTAACGATATATTGCGCTACGTCATACAGCCACTTCATCTTGTCTGCAAAGGCTGGATTGTGTTGTTTAGCGTATGGATAAGCAGCCACAATACCAACAGCCAATATGACAATGTATGGGAATAACTCTTTTATAAAATTAATAAATTGTGCCAATTTAAAAATCCTTTCAATAAAAAAAGAACACTACACAGTGTTCTCTAGCTTCTTTTTTAATTCTTCGTACTTCGCTTCGAGTTCTAACCGTCTTTTTCGTTCAAAAAGATAGTCTTGTTTAAAGTTATCACGTTCGACTTTAAGGTTTTTGATAACATCATCCGTGTCCTCTTTGTGCGATGTGTGTGTTGCCGCTAAAAAGGTAGCAGCTGCTTCGATTAGTGTCCCTAAAACATAGATAAGGATAGTCACATCATGCACGCTACCACCTCTCTAGCTTTGGTAAATGCCATATAGGCATAATATTGATATCACAGCTTCACCAATTACTGTTAAATCCATACGGAATTCTCCAGCACCTATAGCATGTCCTAGCTGTATGCAGATCAAGCACCACATAGTCCAGGCACCTACTATTAAGATAAACATACGCCAGCCCCTATGCCTTTTTATTAACATAGAATCAAAGGCAATCAAAAGACCTAGTATTATTATTGCTAGGTCTAGTCTTTTATCGTTCATGAAAAGCGTCCACTCTGGTGGCCAGAAAAAGTAGTTCCTATCTCGGAGCAACGCAGTACCTATTGTGGCAATGGCTATGCCTGCTATGGTCTGGTCATGGTTTTCATTTAAATTTCTAAGCAGACGGTGCCACATAGTCATCACCTGTTATCCTTTTGTACGCATCTGCGTCAATGGTCTTCCCCACATATCCAGCAATCGTTGCTTTGGTGTATACATTGACGCTAAAGAGGTATTGGTAAAGTGATTCAAATGCATTCATTATGTTCATTATTTATCGCCTCCATCAGATTTAGCTGTACTGTCATCAGTGTTTGGTTGTTCTGCCTGTTGTGCAATAGCACCTTGCGATACTATGCCTACAAGTGTTCCGAGCTGTTGGTTTAGAGCCTCATCACTTACTTTACCGTTAGCTACGTCATCTTTTAATTGATTTACTTGTTTAGCAATTTCTGCTAATTGTTGACCTTGAACAGCTCCATCAGTTTCATACCATCGATAATTATTCCAGTCATATTTAGGTGACTTTAATTTAGGATCAGGTGCTTCTTTAACAAAAGGGTATGCAATTTCTGCATCCGCAGGTGCAAACCATGGTTCACATGGCACCGTATTGGTTGATTTATAAACCTGAATAAAGCCTTTAGTTTCCTTATTTTCTGCCATTTTTAATCTCCTAACTAATCTATAAATTTAACATCAGCTGGATCAACCCACGCTACTCCAATGCAAATATATTTTCCCAAAGTTGTCAGGATAGTCCATGTTGAGCCACTTGACACGTATTTACTAGGGTAGGGGTCAGTAAGATGTAATTCATTATTTTTATCTATAGCTAAATATGTTCCATCGTAATAGTTTTTTAAAAGCATAACTTTTCTGCCAGCCAAATCATCTCGTGTAAATCTGTGACCGCCAATTATCAAGTTATTCACTTCTTTGCCATTTAACAACATGAAGGAGTCACCTCCTCCACGTTATATATTATTAGTAAACAGGAGGGACTATTTACCCCCCCACTTCACTTTTGATGGTAATATCCGACAGCCTTATATAACATGGCGTTGAGCTATAAATTACTTTATTACTCTCATCTGAAAAAGTGATGCCAATCTGAATCCAATACTCTCCATCTTCGAGTTTATCAGTTTTTATTAAGTACAAGCACTGCTTAATCGGTACTATTTCATCCTTAACAGCTGATCCTATTGAAAACTGCCCTGCCGAAGTGGTGTTAACATTTCCAACATAATAAACTTTTTGACCTTTTTTTGTTTGAATTTTAGTCCCAATGAGTGTACTTTTTACAGCTGAAAACCGTTGTCCAGCAACAATCAAATTGTTAACTTCTTTGCCATTCATTAGCATTTGTCAACCTCCTCTTATGGTGTTGCCACGAAAACATTAGGATGGGCTTTAGAGTAAGCAATGCCACTATCAAGGTCATCACATTGATGGACAATTTCCTTATTTTCCTGGATCTCTATTCTAGAAATCAGATCATTATGACGCTTATCAGATTCAGCTTTTGTGTAGTGGTCAGTATTCACATTGCCATTGCTGTCAGGAGCTGTGTTGTCAACCTTTGTGACAACCTTAAGATTCGCTACACCATCGTCATCAGGACGGATTGCCGTGCCATTATTAAGGCTGATCTGCCTCAACTTGCCAAAGATATCTTTCATGTTAACAAAGCTAACCGTATAGTAAGCATCACTGCCATATTTATAACCTGCCCTATACCAGCACTCAAAGTTAAATTTTGTTGCCTGAAACATAAACTGTTGGTAGTAATTTAACGAGTACCCTGGGTTCTCACCTTCCAGAACGAATATATATGTCTTGCCATCACTCCGATAGTCATCTGGTATGTCATTTTTAGCGAAATTAAAGCCATTTTTAGAATAATAAATCCCTGATTCTGTAAGTGAGTCAGGGTTAGTTTTATTATCTTTTAAAATTGGATTTGAAATTGTGTGAATGTTGCCTAAATCTTTGTCAGATGCAATTTTGAGAAAGTCTTCCTTGCTTGTACTATCAGCTTTGGTACGCACGTATGTTAGGCTCCCTTGACCATAATCGCTAATATAGACAATCTGCTCGTAGGTTTGAGCACCGTTCCACTTAGGTATATCGAATATCCAACCATAAAGGCTTCCTTGCGTTGCATCAAAGCCTGCCATTGCGCCATCAGACTGTAATTGGCACCCAAGAAACTTGCTTATCCCAACCGTTGAGAATGTATCAAGGTTAATTTTCGTATTATAAATATTATTGCCACTATCGCTGTTGAGCGCGGTAAGGCTTTTAATATTATTGTCAATCGTTTTATGAAGCGATTTAATGTCTATATCAATTTTGTTAAACAGGTTGGTAATATCCTGCTTTTGTGGCAATGCCTGAACAGCCTTAGCTAATTGTTCCTGGGTAACGACTCCATTGTCAGTAACATCAACAGTTACATTATCTGTCTGTCCCACTACAACGAACATTGTCAGATTAAACTTGAATAATACTTTATCCTTGAAGTCAGGCATAGTTTCTGGTTCCAAAGCCGTAGTTAAAGCATAAAGGAACTCTTTGTCGCTACCATCTTCTTTTGCAAACAAACCAATAGTGTTGACATTATAGCCTGTGGTCAAATCTTTGTTGTTAAATACTAGCTCTGTCCCAATGACAATGCTTTTATCCTGAGCAGAATCTGCGACATTGTTAATTTCGCCATACTGCATCAAACTTGGCAGTGCCGTTAATTGTTGCAATTCACTAATACTTTTATCTGCCAATTTTTCAGTAGATGTCGCAGCCCTGGTAATCGTAAACTTGGCTTTGCCTGAGCTGGCTTTAGCAGCTAAGTCTAAACCTGCGTTAGTTAATATTGTTTTATTGTATTTCGACAAATCTTTGCTCCTCCTTTCTAATTGATAAACTGCGATACATTGGCTTGCACTGCAGTTGTTGCTTTGAGCCAAGTCCCCAGACCGACTTTAAAATCATTACTAATTTCAGCTCTGTTCAATGCTACTCTGATTTCATAGATCATGTTTGCGGGTAAATAGATGTTAAGCAGATACTTGATATTTTCAATTTGACTACTATTAATGTCGGCACTTTTGGCTTCTACTATTGCATACCTCTGCATAACTGTGATTGTGGCAGGTATTTTAAGTGTCGCAAACAAGTCGCGCAAGTACCAAATAGTAATTGGTCTCGGTGGCAACAAACGCATTAATACTTTGTTTTGTCGTGTCTCTAAATCATCGCTTGGAGCAGGTTTAATCCCTACCTGATCTTCAAAGACAGAAATACCCTTTGCATCTGTCTGTGTGACAAACTGATTTAAAAGCAGTCGGAACTGCTCACTTTCTGCCTTGTCTAAGACGTCTTCTTGTGCATGCATGATTGCCTGCATTTCGTAAACGTCATTGTAATAGTCAGGAAGATAGTCCATTAAATTATTAGCCATCTAACTTTACCTCCCCTAAAACTGGCAGTTGTGAAGTCTGATTATCAAACACAAGTGCAATATCTTGGTCGGCTCCATTCAAAGTCGGTACAGACGCATTGATTACCCCGTCAACCATCATAATTTGTGACAGTATTTTTGAACGGTAAATCGTCTGTGAGTAACCTCGCCCAGTTTTAGCATCAATATTGTTCCAACTTTGCCGTAGCAATTTAAAATATTCTTCGATTGCAGTTTTGATTTTTGCTTTAACTAGGTCTGTACTATGTGTACCGTCAATATTGACTGTTGCTGCTATATTAACTGTCAAAGGTGTTGGCGCAACTACAGTTACTTGATGGTCAATTGGCGCTAGACCATAACCTTGACTCTCATTGTCAGTAGGATCAATTATGTTCTTTACTTTCTTGATCAAGTCGGCACTGGCAGGCATTAGGATATTGTCAACTATAACCAATTTAACTGTACCCGCACCATTCCACACCGGATACACTTGCCCTGCTCCAACTTCGCTAATTTTGCTAAGCATTGCCAAGTAGTCCGTAATATTGCCACCGTAAGCAATCCAGTCATCTGCTTTTAACAAACGGTCACGCAAGTGGTCATCTGTTTCTTCATCCCTTGCAGGAGCAACTATTTCAGTGATTTCAGCCCATGATAGGCTGTCGTTACTGGTTACTGGCAGTATCTGCCCAATGTAAGAGTTGGCCGTCGTTCCAGGGTCGTCTGCAGTTAATTCGCCTGTTAAATCATCATTGATTTTTTGCACGGTATAAAAAATAGGCGTTTCACCAATGCTTGCGAATTGGTCGCCTATCTGAACATTATTAATCGTGTTACCGTCAGAATCTAAGAATTTAGCCTTAACTTCCGTTTGGGTTGCTGCATATCTGCCTGTGCCGTGTTCAGCCGCTCGGTAATCAAGAAATTGCCCTTGAGCTGTCTTTACATAAGTCTGTTTAATGATGTTAGCTCTTGCCAAAGAATGTTGAGCTAAAACCATAGCTGTAGGTGCTAATGCGTCATAGATTACTGAACCTTCTCGCTGATCAATATCATCAGGAACATTTTCTAGCATTAAATCAAGCCAATAGTCATAATCTTCTGCCATGTAGCTTTCAGCTAACTCATCTGGTGTCATCAACACTCACCTCACTATCTATATTAATATTGCCGTACACCGTAACGCAGGTGCCTTTAATTTCTAGGGTATCTCGGCTTACTTCATTAACTGTGTCAATATCAACTTCAACCACTCGATCATCAGCTAATAATGCCTCTTTAATCATCCTTTCAGCCTCTACCTTGGCATAGCCCATGTCTTTGCCAATAAGATCGTTTAAATCATTGCCATATTGGTCGGAATAGATCGGATAGACAAGACGTTCAGTCCGCAATATCTTGTCTACTGCTTGAATTATGGCTTGTTTTTCATCAACTTTGCCACGAATGCGTCCATTTTCAATTTTAAAAGTCAAAGTTGGTTCATCGTCCAAAGTCTCATCATCATCGCCGTCAGTGTCAATATCGGTATCTTCCAACTCGGCACTCTCATCGTCCATGTTGTCATCGTCAGTCACAATAATGTTGTCATCATCGTCCATGCTATCCCTCCTCTCGCTCGAATAGGTAAAACTGCTGTCCGCCATCCATGCGGATCATGGTTACCTTGTCATTCTTTTTTAAACTGTTATCAAATTCCATGTCTTTAAAAGAAATTTTTTCGGTTTTAATAACATCACTACCAGTAATAGTTGCTTTGCCAGGTAATTTGAACTTGCCAATATGCTTCCCCAATACGATAAAATTATCGTCAATAACCATATTGTTGGACAATTGCACTTTCAGTGGTTCAGTGCTGGTCACAACTCCATAAACCACATCAGCATAGTCACTGTCTTTACCGCCGCGACTTTGTAACATCTTAATTAAGCGTTCTCCAGCCATTCCGCACCTACTTTCATTGTTAAGTGGCACATGTAATCTGTGCCAAAATCATGCTCAGCCTTTAATATTGGGCAATTCTTCAAGGTCTTGTTAATGTCATTAATCTTGATAGTCACAGCATTGCCAGCAACAAGGTCAACGTTGCCGATACAATCAACAGTTAGTTCCTTGTTGGCTTTGTTGCGCTTGCGTAGCTCATCCTTTGCCTGTTTAACCATCTGCGCATGGTTAGCTTTGTTCTTCTTATTTACAGTGACTTGCAATTTGCCCCACTGCTCTGTTGAATCACCTTTGGCACTAGTTGATTTAAAGCTGGTGCGTTTAGCTTCATCCTTTTTACTGGTTTTAGCTTTAGCTCTAGTTGTTTTCTGATTCTTACCATTAGCCTTCTTTCGCTTGGCAGTGGCTGATTTAGACTGAGATTTTTTAACATCCTTTTGGATGACCTTAACCACGTTTGCTGTGTTGTTAATATCAACGGCATAAGAAAAGCCCGTCATTGCGGACTTACTACCAATTATGATTTTTAGTTTCTTATAAGGTGCTCTTCTTAACTCAACCACATCGTAGTTGCAGTACACATAGTACATGTGCTTTGTTGCTGTCTTTGTCTTGGTGATCGCGCTCTTGAGCATGTCAAAGTAAGTTTTTCCGTCACAGACTTCAGCAGCTACTTTGTGCTTTGGCTTATTAACTACTTTATGCTTGATTCCAGCTCGCTTGCATACATTGTTAAAACGGTCTGCAATAGTGCCAGACTTCCAAACAATTGAGTCTTGGTTTTTTAAGTACCGTTCCTTGTCATAACAAGTGACACTAACCGTATCGTCTTCTTTTACTTTGTAATCAAAGACATAACCGTAAAAGATTTTATGGTGACTCCATCTGAACTTAATGATATCGCCTGTGTAAGGGATAATTGGATGTGCTTTCTGAATTAAGTCAAACGTCAATTCGCCAGCACTAAAGTTAAGGTCAGTTGTCCATTTAACGTTTGCCACTATCTTACGCAAATCGTAAGTGGTTCCCTTGCCATTTTTCTTAGATTTACGATACATGTTGCTACGACGCACTAACTTAAATGTCGTTATCATGCCTTTTTCACTTCCGATTTTTTAACCCAACCACGAGCAATGCCATTAATGCCAACACAGATTGGGTACTTATGCCCTTTGGCAATGTTAATTACTTGGCGCTTGGCGTTTTTTTCATACGCACCTGGACCATTGCCGTTCGAATCTAAGTGTAAACGTCCATTAACTATCACGGTAGAATGAATGCCAAATTTTTTAGGTGGCGCGACTCGCTTCTTGCCTTTTTTCGACTTATGTTTTTTCTTCTTTTTAACTTTTTCAGCTTTAAAACTGCGATACTGTTTTAGTTCAAGCGTGTACTTGTACTCTTCATCAAAGCCATCTTCAAAACCATAATTAAATCCGGCAATTGTCATGCACATGCTTATTTTAGTGTTGGCGACAACTAGTCTGACTAGACCTTTAGCTTTTTGGATTTTTTTGATCCACTTAATGTAATAATCAGGCTTTTTAGGCGAATCATCCGCTAGATAGGTCGTTTTGTATTTTGGGAAAACGGAATCGATAGTTACACCAACTAACTTTAAATTACCCAGTCGATTTATTTCGCCTAAGTTGACTATCGTTTCGCTCTGGTCATCATTTTCATACTTAAGCTTTAGTTCAGTTGGATTGACTGGCAATTGGATAGTTTTACTAGTTTTATAACTAGTTAAAAAGACGCCAAAGCCGTCCATATAATTCACCTCTCTAACTTAATGCTTTTTCGCTCTGAGCAATTAACCGATCTTCAATCGCTGCTAAAATCTTGTCAGCGTCATAGTCGGCATTGCCTGTGCTATTAATCTGAATAGCGCCACTTTCAATAGTGACGGTCGAACTACGATTGTCATTATTTGCGCTGCTACTGCCGAATTTAGTTCCAATTAAATTCGAACCATTAGCGTCATTGCTACTGATTGAAGTTTCTAATTGATCTTGTTCATTAATACCAATTCCTGCTGTAGCTCCATCCAATCCGTTTAGTGCATTGGCAACACTATTTACAGCAGTTGCGGCACGGTCAAAGCCATTAGCAAGCAAATCTCCTGCATTAGTTTGACCCATTACCAAAGGATTAAGCGTTGGTGTCATATCTGATGCAGCGGCGACTACACCTTCTGCCATGCTCGCTGAGGCATTTGCAGCTATATCCGCGTCATGATTTAAACCAATCGCAAGCCCCTGGTCTAACCATCGACCAAATTGATTAAACAGTTTAGAAGGTGACCCCAAATGGAAGAAACTCTTAGCTGCACTAACAACTTTTCCTGCAACATTTGATACTGCATTAACTGCAGCACCAATCATGGATTTGATCCCATTAACTAAGCCTTGAATCAAGTCTCTACCAACACTTACTAGTGAGCCAGCAAAACTTCTTGCTGCATTAACTGCATTTGAAATACCATTTCTGACACTATTTACGACGTTACTCATTGCACTCGTGATAGCTGTAACCATCATGGTTCCTGCCATGATAAACATAGTGACTAACATCATCACTGAAACTCCGACGGCTGCTAAGCCACTGGCAACAACCATCAATGCAGCACCTACTATTAGTAGACCGGCTCCCAGAACAACGGCTGCTACACCTAATAATAGTGTTGCAACAGCGGCTATCATAAGTAATGGTGTAGCTAACATTAACGCCATAGCAAACAACATCATTCCCACTGCCGCAATGATAGCAACAACAGCTAATATTGCTATACCAGCTCCCATTAAAACTAATCCTACTGCCGCAATAATTGAAAATACTGCAAGTAAAGCAACACCAACTGCCAACATAATAATGCCAACTGCTGCTACAATTGCAAAAACACCTAATATTAATAGTCCTGCGCCCAATAAAACAGCTCCAACTGCTGCAATTACTAGTGATACAGATAAAACTACAATAGCTAGGGCTAGAGCAACTATGCCGATTGCTCCAATGATTGCTGCTACACCGAAAACTGTAATTGCGACTGCTAATAAAAGAATATTTAAGGCAGCTTGAGCGCCATAGGTGGCAATGTTAGGTAATTGCATCCCTAACAGTGCCAAGCCTGCCGTAGCTATAAAAATGGCTACCCCAATCAATAGGAGCGCGGCTCCAAAGATAAGAAATCCTGCCGCTGAACTAATAAAAGCCGGTCCAAGCAATTTAACTACTACAGCTAAAGCGCCTATTGCAACTAACATTCCAAAGAACACAGCAATGGACGCACCACCGCCACTTGCTAAAGAATTTGCTGCCTGAGCAAGTATCCAGAAACCACTAGCCACTAATACGACAGCAACACCGACTTCCATCAATGCAGCACCTAGTTTTAAAAAGGCTCCTGCACTTTGCATAATTCCTCCCGATTCAGGAACACTATTTGTTGGCAATTTAGGAGATTTTACTTTTTTAAATGCTCCAAATACTTTTGCTATACCTGAAATTCCTTTACCAAGAGTATTTATTACTTTGAAAGCCGCAAAAGCTATTGCAAGGTTTTTAATAGCCCCTGCAATATTATTTAGTGTACCAGGCTTAAGTTTGCTAAGTTTATTTAGACCATATACAACGGTTGTAAATATTAGTCCCCTAGTTCCTGTTTTCAGAATAAAGAATGCAGTACCTAAAGTCTGCAAACTACTTGGATCTAATTTACCAATTACTTTTGCGATTGCGCTGATTGCCTTGGCTATTCCCGAAATACTTCTACCAGAAATTGAGCCTAAAGTCGTAAAAAAGCTAGTCTTGCCATCTCCTTCGCTCATCGTGTCAATGACATCACTAACAGCGTCAGCTATAGTTTGAAACATTTTACCAACTTCTTTACCAGCGCCAGTACTGTTAAAGCCATCGAATACATCTTGCAAACCTAATTTAAACTTGTCAAAAATTGGTTTAACGTAATTAATGGCATTAATGATGCCATCTCCAAAGGAGTTCCAATTTAACTCACTCATTTTATTGGTTATTCCTTCAATTGCACTAATTCCAATTTTACTTAATTTTTGAAATTGTGGCTGTAAACCGTTGGATAAAGTTTCTTTCAACCCATCCATTGCCTGACCTACAGTTTTATACTGTGTAGCCATTTTACTGAAATTAGCATTGGTACCAGTTTTGGCAACAGCATTAAGAAATTCCTGGGTTTTTATTTTCCCGTCTTGCACATTTTTGACAAGATCCTGTGTTGACATATGCATAGACTTAGCAACTGCAGCCATACCTGCTGGTGTTTGTTCAAGCATAAGTTTGAAGTCTTGCCATTGAACTGTAGGCTTTGCAGCCATCTGTGTTGCCTGTTGACTCAAAGTTTTCATAGCCTGCTTTGGATCAGTAGCAGCTGCAGCCAATCCACCAAATCCTTTGACTAGCCTCGTAGTATTCTTAACCCCTACAGCTGCCAATTGGCTATATGTAGAGGACATGTCTGATGCAGAATAAATTGTGTCTTGGGCAAATTTTTGCATCGAGCTTTTGGCTGCTGCTATCTGTGCCGGTGACCTGCCTAATTGACGCATGTTGCCGTCAAATGTTTGCCAGGAAACACTAGCCTCATTTAGTTCATCAATCATTGAATGAATTCCGGTAGTAGCAGCACTTGCAGCGGAACTAATCATTCCGCCAAAGGCAGTTCCTGCAATGATCTGTTTAAGTCCAATTCCTGCAGATCTAGCGCCATTTCCAAGAGATAGCATTCCATTACTACCTCCATTTATTGCATTTTTAAGACGGGAACTCCAGCTAACACTACGTTGTACACCAGCATTAAACTTATTTAATACATTACTGAAAGCATCATTTATTTTTAAAGTACTGCCTATTGTAGCCATTAGTTACCTCCCTTCTATATATGTTTAGACCTGGCTTTACGTTTAGCTTCTCGCTCTTGCTTTTTCTCTTCTTTCTGCCTAATTTGAATAGAAGCTACTACTAGTGCTTTTTCTTTTTGTGTCAATTCAGCCCATTGTCCTGGAGTCCAATGATATTCATTCAAGCAGTAATAATAAATGCTGAAATCGCCATAAGACTCATTAATTAGTTTTTTGCTTGTTCGACATAGTTGTTAATACTGTCAATATCAAATCCTGATATTTCTTGGATTGATTGTCCAAGGTCAGCATACTGACCAGCATTTAGCATTTTCTTTAGGACACCAGCTGGATCTGCAATACAACCCCATGACTTTTGTAATTTTTCATTATTTAAATCTGGTTGTATAACTGCTTCAGCCATCATCAAATCAACTAGCTTGCCTTGGTCAGTTTCTTGAATTCTTTGATGTGTTTTTTTGTTAATATAGCTAGTTGTTGCTTGTTTTTGCATTTCATTAAATTCATCCGCTGTGAGTGCTTTAATGATAAATGGTGATTTAAAACCTTTTATTTTTACTTCCTTAGTTTCATTTTTTGGTTTGACATTTTCTGCTAAAAAATCTTCGACATTATAAGCCATTTTTATTTCCTCCTAATTACAAATCGAATCCATTAAAACCGGTAACTAAATTTACCTGTTCAAAGGTAAAGTCTGATTCCCAATCCATAACGCCATCATCTGCTTCAAAGTCAGCAAAAGGGACATCATCTAGGTTTACTTCGCCAAAGTGCAAAGTTTGTGTACCTGCTCTACTGGTAGGATCATTAATAGTCATTGTGATTTCAAAATATAAATCTTTGCCGCCATTGATATATGGCAAAGCGTATTTTGTCCAATTTGAACTTATCAAGTAACCTCCAAGTGTGCCAGTACCTTCTACTGAAGTAACTTTTTTGTGTTTCCAGCGACTGCCTAATGTCTGAACGTCTTCCTTGTTCTTTTCTAGTTTTGCACTAAATTTTTTGCATTCGATTAATGGAATAACTTTGCCGTCAATTGTGACGTATACTTTGGCATCCTTTGTTGAGATAGTGTCTCTTCCGTTTAAAAAACTGCCAACTGTGCTTACTGTTTCATCTGCCATTACTTTTACCTCCTAATTATTGAACGACCATTGTCATGTAAAGCTTTTCCATTGAATCTAAAGGCTTTACTGCTAAATTAACGAGAATTGAATCACGATCATTACCAGCTTCAATAGAAATGTCGTCTTCTTTGAAATCACTGATAACATTGGCATCGTCTAAACTTTGCAGATAGCTTACACGGTTAGCTTTAAACAAGTCTCGTCCTGTTGTACTATTAGTGATCTTACCGATAAACATATCTTCAAATGTCCGCTTAGTGTTGGTTACAATCGTATCCATTGTCCGTACTACACGGTTTTTGCTGAAGAAGACTGGCTTTTCTGCAGTGACTTTGGTTAAAGAATTAATATCTTGCTCAATTACAACAGTTTCGTTGCGCTTAGTCGTAAAGACAATTTCGCCATTTTCCAAAGCTTCAATTGTCCGATCATTGCTGAATTTCGGATATGCGCTAATTGCATCTGGATATTCAACGTAGGTCAATGATTTGGCTGCATCAGCTGAACTTGAAGCACCTGCAAAGAAACCTGCAGCTACTGTGGCATCTAATTCTGTGCCGTCCCCTAAAACAACACCATTAGCTACGGTAGAAATACCTTCATAGTTAATCTTGTCGCTAGTGTATGGAATAACACCACGTACTTTGATGTCATTGTCCTCACGTAAATGCTTAATCTCATCAGCCAATTGCTTATGTATCGGGCTATCAGCTGGGAAGCCTGCAGTAGTGGCTACATCGTAGTCTTCGGTTTCAAGTGCATCATTTAATAAGTCGCTAATGTCTACTGGGGTAGTTGTTCCGCCTGTCAAATCAACAGTCACATCATGCTGTAAATCAGCCAATGGATTAAGGCTTGTTGGTTTAACAATTGGTGCCTTAGAATTGTCATCACTGTCCTTAGTGTCAGGGCTTGTTGGCGAAGTTCTGTCAGTCAATTTAACGAGGACATAGTCATTTGACATTAGTGTTTCTGGCTTATCCACATTAATATCCTGTTGATCAACGATCCTAGTATTTAGCAAAGTTGATACGATCACCTTGCTATCGCTTTTTTGTACAGTTACATGCAAATTATTGCCGACTGTGCCAGGGTATTTTGCTGTAAACGCCCATGGCAATGACTCATCGTTTGCTGTTGCCGCAATACCGTCATTGTTGTTAAGTAACAATACTGTATTTGCGCCCTTAAGCACTTCATGCAAAGTTTGCAACTCTGGCTCCTCAATATCATGCCCTAACAGTGCCTTAAAGTTTGAGTCACTATTTAGTTTAATAATTCCTTTAGCTCCCCAGTTAAGTTGTGTGCTAACTGGTAGTAATGTCCGCCCAATGTCTGTGCCATTGTTGTTATTGCCTTTGCCGACAACATTAAAATAGGCACCAGGACGGCGTTTATTCTGTGTTTTCCAACTCATTTATTTAATTTGTCCTTTCACTTCTTGATTTTGTAATTTAATTTCATCTTTCTTATCTGGGTAAAATCTTCCCCAAACTTCAAATTGATAGATTAGCGTGTTGTCTTCCTGCTGAGTTACTTGAATGTGCCTTAACGGAGCGTAGTCTTTTAGCTCTAGCAAACCGCTTAAGAGGTAATCTTCCACTCGCTCCATGTCTGTTTTAGGATAGTCTGGTTCAGGAAAATAGATTACCTGATAGGCATACTTGCGATATTGTCTGTCAAACACTTCAGGAGCTGCGCTGGTATCAATTTTTTCGATAAAAAAAGACGGTTCTTCAAAACCGTCTGATTGATTTTCAGTATAAATTGTTGCCTCAGGGAATAGCCGTGCTATCTCGTCAGCAATACGTTCAATTATCGTCAATCCAATAGCCTCCTTAGAATATCATCCATTACTGGCGTAACCAGCTGTGGTATCTGCTTTTCAGTTTCAGAAGTAGCTTTTTGGAGAAAATGTTGACCAGATACCCAACTTACCTTTAGCCGCTTACCAATTGTCGGTACATACCTGCCTGGTGTCTGTCTATGTCCATTTTCAACAAATGAAGCATAGTTTTTGCTATTTCTAAGCTCGATCGAGATTTCAGCCCCTGCAAAATTCGGACCATTTAATTGCCAACTCCGTCTTAAATCACCAGTTTTGACTGGCGTGTTAGCTTCTGCATTGCGCTTATAGGTCTCTCCCACATTCTTAACGCTTTTTTTGACCTCGTTTTTTAACTGACCACCTGATATCTCAGCATTTACATGCTTGGCAAATTCTTCAAATTGGCTGTTGTCAAAGTCTCCAAATGAGCTCATGCTTTTTCATCCCTTGTCATTGCAATTTCCTGATGACTGACATAACCAGAATAACCTTTGCTACTACGCTTATACTTCGTCACCTTGCCATTAACATCAGTAACAATAATAGTCGCACCTGCTGGCACATCTATTCCTGTTCTAATTAGTAATGTGGCATCGTATTCATCTGTGCCAAAAAACGACTGCTCACTGGCTTTTAATCCTTTGAGTATAACCTTAGCTGGTTCATCTGTAACTATCGTCACAGGCTCACTGGTGGTAATATGATGTTCGTTAACTACTTTCTTGGTTGCTTGAATAGTTACCTTGTCAGTCCACAGTATAGGCGCCACTTCTTTTAGCTTGTTAAATGCATTAATCATTGTGGCAACCTCCTGAAATGAATTAAGTCAGTGATAAAATCATCGGTAACCGGGTTAAGCTTTTGCACCTGAGCATAAAGCTCTGCTGGCGAGCCGAAGTTAACCGACACATCACCTTCACTAATTGAATTGACGGTATCATTACTAGTCCAGCTGTGCGTCTGAATTAACTGCAGGCACATTGCCGTAATAGTGCTGTCTATTTCTTGTGGCAGTTCTCCAACTGGAATGTTGGTAAAGTTAGCCACTGACTGAATTACTCTATCTAAACTGAAATCTATCAGATCATTATTTGCCTTGTCACCCAATAATTGGGCGACCTTATCTTTAATCTCCTTTTTTCTTTCATCGTTCATTTTTACTTCCCACTCTTAGCTGCTGTCTTAGTTGATGGAGCTTGCGGAGCCGTTTTATCTGTAATAACGAATTGAATACCAGCTGTCTTAGTCTTTAACAAAAGCACATCGTTATATGATTGTTCATAGTAAAGCCAATTTCCGTTAGTCTTGGCACATGGTGAGTCAAACCCTGCAAAAGTGTATTTTTCTGGTGCAATTTGAACGCCGTTATAAATCAACATCATTTCAATTTGCTTAGAATCATCAATTGTTTTTGCACCTACAGTGAAATCATATGCTGTATGCATTAAATCCGATGGAATAACTACGATTGTAACTGAGTCTAGGCTGTAAACTCTACGTTCAACTGAATTAGGATCTTTAAGAACCAATTCTCTGTTCATTATTTCCGCACGCTTTAAAATAGCGTTAACTTCTGGTGTGACATACAAAAATCGGTTTTGTACTGGAATACGTGCTTCATCAAAATCAAGCATCATATTATCGAAAGCCGTTAAAATGTTCTTCTCATCAAGAGTATCTGTTGTAATTCCTCTACCACTATCTAATTGCTCTTTTTCTTTGAACAATTTGCTGAACATGAACTTGTCCATTTCAGGCATTTTTTCATCAATATTGAATTGACGAGTAATGTTAGCCAATGTAGTAACGTAATTGGTTTCATCAATATCTGATGGGTCAACTAACGTACTCCAGTAACGTTCATTTGTAATTTCATATGAATCCCAATCGTTGGTGTAGTTCGCCTGAATATCTTCCATTGTTCTACGTTTTCTATCACGGCGACCTTCTTCAATGGTCAATCTTGGAAGCTTGATGTGTTTGGCACCGTCAAACTTGATTAAACTATTGCTTGGTGATTGCCATAATGGAGCAGTATACAAGTGTCCGTCATAGAATGCTTGTTGTACTGCTTGTTGATATGCTTCTGCGTAATTTACTGTTGCCATTATTTATTAATTTCTCCTTTGAATATATTTGTCATGGTGGCTACTGGGTCAGGATCAGCCTTACCGCCACCACCTTGTGGTTGATATGGTTCTTTACTGCCCTGGTCGAACAGGTAGCCATCTGATTTCTGTAATGAACTAATTTGATCGTCTAAGCCTTCAAGTTCGCCTTTGTCGTTGAACTTTACCTCATCCATATTGAGCAGAGCTTTAGCGGCCTTGGAATTGCGCACCTTTGCCTTACTTAATGCACTGTCGACTGCGCTATTGAGCTTGGTTTGTTGCAATTCACTAGTTAGGTTTTCTGTGTCCTGCTTGTACTTGTTCTGTAACTCTTTGAATTGATTAGTGAGTTCTTCATTATCGCCTGCTTGCTTTTTGAGTGTTTTTAAATCCTTGTCACGCTCTGCAATCTGCGACTGCAAAGACTCGTTAGTCTTATTCAATTCGTCAATCTTGGACTTTGAGTTTTCAACATCGGCGCCATGTAGGCTCATAACTTTGTCAATTTGTTCATCTGTTAGATTTAATTTTTTTAATTCTTCACGTTTCATATTTGTTTCCTCTCTCGCTTTTTTTACGTGTGGCGAACACAAATCAAGGTATAAAAAATAAGCCTTTTTACGCCATGCTCAGGGCAATAAAAAAGCAGCTTAATTGCTGCTTTAACTTCGAGTTATAAATTTTCGTCTTCTGGCAAACCATATTTTTTGTTTGCCGCTCTTATTTGCTCTCTCAATTTTTTGTGGTGTTCATTATCAAAAGCTGATTTAGGTAGTTTCCTAGCAAACTCGATTAGTTCTTTTGTCTGCTTTTTTTCTTCCTCGGTTTCTGGATGATCTCTTCCAATTACCTTGCCACCACTAGGTAAGTGCCAGCGCAGGTCTGAATATGGCTCTTTCTTATTCAATTTCATCAACCTCCAATATTATCTGTTCACCTTTGGTATAACCTTTTAGAATTTTGAATTTTGTGTTACGTCCAAATAGTACCTCTTTTTCTTCTGCCAATCCATAATCTGATAAATCAACGCCATTTTTGCTATTTCTAATAATAATTTGAACGTTATCATTTTCATCGTAGATTACTTTGCTTGCAGAAATGTAACTGGGTTCTACTAATATTGCACCTGGCTTTCTTTCTTTCAAAAAATCAGTCAGTTCTTCTTCGCTCCAAAAGTTTAATGAGCGGTGCAACGGCTTATTCGATTGATATTTAGGTAATTTACTTAAAGCTGAATCAAGGTTGGTAATATTTTCCTTATCATAATCACTCAGTTCTGAGCCTTTTCGCAATTTATCATTAATCTTGTAAGACCAAGATGAAAGATAATTTACTAAGCCCTTTTTTTCAGATTCGGTTAATTCATTTGTTGTTTCAATTTGCCGATTGTTACTACCATATTGCTTTTTCCATTCATTAAATGTCATGTCATCAACATACATACCTTTGCCAGTTTCAGGATCACGTGTCCATCGTTCAGAACTGTCTGGTAAACCCTTAATATATGGCATTGTTGTACATCTACAATAGGGATGTATTAAGGGATAATTCAAGCCTTCAACCTTGTCTTTCAAATCGAAAACTTTTTGATCTAAGTGAGCGCACTCATCACACGTATGTGCCTCCAGTGTCGCTAAATATTGGTATTGCTCAACTCCTTCTTCTTTATAGGCATCGGCTGTTGCAGTTTCAGCAATGTGTCCCATCTCGGTAATAACAAGCCTGTGCAGTTGATAATCTTCAACGTCTTTTAATCGCTGTCGCATCATTTTAAATATCTGCTCGTTGGAATGACCTAAAACAGAACCACGTAACAGTGCATCACCTAACTCATTCGGTAACACTTCAGTGTAGTTTTTCCAAATCCGCTTCGAGAAATCACTGCCTCGCCATGGTTTATGAACTATTTGCTTTATTTGATACTCATTAACATTAGCAAAGCTACTCGATAATTTAGCCTTCTCTATTTGCGTTAAATAGATGCTGTGCATGTAGGTTTGCTGAAACTGGTTAGATAGACTATTCTCCATTTTATCCGTTTCAGATGTAGCGTATTGAGCTAACAGACTAGTTAATTGCTCGTCTATGTTCTCTAGTCTTGATAATTGGCTACGAAAATACTCAGCATCTAGCTCTTTATCAAAACCGCCAGCTTTAGCCTTAGCCTTAAACTCTTTTAGCGTCATGTGCCAGTCACGTGTGCCAATGGTTGACAGTATCTTGCGAGCATCTTTGATGGTTATCTCCTGATTAGCTGCATAACGTTTTAACCAATAATCAACTTCCTGCTCTAATACCTGCTCGACCTCTTTAAGTCTGGCACGCATTGCCACTTCATATTCAGCAGTATTTTGCAATTGTTGCTGTTTCTCATACAAAAAACGACGTTTCCAATAATTAACTTCTCTCTTGGTCGTCATTATTGTCACCGCCGTTTAGGTTGTCGGGATTACCATATTCATCATTACGATTCTTAAGGTCTTCCTGTTCGTCCTTGAGCTCTTGCTGCCAATCTTCAACAATTGGATTTGCCTTAGCAATTGCTTCTTTACTTGTCCAATTTGCCAGTTGACTGACCACTTGCGCTTTTTCGACATCATTCTGAATGGCTGTTCTAGTCCAAGTTTGTTCGATTGGTCTGCTATCAGCGTCAGGCACATGTAGCCAGTTCATAATTGCTCTAACTAATTCAGTCAGTGCATCCCTGAAATAAGCTTCCGTCTTGGCTGCTTTTAATTCCAAATGTGAATACAGCATCTTAATTGCCGTACCCGTAGCATTGTTTGTCTTAAAGTCTGTTGGATCAATTCCTTGTGCGTGAACAAAGATATTAGTCTTAGTTGTTTCCAACATTGAATTTCTAGCTTCCGTTGGAATGTCAATTGCCATCTGGTCTACTCCAGAAGCATCAGCATTGCCCAAATTTGCGATTTTAATTGCCTTATATTTCAGCAGGTCTTTTCTAAATTCATCAATGTCCTGACCACCATAATTTTTCAGGATTAAAAATACCTGTTGAATATCATCCAGGTCATTAACATAGCCGTTATAAATTTTGTCATAAACGTCAATTAAGCCCTTGTAATGATATAGATCGGGTTGTTGCTCTTTATTTTTAGGAAAAGCAATAAACGGAATTCTACCAAGTCCATGATGGTTGACACTTGATGTACCTGTTTCTACACCTGTCGTTGCATCATAAATTGTAAATCTATCGTCCAGTGGTTGAAGATCAGTAAACTGTTCATCTCTCGACTTGAAGGCTGTAACTGTATCCTTGTCCCAATACTCATGCACCCAATGATACTTGGCTGTGTCTGGATTTAGCTCTTTATATGAACGTCTTAGTGCCACTAGCTTACGGTTTAGGTCAGTAGAATAAATCGGCGTAATCTGATCAGGAGACACAATAGCGTATCTGAATTGTTTGTTATCATCTATCCAGTAGTGCAGCCATGCTACACCTGCATTAGCTGCATCTACTACTAATTCATTTAACCTCAAGCCAAAGTTATCACCCAACGTATTTTTGATTTGCTGATTAATTTTATCGTCATCAACATCTATTGTTGGTGGCTTGGTAGCTAAGTAGCCTGCTTCTTGGTCAACTAGCAATTGGTGGAAGTTAGAACTTACCCTGTTATCAGCTGATCTAAAAGGGTTTTTGCTTTCTTTCCCAGCATCTTCTTCCTTTGTTTTGGACTCGCCATTGTTCTTTAAAGTAATATCATTCTCGTTTAAATAATATCGTTTGGATGTACTGTATTTTGATATAAATTGCGTACGTCTTGCTTGCGTATTTTGCAATAGCTTTTTCATCGCTGTTACTTCCAAGGCTCGAAACCTCCTTTCTGTATTAATCTCTCTAGTGCATATCGTGTAGCATCCATTGTGTGGTCATTACCGTCTGGATAACCCGATTTATAGTTGCCGTTCAAGTCAAGCTCAAACTCGTACCCAGTAAATTCTCTCCATGCATCCGGACATCTTGCAGGATCAATGACAATTTCTCGTAAGTCTTCTAACCACTTATAGCCGTGATCTCTTGAGCCTTGTCCTTTTCTAGCGCCATAAATGTTTAAGCCTAAATCACGGTACTCGGCTATTGTTCCAGGGGATGCAGAATCCGCAATTACCGGCTCATTTAATGGGTTACGCTTTTTAATCATTTCAACGGCATCTCTGTTTTTTAAGCCAACTCGCTCAAATTCATCGAAAATAAAAATACGGCGTCTAGCCGTATCCCAATAGATTTTTACGTAAGCTGTAGGGTCGTGTGCAAAACCGAAGTCTAGGCCATGATATATCTTGTCAAATCGGGCAATTTCATCATCGGTTATAGCCCGTGTAGTAATATTGTAGAACACTTCAGCACCAGTACCTGTGACTTCACCAAGATACTCATGACGATACGCTTTCTCATTGTCCTTTTTAAGTTGCTCTGCATCAGCTAAAAACTCAATACCAAGCCATGACTTCGGAACAGAACGATAATCAGACAAATTAACCAACGTATCAGCTCTCATCTGTTCCTGATCTACCGCTTGGTTTACCCAATTAGATTGCCTTGCTGGTGGGTTATATGAATAGAAGGTAATGATACCTGAACCACCACGTCCAAGAGATTGGTTGATTGACCTGATTTCTTCCATGCCTTTAAACTCTGTCACTTCTTCAAAATGTTTGAACTTCGTGTATCCTTGGCGGAACGTTTGCGACTTGATCTTACGTGGATCGTCTGCGCCCTTGAATCTAATTTGTTGCCCAGTTGGCTTAAACGTCAACTGCATTGGACTAACAGATGATTGCCAGTATTCATCAACATGTAATAGGTCTATTGCCCATAAATACTGTTCAAATACCGAATCGCGTAATGTGTTTGCAACTTTACGCAAGACAATAGCATTAGCATTTTTATCTTGCATAACGCCTAAAACAATCATGAGCGAAATAAAAGAGGACTTGGTGCTTCCACGTCCTCCCTTGAGCCAATAGTTAGCATGTTTTTTATTATGAACGTCCCAAAACAGGTCATAAAACGCAGGTGAGATGTTGTTTTTAAGACTTACTTGCATTATTGTCCTCCTTTGGCACGTCAAAATTGATGTTTACTGAAGTATCATTGTCATCTGATGTTAACTGCTCAGCCTGATGTTCAGCAATTGTTGCATCAGCTTTAATTTTACGCAACTGTGCTTTTGCCAACGGATCAACTGGATATCTTTTAAGCAATTCCTTTGCTGCAGTTATCCTATCTTTGGCTGAAACTTCTATATTTTTATAAAGTCCTTTAGCAGTTACCACAGTCTCTGTTTGCTCACCTCGCATAACTGATGACAAGTATTCGAAGATCTCTTTCTGCTTAGCAATCTTTTTGCTTTCAATTTCTTTTTTTCGCTCTTCCATGTAAGAAATAATTTTAGGTTTTTTAAGGTTTTCAGCACCAATAACCCCAGCCGTTTTTTTGCTGTAACCAGCTTTAATTGCGGCGTTTGTGGCATTACCAGAAATCAAATATTCATCTGCAAACTTTTGCTGTTTTAAGTTTAACTTCAAGTACTTATCACCTTCTTTCTGGGCACTAAAAAAGAGCACCACCGGGATGCTCTTTATTTATTTGACTAGTTCGTACGTTTTCTTAAAGATGTCTGGCTTGCACGGATAAAACTCACCATTTACGCCTTTTATGATGTAATCTCCAACGTTGGCAATCATCATACCCTCTAATGTCTCTATCTTTAAGACGGGATGCTTAGGATCTTTATAATCTACTCTAACCGGATCAATTCCTAATTCCTCTTGTAATTGGTTCATTACATCAACATCATCCAAAAATTGAATTGCATTAATAATAACTGGTTTCTTTCTATATTTCATATTTTCCTCCAAACAAAAAGACGGTTGATTAACCCGTCTTTGATATTATTTAATTATATGTAATCCTTTATATTCAACATCAATATTTTCATTATCACAATTGCTGATACCCATAAAACTACATATTTTATTAAAAGCTATTCCCGTATTGTCAGAAATCTTGTCAATGTATTTTCTAACATTAAATGATAAATAATTTAAAGCACTTTTTAAAAATGTAGGCTTTTCTATTGGAATATCATCGTCATATGGTTCCTTATGTCTGTACCCATTTCTAGAAATAGTTTGCCTCAAAAATAATGTTTGCTGTTCTGATATTAGTCCAACTTCATTTCCACGATAAATTAAAGCTTGTATAGAAACTAACCAATGAAGTTTTAATTCCTTCAAATGTTCCATATTAGTAGCATACATATCAGTTGCTAATCCCTCTTCTGGCATTAACAATGCACCAGCAAAATGTTGAGCTTCAGACTCTATAACTTTATGGTTACTCGAATCATCAATATCATTTTTAGAATAATTTGAGTGCAGAAGAATATGTCCTAGCTCATGAGCTATGTTAAATCTCACTCTAACACTAGATGATATTTTTGAATTTATTAAGATATAAAAGTGATTATTATATCTTACAGTAAGTGCATCAATTCCTTCATCATCCAAGTCAATAAAACAAACTCTGATACCCATTTTTTCAACCAATAATGTCATATTGGATATAGGTCCATTCCCCAGCTTAAAATCATTCCGAACTGAATTGGCAACAGAATCTATTTCCCAATAATCTAATATTTTAAATTTATTACTTGTATTTGCATATTCAGGAAGTTCAAAATAACTTAATCCATATTCCAAACTAATTCGAGTCTCTAAATATATAAAAAGGCGTGCCTTTTGGACAGCTTGCTTTTGCTTTCTTTTAGTCACAACAGATTTTTTTCTAAAAAATTGCACCTCATCAAGTTCTGGAATGCTATCAGTGTTTAACAAGAATTTATGTGAAACATCAAATATTTTAGATACTTCAAGGATTGTTTTAAAATCTATTCTTCTTTTATTATGTTCTAATTGTGAAACATTGGCTGACGTGACATTTAACTTACTTGCTAAATCTTTTACTGTCATGCCTTGTAGTTCTCGTAAAAAAGTAAGACGAGAACCATCTACTGCTTCTCTAATAGCCTTTACTTTCCCCATAACTTTTCCTAACTAATTAACTTTTCTGTTTATTTTCTATGAATAACCCAAAATCATCTTTATTGAATTTAGATATTTCGTTAGTAACTGTACTAATCTCTTCACGTTCAATATCTGTATAACGCTCAAAAACGCTTGAAATATTTTCTTTTGTAATCCACTTACCCTTAGAATCCGGAATTCCTAAAACAACAAACTGAGGTTTCTCACTTTGATAGCCATGCGTTAATTCAAAATACAATTCTAGCATACTTGTATCAGCAATAGAAGAATTTGTATCAAATAAACTCAATTGATTATTATATTTATGTCTTAAATTTATTCTAAACTTAGCATTTCGACTACTTCTATTAGTGTCACTAACTTGATTAACAGTTAAAATTGCTCTGTTATCTGACGAAAAAAGTCTCAAATTATTACCTGTTTTCTTATAATTTTCTACATATTTCGTAGTAAACGGTAATGCACCCTGTTTACAGGCTTTAATTATCATAAATTCTACAGCAAGATTTTTCAATTCTGGTTTAACATTCTTATTTCTAAAATAATCCAACTTTAATAATTCACACAAAAAAGAATTTTTATCTTTAGTTAATCCATTAATTTGTTTATATCCTATATATGTGCACCTATTCAAAATAGCTTTATTAACATGACTAAAATATTCATCCACTAATTCACTAGCTGATTTAGTATTGTCAAAATCATTTTTCATTTAAGTACCTTTCTGTGAATTATAATTCACAATTAAAATTTATAATTTTCTTAAGCAGATTGTACAAAATCGCTTGTTTATTAAAGTGTATCATATAATTAACAGTTTTACAATTATAGCTGTATTTATTAACAATGTGATTTTTTCACTAATATTTAAAAATTTTGCTTAATATAAAAAGGTACTCTTACGAATTCCTATAACTATTAAGAATATAAAGTGCTGCAGGATTCGAACTTGCCTAGATCCATTACACTACGCTGCGATTGGAGTCGAACCAATTCTATCCGGTACAGCAATAGCGGTTACAGGAATCCATCATCGCAGCAAATTTACGTTGCTTAACAGTTAACTTATCTTTCAATACTCATCACCCCCTTTTATTGAGCAATAAAAAAAGCACCTAATTGGTGCCTATAAATCATTATTTTCAAAATTTCTTAAACTAAATTGCAAAAAGTGCTATTTTGGTCATTTACAGCACCAAAAATTCACCCTAAAACACAAAAAACGCCATTTTTGGTATTTATCACTTAATTACTTTGTGACAAACGTTTAAAAACAGCGTTTTTTATTTAAGCCGGTCTATTACGGCACTGGTATCGGGACCCAGTTACAAATATTGCCGTAATTCTCACACCAGTTTATTAACTGAATGGATAGGAGACTAGCTAAATTATTTATACAGTTTTTAGTTTAACGTCGTTTCGGACGTCTATTATTTAAACCATGCACTGTAAACAGCTTTATAAAGGTTTGTTATTGCTGACAATCTAGAAGGATCAATGCTTTCTGGTCTCTCCATTTGTGCTTCTAAAGCTTTCTTGCAAAAGTCCATTGCTATGCCAGAGAAATCAACAACCTTTTTTGACACATCAGAAACGCTCATCATGTCTCCTGATTGCTCTTTTTCTTTCTTCTGCTTATTAGCAATACTTGCAATTAATACTTTCTTGTCATGATCTTTAATTAAGTCTGTCAAATTTTTAACTAATTCATCATTATAATATTCCATAGCTTATTTCTCCTAATCTTTCGACACTACCAATATAGCACCTTGAAACTCCGACAATTCTCCGTTTTACTCTGATTTCAAATTTTCCAACAAGTAATTAATGTAATCAGCTTTAATCTTTTTAGCACTCATTTTGCCATTGGTTAAATACGCATCTTGCCAAGCACTATCTTGCCTTGACCTTTGAATTAATCCAAAATCATTAACCTCGTTAATCTGATCCACTAAATTTTTTATAAATAAGATTATTTCTTTCTTTTCAAATTCACCAGTAGAAATTCTATCTTGAATTTCGTTTGAATTTAGTTTCTTAATTTTATCGCCTTTATAAGCCGCATACACTTTATTTATGACTGGACCGTATCTCCATGCTTCAAAATCAGGCTCAAACAGCTCTGGAGGATAGGCACCATCTTGCAGGTCAAACTCGCTTTGATCATCTGGACTGTAATGAATATTGCCGTATGTAGCTGAATAAAAAGCCCACAAAAAATACAAAGTTTTTTGAATTTTCAGCGGTGTGGGATTATCCAGTCTATTTTTAACATACCCAGCTAAATCTATTACGTTGTCAAAAACAAATTTTGCTGCTTTCATATTTTAGGTACCTTTAATTCTGGGATATCGACATCATAGATTATTTTCCATAGCTTATTTCTCCTAATCTTTTGACACTACCATAATATAGCGTAAACACTTCGCTCGGACTTCGCTCATTCTTCGCTCATTGTCCGCTTTTGGAAATTTTCAGTTGGCTCATCTTCAAAAATTCTTAGGTCTTCAATCGAAGTATGATCTCTCTTCCGGTATAGTTCCATTCGTTCCGCAAACTCAACTAAAGCCCTATTTTTTAGCTCATAATATCGTGTCGTTTGATAACCTAATCGTTGAGCTATAGCATAATTGCTAATATTTTTGATGTAAGACAAGTAAAGAATAGTTCCGTAAGGCTTGTCGCCTGAATTACTGCAACTGCTAATGGTGTGATCAACTGCCAATACACAGTTATCTGCATCAATATTAACTGCCATACTTTCGTCCTGATGATTAATGCCATTGTGTGCTGTAATGCCCGTAATATCCATTTTAGGGCTGGACAAATCCGAGCGATGTTTGCCCGAAAGGTTCAAATAATGGTCAAAGTCATGCTCAAAAAAGTCTTTGACGTTCTGCGCTGTTCTGACTGTATCAATTTTGGTGCTTTTAAAAAAACTCAATTGAACAACTCCAATCATTACTATCAACCTTACTTTAATTTCTTTACAAAAACTTCAGTGTCATTCCCAGCTACCATGTACTTTTCACTGGGCTTTATATCGCACCAATGATATTTTTTCACGATAAACTCATGGTGAGTCTTCCTCTTAGCTACTTCAGTATTCTTTGCTACAATTCCCCAATATTTTAAATTGCTTAAATTAACGATATAAACATCATCGTATTTGCCCTTAAATATATCCCTAGGCTTAATTTTATAGTAAAGCAATATCTTGTTTATTGTTGATCTAGTGTGGCCTAATTTTGTAGCAATCTCACCTACAGAATAGCCCATCTTAGTCAGCCTGATAACTTCATCATCATAATAGTGTGGTGTAAACTGCTGACCAGTTGCACTTGTCTTCATTTTTAAACGAGGTTCTGCTCCTGTTGCTTTGTGCAATTTTATCATTAACGGATTATTATCTGGTATTGCTAGCGTGCCGTATTTAGCTTCTATTTCATGGATAATGTTATAAGGTATATTAGCCACCTTGATCACTCCAAATCGCTGTTATCTCCACTCTTGGTTTGTCAGAGTAATACTTGTCCACCTTGAGCGACACCACCTGCTTATCGTCCCGATATAGTCCCTCGTGGACACATACTGCCTTATGTTGCGCATGATCCACTTTCATCTTTGGATTAAGTCCATCTAAGACGATTTTTGCGATATTGTCGCTGTCAGGCTTCTTGCTCGGTCTCTCTTTGCCATTAAGGCACCTTTCTTTGCGCTTTTTAGAATATGTTTTAGGTATTTTAAAATATGCCTTGATACCCAAGCTAATGTCAGCTGAGATAGGCTTCTTAATGCCATTTTTCTGTCTTACTCGCAAAGCACTGTATCTTATCAGCTCTTCATACTTCTGTGTTGTAGACGGTGTATATGTGCTAACGAGCCTGCCCCTACGAGCAAATCTTGGCCTAGCCTTACCTTGTGGATCACCCAGGATGCCAAATACTACGCTATGATAGTTTGATTTATCATGTTGCATCATTTGGCCTAAATTTTACTTTTTCGAATAGAATTTATTTCTTTAGCAAAAACTGAGTCATGATTTATTGGACTTACATAATTTTCAAATTGCCATTCATCATTTTCACAGGTAGCTAAATTATTTGTTTTTCTTAAAGCTTCTTTTTTAGATGAGAATATCATCCCACCATTTTTAATATCTTCAAAAACTGGCTTTCTTGTTTTGGTATAGTTATCAGTAATGATGTTACTTAGCCATAACTCTTTTGTCTGATTGTATGCAATTACTCTTTTCATTTTTTTACCTCAGCTAAAATTGATATCGTGTAAATTCAAAATGTTGAGCAATATATTTCTTTGCTCATTTGTTTTAATTAAACTCTCTCAAATATTCATCGACTGTCATTTCTTCTAAGTCTTCATAATTTTTCAAATTCTGAATTAAACATTCGGGACTGCAGAAAATGTCAGAGTCAAAAACAATAACACCATCTTCACCGGATAGGTCACGTTTACATGTTTGACAATATACGTTTTCAGCCATTTTGAACCTCCAACTTTCTGCCACAAACTGGGCAATAGTTAATCTTTTGACTATCTCTAATTATTAAATGATCGTAATAAGTCTCTTCAACCAGTATCAATTGACATTTTGCCGCATCAATCTTAACGGTCGAATCAGCAGACCATAATAGGTTTGAGCCATATTGGCAATATTCACACATGGTATTTGCCGCCTTACTGTGTAACCTGCTCTATCTTTTTAGTTTTAGGGTTAACTTCAAACAGATCTATCTTTTCTCCGTCATCGTTGTTATCGTCTTCGGGTTCAAAGTTGCTATCTGCTGAGACATCATCAATATCCACTGGCTCTTCAGGCTCATCCGGCATTTGCTGCTTGAGGTTTTCATACAAGTCTTCTGTTAGGCCATAGACACTGCCATCGTTAGTTGTTACCGTGTATTTGGTCTCTCGTTGACCATTAGCATCTATCCTGTGTAACTTGTCTAGCATTGCTATGTCGCTAACTTCAAATTCACCATCTAATTCTTCGATTAATTCAAGTTGACTTGACTCTAGATATACCGTGATCTTTCCGTCAGCAATGTCGTTAAGCTTGTCTAGCGATAGATTGTCTGTCGTTGTCTTAATCTGGATAGTCACGCCCTTATCCTTAGTTTTAAAGTTGTCCAAGTCACCGTTAAATGTTATTTTTTTGCCGTTCATTTTTATACCTCTACTTGTTCTTCTCTATTCATAAACTTGTCAATAAAGTATTGTTGCCCTATCCCCGTAACCTTAGGGGTCTTCCTAATCGAGGGAATGCCATCAGCATGGTTAATCACTGTTTCTTTAATTTGAAACAATCCTAATTCCATTGAACGTTGGGTAGGCATATTACGGTCGCTACCTCTGCGACTAATTAAGTAGCCGTTCTCTCTTAACCAATCGAATAACCGGTTTTGTCCTATTTGAATACCTTTGCCTCTTAATATCTTTGCCAATTCGCCAATTAAAATCGTGTCGTCACTTGCTGAAACAGTATCCGCAAATAAGGCTTTAGGCTGCATTTTCTTGATTTGTATATCCTTTTGCTCTAGTTGATCGGCTGCTTGCTTTAACAAACTAGCCAATCCTTCTTTGTTAGTAGTAATGTCAATAGCTTTCTGGTCTGTCAGATAAGCGCCATTTTTTCTAATTGTCGGTAAAACTTCACTGGTAACCCACCGCTTGAATTTTTTAGCATTGGGTAATTTGCTACTAAGTATCAGGCTATAGAGTCCCGACTCATTGATAATCGTTACTTTCTGCGTTCCACCAAGGGGGCCCTGAATTGGGGCGTCCTTTTTGTCAAAATCATCAACATGATTAGCAATAGCATTTCTTGATTTTTTGTAACCAAGAATGGTCGCTACATCTTTAGCCACAAAATAAGGCTCATCATCAATAGTCAGCGTTCTGACTTTGTGATTTTCAAATCTAAATAACTGAATATTTTGCATTTTTGGACTCCTTAATACCAAACATCAGGATGTCTGCCTATGGTGTAAATAGGTTGTCCGTTATAATCACTGCATATTTCTAATCCACCGTTTTGTCTGGCAACTGTGTCCCAATATTGCTGGTTTTCCATGTAATCTGATTCTAAAATTTGTTCCATTTTTGCTTCTCCTTAATTAATAAATATTACTGGTAACTTGTTGTTACAATTCTTTTGTTCAAATTCCACGAAGAATTGATGTAATTCTTTTAGTTGTTCTTTTTCTTTTCTGTCAAAGGCTCCAATACCGTTGACAATGTCATAGTTAAATCTCTCTACTGCTCGCTTTTGGAACATCTGGTTATAGATGCTATTCCAATCGGTAGCTATTTCTGTCTTCTTAATCTTCATCATCATTTTTAATATTTAATGAGTTAAGTAGTACTTGTGACCTTTTGAGTAAAAGTGGTATATCTTCTTCATGCCTTCCGGTTTTAATATCACTTTTGATTTCTTTTAAATCGCTAATTACAATATCAAGCATGCCAGTTATATCAGCGTTTAAATTTAAATTAGTATATTCTTCCATTTTGTATTTCTCCCTAAATTCTCGGTCTTTTATCTGCTATTTTTGAAAAGTCGATAACCTTGCGTCTATCGCTTTCTTGCATCCGACTAACTAGCCGTGAGTGATATGTTCTGTATAATTCATCCAAACTCAAATTTGTCGTTGTAATAATTCGCTGATTACTCTCGTAAATATCGAATATGGTATCCTGCACAAAGCTAGTAGCCATATTGTTGGCACTCTCTGCTCCTAAATCATCAAGGACAACCAGGTTAGCTTTACTGACAACATCAGTTACGTGCTTAGGCGACCAGATACCAGTTTTATCCTGAAACCAGTTTTTCATCTCTCGAATTAGCTTGTTAACGCTGATAAACAAACACCTAACCATTGGATCTGCATTATCGTTAACTGCATTAAGGATTGCCATAGCAAGATGTGTTTTTCCTGATCCTGCATTGCCGTAAAAGATACAGTTACCTTTTGCATCTGGGTTTCTTAAGTAATCTTTAGCAATATCATGTGCACTGCTTTTAGCCAAGTACTCAAAAGTTTTAGGCTGGGCTTTAAAATTTTTAAAGGTGTAATTAAACACTTCATCCCTATCGACTAACGATTTCCGCTTAAGATAGCCTCTAGTTTGGTTTGTCCTTAAGTTCTGTGCCATCTTTTTTAATTGAGCCTGATTTTTCTCGTATTGACATTGCTCGCAGAAAGGCTTCATTTTTTTAAAGCCGTCTAAGTAAACCAGGTGCACATGGTGTTTAGGACAAATCTGATCAGTTTTTCTTGTGCGATGTGCAATTATATTTACTGCTTTGCCATTTATTTTCATAGCTCCTCCAATTGCCTAAAAGGGTAGGTCATCTTCATCCACACCATCCATTGTCCCGTTTGCGTAGGCTTCTACTCCAAAGCTTGCATGTGCTGGCACACTGGGCGCTCGTTCATTCAGGTAGCTCTCAAACTTCGTGCCAAACAATGTCTGGGGTCGCAGATATTTGCTCATTTTCTGGTCTTGCGACCAACTGAACACCTTGTTGTCTATTACTCGCTTGAAATCGTCTAATGTGTAGCCCTCTTTCACTCGTGCATCAATTAGTCGTTTGTTAATAGCAGAGCTTGCTTTATACCTTGCTCCAATTTTGTCATTAAGATAATCAATGACATCTTTGTGGATAGTGCTAGGTTCTGTTTTAGCTGAACCATTATTTCTTTTATTTGATATTTCTTTATATTGATAATTCTTATTATTGTTATTACTTAGTCGGAGGTTTTGCGCTGGACGCTTTTCACGCTGAGCGCTTTTTACGTCAGGCGTGTTTTGGCGGTTTTTTGGCGGATTTGTCGACATTTTACCGTTAACGCTGTTTTGTGCTTGACGGTTAAGTCTACCTGTATCATCTAGGATCCAATCCAAACCATCGAAACTGCCATTTTTTGAATGACGATTAACTCTTTTCAAATAGCCATGCTCTTCTAACTCTTGTAGTCCTGATTGCAGAGCCTTTTCTCCATCTTTTGAGTGACTGGCTATTTCTTTCATATAAAACTGCCATTCATTCGCTTGACTCCAAAGGTAATTAAAAATTCCTCTAGCTTTCCAGGTTAAATCGTCATCTCTTACTAGCTGATTATTAGTATTGGTGTAATTGCCATTATCTTTTTTAATTAAACGCACCATGTTAAAATCCTCCTAAAAGAGATTAAGTGTCTGTGTTTCGTCATCAGTAGTATCACCATCAACTAATTTCTTAATTTCGTTGTTTTTTTCTGTCTCAGTTTCCTCTTTTGTACCAGTTTCTTTTTCATCAGCTGGCTCTGCTTCCTGGGCTTTTTTTATCTTTTTTTCTTTTGCTTTATCTAAAAGCTGTTTCATTTTGTACTGATCATTAAATTGTTTGATTGCCTGCAATGTTTGAGGGTCTTTCTGATCCATTAACCATTGCAACGTCTCACGATCTTGATTTTCTATGTAGTCATTCCAGATATCTTTTAGCAAATAGCTTTTGCCCAGGACGTTAACCTTGAAACTGTTAAGCTCATCAACATCTAATACCATTACACGTTTCCGATTATCTTGTGGTTTAAGGTTACGAGCATCGTCATCTTCTTCACTAGCAATTCCAAAGGCAGCACTTAGGCTGTATCTTTTTGCGTAGCTGATTAAGCCTGCCGTCTGTTGTGCATCACCACTGTTAGTGTTGCTAAACCAAATCTTATCTGTTATCATTTGTGCTCCTGATGTATCGACCATTACTGTTTGAACACATACGCCATCATTGCTGTTGTCAATGTCGAAGTAGTAAGCAAACACAACATTGCCATCTTTGTCTTTAACAGCTCTACAAGCGTCCATCACTGCTTTATCAACATCTGCAAGGTCAGCGTAGCTGTAACTGTAAGAGCTACCTTTTCTGGTAGCCACTTTAACGTTTTTAGTTCGCTTAGGCTGTTTTATCTTGCTTTTAACCTGAATAAAATGCTTATTCCAAGTAGCACGGTTCTGTTCATCTCCAATAAACTCCATTAGTTCACCTTCTCAATTTTGAACCCCATATCTTTAAGGTATTGCATCAATTGGTTAAATTGGTAGTTGGTACCGCCTAGCTTAATTCTTGCCTTTTTAGTAATCAGGTAGGCTATGTGATAGTCAGCTATAACTTCACCAGTGTTCTTATCAATAGCTTTACCGTTCTTCTCAACAATGTTTTTGTTTGCCTCGGTTTTAGGCTTTTTCTCACGTTCAGCGGCTTTTTCTACTTCTTTGGCATAATTATCCATTTCGCTTAAAACATTGCTTAGAGAGGAATTATTTAACTGCTCAACCCAATGTTGATAAGGTAGCCCTAATTCATCCGCTTTAGCAGTAACAACTTTGATATTCTCCGCTAATTGCTCTTTTTCTTTGGTTAAAAGATCAATTTGCTGATTAACTTCTTTTTCAAACGTGGCATAAGGTTCCGATTTGTTGTACCATTGCTGATTAATTTCAATTTTTGATGGATCAACTCCAACCTCTTTGCAACGCTTATTAATATCAGCATTAATATTTGCTTCACGCTGTTTCTTAGCATTGTCTTCAAACACTTTAATCTGATTACCAATGTGATCGGAAGCCTGACTTATTTCATCCAGTAGGGCTTTAATTTGCTTTTTGAAGATCAAGACTGGCTTGTCAGCTTCTTTGACAATGTCTATCTTCTTGTCATTTAGTGCTTTGGCTAGTTTATTAAGTCTTGCTCTTGCTTCTTTAGCTGACTTAAAGTTGTTGGTATCAACATCGTATTTCATAAATTCAGTGTTAATGGCATCAACACTGCTTTTCATTTTTTCGTATTCAGGAAAATCTATTTTTGCAGGAGTAAAGGCAATGCCATATTGCTTACTACCTAGTGCAATTATTTCTTGTTCCTTTTTTAATTTTGGGTTATCAACCATCACAGTGCCTCTCTTTCTTTGTCAGTTATTTCATGACCTTCAAAATAGAACATTGCTACTTCGTACCACCATTCACCGTCAGGATCATCCCACCAATCAGAAAAGTCTTGCAACATATCCTCGTATGTTTGCATTCCTCTGGGATTCTTTGGCGAGTAGCCAACTGCTTCAGTATATTTTTTGAGGTCATTCATTAGAAAAGCCTGCGCTACGACAAAGTCCCTAGCCGTGCTGTAGTCACAGCCATACTCACCATAGGTAGCTAAGCCACCATTAGCCTCTGTACCTATACACTCCATTTGTGTTATAATCTCCTTAGTATTCTTTATATGCTTTCATTGAATACATACCCGATTTTTGTCGGGTTTTTTTGTGTTTTAAATCGTCCCTGGCAGAAAGGGCGGTATACTTAGCACGTAAATCGTTGATACCAGCCCAGCAATTGCTAGAAGCAATGATGCGATTAACAATCCTTTGCTTTTCGGATAAGTGCCGAAACATATGCATAATATGTGCTGCCATTTTTCTAATGTCCTTTCTACTATTGCGGTAATTTTGCGTTCCAATCTATTTCACCTCGATGTTTGTCCATCCACTCAGCAGCTGGCTTTTCAAAAATAATAGTTTTGCTGCCCTCTTCCGTTCTCCTTGGATTAACCACCCATCCACCGTTTTTCACGTTAACTTCTGGAAATTCATCAAAAATGAATAACCTAATCCAGTTTGGAGCTTTCTTACCGCAGTATTTTTCGGAAAACTCTTTCATTTTTATTGTTTTTCCTACTAAGGACTCTGCGGGGACGTAACCCCGCTTTTCCATAATTTGATCAACTAAACTTGCCAAAGACTCAACAGGTATTGGCAAATCTAATACTTTCATCATTATTTATCCGCTCCTTTAAATAATATAAATACATTTAATTGTTTTAAATTTTCTTGATATAATCATCCTTAAAGGAGATGATTATATGAAAATAGACGATTATAATTTGACCAATGACGCTAAATTCTTAATTAGTTCAATGTATAAAGAATATCTTTCTCGTCTAAAAGACAACTCACCCAAACGATCAGCTGTTTTATTTGGAAATTCAGAATCAATTCACCGATTAATGCCTGAATGGTCTAAAGAAGACACCGATTACACCGTCGAGGAACTAATTGACAAAGGTCTTTTAAAAGGACATCCAGTATTAGGTGGTTATTTGGATATAACTCTTACAACTGATGCGGTCGCAATGTTACAAATGTCTTTCAAAGATAAAATTGATATCGTTCTTGACTATGCAACTAAAATTAAAAATTTGATAATTCCTTAATTTGGTCGCCCATTACATACCAATCAGTTGCAATTAAGTCTTCCAAAGTCGGCATCCATCCTGCATAAGCTCTGTTAGGATCACTTTTGGGAATAATAAAAATTCCCTTAGTTAAGTTGGTGCAGATAAAAACTGCTGGTCGTGGACCATCACTTTTTCTGGCAATACCTCGACCTAATTTTTGTGCCTTAAGTGCTGCGTCTCTAATATCCATTAGCTAATTTTTTCCTCCATCCCTAACACCTTATATACTTTTTTCCTAACTGATATATCACGTGGTGTGGTTCCACCATGAATTGCATAGCTAAGTGTCGGTCTATTAACATTTAATAGATCTGCCAAACTTGAAACTGTATACCCTTGTCGTATCATTTCAATTTTGATGTCACTAAAAATCTTTAACTTTGCTTCCGCTAAGGCCTGCTCTGCTGGCAACATAGCTCACTCCCTTCTTCCTAAAAACAAAAATGTAAATAATTTTGTCAATAAATTACTAAATTTTGTTGACATATATTAGGAAATATCCTAATATGAAGACATAATAAATAAAGCAATTGAACTGGCTATCCCCACTAATTCAATACTTTTTTGTTTATACAAAAGTTTAAATAATTCAATTGACAATTACATATTACTAATATTTCCTAATTTTGTCAACTAAAATACGGAAATTTTCTAATTTAATTTGTCAAGGACTGGAGTTACCTTGATATGAATACATTTGAAATTGTTAAAAAATTATGCGCACAAAAACATTTAACGCTTGCGCAAGTTAATGATAAAGCTGGTTTAGGAAAGAACTCTATATACAGTTGGAAAACTAGTAAGCCGGGAATGGAAAACTTAAAAAAGGTTGCTAATGTATTACACACTTCAGTAGACTACTTACTAGGAAATACTGATGATCCTTCTCCTTCTTCTAACAAAGGTCATTCAGCTATTGATATAGAAAACGATGAATTGTTATCTTATCGTGGTCGTCCTATTCCAGATGATTATCTAGATATTATTAAAAAACTAATGGACTCCGATATTGAAAGGGGCAAAAGGCGTGAATGATTTAATTAGATATCTTTTTATTTTTGCTTTTGATCACGATATCGGTGTTCTATTAATTAGCACCTGCGAAGAATATAATTCACTAGCAGATAAAACTAAAAAAACAATTATTATTAATACAAACTGGAAAAAACAGAATGAACTTCCATTCATTATCGGTCACGAAATTGGTCACATCATGAATGGCGATACTAATAATGATATTGAATACTATTGTGGCAGTCCGATTACATCTGTGGAACGTAAGGCTGATCTATATTCGCTTAATCTAATATACAAGTATGCATCCAGTCAGTTTGAAACATTTGATGAGCCTGGCATTTTTATGGAACAGTTTGGCATCCCTTATCGTATGAAATTCGATGTGTACAGACTGTTTAAAGAAAATGATGATCTAGTATTCTAATCTCAATGAAAACGTTATAATACATAAAACTTAATTTAGGAGGAATATTATGAGCAAGACATGTGCAATATGTGGTCAAAAACTATCTTTCAATAATCAAGGATATTCCGTTGGTAAAGAAAAAATATGTTCTGATGACAATAACTATTTAATCAAAGCACTAGGCTATAAATTACCTTTGGGCATAAAAGATACTGTAAAGGTTGAACTTGATAAAGGGAGATTACCTTTCAAAGAAGCCAAAAATTTAATTGAACAACAAAAGCTAAAAGATTCCATTGAACACCAGAAAACTTTAAATCAATTAAGACAGCAGTCCGAGATAGTTAAAAAAGAAGCTGTTGTTACCTCTGCTCCTAAAAATGTAGGACCTATTTCTGAACCTGAGCCTGAAGCCGTGGATAATGCTAACCAAGAGCTCAAATCAGAAAACAATACTTATAGCAGTCAGACTGACGAAACAGCTAACGTTACCGAACAATCAGTACAAGAAGAAAAAACAAGCAAGTTAGAAAAGGCTGTAAAAGTTACAAGCATGATAGGATCTGTTATAAACTCCATGCGACAACCACATTGTCCAAAATGCAGATCAACAAATGTTCAAGCCGTAGGTCAACATCGTAAAGGCTTTTCTGTTGGTAAAGCTGTTGCTGGTACAGCATTATCTGGAGGACTTGGTGCTATAGCAGGATTTGCAGGTAAAAATACCAAAAAGGTAGATATGATTTGTATGAACTGTGGTAAAAAATTTAGATTCTAAAGAAAACACATTGTCCATTAAATAATCGACAAATCTAATGTGATTTACAAAGAAGACAAAAATAATAGTTACAAACGAATACAAAACAAAAAAAGCTATTAAGAATCTGCTTGGAAAACTAGTTCTTAATAGCTTAATATCACAACAGGGTTATGCCCTTTTGCATACCCTATTATAGCATAGGAGATAAAATTTAAAATGGCTTATATTAAAAAGCGTGGTAAATCTTGGCAGGCACAGGTATCTTGGTATGATGAGCAAAATAAACGTAAATATAAGACTAAAAGTGGCTTTGCAACAAAAATGCAAGCCAAAAAATGGGCTAATGAATTTGAAGTAGCTAAAGACAAAAACCTAATATCAGATCAAGATCCAATTTTTGCAGATTATTTTGAGGAATGGTATAAACGTTACAAAGCTCCAGGAAAATCGAATAACACAAAAAGTAGATACGCCCATATTTACCTGCTTTTAAAAGAAACCTTTGGCAAAACTAAGTTATCAAAAATGTCCCGTAATAAATATCAGGACTTTCTTAATGCTTATGGTAAAAATCATGCAAAAGATACAGTTCAGAAAACTAACGGTACAATTAGAAGCTGCGTAAAGGATGCTGTAAGTGATGGCTTAGTTAGAATTAATTTCACTGATAGAATTAATTTAACTTGGAACGAAGACAAAACAAGAAAAATAGAATATCTCAATTTTAAGCAAGTTCAGCAATTAAAGACTCTGTTACTTAAAGATATTAAGCCATCATATGTCAGTCGATATATGCTATTAACAATTATCTACACTGGCATGAGACCAGGAGAAATAAGAGTTTTAACTTGGGACGATATAGACTTTAATCATCTTGAAATACATATAACCAAGTCTTGGGATTATGATAATAATAAAATTATTAATTATGATTCTAATGAGATTAATAAAGAAACCAAAAATAAAACTTCAACTAGAGTAATCAAAGTTGATCAGAAACTATTAGACATATTAAAACAATTAAAAGTAAATAATCATCAAAGATTATTTATTGATAGTGCAGGTACCATTCCTACTTCAAATGCAGTTAATAAAGTTTTACGAAAACAATTAGAGAAATTAGGAATTAAGAAGAAAGGTTTCCATTTCCACAGCCTAAGACATACTCATGTAGCATTGCTTTTATTTAAGGGAGTAGATCTATACTCTATTTCTAAGAGATTAGGTCATTCAAATATGAGTATTACAGCTAATACATATGCTTACATGCTGGATGAACTTAAACAGAAATCTGATAGTCAAATTGTCAAAGTGCTGGATGAAATATAGCACTTCAGCGAGCATTTGGCGAACATCAATACATAAAAAGCCTTTAACCACAATGGTTAGAGGCTTTTATTTATGGAGGTGAGGGGAATTGAACCCCTGTCCAAACGCATTCCGTCACTGACATCTACGATCATAGTTATATTATTTGAACTTCACTAGTCCAAAACGCCATATAACAGGGCTAGTATGGACTAGCTAACCTGGAATGACTCTTTTTAACTATTCAGATGAGGTAGTTAAACGTAACTCACTAAGTTGATACTTGAATTCAGACGTGAGTAATCCGAAAACAAGCAACACATGCGCCTAAATTAGGCAGCTAATGCGTAAGAATTTTCTTTATTTGCAGTTATAAAACTGTGACGTTTTTACGTAGACGTGACCTACGAACCGCAGTCAATGCGAATCTACGCCTGTCGAATCCCAAAACACCCCCGCTTTGGGTAAAAACAATTATAGCATAATATAGCAAACTTGCCTAATATTATAAAATCCTTTCTTATTTATCAAAAAACAAATTTTTCAAAAGCCAAGGCTATACCATCTTGATCATTCGATGCAGTTTCAAAGTCAGCTTGTTTTTTTGCTTCTGCAGAACCATTATCCATGACTACTGAAGTTCCAGCTACTTGAAACATTGGTATGTCATTTCGTTCATCCCCAATTGCCATTATTTCTTCCGTTTTGTAATTTAACTTTTGTGCTAAGTACTGTAATGCAATACCTTTATTAACATTGGCATGCATTACTTCTAAAAAATTAACGGCTGCTCTGACAACATAATTATCTTGACCAAAAACATGCTTAACTTCAGCTTCAATTTTATCTAGTTTTTCTTTTTCATCGCCAAAAACGGCTTTGATAACAGTTTCATTACTTGATAAATCTTGTGGTTTCCTAATCAATAATCCGGCATTGTTTTCCCATGCCTGCGTTACTGTTATTCTACCCACATTCAAATTGCTGGTAATAATTTGACTGTCAGCATTCACAATATTATAAAAAACTTTGTTTTTCTGACTAAATTTGTCAATTGCTTCATAAGTTTTTGCAGACAAACATTTCTCAAGTAATTTTACGTGCAACCCTGTTTCAATTACGGCACCATTAAAAGTTATTACATATTGATTATTGTTATTCAACGCTAATTCATCAATGAATTTTTTAACTCCAGCATAGGGTCTTCCTGAACATAAGACCACTTTAACATTTTTGCTAATTGCTTTTGTAATTGCTTCTCGAGAAGATTCTAGAATCTTACCTTGACTATTTAATAAAGTATCATCAACATCAACAGCTACTAATTTAATCATTTATGTTTCTTTCTAACAGTTAGTTATTATATATCGTGGCTTCTAAGCTTACTTTTCATTATACAGAAATTTTAAAAATAAAAAATTGTATATCTAAACGATTTTAAACATTTATTTATGTTAACTGTTAACACAAAATATGTAAATTCTATAACTAAGTCACTTCTAAGATCAGCAAATCTACCGCATATTAGCTCATTTTCAAAGCAAAAGAAAAACCGTTAAGAAACTTTCTTAACGGTCCATATATTTTTCTAAATATATTAATCTAAATGTGCTAATCGAACAACATCACGTTCAATCATCAATTCTTCATCAGTTGGAATAATTAGAGCTTTGATCTTTGAATCTGGTTTAGTAATAAACTTCTCGCCATTGGATTTATTAGCTTCTAAGTCTGGCTTTAAGCCGATGAATTCAAAGGATTTCATAACATTTTCACGAATACCTGAATCATGCTCCCCTACACCAGCGGTGAAAATAATCGCGTCTGCACCTTTCATTTCCACCATATAAGAACCAATATATTGGATGACACGATTTACAAAAATAGCTCTTGCAAGATCAGCTTTTTTATCAGAATTATTCTCTAGGTCTCGCATATCAGAAGAAATTTCAGAAATTCCCAGCAGACCAGACTTATCATTTAAAATGTCAATCATTTCGTTAATATCAATATGATCTTTATTCATGATATATTGCAAAACAGACGGGTCAACGTCACCTGAGCGAGTACCCATCGTAATGCCAGCTAATGGAGTGAAGCCCATAGATGTATCAAAAGATTTGCCATCTTTAACTGCAGTAATTGAAGCTCCTGAACCAAGGTGACAAACAATCAGTCTCAAATCTTTGGCATCCTTACCAAGCATTTGAGCAGCACGACCAACAATATAACGAACGGAAGTGCCATGAGCACCATACTTGCGCACACCATATTTTTCATAATATTGATAGGGAATTGAGTACATATAATGTACGGGATCCAAAGTCTGATGGAATGAAGTATCAAAAACGCCTACTTCTGGAACACCAGGCAGTAATTTCATAAAGGCTTCAATACCTTTACCTTCAGCTGGATTATGAAGTGGTGCATATTCCTTCAAATCATAAACTTTTTGTAGATTTTTCTTATCAATTAGAGCAGAATCTTTAAAGTCTTCTCCTCCCGCAACTATTCTATGACCAACCCCTACAATTTCACTCAAATCGCTAATCACATGATATTCTTTTAAAGCCTTAAGCAGCAAATTAACAGCAGTTTCCTGATCTGGAATTGCCACATCCTCAGTGTGTTTTTCACCATTAGCCAATTCAATTTCAAAGGAAGAGCCATCAATACCAACTCTGTCAGCAAGTCCACTAGCTAAGACCTTTTCTTCAGGTAACGCAAACAACTTATATTTAAATGAAGAACTGCCTGAGTTGATTGCTAAAACTTTTTTCATAAATCTAATTCCTCCATAAACATGACTTTATAAATTTCACAAATCAATTAATGTTTTTAGTATACCACTCATTTAGTTTGACATTAAGCTTTATTAGGTCCTGTTCACTCTTAAATGAGTCTAACTTTGTGAGAAAAACTTCACTATTTCTGGCATTTTTTCCATGATTTTGAAAAACTAAAATTGATTTTTGATTAAATTTATTCTGAAAGGCACTATCAGGTAACTCAATTATTGCACGCAAAAAAACCTTATCACTTAGCCATGGCATAAAGTCACTACCACCCTTGCCAGACAAAATATTTTGAGGCACTATCAGGAAAGCATAGCCACCGGCTTTAAGATTTTTAATGATCTGTTCAATAAATAAAAGGTGAGCAAGCGAGTGACCATTTTCAGATTTGGTAGCAAAATTTTTAGCATTTTTATCAAGTGGATAATAGCCAACTGGCAAATCGCTTACTACAACATCAGGGCTTTTAAACATCCATGGAGTTAAAGCATCCTGGCAAAACATTTCAATATTAATATCATTCAAATGAGCTTCAATATCAGCAAAACTTAACATTTCTTCATCATTGTCAATACCATAAAGTTCAAAATTAGACTTTGAGTGATTAGCACTTTTTAACTGACTGATTACAGAAAATAATAAATTCCCAGTTCCAATTGCAGGATCAACAATTGTCAATTTTTCTTTTGGTAAAAGTTTTAACATAAACATTGCAATTACTGTTGAAATCGCAGGCGGTGTTGGCATTTGATTGACATCCAATCCATCCTCATTAACCGCTTTTAAAGTTAAATAGGTAAAAATCTGCAGCTTTAATTTATTGGAAAGTTTATTATAATTTAATTTTGCATATTTTTGACTCAATTCTTGAACAGCTTTTTTATCGGGAGCACCCAGCTCAACCTTAATTTGATTATTTTCAAGGTTATCAAAAGTTTCCGTCAGAGCATCTCCAAACGAGACATTTAATGCCTCTTGTAAACAGTTAACACAGTCTAAGAAATCATTAAACAGTTTTTCAATTTTATCCATTGCTTATTCCCCTTATCTCTTAAACATTTTAATAGAAAAAAGGTAATTAGAGCAAGAGAATCAATCATTAATTAAATATTCAATTAATAAAAAATCATTTTCCATACTCTCTTGATAAATATCCAGATAAAATTGAATAAAAATTAAACAAGTGATTAATACCAGAATACTGCTCAGAAACGCATTAGCTTTTAGTCTTATGCTTTTGCTTTTGATCATTTAATTCCTTCTCTTTATTCTTTGGTCTAGAGCCAAATTTAAAATACAACTCTGATGTTCTGCCATCTGCTTCCGTAACTTTTATTTTCAACAATCTATTTGCAGTGGTAAAACTAGACTTATTTACATTTAATAATAGCGGCATGTGTCCGCCTTCAGGAGTAGTAACGCGCAACATCTTTTTATATTGTGTCAAACGATATATTGTATCTTTTCCCTGCGCATCGCTCTTTTTAAAAACTGCCTTTTCAGAATTGGATCGCTCTGGTAAAGTATATATTCTTTCATTTTGTTTCTCTTTAATAAACCGGTTGAGCTGCACATAAGAAAATACAACGTCATCTGTTCGATGCTGAACTTTATTTGCTAGAGTAAGACTTTTTACTAAATTTTGTAAAATGAGAACTACTAATATCGTCACAAAGACTGCAAATACAGCTTCTGCCAAAATAAAACCTTTAGTATTTAATTTTGTATATCTTTCTTTCTGATTCATCATAAATGCTATTATTACCATAAAGTTTATAAATATGATCGTGGATTAATATTCTTTTAATTCCATGCTTTTTCAAAACACTCCAAGCATATGTTCGGTCAGTTTTTTGCTCTATTCTGCGTTCGATTACTCTACTTTCTCTAATAGTTAATGCTAAAGTTGTAACACTAACTAATGCAATCATTAAACCGACCATACTCTCTGCCATCATAAAACCGCTTTTTTTCTTATTTATCATCAATTGCTCGTCCCCAGGTCATTTGCAACTTCACTCTTCTTGTGTATTGATGGTTAGTAACAGTAATTGTGTGAGGCGGTAACGAGCCACTAATTGAAATTTTTAATAGACTTAAGTTACTTATACTTATTTGCGGTTTCATTTTTATTATCTGCGGCTTTTTTCCACCAATAATTATCAATTTTTTTGACGGAGGATAATATCTGACTATACTTGTGCGATTTTGTATAGCTGATCTTCTTGCTGCATGTTCAATAGAGCTCTTAATTTCTTTAACTGTATTTTCCAGTATTAGTTTTTCTCTATATTCATTTATTTTTATAGCACCTAAACCGGCTAAACCAAGCGTAATAGTGAGGGTAACAACCATTTCAACTAGAGTAAAACCCTGTAACTTAGACTTATTTAGCATTTCTTTCAACTACACCATCAGTAACCGTATAGTTTTTAGACTTTGAGAATTGTTTCTTCGTTAAGTAGCCATCATCAAACATATTTTGAAAGTTAATTTCTTTACCATTACGGTCTTTATCATCCTCATAAAGTGTAGCTTGAGTTTGCAAGGTTGTTTTAAAAGCATCATTAGTCCTTTCATTTGCACTATTTTTCTGCTTAGTTAAATTTGGTGCAATGATTATAAGCAGCATCACTATGATTGCAACCACTACTACCATTTCAATCAAAGTAAAACCTTTTACCTTACGTTTATCAGTTGTAGATTTTGTTATGATGTTTTTCACTTTTTCCTCCTATATTTCCTGCATCATTGCATACATTGGCAATAAAAGTTTCAAATATAATCCAATAATGCATAAACCAATTAAAATAAAACAAATGGGTTGAACATTTACTATTAGTTTTTCTATTTTTTGTGTTAGATCGTTAAAAAAAGAACGTCCTAATAATAAAAACTTCTTACTCAAGTCATCTCTTGTTGATCCGGCTTTTAATAGCAATAAAATTTCATTAGGCAAAAATTGCTCTTTTTCTATGATTTCTTCAGGATTCATCCCCTTAGCCAGCTGTTTTCCAACCTTTTTTCCTACATATTGCTGTAAAGATCCCTTAACTTGCATAGCTGAATAGTCACAAATCTTTTGCAAGGAAAAGCCACTAGCCAGTAGTAGTCCGGTGTCATAGATCAAGATATATTTCACATAAATTTGAATTAACGGCCCAACAATTGGAAAGCTACTAAGTCTCTTCAAAGAGCGATAATCTTGTTTTCTCAATAAGAAAATCATTCTACACATGAAATAAACTAAACTTAAACTCAAAATTAATAAAAGCAATAACAGGTAGTCTCCAGTATGTTCGCCAGATTCAGCAAACTGATTAGATACAAAAGTTTGCATAAATAACAGAAGAAAAATCATCATTAACACTAAAATGAAAGGGTATGTCATTTCAGATTTCAACTTTTTTATTTGCTCCTGTTTCAAACGAGTAAGAGTCGCAATTTGGGTTAAACATTCAATTAGGTTTCCCTGTACCATTGATAGCTCAATCTGAGTAGCAATAGTCTTGGAAAAACCCAAATTCAACATTTCAGAACTTAGTTTCTTTCCAGACCTAATTCTTTTACTTAACCTATTAAATAAAATCTTCTTTTTAGGCCATATTATTGGCATCATTTCCAAACTCGTATTTAATGAAAAACCATTTGACAAACTATTTTGCAAATATTCAAGAAATTCTAAGCGCTCTTTATTTGATAATTTATCCTGCCTGAAATTTTTCAAAGACTTGTTCACTAATTTTATTCCTCTCCCTTAACGTGACCATATTGTGATGCCAATTAACATAATCACCTCGCTTATGCTTGCTTATGTCCGCTTGTAATCGGCGGCCACTATCAATGTCCATTAAGCAGGCAAAACCCTTATCAGTTGGTAATAGTCGTTGATAACTGACCGCGGTCAGGCAGTTATAAAGATCTGCCGTGTTAATCTGTAGACTTTCTAATCTCGAAATGGTCTGCAGAGTACTCTTAGCATGGACAGTTGCTAAAACAAGATGACCACTTAAAGCCGCATCTACTGCAAGCCTGGCCGTTATTGCATTTCTGATTTCACCAATTATTAAAATATCTGGTCTATGACGTAATGCTGCCTCAAGCAATTTGGAATATGTAATTTCTGCTGTGAGATTAACCTGCGTTTGCAAAAAATTTATTTCATGTATTTCCACTGGATCTTCAATTGTCATGACCATCTGGTTTTGCCCAATCATTTTTGCCAAGTTATACATAGTTGTAGACTTACCAGAGCCAGTTGGACCACTGGTGACTATTAAACCTCTTTGCTGTGCCAAAGTTTTCAGAATTTCTATTTGCTCATTAAAAAAATATTCACCTGTATTTATCTGATAAATAATTCTAATTACCAGTGATTCACAGTCATTAAAGTCTCCAATACTGGATAAACGCAGATAATATATTTGATCATGAAAATGATACTCAAAAGCTCCTACCTGTGGCCTACGATGTTCGGCAATATCCATTTGAGCAGCAAATTTCAAAAAATTGATAATTTCCTTGCCTTCATTTATAGAATATTCAGCCTGATTTTCTAAACCTGTTATTGTGCGGAATTTAACAACCAAATTATCACCAACTATTAAAAAGAAAATGTCACTCGAATGCTCATTTATCGCGTCTTCAATTAAAGAATTAGCAGCTTCTTTGATTTTCATAAAAAACCTCCTTTCCTTGCGACCATAATTAATTACGCAAAAAAGCAAACTTTTTTCAGATATATTCAAAAAAACTAGAAAACTTCTAAAATAAGCTTTATAAAATATAATATAGGATTTATATTTCATTCTTTTGAAGATAAATTAATAAAAAGTTATTTATGCTTTGCTTATATTAAGCCTAAACAAGCAAAAAAATTCTCTAGAACCGAAATTTCGATTCTAGAGAATCCATTAAATTAAATGAATATTTTCTTATTCTTCGTCAGCTGCAGCCGTATAGACATTCTGAACATCATCGTCATCTTCTAGAGCATCAACTAAATGGTCAAATTGCTCTTTTTTATCATCTGGAACAGGCGTTGTGTTTTCAGGTATCATTGTCAATTCTGCATTGGCTAACTTATAGCCATCTTTTTCTAATGCATCCCGAACTTGTGCAAATTGTTTTGGATCTGTATAAATTTCATAAGCGTCATCGCTGGTTTGCAAGTCATCTCCACCAGCATCCATCACGTCAAGTAACATCTGATCTTCATCAGCATCAGTAGTTGTGCGATCAATGACAATATAACCTTTACGATTGAACATATAAGCAACAGAACCAGTTGCTCCTAAAGAACCACCGTTACGAGTAAAGGCTACTCTAACTGCAGAAGCTGTCCGGTTCTTATTATCAGTCAGTGCTTCAACAAAGACAGCTACACCACCTGGTGCGTATCCTTCATAAGTGATTTCATCATAATGCTCTTCTGAATTGCCCTCTGCCTTTTTAATAGCACGGTCAATATTCGACTTAGGCATATTGTTAGCATGAGCCTTGTCCATAACCATACGCAAGTTAGGATTTCCGGAAGGGTCAGGACCACCGTTCTTTGCAGCCATGTAAATTTCACGAGATAATTTTTGGAAAATCTTACCCCTCTTTGCGTCTTGTGCATTCTTGCGGCCTTGAATATTGTGCCATTTTGAGTGTCCTGACATTTAAGAATCCTTCTTTCTTTTCTTATCATTAACGTAATTATCTTACCGCAGAGGACCATAAATTTCAATACAAGCAACTATTTCTCCTGCTTTTTTAATTAAATATGAATGTGCTTTCATTAAAATAAGTTTATCTAGCCTCTGGTCATCCTTTTATTTAATTAGTAAAATAAAAACATTAGTTGTTTTTCAAAGGAGAGAACTTTAGTGGAAGAAATAAATTCAAACAAAAAATATATTTCTTGGCCCGTTTTAACCTTAATGGCTTTTTGTACCGTTATTGGGTTAGACGATATAATGTACAACTTCCAAAACCAGGGAATGCCGGTTGTAACTTCATGGATTATCATGTGCTTATTCTATGTTATTCCTTATTCTTTAATGGTTGGGCAACTAGGATCCGTTTTTAACAGTGAAGGTGGAGGTTTATCTTCTTGGGTTCGTGGGACTAATGGCGAATTTCTGGGATATTTTACTGCCTGGACATACTGGGCTGCTTCTATTCCCTATGCTGTTGATTCTGCTAATGAAATTATAGTTGACATTGGTTGGGCGCTGACAGGTTCGGAAAAATTTCAAAGCCAAATCTCTAACACAAAATTTGCTTTGATGACATTTGCCATGTTTATTATTTTCATTATTGTTGAACATTACTTTTCTCACTCAATGGAAGTCTTATCTACCATTGGTGGTGGACTCATGCTTATTATGACCTTGATGTTTGTTTTCCTGGCATTTCTAGGACTGGCAAAATCAGGTGGTCATATGGCTACACAGCCATTTACCTGGCGGACATTAATTCCCAAGTTTGACATGCATTATTGGACAACTATCGCAATGCTCATTTATGCCTTAAATGGCTGTGAACTTGTTGCTCCTTATGTAACCAAAATGAAAAAGCCTAAGTCTGACTTTCCTAAAGCCATGATCGCACTTGCCTTAATGACTATTTTTTTAACAGTTTTCGGTTCATTTGCTCTGGGAATATATTTCAACAGTTATCATATTCCAAACGATTTAAAAATGAATGGTGCCTACTATGTCTTTGATATGGTTGGGCATCAATACGGTTGGGGCAAAACTTTGCTTTATGTATGGGCTTGGACTTCTGTTTTCTACAATGCTGCTTTATTAGCAGTGCTGCTTGACGCCATGACCAGAATGCTTATTTCTGATACTGGTGATAAGTACATGCCTAAATTTTTACAGAAAAAAGATAAAAACGGCCTTCCTATCAATGGCTACGTATTAACCGTTTCTTTATCAGCATTTATCATGCTCTTGGGTATCTTTTTACCAGACATGAACGACATTTTTAATTGGCTATTGAACTTAAATGGCATCATCTCACCAGGAGTAACTTGCTGGATATTTTTCTCCTTCATGCAAATTAGGAAAAACTCTAAAAAATTTACTTCAGACTATGTCTTTATTAAAAACGATAAATTAGGATATCTTGCAGGACTATTTTTACTAATAGTTACTGCTGCAGCTACTATTTTAGGCATTGCACCACAAGACATTAAAAAATTCAGCGGTTATTGGTGGTATGAACTAATTATCAACATCGTTGCCATTATTGTTTTAATTGGCCTAGGTGTAATATTACCAAGCATCAGACGTCGTGAAGAAGAATATGGCATTGCATTTAACCGTAAACAATGGATCACTATGTTCATCTTAATCATTGGTTCAATTATCTTTGACCTTTATTTAGGCGAAAAAAATGCTTTATTTAATAATGCAGTTATTAATTTTGGTCAGGTAAAAATTGGTATAAATATCTTCCTGATTATTATCGAAACAGTATTCGCAATTTTAATCTGCTGGCTAGTTGGCAAAAGAAAACCCATTACAACTAAATAAATATAGATAAAAGCAGGAATGTTGCTAATAACGTTTCTGCTTTTGCTTTTATTTTGCTTTTAAATTAATGAATATCTGGAGTTAAACCTGACGCTAATTACTATATAATATACCTGAGAACTTATATTAAGGAGATTAAAATGACACATATTCCCTTTAAAGCAGTAGCAGTAGACATGGACGGTACTTTTGAAAATGATGACAAACAATATGATCATCAACGCTTTGAAAAAATTTTAACCAAGTTGAGACAACATCACGTTCATTTTATAGTTTCCAGTGGTAGGCCATTATCACGTTTGCGCCAAGATTTCTATGATTTCTTGGACAGGATAGATATTGTAGCTGATAATGGTTCAATTCTCACTCAAGACAATAAAATAATTGTTCGTCACGTTTTTACCTATAAAACTGGTATTAAACTGATCAGTTTTATTGAAAATAATTATCCACAAGTACATATTGCCGCTAGTGGGTTAGATCATTCTTATATTAACAAAAAAGCCCCGACTCAATTTAAAAATATGATGCATTTCTTTTACCCCAATGTAGTAGAGATTGCAAAATTAGTTGACATACCTACAAGCGATAGTTTAACAAAGCTAACTCTAAACTGTTCCTCCAAGCTCGCTGGCGAACTAGAAAAAAAGTTCAATCAAACAAACCCTGAACATATTCACTGTACTACTAGTGGCTTCGATAATATTGATGTTATGCCCAACAATGTTAATAAAGGGCAAGGTATTAAATATTTTTTGAGATATTTCAATGTTAAACCAGAAGAACTCATAGCGTTTGGAGATGGCATGAATGACCGTGAAATGATTGAATTGGCTGGGTACAGTTATGCGATGAAAAACGGTCATGAAAAACTTAAAAAGATTGCAAAATATGAAGCACCATCAAATAATGAAATGGGCGTTTTACAAGTATTAGAAAGTTTTCTAGATTAAAATAAGTTTATATCAGTTATTTTAAAATCAATAAGGACAGATTTTCATGAGTTATATTGACGTAAGACACAATTATAAGCGCTATCAAACTGGAGATACTGAAATATTAGCCAATAATGATGTCAGTTTTACTGTGGAAAAAGGTGAATTGGCTATTATTTTAGGTGCTTCAGGAGCAGGTAAATCCACGATTTTGAACATTCTGGGCGGAATGGATACTAATAGTTCCGGGGATGTTATTATCGATGGCAAAAATATTGCTAAATATAATAAAAGACAACTAACCAGCTATCGCCGCACTGACATTGGTTTTGTTTTCCAATTTTATAATTTAATTCAAAATCTAACTGCAAGAGAAAATGTGGAATTGGCATCTGAAATAGTTCCAGATGCACTTGATCCGGTCAAAGCTTTGATAGATGTTGGTCTTAAAAATCGCATTAATAACTTTCCTGCAGAACTTTCAGGGGGTGAGCAACAAAGAGTGGCAATTGCTCGAGCAATAGCTAAAAACCCTAAAATTTTACTTTGTGACGAACCAACTGGCGCACTTGATTATCAAACCGGTAAAAGTGTTTTGCAAACCATTATCAATATGAGTCGTGAGAATGGTACTACAGTAGTCATAGTTACTCATAACAGTGCTTTAGCTCCCCTTGCAAACCGTGTGATTCACTTCCATGACGGCAAAGTTACGCAAATTGAAGAAAATAAACATCCAGCAGATATTGCCAGCGTTAAATGGTAGAAAAGGCTAATCATGAATAAAGTTATTCTGAAAGATTTTTGGCGATCAATTAAACATACTAAGGGACAATTTGTTTCTATCATGGGATTAATGATGATTGGTGCATTTGCTTTAGTTGGTTTAATGGTGACAGGACCTGACATGCGTGATACCGGCAATCACTACGCTCAAAAACTAAAAACAGCTGACCTCACTGTTATCTGTAATTATGGACTAGACCAAAAAGATAGCCAAAAAATAAAACAAACTAAAGGTTTGCAAACCGTTGAATTTGGCTACATGACAGATACAGTTGTCAAAAATAGTCAAGAAAGTTTTCGTATTTTTTCAAAACCAAAATCAGTAGGAAAATATGAATTGCGTAAAGGTCGTTTGCCAGTAAAAACAAATGAAATTGCTTTGGCAGACCATTATTCACATAAATATAAAATTGGCCAAAATATCAGTTTTACAGAGAAGAAGAATATTTTAGGAAGCACTCTGCTAAAACGAAAAAGCTTCAAAATCACAGGTTTCGTTCGGTCCAGTCAAATTTTATCAAATGTAAACTTAGGTCAAAGTAACAGTGGTACTGGAGAACTTAAAGGTTATGCAGTAGTCAGCCCTGATGCTTTTAATCATACGGTTTATACAGTGGCTAACCTAAGATACAAAGACTTGCGTGGTCTTGACTCTTATGGCAAAGTCTACACTAGTAAAGTTAAGCACCATAAAAAAGTTTTACAAGATAACTTAAAAAACACCGCACATCAAAGGCAGAAAAGAATAATGACTGCCGCTAACAAAAAAATTGCACCTCAAGAAAAGAAAATTCAACAAGCAGAGCAGAAATTACAGGCTGCAAGTGAGCAAATTAGTTCCGCAGAAAAACAACTAACCCTCCAAAAAAGTAAATTAAATGCGCAAATATCACAGACTGAAGCTGCAGGAGCTAATTTACCTCAAGCAGCAAGATTGCAACTACAACAGGCTCAGCAAGAAATTGCTGCAGGCGAGCAAAAATTAAAACAAGAAAAAAAGATCTTTGCTCGTAAATCTGCGAGAATCAATAATAAAATTAAAAGTGGCAAAGAAGAAATCAGAAAATCTAAAAAGCAATTGCGGAAATTGGCTCTGCCAAGCTATAGCGTATACAATAGGCGCGAGGTACCAGGCGGTGAAGGCAATTTAGTTTACACAACAGTTGCGCAAGTAGTCGAAGATTTAGCTAAAGTATTTCCTATTTTTCTTTATTTTGTTGCCGCTTTAGTTACCTTTACTACAATGAACCGCTTTATTGATGAAGAAAGAATCAATTCTGGTACAATGAAAGCCTTAGGCTATAATGATCAGGTCATAATTAATAAATTCATCGCTTATGGCTTTATTTCAGGTACAATCGGCACTATTTTGGGCGTTTATTTGGGACACACTTTGATGCCACAAATTGTTTATCATGCTTATTACAAGTCTCTGACCATCCCGCCCATTGAATTACACTTTCATTGGCAAATCAGTCTGATCGCTTTATTATTGTCCTGGATCAGCTCCGTTTTGCCTGCATACTTAACTGCTAAAAATGAATTTAGAGAAAAACCGGCCGCATTACTATTGCCTAAGCCTCCTGCAGCAGGCTCTAAAATCTTGCTGGAAAGAATTCCTTTTATTTGGAACCATCTCAGCTTTACTCATAAAGTTACTGCCCGTAATATTTTTCGTTATAAAAAGCGCATGCTGATGACTATTTTTGGTGTTTGTGGTGCTGCTACTATGCTCTTTGCCGGTTTTGCTGTAAAAAATTCGATTACTAATATGAATAACAGGCAATTTAATGATCTCATTCACTACAACATGATCGTTGCCCAGAAGCCTGATATTTCAAAGCATCAGCACAAAGCTTTAAATAGCAAATTAAAAGAAGACAGTATTAAGTCAGAAACACCAATTTATTATGAGTCAATGTCTAAAACTGCTGGTAAAACTGGTGATACACAAGATATTACCTTAATTGCTCCTTCTTCTAGCAAAGTACTGAAGAACTATGTTCATTTAAATAATCGTAAAACCAAGCAGACATTGCACTTATCAAACAACGGGGTTATTATTTCAGAACGATTGTCCACATTGCTCAAAGTGAACAAAGGTGACTATATATCTCTAATGGATAAAAATAATCAATCTAGGAAAATGAAGGTAGCTGGCATCACTGAAATGTACATGGGACATTTCATTTTCATGAACAAAACGCAATATCAGAAAATTTTTAACAAACGCTTCACGTCAAATGCATACCTTGTTAACTTAAAAAATTCCACTAGCAAAAACACGAGAAAAATTGCTGCAGAATTTATGGCTCTTAATGGTGTGGCAGGAGTGGTGCAAAACACTGCAGTTAGCCAAGAGCTGGACGTGGTGGTAAAATCTCTTAACTTGATCATGGTTGTTTTGATTGTAGTTGCCGGACTTTTAGCAATTGTAATTCAATATAATTTGACCAACATCAATATTGCCGAAAGAATTCGCGAACTCTCAACCATCAAAGTTTTAGGTTTCTACGATAATGAAGTAACGATGTATATTTATCGCGAAACTATTCTTTTAACAGGTATTGGCATTTTAGTCGGCTATCTTACAGGAGATTTGCTTTACCGCTATATTCTTTATGTGGTGCCACCTGACAATGTCATGTTTAATCCGGCATTATCTGTTTCAAGTTTTCTGTGGCCGTTAGGAGTTATCGGTATCATTACAATAGTTCTAGGATTTATTGTTAACAAAAAATTAAAAGACCTTGATATGCTTGAAGCTTTAAAATCAGTTGATTAAATAAATAGAACTGCTCTAATAAGAACAGTTCTATTTATTTCTGCAAAAATTAAAAACTAAATAAAAATATGTTATACTTTACTCATTAGATTTAATGCTCACAACAAGATCTTCAAATTAACGTGTATAAAGAACTTGATCATCCTTCCTTTTTAATTGATGAAGTTCCAACAAATTAATTTTGGAGATAAAATTGAATAATATTTTACAAGTTAAACATTTAATAGAAACATATAAAGATAAAAACCAAAAGTTTCAAGCTTTAGACGATGTTTCTTTTACAATTGATCAAGGAGAAATATTAGCTCTATTAGGACCTAATGGTGCGGGGAAAACTACCACTGTCTCAATTATAGGTGGCTATTTGCTCCCTACTTCTGGTCAGGTAATTTTAAACGGACAGGATATTACTACTGCTCGTAAAAGACCCAACATAGGCGTTTCTTTTGGTGGAGATCTAGGGTTTTACCGTAACGCCACAGCAAAGCAAAATTTACAATTTTTTGCGGATCTGGCCAAAGTACCCTTTCGTAAGCAAAAAAAAGAAATAAAGCGAGTTCTGTCTATTGTTGAGCTGGATAATGTCGCAAATAAAAAGGTAGGGAAATTTTCTAAAGGAATGACGCAGAGACTACATATCGCTCGTTCCTTGTTAAATAATCCAAGTTTATTACTTTTAGATGAACCTACTAGTGGTTTAGATGTTGAAATAGCGCAAAGCGTTCAGAAGACTATTAAAAAATTAGCAGATTCCGGCATTAGTATTTTATTAACAAGTCACACCATGTCAGAAGTTGAAAAGCTAGCTAAAAATGTAGTTATTCTAGGTGCAGGAAAAGTTTTTTTCACTGGCACCGTTTCTGCTGTTTTGGGTTTGGCTGAAAAAGAAATCAACCAAAAACCTAAAAATTTGGAAGAAGCTTATTTGGCAATAGCTCCTAAACTAAGGAGGAATTAGATATGCGTTTTATTCGTCTTTTCCTCTTTCATGTAAAAGATTATCTTTCCGATCAGTACTTTGTCTGGTTAACAATCACTAGTACTGTTTCCATTTTTTTGATGCAATATATTATGGCCTATGCTTCTCACGATTTGAATAATCCACAATTGTGGCTGCAAAGTGGTATTTTTGGCATGTGGACTTCGTGTACAACCGTTGCCGGTTGTATCGGTTTTGAACGTTACAAAGGAACGCTGCCATATTTGCTAAACAGTCAATATGACGAGCGAGCTTCTTTAATTACTTTACTTTTACCTGCTTCGAGCTATGGTTTATTTTCATTTCCTATTGCTTATATTCTTGCAAAAATTTTAGGAGTAACTACTGGTAAAATTTCTCTGTACCAGATTTTGCTAATTTTTCTACTGTGGATCGGATGCTCAGTAATGGGAATTTTAATTTCTTCATTTCTTACTCTTTCACCTAATGCAATGGTTTATGAGGGATTAATTGGCACCCCTATTTTGTTATTAGCGGGATTATTTGGCAATGAGACCATTTTGAATCCCTTAACCAAGTTTTCTCAGTGGTTTATTCCTATAACTGGACCAATTGCTTCTTTGTCCCATAATAAAAGTCTCAACTGGACTGCTTATTTTTGCAGTTTACTTCTTTGGCTTTTGTTAATTGTTATTATTGTGAGAAAAATTAACGACCTTGTCAGAAAGAAAGGAGCTCTGAAAATTATCTAATGTTTGCTACACAATTCTCTGGCCTTTCTTTTCTCAATAATTGGCGTACCAAACTAACTTATTTCTTTATCACGCCAATGATAAATCTGGCCCTGTTAGTATTAATCAATATGCAGTATTCTAATCAATTTAACTGGGATGTTGCGATCAGTTCAATTGCAATAGATGCTGCGGTACTTGCTCTTGAAACATTTTGTTCCGCTGTGATTAATGATGCAGACTTAAAAATTGACTTTGAATTAATTGCCAAAAGACCTTTTAGTATCATGTATTGGCTTTCTAAATGCATTGTTGCCATCATTATAGGTTGCATTTTAGCATTAATTAACCTATTTTTATTGTACTTAGCCGGCTCTCCCATAGTCATTATTGAACGAGCTTTGCTCATGCTACCGCTTTTATGTATTTATGGCTGCGTTTTAGGTTTTGTATCTTGGGCCATCTCATGGCAAATGAATGATCCTTACTTTTTGGAGAATATTTTTAGCAGTTTAGCCCAATTAGTATCAGGAGTCCTAGTTGTAATTTCAGCTTATCCTGAATGGTTAAAAGAAATTGCTTTATTATTTCCTTTTGCAGAACCTGTTACTTACATCAAAACTGGTAGCGCCAATTTGATGTACAGTGCATTAATTACATTTATTTGGCTCATTATTGGAATTTTAGCTTATATTAGCCAAATCAAGCCAGTTCTGGCTAAAGGTAAACACCATTATTAAAGCTTACACAGTAAAATAGCAGTCGCAAGATTTGCGACTGCTATTTTTATATCTATATTTTTGTTTTTCCTAACAAAACTGAACTGATTACAACCGATAATGAACTAAAGGCCATTGCTAATCCTGCTATTTCCGGACTAAGTGTGAGACCCACACCTGCAAAAACACCAGCGGCAACTGGAATACCCAGTACATTATAAATGAAAGCCCAAAACAGATTTAGCTTTATCCTATTAAAAGTCTTGCGACTAAGCTTCAAAGCGCGAACAACATCTTCCAGGTCATTTTTGATAAGCACGATACCACCCGCATCGATGGCAACATCCGTACCCGAACCCATGGCAATTCCAACATCTGCCTGGGTTAGAGCTGGCGCATCGTTGATCCCATCACCAACAAATGCGACATGGTGCTTCTCTTGTAATTTTTTAATAACTGCTGCTTTATCAACCGGCAAAACCTCAGCAATTACCTGATCGATATCCACCTGTTCTGCAATAGCCTGGGCTACTTGCTGATTATCTCCAGTTAACATGACAGTTTTCAAGCCCAAACGATGTAAGTCGTTTATCGCATTTTTGGCATTCACTTTAGGAGCATCCTGAATTGCAATTAGACCCAGCACTTGATTATCTTGAACAACAGACACTACTGTTTTTGCCTCATTTTGCAATGCCACTATTTGCTCTTCTAATTCTGGAGCAATTTTAATTTCTTCTTGTTTTTTGGGACTGCCGACCGCAACATTTGTACCAGAAATTTTACCAGTGACACCCCATCCCTCAATTACAGTAAAATTTTCTACCGTTTTTAACTGCAACTTTTCCTTCTTAGCCGCAGCTAATATAGCTGGAGCGAGAGGATGTTCAGATAATTTCTCTAAACTGGCAGCATATTGTAGGACATTTTCTTTATCTCCAACAATATCTGTTACTTGTGGTTGACCTTTTGTAATCGTTCCCGTTTTATCAAAAACTATAGTATCAATGCTGTTTGCAGCCTCTAAAATTTCTCCATTTTTAATTAGGATTCCCATTTTGGCACCACGACCAGTTCCAACCATTAATGCAGTTGGTGTTGCCAGCCCTAAAGCACAAGGACAGGCAATAACCATAACCGCAACGGCAAAAACTAACGCAGTTGCTATGCTTTTATCTAAAAAAATATACCAAACTAAAAATGTTACAATTGCAATAATCAAAACTGTGGGAACAAAAATATTTGCAACCTTATCAGTTAATTTTTGAATCGGTGCATGACTGTTCTGTGCCTTTTTAACAATCTCAATAATTTGCGCCAGCATAGTTTCATTACCAACTTTTTGGGCTTGCATTACAAATGATCCCGTTTGATTGATTGTAGCTCCTATTACCTGATCGCCTGTCACTTTTTTAACTGGCATACTTTCGCCAGTTACCATAGATTCATCAATGCTTGAATTGCCAGAAACAATTTTGCCATCAACTGGCACTTTTTGTCCAGGCATTACTTGTATGTAGTCGCCCTTCACAACTTCAGTGATAGGAATACTGACAAATTGATCATCGCGCTTTACTAAGGCATTTTTTGCACCTAAATTAAGCAATTTCCCCATAGCGTCAGAAGCAGTTGCCCGCATTTTTTCTTCTAAAACCTGCCCTAATAAGACGAAAGTAATAACAAAAGCAGCACTTTCAAAGAAAACAGGTCTTTTAGTAAACATCGCATAAATACTGTAGATATAAGTTATCGATGTTCCTAAAGCAACGAGGGTATCCATATTTGAATGGTGCTTTTTAAAGGCAGACCAGGCACTAGTAATAAATGGACCTGCTGAAATCAACATAATTATTGTTGTAAAAATAAGCATGGTCCATTCGCCACCTGGCAACATCCATCCAGTAAAAGGATGAATAATCATTTCCAGAAGCATTGGCAGTGATAATATTAGCGACGTCCAAAAACGTGTTGTAATTTTCATTGTTTTTCCTTAGCTATTTGACAATTACCTTACCATGAAACATGTTCATACTGCATTCCCATTGATATTCACCTGGTTTTGAAGTATCTATTTTAACCGTTTCTACTTTGCCTTCAGGTAATTTCTGATTTATTCCAAAATCTGAAAATACAACATGATCTAAACAATTGGAGGAGTCTGTTCTCTTAAAGTTTAAAGTAGCGGGTACTCCCCTTTTAAGAACAACTCTTTCTGGTGAATAACCACCTTTAACTTCAATATCAACACTCTGTTTGTTTGACTTCATAGTGGCTTTCTCCTCTTCTACTTGATGGCTACCAAAGAACCACCATGCAATAAAAGCTATTAGTGCAAGACCCAAAGCTAAGATAATAATTTTATTCATGATAATTCCTCCCCGATGAAGCTTATTATTAATGTCTACATTTGTAAACTAAGTTTAGTATAAATTATGTATCTACAAATGTAAACATAAATGCTCAAAAAAAACTTACTGATTTTTTTCAGTAAGTTTTACCTTATTAATCTGCATCTAATCGCTTTAACCAATGAGTCAGATCATTTTTGTCCACCATTATTTGCTTAAGTTCGGCCTTATTATCAGCGGCCAAAAACAGCATTAACTGTAGATACTTTGCCACAGAAAGTCCATAATTTTCCAGATTAGCCTTAGCTGCTTTTACTACTGTATCATTTAAACTAATTGTAAGAAGTTCGTCTTTCAAAGTCTATCCCATTTCCTATATTCTAAATATAAACTAACAGGATTATTTTAGAAAAACCTCTAATGCTATGCAAGTATTTAATTCAAAATCATAATTCTTTTTATCTACCTGCTCCATTATATTTCCTCAAGCCTAAATTCCATACCCAATGGTCTAAGAAAAGGAATAGTGAAGCTATCAAGAGTTGCAATAACATTATTTGCCATTGCCGTGGTCTTATTAAAATAATTGTTGCAGGACAAGCAATTAGTCCAAAAGGCAGGATGAAATTAAAAATAATATTACCCAGTCCCCTGTAAATACTTGCAGGGTAGCGACTCATTTGTATCATACTTAAAAACAAATCATTTCTGCCAAAATTTGTTGGAAACCAAAATGCCGAAATTGTCCATAAATACCAAAGAGAATAGTATAAAATGCAGCCAAAAACGCAAGAAAGCAAAAATAACAACACCTGGCCTATATTAACACTTATACCCTGACATGCATAAATAATTACAAATAGTCCCAGCACCGAATTAATTAATTGTGTAAATTCAATTGCACTAAAAAAGTAATATACCTTAGCGTTAATTGGTTTTAATAAAATTGAATCTAAGGTTCCTTCTCTAATGTCTTTTTCCATTTTAGGCATTGATTTGACCAAGAAAGCCATTAAGAAGCCGTCAAGCATAGTATAAACGCCAACCAACAACAGACATTCTTTGTAGGTCCAACCACCGATAGTATCAACATTTAGATAAATTACCTTAAAAAAAGCTATAGGAATGCCTAACCACAATATAGAAGAGATTATCCCAAACAATGTGTCTAACCTGAAACTAATAGTTTGCAATAAGGCAATTTTAATTAACGATTTGACTACTTTAAGTTTACTTTTCATAATCAACCCATTACATCAGAGTATCTCTGAAGCCCTTCTTTATTAACTATTTTTACTATTAAATAAAAAACTATCATCCATACAATTTCAATGATTGTGTTTTTAAGCCATATATTTAATGGTAACGCTTTAACAAGCGTATCAATTGGAAAAGAGCTGAAATACTGAAATGGCAGTAGTTTAATTATTTTTACCAAAAAAGGCGGCAAAATTTCTAAAGGAAAGTAAAAACCTGCCAGCAGATTGACTACAACTTCTTTTACCAGTAAAACAAAGAAAAGATTGTCAAACCAGTAAGCTACACTACCAATAATATAAGAAAAAAGAAACCATAATATGGCTGCCATAATTAAACTAAATGCAAATTCAAGTAACACGAGTAAAGAAATATGAATTAAATTACGCGCAACTATATAGATAAATCCAATAATTAAAATCGGAGCAAGCAAAATTAAATTTGCCAGTCTATCGCCCAGCATTTTAGCAAAATAATATTTTTCAATTGTAATTGGTCTATGTATGATATTAGACAATTCTCCTGAATGGATATCATCATTCAATTCCCAGTCAACTGCATACCATACAAAAGAATTAATAAAATTAACCCCAATATAATAAATTACCATTTGATTTTTGCTAAAACCACCAATAGTTTGACCATGATTCAATATTAATGACCACAAATAAAACATCACTAAACTTGGTACCAGTGCTTGCAGAAGCAAAATTATGACGCTGCTCTTATTGGCTAATATAGACTTCAATGAGATCTTGCTTACTGAGAAATAGGTTTTTATCATTTTTCTTTCTCCTCAGCAAATAGCTCTAAGATAATATCTTCAAGCTTCAGGTCATTTATTTGATAGTCGGAGCCTTGATTATCCCGTGCCAACTGAGCGATCTGGTCATCTACCTTTTCTACAGGAACTTTAATTGTCACGGTCAAATCATCCTGATCAATAATCTTGGCGCCCAATTTACTTTCGTTGAAGTTCTCCGATTTAATAAAAGTAATATATTTATTCTGATTAAACCTCTCTAATAAATCTGTTTTTGGTCCATCCCACATTATCTGACCGCTATTTACAATGATCAGGTGATCACAGATAGTTGCAATATCTTCCATATCATGAGAGGTAAGAAAGACAGTCAATTTTTCTTCCTGATTCAGCCTTAACAAAAACTTGCGTATATCCCTTTTTGCCAAAACGTCTAAGCCAATAGTCGGTTCATCTAAAAAGAGTATTTTTGGTCTGGTTGCTACGCCGGCCAGAAATTCTACTTTCATTCGTTCTCCCAGTGATAATTTGCGGGTTTGTACATCTAATTTTGAAGTTACATTTAATATCTGAGCCAGATCATTGACCGTTTTTTGAAAAATTTCTTCCGGTATATCGTACATTGACTGCAATAATTTCAAATAATCTCTAGGGGTTAAATCAGGAAAAAGTTGCGATCTATTTCCCATAACGACTGAGATTGACTTTTTGAAATCATTTATCCTTTTTGTAGGATCATAGCCATTTACCCTGCAAGTTCCAGCTGATGGAAACAAGGTTCCAGTAAGCATCTTAATGGTCGTGGTCTTACCTGCCCCGTTTTTGCCAATAAAGCCAACTTTTTCACCGTTCTTGATAGTAAAATTGAGCGATTTTACTGCTTGCACTGCCGTCTTTTCAGGCTTAAAAATATTTTTAACAACTGCACGCCAGTTTTCACCCCTGCTGCTAATAAAATAATCCTTAGAAAGATTATGAACTTCAATCGCATTTTCGTTCATTTTTGACCTCATTTAGTTATCTAGCCAGCACAAAAAAGCAATTTTTAAAAGGACAATCCTTTTTACAAAATTGCTTTAAGTTTTGAACACCTATCATCATACATTTAGAAACTGTCATTGGTTTAACCTTATTACTTATAGTTTTTAAATCAGCAACAATTAGATAAATTCTACCACATTTTTAGCAGTTTTTAAATATAATTTAATTTTTGGCACAAAATATATTTTCTATCTAGAAAATATCACCTTTTACTTGAGATGTATTCTTCTATTTGGGCAAGATAGTGTTCTTTTTCCTGCTGACTGATCCAAGAGGTTTTAAATGAGTTTTGTGCTATTCGGATCAGTTCTTTTTCACCCCAATCGCACTTTTGGGCAAATTTATAGTAAACATCATTAATATAATTACTACCCTTATAAGCTGGATCATCGGAATTAAAACTAATCAGTGCGCCGCTATTAAAAAGCTTATTAATGGCCTCTTGTTCCATAACTTTGCGGGTGTAAAAATAAGCCATGGGACATGCTGTAATACCAATTTTTTGGTCTATTAAAAATGCCATTAAATCCGCATTTTCAACTATATTTAAGCCATGATCCAAACGATCCACCGTAATAATTTCTAAAGCTTGTTTGATATGATCAACTGAATCAACTTGGTGTAGATCACAATGCATTGTTAAATAGTAACCTTGAGCTCGGGCCTTAGTAAAAACCAGCATAAACTTCAACGGTGGGTTATGATGTTCATCTGAATCAAGACCAATACCTAATATCCAGCCTTTTTTATGATATGGCTCAGCTTCTTTTAAAGTTTGCATTGCTGATTCTTGTGAATACTCTCTTAAAAAGCACATTATTAACTGTACATCAATGTCTAATGATGCTGCATCAACAATCGCTTCATGAATGCCCTCAATTACTGTAGCAAAAGGGATACCCCGACTAGTATGCGCTTGAGGATCAAAAAACAGTTCAAGGTGCTTAACATTGCTGTCAGCTTCTTTGCGCAAAAAAGCTGCAGTTAAATCATAGAAATCTTGTTTTGTCCGCAAGACCTGCATCCCTTTATAGTATGCCTTTAGAAATTCCGGCAATCCTACTCCATAATTCCTGTCAATATCCGCTGGAGTCTTAGCACCGATATCAATCTGGTTTCTCTTAGCGATGGCAAATTCCATTTCGGCTTCAAGTGTTCCTTCTATATGAACATGCAGTTCAGCCTTAGGCAATCCGTCAACAACCTTACGAGATAATTTTTGGATCATCTTTTTCTCCTTAACAAAATAATTTTAAATACGAACATTTTAAGTGAAGTCTAATTACCCTCTTTATCATTTAAGCTTTTATATAGCTATAAATCAATATTAAAAATCATAACATTTTTATTTATCACTTACAATATCTATTAATATTGTGATTTTGTTCGATTTTTACATTGAAATACTTCGCTAGTAATACTATAATTTTAACAATACGATCTATAATTTTATCTTGACCAAGATTAAAATCACTAGTAAAGTGTAATCAATTTAACTTTAATATTTTTGAAAAGGAGAGTGCATTAAATGTCAAATTGGACAACAAAATTTGTTAAAGAGGGCTTAACGTTTGACGATGTGTTATTGATTCCAGCGGAAAGCCATGTATTGCCAAATGAAGTGGATCTTCATACTCAATTAGCGCCTAATCTGAAACTCAATATTCCTATTATTAGTGCTGGAATGGATACCGTAACTGAAGGCGCAATGGCAATAGCAATCGCTCTGCAAGGTGGTTTAGGAGTGATCCATAAAAATATGTCCATCACTGCCCAAGCTGGCGAAGTTGCAAACGTCAAAAATGTTGTTGTTCCATCTAACATTACTAAAGCAGCTGTCGATGATGACAATCATCTGCTCGTCGCTGCTGCTATTGGCGTGACCAGTGATACTTTTGAGCGGGCTGAAGCACTTATTGAAAAAGGTGCAGATGCAATTGTAATTGATACTGCCCATGGTCACTCAGCTGGTGTTTTGCGTAAAATCAAAGAAATTAGGGATCATTTTCCTAATATTACGTTAATTGCCGGTAATGTTGCTACAGGCGATGCTACCAGAGCACTTTTTGATGCTGGTGTGGATATCGTAAAAGTGGGTATTGGCCCTGGGTCTATCTGCACAACCCGCGTAGTAGCTGGTGTTGGCGTACCGCAAATCACTGCAATTTATGATGCTGCTACTGCTGCCAGAGAATACCACAAACCAATAATTGCAGATGGTGGAATAAAGTATTCAGGTGATGTTGTTAAGGCGCTCGCAGCGGGTGGCAATGCTGTCATGCTTGGGAGCATGTTGTCAGGTACCACTGAAGCACCGGGAGAAATATTTGAAAGCGATGGTCAAAAATATAAGACCTATCGGGGTATGGGATCTGTCGGAGCAATGGCTCAAGCCCATGGATCCTCTGACAGATATTTCCAAGGTGGTGTCAATGAAGCTAATAAATTAGTTCCTGAAGGTGTTGAAGCACGCGTAGAATACAAAGGTGATGTTTCTGATATTATTTTCCAAATTATTGGTGGTTTGCGTTCAGGTATGGGCTATGTGGGTGCAGCCACTATTGATGAACTACGTGAGAATGCTCAATTTGTGAAGATTACCAATGCTGGTTTAAGAGAATCTCATCCACATGATGTCCAAATTACAAAAAAAGCACCTAACTACGAAAGATAAAAACTCAAATTAAAAATAGTTATTGCATGAAAGCAATAACTATTTTTTTAATCTATTTTTCAGATATGGCTTCATTCAGCTTCTGTAGTTTTTTTACCAATTCTTTCTTCGTATCGGCTCCTAAAATTTCGGCATAACTATTCTCAGAATTGACAAAATAATTAGTTATTTTTGGTCTTAGCTTGACAGCTTTCTCAGTTAGGATTATTGCCTTTAATCGTGTATCATGTTGATCAACTTTTTTGGTAATTAAGTCTTTTTTTTCCATTAAGCGTAATACATTAGTAGCAGTAGACTTCCTAATGTTAAATTCATGCTCAATATCCTTCTGATAAATTGACTTGTTTTGGGCAAATGAAGCCAAATATTCAATGATCAACATCTGTGTTCCAGTTAAGCCAATTTTTCTGGCGTAGTAATCAGCATTACGATTAAATGTATTTTGTACACGCTGTAAGGCTAATCCTAATCTGTTCATTAATCTTACTCTATTCCTTTGCTTTTACTGATTTTGTAGCTTGATAAAGTAAGTATACACCAACAAGAACAATAATAAGAATAAAAATAAAACCTACCTGAGCAGCTTCAATATATTTTCCAGTAGTGGAGCTTTGACCACTCATCTGTTCTACAAATTGCATAATAGCTGAAATAATTGCCGTGCCGACAGCTCCAGCAAATTGCTGTGCCATATTGAACAGCCCATTGCCATCTGTATTTTCTTTTTCATCTAGTTGACCAATGGAAGCAGTCATTGTGTCCCCCATTACCAGACCTATACCCATCATTGTAATAGCATAGAACAGAATAATTTTGCCAGATGATAGTGAGGAAGCAAATAAACAATAAAGAATGCCGCCTATTATTTCAAAAAAAGCACCCGTCATAATTGGCTTTCTGGGACCGTAATTGTCGAGCAATCTGCCACTAATTGGTGAGAGCACCGCTCCAACAAGTCCACCGGTTAAAAGCAGAAGACCTGCAGTCATTGCTGTAGAATGATTAACAATTTGAACATAATTAGGCAAGATAAACGACAATCCTAAAGTATTAACTTGAAAAATAAAATAAGCTGTTATGCCTTGAGTAAATTTAGTGTTTTTAAAAACTCTAATATTAATTAACGGAGTAGCGGTATTTAATGAATGCTTGATAAAAATAATTAAACAAATAACACCAACTGCCAGAGGCAAAATGAACATTAATGGTTTTTGTAATATGGTAGACAAATTGCTAAAAGCAAAAATAAAACCTATGAATGTTAAAGCAATACTCAGAAATCCTGCTGTATCGAGTTGAGTATGTGCAATTTTTTTGGATTCATCATTAATTGAAGCTATACCCATTAGTAGAGAAATAATCATCACAGGAATGATAAAAATAAATATGTAGCGCCAACCTAAAGTATTGACGACTAATCCGCCAAATGTTGGACCTAAAGCTGGAGCAACCGCCGTAATCATTGTTCCTATTCCCATAAGCAGTCCAATTTTATCTAATGGCGTCCGTTCCAAAATAATATTAAACATTAATGGAATAGCTATTCCTGCACCTGCTCCTTGGATGACACGACCAAGTACCAGAAAAATAAATTGATTTGCTACTGCATCAATTACTAAACCACAAATAAATAAGGTAGCGGCTGTCACAAAAAGTTTTCTTGAACTAAAATTTCTTTTTAAATATGCAGATAATGGCATAATAATAGAAGCAACTAACAAATAACCAGTTGTCATCCACTGTACGGTAGCCATATTAACATGAAAATCATTCATTAAAACGGGAAAAGTAACGTTTCCTGCTGTTTCAATTAGCACACCTGAAAAAGACATTAATCCGGCTGCGAAAATTGAACAAATTAATTTTGCATCTAATTTTCTTTGCATTCAAATTCCTCCTAAAATTTAGTTAGCAAGCTAACTAATTAACCATAGTAACTCACATTTTTTTGAAATGCAATAAATTTAAAGCAAAGAAAAACCCACCTTAAACTTCAAGGTGAGCAATTTTTTAAAATACTTATTTATCTGTGTCAATCACATATTTTTGCCAATAACGCCAAACGCTTTCGCTTGAAAAACGCTTGGCATTTTCATATGCACCATCGTTCAGTTTCCTGCGTATTTTAGGACTAGCAAAAAACTCAGTAATTTTGGCAGCTAAATCATCTATATGACCACTTGGTACGATAAAGCCACTCTTTCCGTCAGCGATTAAATCCTCTACTCCATAATTAATATTATATGAAGCTACTGGAACACCGTGAGATTGAGCTTCAAGTACAGAAAGGTTAAAGCCCTCATACCGGGAAGTAACAACAGCAAGCTGCGCATCATCATAAATATAATTCATATCTTTCGCATAACCCATAAAATGGACTACATCTTCCAAACCCAGGTCCTGCACTAATTTTTTTAACTTTTTTTCTTCCTTGAAATTATCAGCGCCATTTCCGTAACCATAAATGTCTAAAGTCAACGAGTCGTTATTTTGATAAGCCTGATTGAAAGCTTTGATGGCATCATCAATCCGTTTTTCATAAAATATTCTAGCCACTACTATTATTTTACCTTTTGTGCGCTCACTCATTGGTATATGTTCAGCATGTAGCTGCTCATCTGGCACTATTCCAACAGGAATAGCAACGATTGGTACTTGCGTCCTCAGCCTTTTACGCATGTCATCTGCTTGTTGTTTTGTAGGAGTAATTACTAAATCGGTTTTACTAAGTAGCTCATTATTAGAAATTGAGTTGTAGGTAAGAGGTGAAGTAGGATCCCAGTAATCTCTAAAATGAATACTGTGAAAATGCTCAATTTTTCTGGCAGGCGTCTTCATATTAATCATTGGTACATTAGTAATATTGCTACGATCCGAAATAAATGTTGATCTTTCATCCCCATCTTGCTCATTCAATTCATCGAGCATAATAGTAAAGGCCTGACCATTATTCATTAGTGAATGGACAATGCCATGAATATCGGTCATTTGAATGTTAGTAGCAGGATAGACATTTGGTTTTCTTTCATATGAAATTTCATAGTAAATGGTATTGTTCGGACGAAAGAACAATTCATAAATCAAATGACCGTCAACTGTATCATAAATTTGGGTCATACTCTTAAATCCACGTGTATCGTAAAATTCCTGCTTAATACAGTGGACATCAGCATTAAAATATTTTATTGTATCAATGCTGCCATTAGGCAACATATTAACGGTCATTGTTTTACGTTGACCTTCATAGACTTCATAACCATTGTCAATTTGTTTCACATTATTATCACTCGGAATCGGCAAATCTTTTATAGTTACAATACGACTAGTAAATTTTACTGTGCCGGCAAAAAAGTCGAACTTATTGACATAATCATCATCTGTCATGTTATACAAAGGTAAATTACGATGAGCAAACCGGTTATATTCTGATGTCACTATTTTTGCCTTAACGTGATTGCGTTTGAAAAGCATTAATCTTTTGACTTCTGCGTGCTCTATTCCCGAACTATTCGCATCTAATCTATTATCTAAAAAGTAATACATAAATTGTCCTTTATTCCTATATTCAAACTATCATAGTCAATTTTAGCATATATTTTTTAAATATAAATAATGGATTTAAATGCAAAAAAGCATTAACCGATCAATATTCGGCTAATACTTTAGTTGAATTATAAATTAATTACTGCTGCTTTTTAGTTAATTTTAAAATTAAAGGCCAGATAATTGCAGCAATTATCCCCAAGGCTAACCCGGACCACAAAATCGGAGAGGTAGTTAATGAAATTCCACTAACAACATTGTTCTGTAGCCATTGAACTAATTGGTTTGCTAAAAACTGTAGTGCTCCAAATGATCCTATGGCCGCAACCAATAAAATAATTGAAGCCCAATATTTACCAAATAACATCAACAAAGCAGCTAGAATAAAAACTAATATTGTTGCAAAGAGGCAATAATGAAAAATACTAATAGTTTGGTTAACTTTATCCTTGTTTTCATTCAAGCCATTGTTAATCTTATTTAACAGCAGGTTGCTTACAGCTTTTTGTACTTCATTATTTTCTGGGAAAGACAAATTCTTAGCAGATACTTCTCCATTTTCTTGATAAGTAACACCGAGATTATATAGACTAACATAAGACATATCCTTATGATATTTTTTGGGTAATTGCTCTAAAATTTTATCTTCTACACCAAAATCCTTAGCCAGTTTCAAGGTACCCTTTAGTCTTGAATCACCAGTATCATTTACACTTTTTTTAATTACTTTCTGTGCCATGCTACGAACATTTTGCACATTAATAGTTATTGGAGATTCCAGTAACAGAAAGCCAGAAATACAAACCACTGCAGTAAAAATCACTCGGAATAGAATACTAGCAAATTTTTTCATTAAATCAACCTCCACATTAATATTAACTATTTAATCTAGCAGTCATGTTGACCCGAAGCTAAACAGTTACAATTAACCATTTCAGGAGCACTTTCTTTTTTATAAGCAAGTTCTTTTTCTATTTTAGCAATGTCACCCTGAGCAAGAGGCATATCTTTAAGAATAGCTATCATTACCTGACCTTTATGCATATCACACATATGGCTCATCACTTCTTTTGTGACCTCAATCATCATTTCAATCTGAGTAACAGTAGCTGAATAAACAAAACGGCGGCCATCTTTACGGGTTTTTAACAGACCCTTTTTGACCAAACGTCCCATCAAAGTTTTGATAGTAGATTCAGACCAGTTCTTTTTTGCCTGAAGCTGTTGAATCACTTCACCAGTGTGAATTTCTCCTAAAGTCCACACTATTCTCATAACTTCCCACTCAGCTTCGGAAATATTATGTTCTCTATTTTTTTCTACCATAATAATCAACTCAACTTTATTTTACTACAGAACAAACTTTTTTATTGCTTTGGCAATTCCATCATGGTCATTATCTTCTGTTACGTAATCGGCATAATCTTTTATCTCTTCGATTGCGTTACCCATGGCTATTTTCATAAAGTCGGGATTCGTAAACATTGAAACATCATTGCCTTGATCGCCAAACACCATAACTTGACTTGGCTTAATTTTCAATCTGTCAGCCAGCTGTAAAACAGCATTTCCCTTGGAAGCATCTTTAATGTTGATTTCAACAATTGACGAAAAACTGCGAACAATATCATATTTTGCAAAAGCCCACTGAGGAATATTATTCCATAGTTTATCAACTTCTCGCTCATCATCAAGGACGCTAAGACCCACTTTATTAAAAGCAAAATCTTGTGTTATTTCTTCAGCTTTACGTACTTTAAGCACATTATTAGTAAAAGTTGCATTTCGTGCCAGGTTAACTCCTATATCACGATCACATGTCCAATAGCATTCTGGGGTTTCAAAATGAAGGTTAACCTGAGCTAATCTTTGTAATTTCCTCATGTTAGTAAAATCGCGATAGTTCATTTCTTCATTCATTAAGATATTGCCCGCCAAATCTTGGATCACAGCGCCATTGAAAACAATGTCATATTGCCTTTTACCCTGCAAACCCAACTGTTTATTAAATTCAATTGTACCAGACAATGGTCGACCTGTAGCCAGAACCACTTTTATACCCTGACTATCTGCTTGTTTAAGAACTCTTTCAGTTTCCGGTAAAATCTGCTTTGTAGTTGTCAACAAAGTGCCATCTAAGTCAACCGCAATCAACTTTATTGCCAAAATAATATCCTCCTACACTTTTTCACTATTTTCTTTATTATACAAAAGTGTCCGGGAAAAAAGTAGGTCATTGTCCATACTAAAAAAGTAGACAAGTCTCAATTTGATATAACTATCAAATTTGAGGGTCATATCATTTTGAGTGGTTTGCCTACTCTTTTATTTGTCAAGGATTATTTAATAATGTAATTTAATTTTCGAAGGTAATTTTTTAACCCTTCTTTTCTGCCAATATCTTTTCCAAAAAAGGCCAAAATATTATTCTACCGTTACGCTTTTAGCTAAATTTCGTGGTTTGTCCACATCCAACCCCTTATCTTTTGCTGCAAAATAAGCAAATAATTGTGCTGTTACCACACTAACAAGTGGCGACAGATAATAATTAACTTCAGGTAAAACAATATCGTCACTAGCTTTAGCTAATGATTTACGCGCAATAGTAATAACTGTTGCTCCACGAGCAATCACTTCCTGAATATTACCCCGCATCAAATCCGCTGTGACAGGATCATTAATCAATGCAATTACTGGCGTGCCTTTTTCAATCAATGAAATTGTTCCGTGTTTTAGTTCTGCTGCCGCAAAACCTTCAGTTTGGATATAAGAAACTTCTTTAAGCTTTAACGCCGCCTCTAAAGCAACTGGATAATCAATCCCCCTGCCAATATAAAAGGCATTACGACTTGGTATAATATCCTTTTGAGCGAGCTGCTCAATTTTTTCCTGGCTGGAAATTACTTGTTCAATTCCTTCAGCAGCCAAAGCAAAATTCTCTTTTAATTCAAACGCTACGGCGTCTTTAATACCTAAATTTTCTCCTAATGCCTTGGCAACTATAGCTTGAACGGCAACCTGGGCAGTATAAGCCTTAGTTGAAGCTACAGCAATCTCCGGACCTGCTTCGAGTGACATAGCATAATTAGCTTCGCGCGCCAGAGTCGAATTAGGCACATTTGTCAAAGTCAGACTGGGAATGCCACGTTTAATCGCCTGTTGCAAGACAACGCGTGAATCAGCAGTTTCACCTGATTGCGATAAGAAAATAAAGAATGGGTGTTTTGACATCATTGGAAAATGATAGCCCGCTTCTGAAGCAAAACCTACTTCAGTTGGAATCTTAGTCAGCTTTTCAAAAAGTTGTTTACCAATTAACCCCGCATGGTAACTTGTACCGGCAGCAAAGATATATAATCTATCTGCCTTTGATAAAGCATTAATAATTTTAGCATCTACTTTTGGGTCACCATTTTGATCAAGATAATATTGATCTAAGTGCCGTAAAACACTTGGCTGCTCACATATTTCTTTAAGCATGTAAAATTCATAAGTGCCTTTAGAAGCGGCATTTTCGTCAATATTTAACTCATAAGGTTGATGCTCAACTTTTTGACCAGTAATAGTTTCAAGCTGATAATCGTTTTTAGTAATATCTCCAACTTCACCATCTCGTAAATCAACGAAAGTTTTGGTTTGATCCAATACTGATAATGCGTCAGATGCGATTACATTAAAACCGTTACCAAGTCCCAACATCAAAGGAGATTTATTTTTAGCAATAAAAATATGGTCTGGATTTTGATTGTCTATTAATAAAAGGGCATATGATCCCTTTATTACTTGTAGGGCCTGTTTTAAAGCAGTAAAAGCATCTTCATTCTTTTCACGAGCAAATTTGCTAATTAATTGAACAATCACTTCAGTGTCTGTGTCAGATTTAAAGGAAACATCTTTGAGATATTGCTTTTTTATGTCCTGGTAATTTTCAATTACACCATTATGAACTAAATAAAAGCGTTCGGTTTCATCAAATTGGGGATGAGCGTTAGCTTCAGTGGGCTTACCATGTGTTGCCCAACGAGTGTGGCCAATTCCAACCATGCCCTGCTCTTGTGGGGTCATCTTGTTCTTCAAGTCCTCAATACGGCCAGCAGTTTTAGTTAAATATTCTTTTCCTGCCAAATCATTGAGATAAATTCCTGCAGAATCATATCCGCGATATTCAAGCTTTGACAAGCCATTTAAAACAATTTCTCTAGCAGATTTTCCAACAATGCCAACAATTCCACACATATATTTCTCCTTTGGTCTAGTAAAATTTTTTTTATTTGGGCTAATCAATTAATCCAACTTACGTATGGAATATTAGCCTTTTTAACAAAATTGGTCAAGCCTTATTTTTATAATTGGTCTATACTATAACGTGAAACTACTATCGCTAGTACAAAAAAAGGCAAAAATAAATGATAAAAGCTACAAATTGAGAACAGTTAAATAGGTATAATTTTGAATAAATATAAGCTATCGTATAAAAAATAATAATATTTAAGTATTATGCAAAAGGAAGAGGTCTTCTTCCTACTTTTGATGCTTTAGGTGAAATTGTTAGCCTTAATAGACAATTAACCAGATAGCTATTAGAATTTAAGGATAAAGGAGTAATTACAATGAAAATTAACAAAAAATTGTTTATTAGCTTATTAGCTGGAATATTGACAATAGCATCAATAGCAGTTACTACAACTAATATTGCTCAAGCTCAAACTACTACATCAAATGTAAATTCTGAGCAAGGCAAGCTAACCTTGAATCATAAGACTCGTGTTTATAACAAAAAGGGTAAGAAAAAGTATTCTTATCTTAAAACGAATGGGCTGCTAAAAAAGGGTGCTTTAGTAAGATATGTTGGCAAAATTAAAGCCCTATCTGTTCCAGATACCAAGCGTTATTCCTTTAATGACAAAGATATGAACTGGTATTATCTACCATATAAAACAATTAAAGGTAAACAATACTACAACATCGGTCATGGCGGTTATATTAAAGCTATAAATGTTGATAGTATAAATGGAAATAAGTTATTTACTAATTATGCTACTGTTACAATAGCATCATCGCCATTTTCTTCTGATAAAGATTTTACAAAAGCAAATCTTGTTAATAATAAAGGTGAATTTACCAATAAATATGTCAAAAAGGGTACGAAACTAGTGGTTGATCGTCGCAGTAATAGAGAAGAACTAGCAGGGACGACTAAAATTGATATGCTTGATAATAGAGTTCTAGAAGTATTCCGCATAAAAAACAATAAAAAATTGTTTGTTTTAAGAGACGACCTTAAAACGCAGCCTCGTCAGCAACTAATACCGTATACTAATATCATGCATGTAAGATTTGTGAATGACGCATATCTTTATAATATAAAAGGAGAATTTGCGGACGATTCATGGTTTAGTTCAGGTGATACGGTTTCGGTTACAGGATTAAGATATATATGGGTTCCAGCAGATAAAAAAGCAGAACTATTTTATGAAGTTTTAGATTCACCTTCATCGATGTCAAACTGTAATTTTGTGAAAGCTTCGACTGCTAAATATACTTTTGGCAATCATTTAAAGCCAATAAATACAGCAGCTGATGTCACGCCAGCCAACATAGAAAAAGAGTAAAAAGATAAAATAAGACCCTCAAATTTGCCATAAATTTGAGGGTCTTATTACTATTACTGTTTAACTGCTTTCTAACTCAAAGACACAGTAAGTTTAATTTATTTATATGCCCATTTCTGCTTCCACTACATCGGTTATTCTTTTAACGTAAGCGTCAGTTTCCTCTTGAGTAGGTCCTTCAGCCATCACCCGCAAAAGCGACTGTGTACCGGAAGGACGAACTAATACCCGTCCTTCATCACCCATTTCATTTTCAACTTCTTTAATGACGTCTAAAATTGGTTGGTGCTCTTTCCAAGATTTTTTATCTTTAACCGGAACATTAACGAGACACTGAGGATATTCCTTAAAATCAGTCAATAATTCTGTCAAACTTTTTCCAGTTCTTTTCATTACCAACATTAGATGTAAGCCAGTCAACATGCCGTCACCTGTATTATGATAATCACTCATGATAACATGACCTGACTGCTCTCCGCCTAAATTATAACCGTTTGTTCGCATTTCTTCTGAAACATACCTGTCGCCAACTTGGGTACGAACATTTTTAATACCACGCCTTTGTAATGCCTTAGTAAAGCCCAGATTACTCATTACAGTAGTGACAATGGTATCTTTTTTTAGTCGGCCGCCATCTTCCATATAGCTGCCCAGAATATACATGATGTGGTCTCCATCAACTTCGTGACCATTTTCATCAACAGCAATGCAGCGATCAGCATCACCGTCAAATGCAAGGCCAAGTTGTGCGCCCTGTTTTACCACTTCTTCCTGCAATTTTTTGGTATGAGTAGCACCAACATGATCATTAATATTCAAGCCATCAGGATGAGTAGCAATAGTAGTGAAATCAACGCCGCAATCCGCAAATAACCGCGAAATCAAACTGCTAGCAGCACCGTTAGCACCATCAATAACCACTTTGATACCACCAAGGTCTTCGGGAATAGTATTTTCAATAAATTGCAAATATTTGGCACTGCCTTCATGAAAGTCAGTGACTGAACCCAATCCTTTAGCAGAAGGTCTAGGCAAATTATCTTCTGGAGCATCAATTAGTTTTTCAATTTCGCCTTCCATTTCGTCTGACAATTTCAAACCATCACTACCAAAAAATTTAATACCGTTATCATCCACAGGATTATGTGAAGCGGAAATTTGAACACCGGCATCAGCGCCCTGAGCGCGGACTAAGTACGACAAACCAGGGGTAGTAATTACACCAACTTCTAAAACTTCAATCCCAACGGAAAGAAGTCCGGATATCAAAGCGTATTCCAACATTTGCCCCGAAATTCTGGTATCACGAGAAACTAAAACTTTTGCCTGCTCTTCCTTAGCTTTATTTTTGGTTAAAACATAACCACCATCACGACCCAGTTTAAAAGCCATTTCTGGAGACAAATCTTGATTAGCCACCCCACGTACACCATCAGTGCCAAAATATTTCAACATTAGTAAACAACCTTTCTATCTTAATTATTTTTATTTTTTGAATCGTTTGTATTTTCCACTTTTACATCAACAGTAATCTGCCTGGGATTTGATCTCACAACCCCATCAGGTAAATTAAAAGTAATTGTTTTGGTAGTAGAAGTTGTAATAGTTCCCAGGTCGACCGGAACTTTTAAATGCTTCACCTTAGCCAAGTCTTCTTCACTACCATATAAAGTAACATACTTAGTTTTAGCAGTTAGAGAATATATTTTATTCATTTTCTCATGTTCTGGCTCAAGCTTTATTTTAACCGCTTTTTTGGCCGTTGTAACGGGAATTGATACTTTAGCCGTTGCGGGATCAATGACTACGTTTAGTTGCCTGCCTTTATGATCTTCGGCTATTAAATTGACCTGCCGCTCATAAGTGTGGTCGATCCCATTTGGTAAAACTACTTTAGCTACTATTTGGTCAATTTGGTCTACTTCAGAACGAGCTCCCGTTACCTCAACCTGCTGCGGATAAACACTAGAGTGACCCAGTTGATAGCCATGAGCAACAGCACTCTTATTATACTCTATTTGTATAGGCATTGTAGTAGATTTTCGTCTTTGAATATCAACTTCAACACTACGAGGATTAATCGAATAAGATATTTGCCTGTTAATACCGTTAACATGAATTTTAACGTTATGTTTGCCAATACTTTTATTAGTCAAATCAATGTAGGCTCTGAAGTTTTGGGTATTAACAGTTGAGGTAACCAGTGCAGTTGAACCTTCAAGTGTGACGCTCACTTTCTCAGGATAGCCAACTACATAATACTTATCAGTATCAACCGAAACTTGGAGGGGAACCTTAATGGTTTGGGTTTTATTTGCAGTTTGCCTTGTTTTTTCTGCTTGTCCTTGAGATAAAAAACCGCCCTGAGTAGAGTTAATATAAATGACCAGTAAAACAGCTATCAACAAAGACACTAACTTAATAAACCAAGACTTTTTCCAAAATTCTCTCATCGATCAGCACCCCACTTCCAGAGCTTGCGGATAATTTTTTGATACCACTTATCGTTATCATTTTTCTTTGGAACCAATTCTGCATTGAGATATTTTAGATATTCATCACGAGTTAAATCAACCATAAAACGACCATTACGGGTAATTGTAACCCCTCCAGTTTCCTCTGAAACAACTACAGTAATTGCATCCGTCACTTCGGAGATACCTACAGCAGCGCGATGGCGTGTTCCCAGTCTTTTGGGAATCATACTGTTATCTGAAAGTGGCAAATAGGCCGCAGCAACTGCAATTTGATGATCATTGTTGATGATAACCGCACCATCATGTAACGGAGTATTGGGAATAAAAATGTTAATTAGTAATTCCCCCGTAACATCTGCATTTAACTTAATTCCAGTTTCAATATAATCTTCAAGACCGGTTTCCTGCTGAATTGTAATTAAGGCTCCAATTCTTCTTTTTGACATGTACTGAATAGCTTTATCAAGCTCATTAATAAATTTGATTGATTCATCCCGAGCACTGTCCTCACGTCCACCAAAAATAGGCAAACGACCCAAATGTTCAAGTCCACGTCTGATTTCTGGCTGAAAGATCACTATAATACCTACTACGGACCAGGAAACGATTTGATCAATTAACCAGGTAGTAGCATGCAATTGCAAGATGCCAGCAATAATGCGTACAAGAAATATCAGCACAATGCCCTTGGCCAGTTGAACAGCTTTTGTTCCTCTGATCAAAACCACCAGGTGATAAACAACAAACCAGATAATTAGAATATCAAGAATTGTTGAAAAGGTGCTCCAAGTAAAAATATGGGTCCCAATATTTTGCATAAATTCTCCTTCCCATTATGTGTAAACATAATACTTTAATCATTGGGCTTACCAATAATTCTAACTTCTGTTTGTAAGTCAAGTCCAAAACTTGACTTGATTTTCTTTTGAATTAAATGAATTAAATTTAAGTAATCCGTAGCAGTGGCTCCACCTTTATTCACGATAAAACCAGCATGTTTAGTTGAATCTTGAGCACCACCAATTTGTTTTCCTTGAAGTCCTGCCTTAATAATCATAGGTCCAACATAATGACCAGCTGGGCGCTTGAAAACACTCCCACATGATGGATATTCTAGGGGCTGCTTATACTTACGCAAAGCGTTGAGATAATTCATATTTGCCAAAATTTCCCTTTTATTTCCATTTTTTAACGTAAAAGCTGCTTCTGTTACAATATCACCATTTTCTTGCACCAAAGAGTGACGGTAGGAAAATTTCATTTCTGCTTGAGAATAATTTTTATATTCGCCTGCTCGTGTCAGCACTTTTACACTTTGGACTACATTGCAAGTTTCTCCTCCATAAGCACCAGCATTCATGAAGACTGCCCCACCAACACTGCCTGGTATTCCAGCTGCAAATTCCATACCACTTAGACCATGATGAGCAGCAGTAAAAGCCGTATCAACGATAGTGGCTCCTGCTTGGGCAATAACGCAATTTCCTTTAACTTTTATTTTTTCCATCTTGGTTAAAATTATAACCAAACCATCAATTCCACCATCTCGAATAATTAAATTGGAAGCATTACCTATTACCGTTAAGGGAACATTATTTTCATTAGCAGTAATTACTAATTTCCTTAATTCACTGTCATTACGAGGAAAGGCGAGAAAGGCAGCTGGTCCGCCAGTTTTAGTAAATGTGTACTTACTAAGCGGAACCTGCTTTTTTATTTCAATACCATTTTGGGCTAAATCCGCTAATTTCAAAACAAAAATCCCCTTTTTTACTAATCTTTTACTATTTTACCGCATTCAGTTAATTGCTTCATCATATGTTATACTAAAATTAAAATTTAAAGGAGATAAAATGAATTTCATCGCGATGGATTTTGAAACAGCCAATCGGCATCCAGAGAGTGCTTGTTCTTTGGCACTGGTGATGGTACGGGACAATCAAATTATAGATCGTTTTTACACGGTAATTAATCCGCAAATGCCTTTTGATGCGCGCAACATTCAAATTCACGATATCACTGCAGCAGATGTCAAAGATGCCCCAACGATGGCTGAAGTTTGGCCTAAAATTAAGGATTTATATCAACCGGGAATGTTAGTTACGGCTCATAATGCCCGCTTTGATACTAATGTCATGAGGCAGAGTTTGGCACGCTATGATATACCTGAACCACACTATTTTGTTATTGATACTTTACGCACCAGCAAGTTATTTGAACCCAAATTACCTAACCATAAACTCGACACTGTTTCAAATGCTCTTGGCGTAGAATTATGGCACCACCATAATGCGTTAAGTGATAGTGAAGCATGTGCCGGTATATTAATAGCGCAGGATAAACAATATGGTGACGAAGCGCTGAAAAACTTGGTTTACCAAATATAGCATAAAAAATAGGGCCTTTTAGGCCCTATTTTTAACTTACTTTTTCTATAATCTTTTCTGCCCACTTTTCATTCCTACGGCCTTTTGGCACGAATTCAACTACTCGCTTAGTCGAATTCCAGCTATCATCTACTCTTTTGATAATAATTTGTAAATATTCTTCAGGTAGTTGCTCTTGCACAATTTCCGGCCATTCAATCACAACCAGGCCGGGTTCTGCCATATAAGCACTTAAATCAATTGATGATAAATCATCATTTTCCAAACGATAAAAATCCATATGAAATAAAGGAAGTCTAGCCTCAGGGTATTCTCTAACGATGGTAAACGTTGGACTTTTCACAGGTCGTTTAATTCCCAGTTCCCGACCAATACCCTGAGTTAAGGTTGTTTTACCTGCTCCCAAATCACCATTTAACAGTAACAAATCATGGGCTTGTGCAGTTTGAGCTATAACTGCACCTAAATGTTGCATTTCCTGTGTCGAATTGACATCAAGCTTCATTTTCTTCATCCCTTATTAGTGCTTGTGCAGCAGTTAAAACGGCAATATTATAAACATCTTGCGTATTTGCCCCGCGCGAAAGATCATTAACAGGTTTGCGCAATCCCTGCAAGATAGGCCCAATAGCCGCAAAGTTGCCAAGGCGTTGAGCAATTTTATAAGAAATGTTACCTGACTGCAATTCAGGAAAAATAAAAATATTTGCTCGTCCCTTAATGACAGATTCCGGAGCTTTTTTAGCAGCTACTTCGGGCACAAAAGCAGCATCAAATTGTAACTCACCATCTGCAAGAATATCTGGATGTTGCTGTTTAAAAATTTCTACAGCTCGTTCAACTTTGGTAACCGTATCTGCCTGGGCTGAACCTTTAGTTGAAAAGCTTAAAAATGCGACTTTAGGATCAATATTAATCATTTGTGCAGTTTTAACTGACTGATACGCAATTTCAGCTAAAGTTTGGCTATCTGGATCTAGATTAATTGCACAATCAGCAAAAATATATTTTTCATCGTGCCGCTCCATAATAAAGCTGCCAGAAACTCGTTTCATTCCTTTAGCGGTGTGGATCAGTTGCAAAGCCGGTCTTACCGTTGCAGCAGTCGAATGAGTTGCTCCTGAGACCATGCCGTCGGCCAGACCCATTTCAACGAGCATAGTGCCAAAATAATTTGGATCCTTTACTATTTCTGCTATTTCAGTGGGGGCAACTTTTTTCCCTCGTGCATTGATAAAGCTCTGCACCATAGCTGCCTTGTTCTCATAGTGAGCTGGATCAATAATCACTAACTCCCTAAAAGTTAAATTTTGTTCTTGTACCAACCTAGTAATCTTTGCAGAATTGCCTAATAAAAGGGGCTTGACAACATTATCCAAAGATAATTGGCTGGCTGCGTTTAAAATGCGGAGGTCATCTCCTTCAGGAAAAACAATCTGATACTTTCTGTGTGACTTTTGTACTTTATTTTTTAATAAATCAAAAACGCTCATTTACTTCCTACCTATGCTAAATCTGCTTGTGTAACTTTGGCCGGTAATTGCCAATCAATGGGAATTTCGTTAAAATTTTTTAGTGCTTCGTTGCAACGTGAAAAAGGTCTTGAACCAAAAAATCCTCTGTCTGCGGAATACGGACTTGGATGAGCTGATTTAATCACAAAATTTTTATCTTGGTCAATCAAAACGATTTTATTTTGAGCATAGCGACCCCATAGTATGAAGACCACTTTGCCGCGATCACTTAATGCCTTAATTGCGGCATCAGTCACTTCTTCCCAGCCCTTTCCCTGGTGACCATTTGCGTGACCGTATGGGACCGTTAAAACAGCATTTAATAGCAAAACTCCCTGATCTGCCCATTTTTTTAAATAACCATGATTGACGGGTCTACAACCCACATCATCATAAAGTTCTTTATAAATGTTTTGCAGAGAAGGTGGCAATTTTACACCGGGATTAACTGAAAAACTCATCCCTGTTGCCTGACCAGGATTATGATACGGATCCTGTCCCAAAATGACTACTTTAGTATTTGCAAATGAAGTTAACTTAAAAGCGGTAAAAATATGATACATATCAGGATAAATCTTCTTTGTCGCGTATTCTTTTTTTAAAAATTCATGTAATCGCTGATACTTTTCACTTTTAAACACTGGAGCTAATATTTCGTCCCAGTCGTTCCCAATAAATTTTTTCATTACCTAAACAGCCTCTCTTTCATTAACTTTTATGTTATCATGAAATTAATAATGAAAGTGGGACAATTAATACTTTTAATTTCTCTTAATTTTCATGTGTAGTTGATGAAGATTAAAGGTAGGGTTTTCTTCATATATGTTAATATGTAAATAATCATTTAAACAGCAAAATTGGAGGAGGAGTAATTTTACCATTGATTAAATTAGTAGCTTGTGATTTAGACGGAACTCTTTTTAACAGTGATATGGCTATTTCGGACAAAAATGTCGCTGCAATTCATGCAGCACAAAAAAACGGTATTGAATTTTTAGTGGCAACCGGACGTGCACCACGACAATCTCGTAAAACCATGCATGATTATGGTCTTAAAACTGGCTTTATCAACATTAATGGTGCATTAGTCTATGATGCAGATGCCAATTTAAAGGTAAAGCATAAACTGCCAAATGAAAAAGCCAGCCTCATTTCAAAAATCCTTAGGAAAAATAATATTTATTTTGAATTAGTCACTGCTGAAAAGATTTTCTCAACGGATACTAGTAAACGAATAGTTAATTTGGCTCGTTCCTTAATGTTACTTGATCCCAAGGCTAATTTTAAAAAAGCAGTAGCTACTGCTGCAGGTAGTGATGCTATGTTGAGCATGACTTTAGTAGACGATTATGATCACTTATTGACAAATCCCAAGATTGAAATCATGAAAATTATTGCATTTGATGGACGCGGACAAGCTGCTTTTACTCAAGCTAAAAAAGAGATCAATGCTTTAGGTGACGTTGTTGTGACTTCAAGCTCTGCTGCGAATATTGAGATTAATGATGCTAAAGCACAAAAAGGACCTGCGCTTCTTGATTATGCACGTCAAAAAGGTATTAAACGTGAAGAAGTAGCTGCTATAGGCGATAATTTAAATGATGCCAGCATGATTAGAGATGCAGGAACAGGGGTGGCTATGGCAAATGCTGTTCCTGCAATAAAAGAATTAGCACAAGTCAAAACTAAGTCAAATAATGAAGATGGAGTCGCACATGTTTTAAGAAAGTTTATCAAGGATAATGCAAAAGAATAGAGGTGCTTAGATGCGCTACTTACTCGAATTAACTCAAAAACAGGAATATGGTCAAATTCCTGTAGCCAACAGGCAGAATAAAATTCAGTATATAATTCAAGGCAATTTAGATAATCCTAACCATACTCTGTACTTGAAAAAAATTAATGGTGAAGAAATCGGACGTCTTTATACTGATGGCAATGGATTTATTTCCTCCTACACAATTGACGTTATCAACCATTCCTTAGTAAAGGTTAAACGCTTAAACAATAAATTAGCAAATCTTTTTTATATTACTAGGTTAAATTACATAGTTTCTGGCAGTATCAAAAAAGGAAGTTATAAGTTCCTCTTTGGTATCAAAAAAGTCGCAACAGTGCGTACTGTTGTTCAAACTGAAGGGGTGGTCCTCATTTGCGACATTGAACGGCCTGAAGACGTTCCTTTTATTTTATTATGTGCTACTCTTTTTACCCAGTGGCATACTACACCATTGAGACTGCCAACTTTTCCACCTATTGGTCGTAAATATAATGTTAACTTTAATTAATATAGTTACCAGTTAATCAGACAGACTTTGCTGGTAACTTTTTTCGCTTAAAACTAATTTAATGACAAATTTGTAAAAGTTAAATCGGCAATTTCTTCGGCGCGATGGGAAACTACTACTGCCGTTTCTACTCTTCCAAGTAATTTCTGCAATAATTTTTGTGCTGTTTTTAAGTCAATGCTCGAAAGGCTTTCATCAAAAAGGTTAATTTTACAGTTTCGACAATTTCCTAAATTTCTTTAAAATCCCTTATTAGATTAATAAAGAGCATATGCCTTGGAGTTGATTCTATAGCAAATCAAAAAATTCCTGTAAAAACAGGAATTTTATTTATATATATAATAGTTACCCTTTTTGGTAATAGTTGTCTATAGTCTGTCGTATTTTTGCTGCACTTTGAGCAATATCTTCAACAGTTCCTTTTGTAAGGGCACTACCAATTCCCAAGACTTCAGCTCCTGCATCAAGCCATTCATGAATATTGTCAACATTTATTGATCCTGATTGGAGAACAGGCATCCACGGTATTGGTGTCTTGATTGTTTTTATGACTTTAGGGCCTTCAATTCCTGAATATGGAAACATCTTGATAAATGTAGCACCTGCACGCATTGCTGTGACAGCTTCAGTTACAGTTGTACAACCAGCAGCGTAAGGAATCTGATACTCATTTGCAATTTCTGCAACTCCTTTATCAAACATCGGTGAATATAAAAATCCGGCATCATGTGAAATTGCATCTCTGGCGGTTGGAGCATCAAGAACGGTCCCGGCTCCAACTAAAACTTTTTCTCCGAGCTTTTCGTGTACCAAGTCAATCGCTAATGGTGCATCGTTATTAGTGTAGCTCACCTCCATAACATCTATTCCACCTCGACTTATTCCTTCAGCCACTTCTAAAACTCTTTTTTTTGGAGCCCTAACAACAGCTAAAGCACAACTATCTAAAATTCTTTTCATGTTATTAAATTTACGCATTTTTTCTCCTATTTGAAATTGTATTCAACAATAAGTTCTTTTATTTCTTGATTCAAGATTACGCTTGGTGCTACCTCAGGTTTTCTAGCATCACCTACATTAGCTATTCCAGCAAGTGTTACTGCACGTTTTAAAACTGATGGTACTGGAGCTTTATGCATTATTTTTCTTAATGGGTTAAGACTTTCTTGCATCTTTTCTGCCGTTACATTATCTCCTGAACGCAGAGCATTATTTAGCGCGACTACATTTTTAACTAATAAATTGCTTGTACCTGCAATTGCTCCGGTAGCTCCTTTTCCAAACGCATAAGAAATTTTAGAATCAGAGCCAATTAAAAAATGTAAATTTTCATGTTTTTGTACCACTTTTAAGTAAGCATCTATGCTTTCTTTATTGCCACTACTATCCTTAATCCCAGCCACGTTTGGAATTGCAGCTAATTGGTCTAAAATTTTCGGATTAATATTGTTTTGCGTGTTTCCGGGAATATTGTATAAGATAATTGGAATTTTAACGCTTTCAGCAATTTGCTTATAATAATTATAAATATCTTCATCACGTAATTTGAAAAAGTAAGGAGTAATTACTGAAAGGGCATCAGCTCCTAGTTCTTCCGCTTTTCGAGATAAGTACACCGCTTCATTAGTGCTACAGGATCCTGTACCTACATAAACCGGTACTCTGTGATTGACATAATTAATGACATGAGAAGCAAACTCATTTCTTTCTTTTATAGTAAGAACATTGAATTCTCCATTGCTTCCCAACGGAAATATCCCATTAACACCATTTTTTATCAAATAGTCGATCAGTTGATCAGTTGCCTGATAATTAATAGTTTGCGTTTCATCATCATTAAATGGAGTCACTATTGGCGTAATAATTCCGTTAAACATTTTTATTGTTCTCCTCCAATTTTTCATTTGTAATCACTACTGAGTCTTGGCCTGTTTTATGCTCTTCAGCAGTTAACTTAGCTAAATTTGTTTCTCCACTCTGAATTTTTAGATAAGCATCAATGAGCATTGGCAAATTTAAACCTGTAATAACGTTCATCTGAAATTCTTTAGTTAAGGCAGTCATTGTATTGGATGGAGTACCACCAAAAAGATCAACAAAACATAATATTTGTTCATCTTTATTTTTATTCAAACTATCTCTTGCTTCATTCACAAAATCCTCAAAAGACATTCCGGGCATTAACGAAAGTGATGTAATTTTCGAGATATCTCCTACAAGCATACTTGCAGAGTTAATAATTTCTTTGCCAAAGTTACCATGAGTAGCTACCACTATTTTTATTGCCACTCTTCTCACCTCCTAAGTGTCTTTAACATGAAATTAGTGGAATATTCACATGTCCTTAACTCAGCTTCTTTAGTTCTGGCTGCAGTGTGTGCTGTTAAATAAAAATTCGGTTGACTTAACAACTGATCATTCTTAGCAGGAGGCTCACTGCTAAAAACATCAAAATAAGCACTTCTGATCATATTTTTCTTTAGTGCATCCAATAAAGCTTCTTCGTTGACAATACCACCCCTAGCAGCATTTATTAAACAAGCACTGCGTTTCATCTTTTTAAATTCATTACTATCAATTGTGTTTCGAGTTTTTTTGGTTAATGGCAAATGTAACGTTAAGTAATCAGAATTTTTCAAAAGTTCATCAAAAGAAACTTGTTTAATACCAAAAACTTTTTGAGTTTCAGGATCAATATTAAAAATGTCGTGAACTAGTACAGTCATTCCTAACTGGCTTGCCTTTTTTGCTAAAATTTTACCAATTGCTCCGAAGCCATCAATGCCCAATACTTTTCCCTCAATTTCAATACCGGTAGGCTTGTCCCACTTTCCAGCTTTTACTTTAGAAAATGTATCAAATAAATTTTTGGCATCTGCAAATATAAAAGAAAGAACATGCTCAGCAACCGAATTAGAATTTGAACCTACTGTCCTGCCTATTTCAACTTTTTTCTTTTTTGCTTCTGTTACATCGATGTTATCAATACCAACACCAAATTTGCATATAGCTTTTAAATTGTGAGCCGCATCAAGAACTTCACTGTCAACCTTATCAACACCCACTATGATTCCATCTGCATCCGTTGCTTTTTCTTTAAATTGTTCATATGAATATTGAGCACCGGTTTTGTTATAGTCTACCGTAAAACCAGCATCGATTAGTTCTTGAATATATTTCTGGCCCACATTTGCAAAACCCCTTGGAGTTATTAAAATTTTCATTTTATACCTTTCTAAGCCATAATTCCTGTTGCTGTTAAAATTATGGCTAAAATCATTGTTACCAGCAGAATTCTAATAAATTTCGGTCCTTTTTTATCAATATAAAAGTACATACCCATCGTTAATAAAAATGGCAACATACCGGGAAGTATCTGATCTAAAATCTGTTGAATACTCACTCCACCAGCTTTTAATGCAATTGGAAATTTTACGTAAGATGCTGATAAACAACCTATCATAAACAGTCCCACAATACTTGCTACATCAATAACTCTTTGAAGTAACCCAGATTTCAGCAGCTTCATAACAGAATTACGACCTAACTTATAACCTTGATTTATCAAGAAAAATGACCAGCAATAACTCCAAACAAGGTAGATAATACCGGGAACAAAAGCTGCCCAAACTGCACCTTTTAGGGCCATAGGAACAAAAATTGCCAGCGGAATTGTTGCAACAATACCTTGATCTACACTGTCTCCTATCCCGGCCAAAGGCCCCATTAAACCGACTTTCAATGACTCTATCATTTCAGGTGTAACATTCTTGTTTCCCTGGGCCCTTTGTTCTTCCAAAGAAATAGTAATGCCGTGAATGATACTTCCCCAATCACAATTGGAGTTAAACATTTGTACATGACGAATCATTGCATTTTGATATTCTTCGGGATCATCACGATAAACTTTTTTTAGTATATGACTGATCGAAAAACTAAATGCCAATGCCTGCATTCTATCAAAGCTAACCGGTACTTCTACCGCTAAGCACCACTTTGCCCATGCCTTAACTATATCTAGTTTAGTTATTTTTTTAGCTTTTTCTTTTAAGCTATCCATTTTTATACCTCCTCTTTTTCTTCAGCATCATCATTTTGTTGTAACAATGAGAAAATTAAAGCGATTGAAATTGCAAATACCGCTCCCGTTAGCATTGAAAATTTCATAGTGGCAAACATAAAATATCCTAAAACAAAGAACGGAATATATTTTTTCTTTCCCATAACAACAATTGTTAAGGCAAAGCCAAGGGCTGGAAGCATCATTCCTGCATTATTCAAACCATTCATCAGCCATACTGGAATAATGTTTACAAATGCTTTTAATACTGATGGACCAAATAAGGTAGCCACAAATACTGGAGTGAAATATAAAACAAAGTTACAAGCCCAAGGAATAAGAAACTCCCATTTGTTAACTGCATCAAACTTTTTTTCAGAAATAAGTTTGTCCACTCTGGTATTAAAAAATGAGTTAAAAGTCCTGCGTAGGTTATTAATTAAGACTCCTAATACACTGAAAGGAACAGCTAAAGCAACAGCTGCTCCTGGTTTAATACCACTTAAAATTGCTGCAGGGACTGCTATACATGTTGCTAAACTTTGGTCTGCAGGAATATTCCCTCCGGCTTCAATACCGCCCATCCACATTAATTGAATGGTAGCACCATATAACAAGCCAGCTTGAACATTACCATATATTAAACCAATTAAAGTTCCAGTAACTACAGGCTTTCTTAAAGCATAGGCAACATAATATTCTGCTCTGCCCATGCCCAGCCAATACAAAATACCAACTAAAATAGCCTTTACAATCATTTTCTTATCCTCCCTTTAAAGCTTTTTCAAAGCTTCATCAAGTTCTATTGATGGATAATCAGGTGTTGTTTGAAGATAAATATGAATGCCTTTTTGCTCCATTTCCTTCAGCTTTTGTCCATCTTCTAAATTAAGTGTGATTGCATTGTTTACTGCCTTTCTGTCCTTACCTCCGCCTAAGCCACCAATTTGAATTTCATTCAGTTTGAAACCCTTCATAACAGCTTCATAAATTGAGGGCACAGTTTTAAAAAGCAATAGACAATGTCTTTTATCAAAAGCATCTTCCTGCTGTGCTTTTATTGCTTCATCTACTGAAAAAATTTTGATTTTAACACCTGCTGGTGCAGCCATTTTGAAAACTTCTTGCATGAACTCGTCATTACTCAATGCTGTGTCGATAGCATCAATTTCATTGATATCACACTGTTTAATCCATCTTGTAATAACTTGGCCATGGATCATTCTATAATCTACTCTCGTTAATCTTACTGACATTATTTTTCCTCCTTTTACTTCAATGATATTTGAATACGCTTTCAAAATGTACGTAATAAAGTACAAAAATATTAGAAATTATTTGTGCATTTGTACGAATACAAATTTCTTTATTCTTATTAAGCTAACAATAAAAAAAGATAAGGAGGAATTGATAATGACAAAAGCAATTGAAACTATGAAACGAGTTTTAGACAATGAATCAGAAGCAATCGAGCAAGTTAACAAGCAAATTGCAAAAAATATGAATGACTATCAAGCAGTAATAACAGCTTGTCAAAATTGCCAAGGAAGAATAATTTTTATGGGAGTAGGTAAAACAGGACATATCGGTCAAAAATTGGCTGCAACTTTTTCCAGCCTAGGAATTCCCTCACTTTTCGTACATGCCGTAGAGAGTATGCACGGAGATCTAGGTATGATTACTAAAAATGATATTGTTATTATCTTGTCAAATAGTGGTGAAACTAAAGAGACTCTCGCACCTATAAAATTTATTAAAGAAATTGGTGCAAAAACTATAGCAATGACAGGTGGTGCGACTTCAACCCTAGCCAAAGAGTGCGATTACAAATTAATAATTCATGTTAAAAATGAAGCTGACAATTTAAATTTGGCACCAACTTCCAGTTCTACGGCTGAACTAGCAGTCGGTGATGCATTGGCTTGTGCTTTATCTGAGAGTAAAAATTTTACTAGAAAGGATTTTGCTAGTTTTCATCCAAATGGTGCTTTAGGAAAGGAGTTATTTGGAGACAAAAGCTGATTGTTTTTAAGACACAATATAAAAGAAAAAGGGTTCGCAAATACTGCTACATCGGTATTTACGAACCTTTTCTATATTCTTTAATTTTAGGTCAATTTTTAAATATTTAATTGCCCTACAGTTTGCTAAATGGACCATAATTCTTGTCTTCATACGGTGTTGTCTGAAAGTAGAATTTGGCTCCTAATTTCTTGCATAATTTAATTAAGTCTAAATCTGAAGTAGCAAATTGCTTGTCTAATCCAGCCATTGTTAATCTGCTGCTTCTGTATGGAACTTGAATATCTTTATATGACATTCCCTTTTTAATTGATTTTAAAAGAGTTTCATAAGAACTAAAGACTAAAATTATATTATACTTTTTACTTGTTTTTTTTAATTTATTTAGCGTGGAGTTCAAAGATTCACTTGAAACTATTTTTAATTCTTTATTTTCAGGAATTCCCAGTTTTAGGATGTTATAGTAAAATCCATTAATATGTTCGTTATCATCAACTATTAAAAAATAATTTATATTTAAAAATCTACTCCATGTTAAAACAATTGTTGAATGCAAAAGTCGATTATCAACTCTGACTAATTTTACGTTTAATGACATTTTATTTACCTAATTTTGATATATTTTATGTAATTTAAGAAAGAACCAACAAAAACTTTATTTTGAAAATTATTTCGGATATTAAATCCAAAAATATTTTGTTCCAACTTATTAATTCGGTACAATAATGTATTTTTATGAATAAACATTTTTTTCGCAGTAAGAGATAAATTAAAATCACAATTAATCAAATTTTCCAAAATAGACTTTACTTGTTTCAAATCCATATTTTCTTGCTCAATTTTTTCAATGTAATTATCAAAAGGATTATAAAATTCCTTACTGGTCATTATTAAGTACGTCAAATAATAATCTTTAAAAAATACTACAGAACCAATTTTGGGAGTAATATAATCCTTTAGCCAAAGTGCTTGCAAGTAGCTTTGTTCATAATCATTAATATTATTTACTAATGTGCCTACATAAAACGTTGTATTTTCTAATCCCCAATCTTCAAGATCTTTTAGCATAGCTGTTAAAAATTCTTCATAGCCATCAAATTGTTTATTATTTATGTGCATAAATAAAATGATGGTATTTTCATTTATTTCAGAATAAAAAGTTTGATTATCATTAATCCTATATTTTAAATTAATTAGTACATCACTAGCAAATGGATGTAAATTCACACAAATTATTGGAATTCGATAAATATTACTTTTTAATAAAACTTGTTTCATCAAGGATAAACTAATGTTTATACTATTTCCATAAATAATCGATTCTATCAATTTTTCATTTGCAGAAAGAATTCTATCCCTTTGTTGCTTTTCTTTTTCCAACTCTATTCGAGTTTTAAAAGTTTCAAACAATACAGAGCCAACATCATCCAAATATTTATATGCTTCTCTGGTTTTTACCACCAAGTAACCATAAAAAATATCCAAAACTTCAATTTTATATATCGCAACGTGTGAATTATTTTTATGTAAAAGCTTTAAATTAAGATCTGATGTATCTTCTTGACTACTATCGATTAATTGACCTTTGGTATCAAACAAGCTAATAGAAATATTTGAATCCTTTTTAACCACTTTCTCGAAATCTTGAAAAATAGCTTTTAAATCCATTTTTTATTCCAGTTTAACCTTTAAAATAACCTATTCATTCAACCTTATTTTCTGTAATCACAATTTTCAGTGAAACAGTATAGCACAAGGAGTTGAAAAATGCTGAAAACTTTTAGTCATTCAATAATTCTTTTACCAGTAAATCTGACAACAACTTGTATCCTTCTGTTCCAAAATGCAAGCCATCATTTAATTGTCCCTGACAAAGAGTTTTTAAGTCACCATGTTTAATCATAGCTTGAAATAGGTTAATAAAATGCAAATTATAAGTTTCGGCTAGCTTTATTAATTCTGCAGTATAAATAGCTATTTCATGATTGTTTCTCTTTTTTTGTCTGGTCTCATCAACTGCAGGTGGCGAAATTAAAATTACATTCTGCGGATAATATAAACAAATTACGCTGGAAATTATGAGAGACATATTTTTACTAAATTGTGTAAGAGGAACTTTTTTGTGCAGGGCCAAATCATTAGTTCCCAAGAGTAAAATTAATTTGTCACAACGCTCAACTTTTAACACTAAATCTGGCAATAATGCGTAAAATGCTCCTGAGTTAATACCAGAGACTGCCGTATTAACTAAATTTGTGCCTGGCATTTTTTCTTTTATTTCTGCATTAATACGCGGTTCTTTTAAGCCTTCTTTGCGTGCAATAATGCTATCCCCTGTTAACAGTAGTTTCACGACTACCTCCTAACTTTTCATAAAAAAACTGCAATCACAAAGAGTTGGGACTACAGCTTAATATCTTAACGTGGATTAATTTTACTATACTTCATGTTTTTAAATTCATGAGCACTATACTTATTGGTTAAAGTTTTAGATTTAAAGCATTGATTTATTACCAACCCATTTTGTTGATTACCTTGAAATAAAATTTTATGATTTTTACCAGCTAATTTTTCATTTTTGATTGTGAAAGCAAAACCGTTTTTAAAAGATTTCTCTTGAACTGGGCTTAGAATAATCCATTTATTACCATTTATTTTTTTAGTTGTAACACGCATGTATTTAGCAAGTTCATTTTTATTACTCTGTTTCCATCCATTAGGCATTTGCCAGGGATACTTTTTTGTCCCTTTAACAAAACCTGTTTTCACAACTTTAACATAATCATTTGCCCAAGGAGTATTAAAAGCAGACTTGTGGATAAACATGGGACTCGGTGTAAGATTATTGTTGCTAAACCACTTGCCCCTCCATGATTGTGGAAACTTGAAATCCCTTTTAAAGCCATACTTAGTTTGATTACTGATTTTCTTAACGGATTTTTACACCTTAGTAGTCTGAGCATGATTTGTCTGGCTAACAGTAATTCCACCTGTCGCAACTAAAGCAATTATCATTGTTGTCCAAATGGCAGTTTTACGAAGTTTCAGAGTATTGCCTTTCTTACTAGAACCGTTTTCTTGTATTATGGACACGCATTGTCTTTAATGCAAGCGATATCTTTGAGAATAAATAAAAAAGCCACTATGAAAGTGACTTCGATTACTTAGGAAAAATGCATGAAATTACCATTCTCCGTATCTTTTAAGCTCTTTAGGCTTATGACCTCCATATTTTTTAGCCAGCTTGCGCGTTTTCCAATAAACATTAGTAATTCTAAATGAAGAGGTAGTTCTATCAATTAAAACCTTATGTCCTTTGTAATGATATAAGCCAAGACTCTCACCAGATAAAACCGGACTTACCCACGGATACAAGGATATATATTTTATCCCCTTATCTTTTTTAAACTTTACTGGATAAACTACTCTTAACCAGTTTCGAGCCGCCTTGGGTATTTTGGTACCTTTAAAATTAGCTTCTTGTTTATGCAATGAATGCCCAGCAATTGTGTGGGCAGTAATCTTAATCTTATCAACTTTCTTTGCTTTAATGCCATTGATGTCGAAATACTTGCCATACCATGTGCCGCGCATTTTTTTAGGTACAGTAAATTTTCCTAAGTCTCCCTTAACATGTTTTGCGTCTACAGTATTACTAAAACCAGTAAAATTGTTACTATCTTGAATACAGAATCCTAAAATTAGCACACCCAAGAGTGCTACCAATATTTCTGCTAGTTTAAAATTAACTTTCTTTTTCATTTCACTGCCTCATTTTATTATTTATATATTCATTACTTATGAATTTATAGTATTTTATATTTTATTACAAATCAAGCATAAAATAATTATATTTTTCGGTTAAACAAAAAAGTTTCTGCAAATTGATGTGAACCCTAAAATTAGGACACTTTATATTAGCTATTAACTGAGGACTAACTGCCGATATTCAACCGGAGTTAGTCCTTTTAGTTTGATTTTGATTCTTTTCTGATTGTAATACTCAATGTAGTCTCTGATTGCGTCTTCCAGTTCAGTGAGATTTTTAAACTGCTTTTCAAAGCCATAAAACATTTCGCGTTTGAGTATCCCAAAGAAGCCTTCCATTAACCCATCATCAAGCGAATTGCCCTTGCGTGACATTGACTGGCTAATGCCATGGTTTTTCAGCCACGCTTGAAACTGACCATTTTGGTATTGCCAGCCTTGATCGGTGTGGAAGATCAAGCCATTCAGTGCCGGATGCTTGCGCCAAGCTTGCCTTAACATGTCCATGGTCTGCTTAAGATTAGGGCTGCGGGAAATAGTATAGGAAACAATCTCTTGGGTGCAGCCGTCAATGATCGGTGATAAGTAAGTCTTTTACCCCTTGAGCTTAAACTCCGTCACATCTGAATACCATTTGTGATTGGGGTAAACCGCACTAAAGCTGCGTTTAATTAGGTCAGGCTTAATCGGACCCTGAGTGCCACGATAGCTGTTGTATTTGTGCCAGCGTTTACTGACTATGCCAAATAATTTCATTTTGTTCATTAAGCGCTGCACCTTTTTATGGTTGACTAGTAAACCGCGACGTCTTAGTTCTGCAGTAATGCGGCGATAACCATAGCGGTGCTTGTGTTCTTCATAAATAGCTTTGATTTCAGCCATTATTTCTCGATTATCCTGCTCTTTATCCTTCTTCTTTAAAGTGTAGTAGTAATTACTGCGGGATAGATGGGGCAGATCAGGATTGGCATTAATGGTATCAAGAATAAAAGTTACGCTGACTTTAAGCTCGCGTCTTAGTTGGGTAACTGCCTGGGCTATTTCCGCGGCTTGCAGTTCTTGGTCCGCTGGTCGACTAAGACGCTCAATTTTTTTACAAATTCGTTCTCGATTTTCAGCTTTAAGTTCTGCTGGCGTAAGCGCTCGTTTTCTTGCTTGAGTCGATGATTTTCCTGTTTGATCAGCTGCTCTCTTTTGGTCATGGGGCGGTCGTCCTCTCTGCTTGTTAACGATATTATACCCATTTTTACGGTATTCGCGCAGCCAATTGTACAACATGCCACTACTTTTTAAGCCCAAGTCAATAGATACTCGACGGGCAGGCTCATGGTCAACTATGATTCGCTTGAGAGCTTGCTCCTTAAAATTACTGGTATAAGCAGTGAAAGGCTGATCTAAAATGGCTAGACCGTGACGGTCAATTAAAGCTAACAAGTAACTAATATTAGTCCTGCCAACCTGATAACGCTGACTTAACTCAGTAGAACCGATTTGATAATCATGCCAAAGATGATAGATTTCAATTTTATCTTGTTTAGATAATTTAGACATAAAAATAACCCCCAAATTTGTCCTAAATTTGGGGGTCATATCAAATCGCAGAAACTTTTTGCTAAATTACATTTAAAACTAACCTTGATAGTTTACTAATTCTAAGAATGAATCAGGCTTAAGTGAAGCACCACCAACTAAACCACCATCAATGTCTGGTTTAGCCATTAATTCTTTAACATTGCCAGGATTTACTGAACCACCATATTGAATTCTAACGTTCTCAGCAGTTTCTTCGTTGTACAAATCCTTGACAGTATCACGAATAGTCTTGCACATTTCTTCAGCTTGATCTGAACTGGCAGTCTTACCAGTCCCAATAGCCCAGATTGGTTCATAAGCAATAACTAAACTAGCAACTTGATCGGCTGATAAGCCGGCAAGGGCAGCCTTGATTTGACTAACAACCCAATCTTCTTGCTTATTAGCTTCACGTGTTTCAAGTGATTCACCACAGCAAATAATTGGGGTAATGCCATTAGCAAATAAAGCCTTAGCCTTCTTATTAATGTCGTCGTCTGTTTCGTGGAAGTAACCGCGACGTTCAGAGTGACCAATAATGCAGTAATTCATGCCCATTTCTTTTAAAACTTTGGGTGAGGTTTCACCAGTAAAGGCACCCTCATCCTCAAAATAAGCATTTTCTGCACCGACACGCAATTCAGAGCCGTTTGCGGCTTGAGCTAAACTTTCAAGATCAACAGCTGGAGCACAAATCAGAGCTTCAACTTTACTTGCTTCTGGCAACTTGTCCTTTACAGCAGCAACAAATTCCTTTGTTTGCTTAGGATTCATATGTAATTTCCAGTTACCAGCAATAATTGGTGTACGCATGTAAATAATGTCCTTTCTTAAAGTTTACTTGTCTGAAATGCAGGCAATTCCTGGTAATTCCTTACCTTCAAGGTATTGTAAGGATGCTCCACCACCAGTAGAAATGTGGGTAATCTTAGGAGCGATACCAAGTTGCTTAGCGGCTGCTGTTGAGTCACCACCACCAATAATAGTAGTAGCGTCGGTTAAATCAGCAAGAGCCTTACCAACTTCTAGAGTACCTTCAGCAAAGTTTGACATTTCAAAGGCTCCCATTGGTCCGTTCCAAACGACTGTCTTGGCATCTTTTAAAACATCTTTGAACTTGGCAACAGTCTTAGGACCGATATCAAGACCCATCATGTTTTCCGGAATGTCATCACCGACAACTTTACGAGCAGCATCATTTGAAAATTCAGTTGCTGCAACATTGTCAACAGGTAATACAATTTTGCCATCAGCGTCTTTCAACAATTTCTTAGCAAGGTCGACTTTATCTGGTTCAAACAATGATTTACCAATTTCATGACCTTGGGCTGCTAAGAATGTGTAAGCCATACCACCACCAATTAAAATGTGGTCAGATTTTGGAATAAGGTTAGTGATAACATCGATCTTATCTGAAACTTTAGCACCACCCAAGATAGTAACAAATGGATGGACAGGGTTAGCAACAGCATCGCCTAAGAACTTGATTTCTTTTTCCATTAAGAAACCAGCAGCAACAGGCTTGCCGTCCTTCTTCATGGCTTCAGCAATACCAACATTGGAAGCATGGCTTCTGTGAGCTGTACCAAAAGCATCGTTAACATACATGTCACCTAATGAAGCCCAGTATTCACCCAGTTTAGGATCATTTTTGCTTTCACGCTTGCCAAAGTCATTGTCAATATCTTGGAAACGAGTGTTTTCTAAAACAGCAACATCTCCGTCTTGCATCTTGGCAACGGCATCTTCAACTTCTTTACCTTCGTTAGTTGGAATAAAAGTTACAGGTTTCTTCAAAAGTTCGCTTAAACGTTCTGCAACTGGTTTTAATGACAATTCTTTCTTATCGTCATCAGACTTTACACGGCCCAAGTGACTAAGCAATATTGCCTTACCACCATTTTCAATAATGTATTTGATAGTAGGAAGTGCAGCAACAATTCTGTTATCATCTCCAATAACACCATCTTTAATTGGCACGTTAAAATCAACACGGACTAAAACCTTTTTGTCTTTTACATCAAGGTCAGAAACAATTAATTTAGCCATCTATATCCTCCGATAACTTAATTATTTTAATTTTGAAAAAAAGGCGGAAGGAAGAATTTCCCTCCGCCTTCTCTTTCACCACTTAACAGTAATCAAATATTACAGATTAAAGAGTAGCAAATTTCAACAAAGTACGAACCATTTGGCAAGTGAATGAGTATTCATTGTCGTACCAAGCAACAGTCTTAACTAATTGATTGTCACCGGCAGTAGTTACCATAGTTTGAGTTGGGTCAAAGATTGAACCAGCAGTCATACCAACTACATCACTTGAAACGATTTCATCATCGTTGTAAGCAAATGATGGGCTTTCGTACTTCTTCAATGCTGAGTTAACTTCGTCAGCAGTAACTTTCTTGTCAAGGATTGAAACTAATTCAGTTAATGAACCATCAGTAACTGGAACACGTTGTGCGTGACCGTTAACTTTACCGTTCAATTCTGGAACAACCAGACCAATAGCCTTAGCAGCACCAGTTGAGTGAGGAATAATGTTAACTGCAGCAGCACGTGCTGAACGTTTGTTACCACCACGAACAGGTCCGTCCAAAAGCATTTGGGTTGAAGTGTAAGCGTGAATAGTAGTCATAGTAGCTACCTTGATGCCAAATTCTTTTTGCAAAGCGTCAACCATTGGTGCTAATGAGTTAGTAGTACATGAACCAGCTGAAACGATCTTGTCGTTAGCATCTAAAGTGTCATCGTTTACTGAGTAAACAATAGTCTTTAAGTCATTACCAGCAGGAGCTGAAATCAAGACTCTCTTGGCACCTGCGTCAAGGTGAGCTTGTGACTTAGCCTTGCTTGTGTAGAAACCAGTACATTCAAGAACAAAGTCAACACCATCATTCTTAACCCAAGGAATGTTTTGAGCTTGAGGTTCTGCGTATACACGGTATTTCTTACCATCTACAACGATTGAATCTTCAGTAGCTGAAACTTCGTGGTCAAAAGTACCATGAGTTGAGTCATATTTTAACAGGTGTGCTAAAAGTGCTGGGGTAGTCAAGTCGTTAATAGCAACAACTTCAATATCCTTTGACTTCTCGCCCAAGTCCATAATGCGACGGAATGCCAAACGACCAATACGGCCAAAGCCGTTAATACCAATTTTAACTGTCATATTCTAAAGTCCTCCTTAAGAACTATGTAAGAACTGTAAACATCAATTTATTTTAAATGAGAATTACTTCTCCTTTAAAATCTTCTCTGAGGCTCCCTCATCAGTAATTAACCAGGTTTGATGAGGAGCATTGGGCATATAAGCCTTGATTGCTTTAGCCTTGCGACCGCCACAAGCAAATGCAAATATGTGAGGTATTTTATTTAGATTCTCAAACTGCAAGCCAACCTGATGCACGCGGTCAACAATCTTCCCTTCGCCATCGAAGAAACACCCAAAACACTCGGTGACTACTTTTTTTTCACGCAACTCGGACAAACGAACTGAATCGTATCCTCTGCGCCTTGCCATGTCGTGAGCTAGTCCAATTCCGTGAATTACAACATCAGTTTGTGAAATATCTTCAAGGACATCAGTAAATGTAGATTCACGAATTAAAGATTTGTATGCAGCTGATGAAATCTGTTCTGGTAAATATAACGTTTTATATTTACCACCTGTTTCAGCAGCCATTTCTTGAACGATAGTATTACTTTGAATAGCAACATTTTCGCCCAAAGCTCCACGACCCGGTACAAATACCAGTTGTCGATTTTTACTTAAACTTTTAGACAAATTCCTAGTCGATTTTGCAAGAGCTTCACCGCCAAGAACAGTAATAATTGAATGTCCTAACGGCAAAAGAAGATCCAGAGCTGCATTAAGCTCTTCGCCCATTCTCTCATAAACCAAGTCCTGTAAATCGCTGTCACCCGGTACAATAATTGTCCGTTCGATACCAAGTTTACGCGCCAAATCAATTTCTGTTTTGCGAGCGTTAAACAAACGATCTATCAGAGGAGCAGCCTCCTGCAATATCTTTTTGCCCTTTTCTGTCATAAACATGCCAAAACTTTTAATTTCAATCAAACCATGATCACGAAGATATTCAGTTTCTGTTCGCACATTTCTTTCAGAAAGTCTTAGCGACTGAGCCACACTTCTGCGTCCTACTGGTGCATTAAGTGATATTTGCTCAAGAACAAGATATCTTTGTCGAAAAACTTTTAAGATGTCAGGAACGAGAGCTTCAAGCACGGGAAATTCCGAGTACATCAATATCTCTCCTTCTTCTGGGACCAAATTGACCCATCTATTGTCATTAGATGTCCCAGATTGTCTAAAAATATATGAGAAACGTGACTTGACGCTAATCAAGTTACTCATTTCTCAATCGACAACTATAGTATAGCAACACACAAAAAATAATTCAAGTGAAATCAAACCAATTAGAAAGTCTTAATATTTTTGACCAACTCTTATTCTTAAAATATTATACTGTCTTTTCTTTTCGCTAAAGAAAAAACAATTCAATTTTTAGTTTTTTTCTGTTATACTTGTTGTTGTGTCAATTTGGGTCCTTAGTGTAATGGATCGCACGTAAGATTCCGGTTCTTAAAATCTGAGTTCGACTCTCAGGGGACCCATAATTTGAAAAAGAGTACTTGTTGCAATTTTCCAGCAGGTACTCTTTTAGATTTAAGCTAATAAATTTTGTAAAGCCTTGTGGCCGTCATTATTAAGTTGGTCTTTAAGCAAATACGTAAATACTGCTCTCATTGCTGTTTTTTTGTTTGCAGCTTGCTGCCAGATAATAGATTTTTTGCCATCAAGAACAGCAGCCGTTACCTCTTCGCCCCGGTTTGCTGGTAAGCAATGCATAAACTTAACGGACGGATTTTTTGTTTTAGCTAATAACTTATCATTAACCTGATATTTAGGGTAAAAAATCTTCATGTATTCTTCCTTATTAAGCTCTTGCTCATACAGACCATACCAAACATCTGTATATACAAAATCAGCACCTTCCAAAACTTTTTCATCTTCTGATAGTGTAATTGTGCCACCATTTTCTTGAGCAATTTTTTCTGCTTTTTGCAATAATTTTGAAGATAATTGCTTTTCTTTAGGACCATATTGGACAAACTGCATCCCCATTTGAGCACACAAAAATAATGCTGAAACAGTAATTTGGGTTGCATCTCCCACAAAAACCAGCTTCACATCAGATAGTTTTTTCCCTTGAGGCAAAAATTCCTTGATTGTAATTAAATCTCCTAGGGCTTGTGTTGGATGATCATTATCACTCATAAAATTAACTACGGGTGCAGGCGAATTTTGAGCAATTTCAACAATATCCTCATGACTGGCAGTCCTAACCCCGATGATATCAACCAAGTCACCTAGGGCATGACTGGTATCAGCTAAGCCTTCATGACCATTTTCTCCTAGTTGTATTTGACCCGGAGCCAAATACAAGGCATGTCCACCTAGTTCAGTCATGGCTGTTTCAGCTGAACAACGAGTTCTGGTAGAAACCTGATCAAAAATCATTCCCAAACTTTTTCCTTTTAATAACGATGGATAATCTCCATGATTAATAGTTGCTTCAATTTTAATACCGAGTTCAGCTAAATATTGCATCTCGTCTTTTGAAAAGCTACAAGTATCAATAAAGTCTCTTTTAACCAAAAAATTCTCCTTAAAATAACTTCTATTTAGGTTGTTGCGTACCATAATACAGGAAACCGGCTTTTTTTGAAATCAATGGGGGTCGAATATAGAAAGTCTTAATTACTTTTAAAACATTTTAAAGTAAAAGTTGAAGTATAAATTTTAGCACTAAATTCATAATTGATAGTATTTTTCATTTATATCAAGTTCAAAAATGATAGACAAAAAAAGCAGCTTGATAATCAAGCTGCTCAGTAAATAATTTTAATTCGTGTTACCGGCTGTTAATTCTCCCCTTTGAGCAAACTCAACATAAAGCTTATTGCCATATGAGGATAGCCCTTCAATTTCACGTCTAACATTCAAATGATGGGTCTTCTTAAATGTACCATCTTTATCAACTTTGAAGATGTAATCATTAAAGCCAACATAGAATTGACTGTGCTTTTGATCATAAGTGAATCCTTGAACTGGCGAATGATTGCTTACAAAGTTGCCTTTCGTAGCGCCAACTTCAACTGGAGTCCAGGTATCACCACTGCGGGTAACTTTCCAATATTCATAATAACCGTGGCCACCATTATGGAACAGGCAATACATTGTATTGTCACCGGCAAATGTAGCATTATGAATATATCTTGGATTACCGTAATTAGAAATTCTAAAGGTCCAAATTTGATTTATCTTCATATCTGACTTACGTATTTGCAAGATTTCTTCAGAAGCATCTGAATTGCTTGAAGTATTATTATTTGCAATTACGTAAACATATTTAGAAGATGAACCAATAGCCTGACCATGTCCTAGTTTGATATAAGGACTAACTTTAATATGCGATGCATATTTCTTAAAAGTTGACCAGTTTAGGGTTAATAAGTTTTGAGCCTTAAACTTGTTAATGTGTTTTAAGTCATAAGAAACTAAATGACCGTTTTGTGCTTTGCTTGAGTTAAAGACTGCAACAGTGAAGTTCGAGCCATGAACAGTAATTCCTTCAGGAATTACACCTACCTGACCCATTTTGTCGCCAGCCTTGTGGTAGTCAAGACTTACAAACCGAGGCTGGAACAACTTAGTTTTTAACGTTAACCCATTAGCTCTAAAAGTATTGGATCTGGTTTCTGGGGTATAGTGATGAGCCGCATTCCAATTTCTGGATGAAGACTTGGAACTACCTTTCCACGTCGTAACTTCCTTTGGACCCTTTTTAGGAGTTTTATTGGCTGCTGCGATACCTTCGTTCTTATCAGAGCGAACTGTTACAGCAACACTAGCCTTAGCTTTGCCATAACTGTAATTGACAGTTGTTTTTCCTGGTGTGCCCGAATTAATCTTAGATTTGGATACATTAACTTTACTTGCGTCAACAGCTGTTCCGGCACTATCAGTCACATAATTAATCGCATCTTTAGTATTAAAAGAATATCGATTATTTTGTACTAAACTAACTTTGTTAGCTACTGAAATCTTATTTCTGGCAAAAAAGTTTTGGTTAACCCAGCCAACTGTACGACCATCAACAATTATTTTCCAAAACTTGCCCTTTTTAGTATTTATTGACTTTTTAGACTGAATCTGAGCGTGTTTGAAATACTTTGTCGAAGTAAATTTTCCAGATGGTCCTTTCTTTGAAGCATGATGATAAACTGCATAATTGCCATTACCAGCTATCTTAGTGACAGCCTTATGATAACTTTTAGCAGAAATGTATGAATTATTACTCCCAACAAATAAACCAACTGCGGCTATCGTTCCAGCAACCAGCAGCGTGTTTTTAAATCTTTTTTTCATTAAAGCTTACAACCCCTTCTTTTTAATATAATAACAGTTTTGCACTTTTTCAGGCATAAATCAATAATTACCGCCGTTATAAAAATAAATTACTTTTTATTAGATTTTTAAAACCATTTAAGCTAAAATAATAAAATTGTTATCTTAAAATAAGGGAGTAGTTTCATGGGTGAAACACCAAACAATTCTAAAAAGATGATGTGGACAACGCTTGCTACTATGGCTTTTTCTATAGTATGGAGCTTCGGCAACGTTGTTAACGGATTTATATATTTTGATGGTACAAAGGTAATATTCAGCTGGATTGTTATTTTCCTGCTTTTCTTTATTCCTTATGCCTTAATGGTTGGTGAACTAGGATCTGTTTTTAAAGATTCTGAAGGCGGCGTAGCTTCTTGGATTAACGCCACCATTGGACCTAAATGGGCTTATTATGCTGGCTGGACCTTTTGGGCCGTTCACGTAGTTTACATTTCCAGTAAAGGTACAGGTGGCTTGAGAGGCATGGCCTGGGGTATCTTTGGAAATACAAACTGGTATGACAGTCTGCCAACAGCTTGGACACAATTAGCTACACTAGTAGTCTTTTTATTCTTTTGCTGGGTAGCCAGTCGGGGAATTCCAGTAATCAAAACTTTGTCAACAATCGCTGGTACTTCAATGTTCATCATGTCAATTTTATTTATTATCATGATGTTTGCGGCTCCAATGATTAATCCGCACGCTACTTTCAATACTGTAAACTGGAATTGGCAAAACTTTGTGCCAGATTTTAACATTAAGTATTTTACTTCTCTTTCTATTTTGGTATTTGCTGTTGGTGGAGCGGAGAAGATTTCACCATATGTTAATAAACTGAAAAATCCATCAAGAAATTTTCCTAAAGCTATGTTAGGTTTAGCCGGAATGGTGATGATTTCAGCTATTTTGGGCACAATAGCTTTAGCATTAATGTTTGATCCAAAGACCGTTAATGGCAATTTGAATGAATACATTTCAAACGGTCCTTACATTGCCTTTCAAAAATTAGGTGAATATTACGGAGTTGGTGGATTATTCCTCTACATTTATGCCTGGTGCAATGTGATAGGTCAATTTTCCGCATTGGTTATAAGTATTGATGCTCCTCTTAGAATGCTGTTAGGAGGCAAAGAAGCTAAAGACTTCATTCCTAAAAAGCTCTTAAAAGTTAATAAGCATGGTGCCTACATTAATGGTATTTGGATGATTGTTATACTTTCGGGTGGAATTATAGCACTTCAAGCCGTTATGCCTGATGCACAAGCAGTAATGGCGCAATTAGTCAAACTCAATTCGATTGTAATGCCAATGCGTTATCTATGGGTTTTTATTGCATATTTGGCTTTACGAAAACAACATGAAAAGTTCCACAAGGGTTTTGACAACTACCAAATGACCAAGCATCAATGGCTGGCATATATAGCTGGCCTTTGGGGATTGGCAGTTACTATTGCATGCTGTTTAATGGGTATGTACTCATCTGATCCATTTACATTATGTCTAAATATCGCTACCCCTGTAGTATTACTGTTACTTGGTTTGATTATGCCAACTATCAGAAGACATCAAGAAGAAAAATAATAATTAAATAAAATCGCCTTGCTTAAGACGGTTTTTTCTTTACCAAAAATGCTAAACTATAACTAAATAATAAAGGAGATGAGAACTTTGCCTAATTTTCATGATGATGCTGAAAACTTATTGCGTAACCATCACTTAAAAGCAACTAAGCCCCGTTTAAAAATATTAGAATACTTAATGGCACATCATAATCATCCTACTGCAGCTACAATTTTTTCAGCAATTAGTGGTGATGAGCCTACTTATCGTGCTACGGTTTACAATACTCTAAACAAATTAGTTGATACCGGAATTGTAATTGAAATAAAAAATGGTGATGATTCTCTACACTACGATTACTTTGTCAAACCCCACTTCCATATTATCTGTAAAAAGTGTGGCAAAATTGCTGACGTCTATTATCCTGAATTCGATACAATTGAAAACCGCATGAGAACAGAAGCAGAAAAGCAAACTGATTTTATTACATCTTCTAGTCATGTTGAAATATACGGTATCTGTCCAGACTGCCAAAAGAAAGAAAAAAAGAGCTGAGGCTCTTTTTTATTTATGCCTGGAATTAGTCGGGTCACCTTCTCTATTGAGGTATCTTAGGGTTAAATACGCTTGCTTTTTGGAGCCTGAATTACATATTAATTTATTAGTAAATAAGCAAAAAAATAAGAGCTTTTCAGCTCTTATTCAAATTATTTTGTCTAATTAATATTCATACTTACGAGTAATTCAGCTCTTTGAGCTAGATTTACATATAGCTTATTATCGCTAACTGTGATACCCTCGATTTCTCGACCAGTATCAAATGAGTAAGTATCCTTTATTTTACCATTACGGCCGATTTTAAAAATCAAATCATTAAAGGCTAAATAAAAGTTTTTATGCTTGGGATCATAAGTAAAACCCTGGACAGGTGAATTGTTATTAACGAAGTTGCCATCAGTTTTTCCTACTAATTTTGGATACCAGTTATCACCGGTACGAGTAAATTCCCAGTATTCATAACAATTATTTTCAGTATCATGATAAACGGTGTACATATCATAATCAGAAATCATCACGCCATTATGGAAATAGCGGTTAGTCGTGCCGTCATCAATCCACGTTTTGATTGTCCAAATTTTATTAATCTGCAAGTCGCTTTTACGTATTTGAATTAATTCTTCAGAATCATTTGTGTCTTTTAAAGTATTGTCGTTGTTTAAAACATAAATGTATTTGTCACTTGAGCCCATAGCTTGGCCGTGGCCGATTGGAATATATGGACTAACTTTGATATGTTTAACGTAATTGTTAAACTTCTTTTGGGTCATATCAAGTAGGTGCTGTGCATTATATGGACTAGTTAATTTGTTCAAATCGTAACCTACAATATGCCCAGACATCACATCGGTATGACTCAAAAGACTAGTATAGGCCCAACCATCAGAAACGGTTACTCCTTCTGGGATATGGCCGACACGATTAATATTATCATCTGTTGGATCTGCAACACTTAATAAAACTGGTTGATAAAACTTAGTTTTCAGTGTCAAATTACCGCTGGTTAAAGTATGTTTACTATCTTCAGGACTATACTCTGTGGGACTAACATAGTTTAAGGATGAACCATAATGAGTTTTCCAAGCTTGATAATCATTTGTGCCTGGTTGAGCTGGGAAGGAATTAAAAGTATCAGCATTAACAATCCCTTCTTTAGTGCTCTTTCTAACCGTTACTTTAACGGTGGCAGTTGCGTCTCCATATGTATATTTTACTTTATATGTTTTAGGAGTACCACAATTTATACTATCTTTAGAAACAATTACCTGACTATTGTCAATTACGGTTCCCATACTATTTGTAACATATGAAATTGCATCTTTTGTTGAAAAGTCATAAAACTCATTGCGAACCAAAGTAACAGTCTTAGGAACGGCGATTCTGTTTCTGTCAAAGTAATTTTCATTTACATAACCTACTTCACGACCATTGACATAAATACGCCAATAGCGATATTTCTTGGTTTCGATCAGTTGATCCGACTGAATATGACTATATTGAAAATTAATACCGTCGGCTACTTTGGTATTAACTTTGCCGTCTTTAACTTCTTTCCAAACCTTATAGTTTTTATTACCGGCAACTTTTGTCATCATAGCAAAACCAGTAACAACCTGTTTTGGCTTTGGCTTAGGTTTAGTATTATCCTGATCATCTGTGCCGTTTTGATCAGTTTGACCAGACTTATTGGCATCAGTATTATCAGAATTTGCATCAGTTGAGCTATTCGATGATTTATTACTATCATCTTGAACTGGCGGCTGAGTGCTACTGGAATCTGCCGCAACTGATGTAGTTGAAAAACCGGTATAGATCAATAGTCCGGCAACTAGAGTCAGTAAATAGGTTATTGTTTTCTTATAAAGCTTCAAAATATATCCTCCAATATTTAAGTTTACATCTAAATTATATAATAAAAACCTTATTAAAAAGAATACAATTTTAATACACTTTCATTGACAGCAAGTAATGTAAGTGATTTAATTAGCACTGTACTTGATAGAGTGCTAATTATATTTAGGAGGTAGAAAAATGCTTGTACCTACAGTTATTGAACAAACTGCACGTGGCGAACGCGCATATGACATATATTCACGTTTATTGAAAGACAGAATCATCATGCTAAGTGGTGAAATCAACGATGATATGGCAAATTCAATTATTGCACAATTACTATTTCTTGATGCTCAAGACAACACCAAGGATATTTCACTTTACATTAACTCACCAGGTGGTGTAATTACTTCTGGTTTGGCAATCATGGATACCATGAACTTTATTAAATCAGATGTTTCAACCATCGCTATTGGTATGGCAGCCTCTATGGCTTCCATTTTACTTACTAGCGGTGCAAAAGGTAAACGTTTCGCATTACCTAATTCAACGGTTCTAATTCACCAACCTTTAGGTGGTGCTCAAGGTCAGCAAACTGATATTCAAATTGCAGCCAATGAGATTCTAAAGAGCCGTGAAAAGATTAACCGGATTTTACATGAAACTACTGGTCAACCTTTAGAAAAGATTCAAAAGGATACTGAGCGCGATAACTACATGACCGCTCAGCAGGCTAAAGACTATGGTTTAATTGATGAAATCATGGTTAACCAAAAGAAATAAAACTTATCATCAACCAAAAAATTGATGCTCTTTAAGAGTAAAAAAGGAAGTCACTTCAATCTGACTTCCTTTTTGCTTGAATAGATATTTACTTTTATCCTAGAATTTCAACTTACCATACCATCAGTACTTTGGCCACGTGATTGATATTGATCTATAATTCCTAATTTCTTAAAGATCGCCTGTTTATATGCAATCTCTGCATTCCACTCAACTGTTTCTAAAACTTGTGCTGCAGCATGCAAATCTGTTTCAGTAATTAAAACCCCGTGGCTGTTTAATAGAAAAATATTTTCTTTTGCATTATCACCAAGCTTTACCAGTTCATCATGCACTAAATCTGCAAGTTCTTTACTGCAGGCTACTCGGTATGGTAAACATTTAATTTTACCAAGAGGAACATTAAAAGAGGTAATCTCTGTTAAATTAGGCATATCCTGACCCAGTGTTGCCCAAAACATGCTTTTCGGAGCATGAGAATGGTAAACTACTCTAATATCCTTATTTGCTTTATAAGCTCCTATATGCATGTTGATTTCACGGGTTAATCGGCCTTCACCAGCCATTTTTTTGCCTGTTTCCAAATCAATGACTAAAATTTGAGAAGCATTTAGTTTTGAAAACCACGCTTCTGACATAAAAGTAGGAGTCATTAGTAAGTAATCGTGGTTAGCATAATAAGTCTGGTTATCATAAGAGAAAGTTTCATCTGGAGTAATTTTTACGGAAATATTTCCACCAGCGATATTTGTCATCTTCCGATTAAACATTTCACGTGCTACTTCAGCAATATCTTTACGTTCATTTTCAAAAGGAAGTCTTTCCTTAGTTATATTGTAATTCTCTATCATCTAATTATCTCTTTTCTTTACTTCATATTCTTTGCGTTTTTTATAGGCAGCCTGATACTTAATTTCTTTTTGGCGATTATAATTTTCAAAAATTACTGGATCACCATATTTAGCTATAAAAAGACTAAACAAGGTTACGCTGATACAACCCATAATATTTTGGGTCAAAATTGCTTGAATCGTTAAAATGATGTTAATGAATAAAGCAAACGACCACCATATTTTGGTTAGTTTTTTCGTTTTTGGAGTTTTATCTTTCATTTGATTACTCCGTTTTACTTGTTAAAGTTCGTAAAATCTACGTCATTAATATCGTTGATTGTGAAGTTGCCTTTTGTTGCAGGACTCGAAATCTTTTTATGCACATTAGCAAAATCAATGCCGTCTATACTAGAAATACTCCATGATTTATCTTCTTCATTAACCTCAAGATCATCTTGAGTACTTTCTTCATTGTTAACCTGACCATTATTTAGGGCATAACGCTTGCTTGGCAAGGCAATTTTATTTTGATCTTTATAAAGCCAAACAAAAATTAATAACCATACTAAAGCTGCAGCTATTGCCCACCACTTGCCATTAAAGGCTTGGGCAAAAAACAATCTAAAATCTGGTCCTTCAAAAGTTGACCAAGACAGCTGCTGACCAGGATTAACATGAACTGCTCCCGTCGATTTAGCCAAATTGGTAATAACTGGAGCAAAATAAGTTGCTCCGTAAAGGAAAATTGGGGTTGTAATGATACCTAATGTCAGCATTCTCCACAGGTTGGCTCCTGTTAAAAGCAAGGCTGCGACCACAAATGACAGATTTATTATTCCGGCAAACGGTAAAACTGTGTTACCAGGTAAAACCATCGCCATAATTAACATAACTGGTACTAAAATGATTACTGTAACCCATAATTCATTTCTTCCTGCAAGAATTGGCCAATCTAATCCAATGAATACTTGGCGACCTTTGAAGTGCTTCTTCATCATTTCGTTCATAGCATTAGCAATCGGATTTAAGGCTTCCATGAATAATTTTGAAATCATTGGAAACATTGTCATGGCTGCTGCGGCTTCAATGGCAAGTTTCAAAGAACCTGAAACAGAATAGCCTGCTCCAAAACCTAGTAATAAACCAATAATCGCACCCATCACTGAGTTATCGGCGAAAATACCTATCTTCTTTTGAATTGCGTTAGCATCGGCTGGCTTATTCATTATTGGAATAAAGTCTAAAAGTTTATTTAGTGGCATTAATACCACTGCAAACAATGTAACAAAATGAGGAACAGTAACTCCTGGAATTCCCGTCAAATCCTGAATGTGGCGTTGCCACATGTCTCCTGCTTTTAGTTCTAAAACTATTTGAATGCCGGCAACAATAAAGCCATAAAATGCATTATGCGTGAAGTATAAAACAACTACATAAGTGAAAATTTTGTTCCAAACATTCCACATATCTACATTCAAAGTTTTTGTCCAATTAAATGTCAGCATGACAAAATTAATTAGTAGCAAGAACGGAAAGAACAAAAAAGCTGCTTTGTATGACCATGTGATTGCAGCTACACCTGGCCACCCTTGGTCAATAGCATTCAAGCTTAAGTGCAACATCTTAGACATTGCCTTAGCAGCTGGTGATATTGAATCAGTCATGTAGTTAACAACTAAAGTCATTCCGCTAAAAGCAACACCTAGTGTAAGTGAAGCTTTAACCGCTTTGCTCAATTTTAATCTTGCTATGATAGAGATGATGAACATAATCAATGGTACAAAGACCGCTGCTCCTAAGTTAAGAACATAATTGACTACGTTTTTTAATATCTCCATTTAACTCATCTCCTTTCATTATGCCTTACTTTTTAATGACATCATGGCATTGACCAATTCTAGATAAGTTTTGTCACCTTTCGACCCTGTCAAAATATCAACTCCGTTCACTTCCGGAATCCCCTCTTTTTTGCAAATGTCATGAATCTCCGGTGTGGGTTTTGCTAACCAAACATAAATATCATAATTTGGCAAAACACTGGCTAGTTGTTTAAAATCTGTTGCTTCAACCTCTACTCCTTTTACTGAGTGGTCCTCCAAAAAAGACTTTACAGTACCTACAACTGTTTCACTGGTAGCAATACCACTACCGCATGCAACAACAATTTTTAACATAATAAACTCCTTTAAAATCTATTTACTAAAAATTCATAAACTTCTTCTGGCTTAGACAGCTTTTTAAATGATTTAACGAAACTTTCGTCATTCATCAGCTGCATAAATCTTTGTAATAACTTGACTTGTAAATCTTGTTTTTCTTTAACAATTCCTAAAAAGAAAAAATAATTTGTTTCCATATCCTCATTAGTTCCCATTTGCTTCATCTTGATTTGTCCTGCCGTTTTCACAACAGCGATAAACGCCTTTTTGACATTTTCAGGATTAGCATGTGGTAAGGCAATAGGTAAATACTGGGTGTTTAAACCAGTAGGAAATTCTTTTTCTCTTTCTGTTAAAGCTTTAAAATAACTTGATTCAACTACATTGAATTTTTCAAGCTCTTTGGCAATTTTCTGATATAATTCAGTGCAATTGCTTGCATTTAGGTCCCAGAATACGAGATTACGGTCAAATAAATCGGAATAACTACTCATTAAATCCTCCTTTTGTTCAATTGTTCGAACATTTTTGAACTTTCAAATTACAAGTATGATTATAAAACGCTTTCATGCACATTTCAAGTTTTTTATGTAAAAAAATATATTATTTGTTCACAAATGTTCAAATTTATGAACTCAGAATAAAAAATATGTAAAATATATTTCTACGTGCTCAAGCCTTGTAAACGTTATAATTAAAGCTGTTAAGATATATATAATTTATCAGCCATTTTGTTCAAATCTAAAACTATAAAAATCTTTATTATCTTCATATTCATTTTCTTTTGATAATATGATATTTGAATTATTGGGTAAACAGGAGGAGCAAAGTTGAATGTTTCAAAAGCAGATCGGTTACAGCAAATAATCGAAATTTTAGCTAAAAATAAAAGAATAAGTACAAAAGAATTGCAAAAAAAATTAGGAATAAGTATTTCAACCTTAAGAAGAGATCTAATAAGTCTCCAAGCGACAAATACAATTAGTCGAACACACGGTTATGTCAGTTTGCTTGAAAATTCCAACGTAGAAATTGCTTATGCAACTCGAAGAAGTGAAAATGTGGCAGTTAAGAATAAGCTTTGTAAATATGCAGCAGATTTGATTACTAATGGAGCTGCTATATTTTTGGATGGGTCTTCAACCTTAACTTTTTTGCCCAAGTATTTTGCTGGAAAAGAAAATCTGCATATTATTACAAATAATATAAATATTGTCGATGAAGTTACACAATTAAAGAATATTGACATCTCTGTATTGGGAGGACAAATTTCTAATCGCTCTAATTCAATACTAGGTCCAAAAGCAATCTATGATCTTAACAATAATTATCGACCAAATTTAAATTTCATCTCTTGTAGTTCAATTGATGAAAATGGGATATATATGGCCGACGAAAGCCAAACATACATGAAGAGAGCAGCAATTGCAAAATCAGAGAAGACAATATTACTAATTGACCATACAAAGTTTGGAAAAAAAGATTATATTCTTTTATCGGATTTCAATTCAAAAAAAATAAAGACCATTATTACTGATAAAACCCCATCTATTGCTATTGCTAAAAATATAACTAATAGTGGCATAGACCTTATCGTCACTTCAACACAATAAAAGAAACCCATCCGCATGGATGAGTTTCTTTTTTATTTCTGGATGTTTTCTGCTATATCATGAATTTTTTTAAAACGATGATTGACTCCTGATTTTGATATCGGACCGTCCGGGACTTGCTGTGCTATTTCTTTGAGTGAAAGTTCTGGTTCCTCTAATCTTAGTCTAGCCAAACCCTGCAATTTTTCAGGAATATTTTCTAAGCCAATTTTGCGCTCAATTAGTTCTATGTCTTCAACCTGTTTCGCAGCAGCATTTGCCGTCTTTTTTAAATTGGCTGTATCACAATTAACAAGCCGATTGACAGAATTACGCATATCACGCATAATACGCAGGTCTTCAAAAGACAACATTGCATTTAATGCCCCAACAATATGTAAAAAGTCACCAATTTTTTCGGCTTCTTTTAGGTATACAATGTAACCCCGTCGCCTTTTCGTACTTTTAGCATTCAAATTAAAGCGATCATTCATAATCTTAAGTAAATCATCGTTATGATCTTGATAAATAGAATAAATCTCTAAATGGTACCTACTAGTGTTGGGATTATTCACACTACCGCTAGCTAAAAACGCACCCCTAAGGTAGGACATTGCTCCTTCACGTGATTTAATAATTCTGTCTGGAATTCTAGTAATTAAATTTAACGTAGGCGTTAAAATTTCTAAATTATTCAGTATCTCTTTAACGTGATTTTGCAATCGTACCAAGTACTGGTTATTTTTCTTAAGCTTCATTTTTCGTGAAACTATTAGTTGTGGTTCAACTTTATATGCGGTCTTTATTAAAGAAAATATCCGTCTAGCAATTGCAGGGTTTTCAGTAGTAATATCAAGGCTAAACTGATGCTCGTGAAAATTTAAAACACCATTCATACGCAAAAAAGCAGCTAATTCTGCTTTAGCATGTTCAGGATGAATTGGCAATGAGGTCAATTCTTTTTTCACATTACTTGCATAGCTTGCCATTATTTGTTAATCCTTTCTGCGAGTCATTGCGGCATATGCCAAGTTGATGATTTCTTTAGCTACTTTCATGCCATCATGAAAAACCAAGCCACTATGTTGGTCAATAAAATCATCAGTAATCACGCGACAGCCCTGCTCACGTAACCCCTTGAAATCGTTTTTAACAGGCTCAAGGTAGGCATCATAATCTTTAGGATTAAACTTAGACATATCTATTTTGGCACCATTGACCAATGTCGTATTAATATAATGTCCGCCGAGATGGGCATTGATTACTCTAACGTGATCACAATCTGAAAAGTGATCCGTTTCGCCTAGCTGAGTCATGATATTGCAAATATATATTACTTCTGCTTTAGTTTTTTTGACAGCTTCCCCTAAATTAGGAATCATCAGATTAGGCAAAATTGAAGTAAACAAACTCCCCGGGCCCAAGACTACGGCATCAGCATTTTTAATTGCATCTAAAACAGGTAGTACGGCTTCTGGTTCCGACTTGGAGTTTGTATCAGTGACCCACACCCGTTTAATTCTTTTATCCTTATCAGTAATTTCTTTTTCACCAGCTTGAATGGAGCCATCAACAAACTCAGCGTTAAGCGTTAAGGGTTCATTAGAAGCTGGGAAAACATGTCCGTCCACTTTCATCATTTTAGATAAAGACTGGACAGCATCAAAAATATTTCCGTGCATTTCATTCAAAGCAGCAATAATTAAATTGCCAATGGCATGACCAGAGAAAAAGGAATCGGAAGATTCAAAACGATATTGAAAGACGTCTTTTTCTTCTTGGGAAATTTCACTTAACGATACTAAGACATTACGGATATCACCAGGTGGAACAACATTAATAAAGTTGCGAATTGAACCAGAAGACCCACCGTCATCTGATACTGTTACAATTGCTGTAATATCAGCATTTTTCTCTTTTAGTGCATTCAAAACAACAGGTAGACCTGTACCGCCACCAATAACTACAACATGAGGTCTCCTGCTTTTACTGGTATGATTTGCTTTTTCATCAAATGTCATATAATCACCTATTTCTAGTGTAACGACTAATTTCACGATGGGTTAGGTCAACCGTGTAATCTTCAGCCAAATCTTTGGCTAATTGCTTTGCAATTGCTACACTGCGGTGCTGTCCACCTGTACAACCGATAGCAATAGTCAACTTGCTTTTACCCTCTTTGATATAGCCTGGTAAAGCATCTTTTAATAAGTCCAAAAATTTTTGATAAAAGCTGCGCGTTTCCTTTTTCTCCATCACATAATTAAAAACTCTCTTATCAAGACCAGTAAAAGGGCGCAATTCCGGTATATAAAACGGATTAGGCAAAAATCTAACATCCATTACAATATCAGCGTCAATCGGCATACCATATTTAAAACCAAAAGATAATACTTCAATTGAAAAGGGTTGTTTATGCTGTTTACTAAACCTATTTGCCAATTCTTGTTTTAATTCTTTGGGACTTAAATTAGAAGTATCAATTATGTCATTTGCCCGACTCTTAATACCAGTTAAAATTCGTCTTTCTTCCTGAATACCATCAAGTAAGCGACCATTATTGGCCAATGGCGGAACACGTCTTGTTTCTTTATAACGTGCTACTAAAGTATTATCTGCCGCATCTAGAAAAATAATTCTAGTTTGGACAGTACCATTGTCTTCCAGGGAATTAATTTCATTATCAAGATCTTTATAAAATCGTTTAACACGCAAATCAATTACCACTGCTACTTTAGTAAAATCATCCGAGTTAACAATTAAGTCCCAAAAACTAGATAAAAGCGATGGAGGTAAATTATCAACCACAAAATAGCCCATATCCTCTAAAGCATGAGAAGCCACGGTTTTCCCTGCACCACTCATGCCTGTAACAATCAGTAGCTGCTTTTTATGCTTAGCCATTTTTGCTGACCTCCTATTACTAAAATTATAACATACCAGGTGTTTCATTACTTTTTTTGGCAAAAAAAAAGTTCAAATGAACTTTTTAAATTTATCTGTTGACAAATGCTGCAATTATCTGATTAATACCAAAGATTAGCAACCAGAAGGAAACTAGCCAAATTAATGTTAAAGCTGACAACGCAGGATTAAACATCAAACTAATTGCTATCAGTAATCCCAAGATATTTAATATTAAATTGAGCCAAAAGAAAAAGGTAGAAATCTTTCTCATACTCCATGAAAAAATGATCCCGGTAATTGAATCAAATAAGAACCAAAAGGCAAACAAATAAGCGATTGTTAAGCCAGCGGCATCGTAGGAATAGAGAAATAAAATTCCGACAATAATATCAAGCACCCCTGAAACAATCGACAACCAACTGGAAGGGATAAAATACCGAAAACGACTGTAGAATACCAGCCACACGAATCCCTGAACAATTGACACAATAGCAAAAAGCAATACAAAGGCATGGAGTGCTTTACCAGGATGACGCAACAAGAACAATCCGGCAATTACCATTAAAATACCAGAGATAAATGCTGCCCAATTAAACCCGCGATTTTCTCTGTAACTAGAAAAATTATCCATTTCTATTCCTCCTTGCGCTTTATTGTACACTTTATCGCAATAAATTAATACTATTTACTTGCTTTTTTACTAGCCTTTTCAGTTAATGCTGTGTCACGCTTAAGCACAGGTTTTAAGTACTGACCAGTATAACTTTCCTTAACTTGTGCCACCTGTTCCGGCGTTCCCGTAGCAACTATTTTGCCACCACCTTCTCCTCCTTCGGGACCAAGGTCAATTAACCAGTCAGCATTTTTTATCACATCAAGATTATGTTCAATTATCAAAACGGTATTTCCTTGATCAACCAATCTTTGCAAGACTTCTAGCAGTCGCTTGATGTCATCAGTATGAAGTCCAGTTGTTGGTTCATCGAGAATATAGAAATTCTTTCCCGTGGATAACTTTTGCAGTTCAGCAGCCAACTTCATTCTTTGAGCTTCCCCACCAGAAAGAGTAGTCGCAGATTGCCCCAATTTGACATAGCCTAGGCCAACATCTACAATCGTTTGCAATTTGCGGGCAATTTTAGGGATATTTTTAAAAAAGTTGCAGGCTTCGCTGATAGTCATATCCAGCACTTGTGCGATATTTTTCTTGCGGTAGGTAACCTCTAAAGTTTCAGAATTATAACGACTGCCATGACATACTTCACAGGGAACATAAACGTCTGGTAGGAAGTTCATTTCAATCTTGATAATGCCATCACCATGACAGGCTTCACAACGACCGCCTTTAACATTAAATGAAAAACGTGCCTTAGTATAACCCCGAAGTTTGGCTTCATTTGTCTGGGCAAATAAAGCTCTAATGTCATCAAAAACACTGGTATAAGTAGCAGGATTACTACGAGGGGTCCGACCAATTGGACTTTGATCAATATCTATAATCTTTTCAATATTTTGATAGCCACTAATGGATTTGTATTTGCCAGGCTTTGTTTGGTTACGATTTAATTTTTGCGCTAGAGCCCGCTTTAAAATCATATTAACTAAAGTTGACTTGCCGGATCCAGAAACTCCGGTAACCACAATTAATTTGCCTAATGGAAATTCTACCTTCAGATTTTTAAGGTTATTTTCCGCTGCACCCGTAACAGTAATTTTTTTACCATTACCTTTACGCCTTTTTAACGGAACAGGAACAAACTTTTTGCCAGCCATATATTGCCCTGTCAGGGATTTTTCATTCTGTTCAACCTCTTCTGGCGTACCGGCTGCCATGACTTCACCACCGTAAGTACCAGCACCAGGTCCCATGTCAATCAAATAGTCTGCTTGCCTCATAGTTTCGTCATCATGTTCGACAACGATAAGTGAGTTTCCCAAATCACGCATGCGCTTCAATGCAGCAATTAACCTGTCATTATCACGTTGATGCAAACCAATTGATGGCTCATCTAGAACATACATTACACCTGAAAGATTAGAACCAATTTGAGTCGCAAGCCTAATTCTCTGAGCTTCGCCGCCAGATAAAGTATTAGCAGAACGCGACAGGGTCAGATAATCCAGGCCTACACTATTTAAGAAAGTGAGTCTGTCACGGACCTCCTTTAATATTGGCTTGGCAATGACAGATTCCTGCTCATCAAGTTTAATATTATTGAAAAATTCGAGAGCATGACTGATTGCCAATTCTGATGCCTCAGCAATATCCTTGCCATTAACTTTAACAGCTAATGCTTTACGATTTAACCTTTTGCCATGACAGGTTGAGCAAGTAAGTTCAGTCATGTATTTGCCCATAACATCACGCATGAACTTAGACATCGGATGATAATAGCGCCTTTCGACGTTTTCCATAGCACCCTCAAAAGGTGCAGTAGTATCATTGACACCAAAATCACCAGTGACATGAAATTTGATTTTCTTGGCCGAGCCATGCAAAATCGTCTCTTTTTGCTTTTTGGTTAGCTTACCAAAAGGTTTATTTAGAGGAATTTTCAATGCCGCACAAGCTTGTTCAAGCATTTCCCCATAATACTTCGAATTCTTCCATGGTGCGACTGCACCTTCAGCCAAAGTTTTGTTTTTATCTGGAACAACCAAATCTTCATCAACTGATAACTTAACGCCCAAGCCATCACAGTCTGGACAAGCGCCAAACGGTGCATTGAAAGAGAAAAGCCGCGGTTCCATTTCTCCTACAGTAAAACCGCATTTAGGGCAGGCATAGTACTCTGAAAAGTTGATTGTTTCTCCACCGATAACATCAACATTCATATAACCATCTGATAAGCGCAAGGCAGCTTCTACTGAATCAAAAAGGCGTGAGCGAATACCTTCTTTAACAATCAAACGGTCAACCACAATATCAATTGAATGGCGCTTATTTTTTTCTAAATCAAATTTTTCACCAATCTCATGCATATCGCCATCAACGATGACGCGCACATAACCAGCCCTTTGGACACGTTTAAAGACTTCTTTATGTGCTCCTCTTTTAGCTCTAATTACCGGTGCTAAAATTTGAATGCGACTACGTTCTGGCAAAGCCAAAATGCGATTAACCATTTGTTCAACCGACTGTCTTTCAATTAAAGTACCATCGTTAGGACAGACTGGGTGCCCAACTCGAGCCCACAATAATCTGAGATAATCATTTATCTCAGTAACTGTGCCCACAGTTGATCTGGGATTATGTGATGTCGTTTTTTGATCAATCGAAATTGCAGGATTTAAGCCATCAATTGAATCAACATCAGGCTTATCCATTTGTCCTAAAAATTGGCGGGCATAACTTGATAGCGATTGGACATATCTTCTGCGCCCTTCAGCATATAAAGTATCAAAAGCCAAAGAACTTTTTCCAGAACCTGATAGGCCGGTAATAACAACTAATTTATCTTTAGGAATTGACAGGTTAATGTCTTTTAAATTATGTTCACGTGCACCACGAATAACAATTTTATCATTTACCATTTAAAGCTTTTCCTTTTTTCTTAATTGGACTTCTAGTTGAACTTTCCAATTCCATGATAGCATCCCGCAAGGTCGCAGCACCTTCGAAGTCAAGCTTCTTAGCAGCTTCTTGCATTTGCTTACGCAAGTCTTTAATCATGGTTCTCTTTTGTTTTACTGTTAATTCGTCAAAATTCAAATCGGCAAAACTATCAGTTTGTGCATCCTCATCAGCAACCTTAGTGGCAGAAATAACATCTCTGATCGGTTTAACGATCGTTTTCGGTTTCATACCGTGCTCTTCATTAAACTTAATCTGTAATTTACGCCTTCTCTGCGTGGCATCAATAGCCTCCCGCATCGAATCTGTGATTGTATCAGCATACATGATTACAGCACCATCAGAGTTTCTAGAAGCACGCCCCATTGTTTGCACTAGTGGTCTGTAGGCACGTAAAAAGCCTTCCTTATCAGCATCTAAAATTGCAACAAGTGAAACTTCCGGGACATCAATACCTTCACGCAATAAGTTAATACCAATTAGGACATCATACTTGCCTGTCCGCAAATCACGTAAAATTTGCATCCGTTCCAAAGTTTTAACATCTGAATGCAGATACTGTACTTTAATGCCTAGATCCTTCAAATAATCTGTCAGATCCTCAGCCATTTTTTTCGTTAATGTCGTAACAAAAACACGTTCGTTCTTGTCAATGCGTTTGTTAATTTCAGCAACCAAATCATCGATCTGTCCTTCAACAGGTTTAACCTCAATTTTAGGATCAAGTAGTCCAGTCGGCCTGATAATTTGTTCAACTTTGTGATCAGTCCGCTCTAATTCATAGTCGCCCGGAGTGGCTGAAACATATAATATTTGGTTAACATGCTTTTCAAATTCAGCCAGTTTTAGAGGTCTGTTGTCAAGAGCAGACGGTAAACGAAAGCCATAATCAATCAAAGTCTTTTTACGATTGCGGTCGCCATTATACATTGCTCTAATTTCCGGCATGGTGGCGTGGGATTCATCAATTAAAATCAAAAAGTCATCGGGGAAGAAGTCAAGTAAAGTATAGGGCGGTTCTCCTTCTTTACGGCCTTCCATATGACGAGAATAGTTTTCAATACCGTTGGTATAGCCGACTTCGCCCATCATTTCCATATCAAAGGTAGTGCGCTGCTTAATCCGTTCAGCTTCCAGCAACTTGCCCTCGCCCTCAAACTTTTTCACTTGAATATTCATTTCTTGTGAAATTGCCTTTAGGGCACGTCTCATTTGTTCTTCATTGGTCATAAAGTGCGTTGCTGGAAAAAGTGAAATACTCTCTCTTTCACCAACTACTTCACCTGTTAAGGCATCAACTTCTACTATTCTGTCAATTTCATCACCGAAAAATTCGATCCGATAAGCGTGGTTAGAATTGCCCGCAGGAAAAACTTCTACAACATCTCCGCGAACGCGAAATCGGCCACGTTGAAAGTCAATATCATTGCGGTCATATTGGATATTGACCAAATCACGCAGCAAAGTATTCCTGTGATATTCTTCACCTTCATGAACAGTAATCACACTTGCAGCATATTCTTTAGGATCACCTAAGCCATAGATGCACGAAACTGAAGCAACGACAATGACATCGTTACGTTCCATTAAATCGCTGGTAGCTTGGTGACGCAACTGGTCAATTTCATCATTAATTGCCGAGTCCTTTTCAATATAAGTATCAGATTGCGGCACGTAAGCTTCAGGTTGATAATAATCATAGTATGACACAAAATAGTCAACGGCATTGTGAGGGAAAAACTCTTTAAATTCTCCGTAAAGCTGACCAACTAAAGTCTTATTATGAGAAATAACTAAAGTGGGTTTATTTAATTTTGCAATAATATTGGCCATTGTGAAAGTTTTACCTGTACCAGTAGCACCTTCTAAAATCTGTTCCTTATAGCCTTTTTTAAAACCAGCAGCTAATTTGTCGATAGCTTGTTGCTGATCGCCTGCTGGATTAAATTTTGAAACCAGATCAAATTTACGTTCTTCTTGTCGTTTAATCATCGAAAAACCTCTCGTAGAAAAAGTTGGACAAAACAGCCCAACTCTTATTTTGACTTATTATATTTTACACTCTCGAACGTATTTTCGCATCCTTTTTGTTTTATTTTAACAGTTTTGCCAATGCTTTTTGATAACTTTCAGCAGCTTCATGTGCAGTCGCGATATCTGGTTTATTTACTCCAACATAAGCCTTAATTACAGGTTCCGTCCCTGAGGGCCGCAAAGCCAGCCAAGTTTCATCAGCTAAAAAGTACTTCAATACGTTTGATTTAGGTAAGCCCGTCATCGGTTTAACGCCATCTTCATTAGATTCCTGTTGCTTTAAAAAGTCTTGAATTTTAACGACCTGCACTCCATTTATTTTTTTTAAGTTTTCAGAACGCAAGTTTGCCATCAATTCAGCCATTTTCTTTTGTCCGCCAATTCCTGGCATTTCTATAGCCTTGGTAATTTCATAGGACGTGCCATATTTTTGCCAGATTGCACTCAAACCATCTAAGACTGTCATATTCCTTGAGGCATAATAAGAGGCTACTTCAGCAAACATTAATGCTCCTTGCATAGCATCCTTATCTCGAGCAAATGGCTTAAATAGATAACCATAACTTTCTTCAAAGCCCATTAAAAATTTGCCGTCATGCATTTTATTCATGCGGTCAATTTCTTCGCCAATAAATTTAAAACCTGTCAAAACAGATTTTGTCTTGATACCAAAGTCATCCGCAATTTTAAGTGGCATACTACTGGAAACAATTGAAGTAATTAATTCATAATCACTTCTGAGTTGACCATTATTTTTCAAATTAACCAATAAATAGTAAATCATTAGCGTGGCAATTTGATTACCTGTTAAAACTTGAAAGCTACCATCTTTTGTTCGCACACAAGCACCCATACGATCTGCATCAGGGTCAGTGGCAATGATTAAATCAGCATTTTTTTCATTTGCCAGCTTAATCCCTGGATCAAAAACATCACGGTATTCCGGATTTGGTTTTTTAGTAGTGGGAAATTCCGGGTCGATAATTGCTTGACTAGGGACAGGTATTACATTGGTAAAACCATTTTGCCTAAAAGCCCGTTCATAAAGTATTTTGCCTGTGCCATGCAAAGGAGTGTAAATAATTGTTAGCCTGTCGGCATTTTGCTTTATAAGTTCAGTATTAACATTTACTGTTTTCAGTTCTGCTAAATAAGCTTCATCAATGTCTTCACCAATCAGCTGCAAGGTCTTTTGTGCACGCAGCTGTACTATTGGAGCTGCTTCAACGTTAAAAATATCTGTTACTTTTTGAGAATAATCAAAAACACGATCTGCATCTTCAGGTCCCATTTGTGCGCCATCAGCACCATAAACCTTGTAACCGTTATACTGTTTGGCATTATGAGAAGCAGTGATATTAATTCCTGCATAAGAATGCAAATATCTTACAGCAAATGAAAGCTCAGGAGTTGGTCTCAAATCATCGAAAAGATAAACACGAATATCATGAGCTCCTAAAATTTGTGCTGCATGCTCTGCAAACTCGCGAGAGTGGTAGCGGGAATCAAAAGAGATCACCACGCCCCTTTTTTGAGCTTTTTCACCTTTTTCATCGATCAGTCGGGCCAATCCTTCAGTCACTCTACCTACAGTGTATAAATTAATACGATTGGTCCCGGGCTCAAGTCTGCCACGCATCCCAGCAGTACCAAAGTTAATGTCCTGGCCAAATGCATCCTCAATCCATTTGGGATCCTGACTCAGCTTTGCTAACTGTTCTTGCAAGTAATTTGGCATGTTGCGTGCATTTTGCCATTCTAGAAATATTTCTTCAGCTTTCATTTCGGTAAAGTACCCCTTTTTTTCTAGCAATAAATTCGGTTTCATAGATTCTATTCTAGCATTTATCATTATTGCTAGCCGTAAAAATAAAAAAGAATTCAATTAAGATGAATTCTTTTTTTAATCTTTATATTTAACGATCATTTAAGTCTTGGAGATAATTATAAGCTTCTTGACCAGCAATGCTGCCATCACCAACTGCATTAGCAATCTGACGCAAATCTTTAGCACGTACATCACCTAAAGCAAAGATGCCAGCAACTTTAGTTCTCATATGTTCATCAGTTGGGATCCAGCCCTTTTCGTCAGTTATGCCTAAGTCTTTAAATGGTGCTGTTTGAGGAATAACCCCAACATAGATAAAGACACCGCGAGTTTGCAAATGCTTTTCCTCTCCTGTTTCTTTATCTTTGTATGTCACCCCAGTAACTTTTTCACCATCGCCATCAATAGACTCGGTCAAGCCATTCCAAATAAAGTGCATTTTAGAATTTGCGAAAGCACGTTTTTGTAAAGTCGGCTGAGCCCTTAATTGATCACGACGATGAATAACCGTGACTGATTTAGCACTTTGTGCCAAATAAATTCCTTCTTCAATAGCGGAATCGCCACCACCTATAACAGCAATGTCTTCATCCTTAAAAAAGGCTGCATCGCAAACTGCACAATAAGAAACACCTTTACCGGAATATTCGTCTTCACCTGGTACTCCTAAATGACGATGATCAGCTCCTGTAGCAATTATTAATGCAGGGGCACTATATTCACCAGCATCTGTTTTTACTATTTTTTGGTCACCATCTATAGTTACTGTTTGAACATCGCCATACTCAAATTTTGTACCAAATTTCATGATTGAATTATACATTTTTTCACCTAGTTCAGGTCCTTTTATTTCACTGAAACCAGGATAATTATCAATCGCATCGGTATTATTCATTTGCCCGCCATACAAACCGCGATCAAGCATTAGAACTGATAAATTTGCACGAGAAGCATAAAGAGCAGCAGTTAATCCGCCTGGTCCTGCTCCTATAATGATCACATCATATTTTTCCGTCATAGTTTTACCCCCAGTACTTTCTTATTTTTCGTAAGTAATGTTACAACGAATTGCCTGCTAAAGTCTAATTTCTTGTTTAGGACTCCTGCCCATCATCCTGGTAATTTCATCATCAACATTGGAATTTTGGTATAAAACTCGGTAAATTGCTTCACTGATTGGCATATCTATTTGTTTTTCCTGACATAATTCATGCACAGCTTTTACCGTTGTAGCACCCTCTACAACTTGACCCATATTCTGCAATATGTAGTCAAGACTTTTACCTTCACCTAGTTGCTTACCACAGCGCCAATTACGCGAATTAACAGATGTACAAGTAACAATCAGATCACCAATTCCGGAAAGACCACTAAAAGTCATCGGGTCAGCACCAAAGTAATTGACTCCTAAGCGCGTAATTTCAGCTAAACCACGCGTCATTAAAGCCGCCTTAGCATCATCACCGTAGTGTTTTCCTACTAAAATACCCGCAGCAATGGCAATAACATTTTTAACTGCTCCCGCGACTTCAACACCAATCAAGTCGCTGTTGGTATAAAGGCGGAAATAATCATTTGAGAATAACTGCTGGACTTTTTGGGCATTTTCCCTGCTTGTTGAAGCACATGAAATTGCAGTTAAATCTTTTTGAGCTACACTTTCTGCATGACTCGGTCCTGAAATTGCTACAATTTTGTCTTCATCATCAGGATAAATTTCTTCTGTCAAAATTTCAGAAATGAGCTTTTTGGATCCCGGTTCAATACCCTTAGTAGCTGTGACTATGAGTGGCTTAGCATTAGTCTTTTGTAATACTTTACTTACATTTTGGGCAACACTGCGAATAGCCTGAGTAGGCAGAACAAATAGAACGATTTCTACACCTTTTAGTGCTTGATTTAAATCACCCGTTGCGGTAACTGTCTCATTTACCTGCCAATTCTTCATGTAATGTTCATTAGTATGATGCTGATTAACTTCGTTATTAACTTTTGCGTTATTACCATACAATACGATTTCATAACCTTTATCAGCAAGCATCGATCCCAGAACCGTGCCCCATGAACCTGCTCCTAAAACTGCAATTTTTGTCATTTCTAACTCTCTTTCACTTAAAACAATTATTTAGTCTCGACTATAAGGATACTTCAAGCCGCTGCCGTCAAGATACCATTTCGGTTTAACTACTTTTCTGCGATAAATAAATAACCCTACGACCACAGCAAATAGTATTAAACTAAGCATTTGTGAAACGCGTATCGAACCCATTAAATAAAGGCTGTCAGTCCGCATCCCTTCCACAAAAAAGCGCACCACAGCATACCACGCCAAATAAAGCATGAATATTTCACCCTGTTTGAATAAATGCTTTTTATGTCTCAAAAACAATATTATTAACAAACCAATCAAATTAAAAAAAGATTCGTACAAGAAAGTAGGTTGGTAGTAGATGCCACCAATTTTCATTTGGCTAATGATAAAATTAGGCAAATGCAAGCTTTGTAAAAACGCTAAGGTTGTTTGTTCACCATGGGCTTCCTGGTTAATAAAATTCCCCCAGCGTCCCAATATCTGAGCCGCCATTACACCTGGGGTAATAACATCCAACATCAAAAATGGGGGTAGCATTCTTTTATAACAAAATACCAAAAGAACCGCCAAACCGGCCAACAAACCACCATAGATAGCGATACCGCCATTCCAAATAGCAATTATCTGATCGAGATGCTGTGAGTAATAATCCCACTCAAAGATAACATAATAAATACGTGCGCCAATATATCCGATTGGAACAGCCCATAATAGCAAATCCATGAAGTCGTCACTTTCAATTTGTCGCTTGCGTCCCTCAATAATTGCCATTGATACGGCTAAAATAATCGCCACCGCCATGATAACGCCATACCATTTGACACTTAAGTTTCCTAATTTAAATGCTACAGGATTAATGGTCAATGTCATTTATTCTTATCCTTTGCTGAATCCTCTTTAGAGTTTTTCTTAATTAACTTCGTTAAGTTATTATCAAAAGTTTTCGTGGCGTTATAACCACTTCTTTTGGCACGGAAATTCATTGTGGCAATTTCAATAATGTCTTCCATGTTGCGGCCTACTTTAACTGGAATAGTAATTTGTGGCACTTCAACATTGCAAATATCACGTTTGCTCTCTTCAAAGCCTAAACGATCGTAATTTGCCTTATTATCCCAATTAACTAGCTTGATTACCAGTTGAATACTTTCACGGTTTTTGACGGCACCAACACCAAACAAATCCATGACATCAATTATGCCAATGCCGCGAATTTCCATTAAATGCTTCAAAATGGCCGGTGCTTCGCCCATCACCGTTTCAACATCTTTTTGATAGACATCGACCCGATCATCGGCAATTAAACGATGACCACGATGAATCAAACCCAAGGCAGTTTCAGATTTCCCAACACCGGAATCACCAGTTAAAAGGACACCCATACCCTTGACTTCAATCAGAACACCATGAATAGTATCGCGAACGGCCAGACGTTCTCGCAAATATTCCGTTAATATGCTCGAAACATAAGTGGTTGATTCAGGTGAAGAAAGGATTGGGATTTGGGCATCATCAGCAGCTTTAACTAATTCAGGCGGTACACGCAGAGAACGTGACACAAAAAAGCACGGCGTATCAGGTGTGCAAAGCTTAGTAAAAACATCGACCAAGCTATCGTGATCTAACCTGGCAGCATAAGAAATTTCTGTTCGACCCAATAACTGAATACGCTGACGCGGATAAAAATCAAAGTACCCTGTCAATTCCAATCCTGGTCTGTAAATATCAGATACTACAATCTCTTTATCCTTGATGTATTGCTTACCTTGCACAACGTGGACAATTTTATTATCTCGAATTAAATTTTTTAATTTGACCGCATTTGTCATTTTAAAATGCCCCTTTATTACTTGTCGACATCTTTAGTTTTAGCATCACGTACTTTTTTACGCTTTGGTCTGGCTTCATTATTTTGGTTCCAGTTTCCCCAGTTATAAGGACCAGGACCAGAATTTCCGCTCTTATTTTCATCATTTTTAGTAAAATGATTAATCAGCCATATAATGCCAATAATAACTAAAGCTGCGGGCAATAACAAAATAAAGACATGAAACATGGCGTAAATAATACTCAAAATGACTACAGCAAGTAAAACTAAACCAATAATTCCCCAAAAACTCATCTAATCACCTACTCCGGATTTTCCTGACTTAAAAGCCACTGCAAATACGCATAAACGAATGGTTGCAACTTACCATCCATTACACCATTTGTATCAGAAGTTTCATAGCCTGTGCGCAAATCTTTAACCAAATTATAAGGATGAAAAACATAAGACCGAATTTGAGAACCCCAGCCAATTTCTTTTTGGTCACCTTTAAGTTCCTGCTTATGCTGACGCTTTTTCTCTTCTTCTAAATGAAATAATTTTGCCCGTAATTCATTCATTGCAGTTTCCCTATTTTGCAGTTGAGAACGTTGTGCCTGAGATGTTGTTACAATTCCTGTGGGTAAATGAGTGATTCTAACAGCACTTGAAGTTTTATTAATATGTTGTCCTCCTGCACCACTTGAGCGGTAGACATCAATTCGAAGGTCCTTGGGATTAATATCAACTTTAATACTATCATCAATTTCTGGAATAATTTCCACGGAGGCAAAAGACGTATGCCTTCTTTTAGCTGAATCAAAGGGTGAAATTCTGACTAACCGGTGAACGCCATTTTCCGACTTCATTAGGCCATAAGCATTTTTGCCAGTAATTTTAGCACTGACGCTTTTAAGACCAGCTTCTTCTCCAGGTTCATAGTTATTAATTTCAAACTTGAAATTTCTAATATCAGCATAACGCTGATACATCCGCAAGAGCATTTGTCCCCAGTCCATAGCCTCGGTACCACCTGCTCCTGGATGAATTTCAATCAGCGCATTATGACTATCATATTTACCAGATAAGAGCAAATCTAATTCGTAATCATGAAATTCAGTCTGCAGCTGTTGTAAATCTGCTTCAACTTCCTTTTGTAAGTCATTATCTGGTTCTTCTCTCAGCAACTCTACTGCAGTTATTTCATTTTCATAATCAGACTTTAATTTGTTAAAAGAATTGCGTTTCTCTTTTAATAAATTTGTTTCACTGATCAAGCTTTGGGCTTTTTCTTGATCATCCCAAAAAGAGGGATCCTGCATCTTATTCTCATTAACAATAATATTTTCAGTTATTGAATCTAAGTCAAAGAGACCCCCTAAAGTGGTCTAACCGCTTATTTAAACTATCTAATTCATTTTGAATTTCACTTATTTCCATCTTTTAGCAATAGCTCCTTTATTTTAATAAAATTTCAGTAAAAAAGAGAAAGCAGCTGCTTTCTCTTCATCTTAACTATTAACGACTAAGATTTTGTCTAATTTCAGCTTTCATAAATAAACGAGTTACGTCAAACTCAATATTTGAAATCATTTCTTCAAACATGTTGTAACCAGAATCCTGATATTCAACTAACGGATTAAGTTGACCGTAGCCGCGCAGACTAATTGATTGCCGTAATTGGTCCATTGCATCTATATGATCAGTCCAGCGATCATCAACTACTCGCAATATAACAACTTTTTCAAATTCAAGCATTTCTGAAGGATCAGCTAAAATCTCTTCTTTTTCTTCGTAATTGGCTTCAACAAGATCATATAATTTTTGCTTTAAGTCAGATACAGTAATTGTTTTGAAATCAATGGCATCTGTTTCTTCTTCATTGGTTAAGCTGGAAGAAATAAAGTCACGCAGTGAATCAAGCCGCCACTTGCTGCGATCACCCTGTGTAAACATGTCTACTTGACTGTTAATGGTGCGCCGAATCATCGGGATTAAAACATCCTTAAGTGAATTTTCTTCACCGATAACTTGCATCCGTTCACCATAAATAATTTCACGTTGAATACGCATAACATCATCATATTGCAAAGTTTGCTTACGAGTATCGTAGTTATTACCTTCAACTCGTTTTTGTGCTGATTCAACCTGTCTGGTGATCAAACGACTTTCAATCACTTTATCATCATCATTATCTGATAAGCGGTCAAGGAAGTCTTTGACTCTGTCGCCACCAAAACGTTTCATCAAGTCATCTTCAAGTGAGAGATAAAAGCGTGTAACACCGGGGTCACCTTGACGACCCGAACGTCCACGGAGTTGATTATCAATTCTACGTGATTCATGACGTTCAGTACCAATAACTGATAGTCCGCCTAACTCTTTAACGCCCGGCCCTAATTTAATATCGGTACCACGACCAGCCATGTTAGTAGCAATAGTGACTGCTCCACGCTGACCAGCATTCATGATGATTTGCGCTTCCTTAGCGTGGTTTTTAGCATTCAAAACTGCGTGAGGAATTCCTTCTTTATCAAGTAATTTACTCAATCTTTCAGAGCTTTCGACTGCAACAGTACCGACTAAAACTGGCTGTCCTTTTGCATGACGCTCTTTTATTTCATTGACAACTGCCGCAAACTTGGATGACAAAGTAGGATAAAGAATATCCGGATTATCCTTCCTGATCAAAGGACGGTTAGTCGGAATCGTAATGACCTGCATATTGTAAATTTCACGGAACTCTTCTTCTTCAGTTTTAGCAGTACCAGTCATCCCCGCAAGTTTTTTGTACATTCTAAAGAAGTTCTGGTAGGTAATTGTAGCCTGCGTCTTGGACTCTTCTTGAATCTTAACGCCTTCTTTTGCCTCAATAGCTTGGTGTAAACCATCAGAATAGCGCCGTCCCTGCATTACACGACCAGTAAACGAGTCAACTATTAAAACTTCGCCATCTTGAACAACGTAATCAATATCTTTAAGCATAATATAATTTGCTTTCAGGGCCTGATCAATATGGTGCACCAATTTTTGATTCTCAACATCGTATAAATTTTTAAGTCCAAAATGATCACAGGCTTTTTGAATACCTGTTCTGGTTAACGAAATAGTCTTAGTAGGCCAGTCAATCTTATAATCACCATAGTCTTTGTCATCGTCTGCATCATCATCACTCTTATCCTCTTGAAGAGTTTTGACAAAACGGTCTGCACGAATATAGTCACCATTAGCTTGTTCGGCTTCGCCAGAAATAATCAATGGCGTTCTGGCTTCATCGATTAAAATTGAGTCTACCTCATCGATAATAGCATAGTTAAGTTCACGCTGAACCATTTGTTCTTTGTAAACAACCATGTTATCACGCAAATAGTCAAAACCAAGTTCACCGTTAGTCGAATAAGTAACGTCACATCTATATGCTTCTCGTTTTTCATCTGGAGACATTGCGTTCAAATTAAGACCAACAGTTAAACCGAGCCATTTGTAAAGCTGACCCATTTCTTCTGCATCACGACTGGACAAGTATTCGTTGACAGTAACAACATGAACACCTTTTCCAGTTAATGCGTTCAAATATACTGGCATGGTCGCAGTCAAGGTCTTACCTTCACCGGTCATCATCTCAGCGATGTTACCATAATGCAGGGCAATTCCACCTAGAACCTGCACATGAAATGGATAAAGGCCTAAAACTCTTTTAGCTCCTTCACGAGCAACTGCAAAAGCTTCTGGCAAAAGTGAATCTAAGCTTTCACCATTTTTTAGCCGGTCACGGAATTCAGGCGTTTTTGCCTGCAATTCTTCATCAGCAAGTTGACCATACTCTTCTGCATGACTTTCAACTTTACTAGCAATTTTTTCAAACTTTTTCAGTTCTCTTTTATCGTTATTGTATAGTTTCTTTAAAATGTTTACCATTTAATCGATCCTTATATGTAGTTAAAGTATAAAAACACATGATAATTTTACCATGATTGACGCCAAATGAAAAATAAACAAAACAAAAACCTCACACTAAATGTGGGGCCCTTGCTTGATAATACTATTTTTATTTTGTTTCAATCAAACCATAACGGCCATCATTTCTGCGATAGACAACACTTGTGCCGTTAGTTTCACCGTCTTGAAAAACAAAGAAGTCATGCTCAAGCATATTCATTTGCAAAATAGCTTCTTCAGGACTCATGGGTTTTAAGCCAATTTGCTTATTGCGCACAATAGAAAATTCGTTACTCTCTTTGCCTTTGGTCTCTTCTTCAGCACTCTCAACAAAGAAGTCATTAATGCCTTTTTCACGACTCTTACGATTCACACGGGTCTTATATTTTCTAATCTGTCTTTCAAGTTTTTCAGAAACAAAATCAATACTGCGGTACATGTCGTCAGTAGTTTCTTCAGCTCTCAATACTAAGTATGGTAGTGGTATAGTTACCTCAACTTTAGCCTTGTGATCACGATACACCTTTAAATTAACATGGGCAATCATATCTTGATTCAAATCGAAATACTTCTCCAATTTTTTCAGGCGCTTTTCAACGTAACTTCTTAAAGCATCAGTTACCTCAATATTTTCACCACGGACATTATACTTTAACATATGAGATTCTCCTTTCAACTGCTTTTGCAGTCTTATGTTACCTATATTATAGCAAAATTATAGCAAAACATGAAAGCGCTGAACAATTTAGTTTTATCTGCATAAGGTAAAACTACTAATTTTTGCATTAGGAAAAACTTCTGCCAGTGCATCCCGTGCATGATAAAGCGTTCTGCCCGTAGTATAAATATCATCTAATAAAAGTATCTTGCATTTCTGAAAGCTAATCGTAAAGTTTTTCTTAACAAAAAAGCTTTGCTCACTACTTAACCTTTCCGCGCGGTTTTTTTCTCCTTGTGCACCAAGTCCTGCCTTCTTCTCCAATACATGGGTTAATGAAACAAGATTACCATATATTGAGCTGACAGTATCAAATTGCCTTTGTTCAAGATGCTCTGGAGAAGTGGGCACAGGAATATAGAGATCAGCTTTAAACTTAGCCAAATCTTCCTGACATAAATCATATAATACTCTATGCAAAGCATAATCGCCATACCGCTTATAATTAACCATTAGGTCATGAAAAGCCCTATTATATAAATATACGGAATGGTTTTTCAATAATTTTGGGCCATAGATTTTCTGCCAATTAATGCAATCTGAACAAATTTTATCTTGGCTCAATTTGCCAAAACAAATTGGACAGTGTTTATCAGGAATCCGCATATATTTATTTTGGCAATTAGAACAGATGCATTTAGTTTCCTGTTTGTTCCAAGAGAATAATTGGATAAATGACACTTTAGCAACAAAAAACTGACCACACAGTAAGCATTTTTTCATTTATTCATCTCACGAATTTGTTTCATAGCATCACGAATACTTTTAGTATATTTATGATAACAAAATAAAACTAAACCACTGGGATCTGTTTTAGCTCGACCCACTCTACCAGCTATTTGTACTAAGCTCGAAGCAGAATAAATTTTATCATCTGCTTGAACAACAATTACCCAGACATGATTAAAAGTAACCCCTCGTTCCAATATTGTAGTCGTCACTAACAGCTGAATTTCTCCTGCTCGAAACTTTTCAACTTTATTAATTCTATTAATATCATTTGCATGAACTCCAGAAATCTTAATTTGACTAAATTTTGGCTCTTTTTTCAGGGCATCAATATAAAAGTTTATTTGATCAACACGAGGTACAAAAAGCAGTAATGGATGGCCTGCTGCTATAACTTTTATAATTTCTTTAATGAGCCTAACATTGATCTTGTTTTGGCGCAGAAAAGGACGAAGAAACAATTTTTCTTTTGGTACAGGTAAAAGATTTCCATGGAATCTTCTTTTCAACTTTAATTTTCGTAATTTACCTTTTTCTACAGATACCAATAAATCTTTAGTAGGCGTTGCAGTTAAGTAAACGCGTTGACCGCTATCATTAACTGCATTTTTCGCTGCAAAATGTAATTCCGAATTATGGACATAGGGAAAGGAATCAGCTTCATCGATAACAAGCAGATCAAAAGCATGGAAAAATTTTAATAATTGGTGTGTTGTACAAATGGTTAATTGTTCCAGTCCAGGCTCTTGATACTCACGCCCATGATATTTACCGATTTTAATCTCACTAAAAGCTTTTTGAAAACGCGGGTATAACTCGTTTACAACATCAATTCTAGGCGTGGCTATACAACATCTTTTTCCTTTTGCCAAACAGTGTGCTATTAACGGGAATAACATTTCTGTTTTACCTGCACCGGTTACCGCATGGACTAATGAATCTCGACCATATACATAATTTTCAGTTAATTTATGTGCAATCTCAGCTTGTAGTGAGGTTAGTTCACCCTTCCACGTTAATCCACCATTTGCTTTTATCGAGAAATTTATTTTTTGTTCATTGCGAATTAAATAATCACCCTCCACAATTCTTCCCAGACCAATGCATGCTCTGCAATATTTTTTGCCACTTGGCAGTTTGGCATAAACCCTGGCATTGCAGCGTAAGCAGCGACCATTTTTAATTGCCTCGATTTTGGTTAAGCCAGCCTTTGTGCTAAAATCCATTTGACTACTAAGCCATTGGCGGCCTGCAAGATTTGAAATATCTTCCATTTTGTCCTCCAATAATACATACGCAAAAAAGGGCTGATTTTTTTGAATGAAAAAGAAAATTATTTGACCATTAAAGAAAATGGCAATCACAAATTAACGATTAAAAAAAGTCGTTTTATTACGACTTTAATACGGACCCCAACTATTGAAGAAGCTGAAAAGGCAATTGCCGCTGTGTCTGACAAATACCGTGATGCCACTCATAATACGTTTGCTTATACTATTGGTCTCAACGATGAGCATGTTAAAGCCAGCGACAACGGCGAACCTTCTGGTACGGCCGGAGTTCCAGAACTAAAAGCCTTGCAGTTAATGAAACTTAAAAATGTCACTGCAGTAGTTACGCGCTATTTTGGCGGAATAAAATTAGGGGCTGGAGGTTTGATACGTGCATATTCTAATAGTGTGACTAAGGCAGTGGAAGCCATAGGCGTAGTTAAACGAGTTCAGCAACAGGGGGTTAAATTTCAAGTCGATTATAAAAAATTTGATGAAATCCAACACTATCTTAATCAACAAAAAATCTTTATTGACAATATTGATTATGGCGTCAGCGTGACAATTTCAATTTACATTGATGAAGGCAAATTAAAGGAATTGGAAAATGATCTCACTAATATTTTGTCCGGAAAAATACAGTTTATTTTTCTGCCTAAAAGATATAATGAGGTTCCCATTACTCAGCACAATTATCATGATCAATAAAAGCGTAATTCAATAACTATATAAAAGAAGAAGACAATCCACATTTAAAGAAGTTGTCTTCTTTTTTCTTGCTAATTTTGGCAATAGTCAAATTAACTTTTAAACTAAAATCTCTTGTCAGTATCTGCCAAGTTTAATCTTTCTTTTTCTTCTTTAATTGTTCAGGCTTGTCTTGCCCGAGGTGCCAAACTTCCACCGTAGGATCTTTTTTACTGCGAGAATTAATCAGTTTTTGGGTCAAATTCATCAGCGGTTTATATTTTTCTCCTAAAAGACCAATAGATTCCACAAAAAACTCTAAGGCAACTGCCAGACCAGCAATTAAAACCCACATTCCCCACATTGGTGACAACAAAAACAAGAGAGAAATGAATGAAAAAATAAGCGATAAAGCATAAATGGTTAAAACAGTTTGTCTGTGGGTCAAACCCATTTTCATTAGTTGATGATGCAAATGGTGCTTATCGGCTTGCGAAACGGGACGGTTATTTAATTTGCGCCGAATCATGGCATAAATTGTATCTGTAATGGGAACGCCTAAAATAGTGACCGGTACTAACAGAGAAATAAAAGTTACATTTTTTAAACCTTTAAGTGAAAACACCGCAATCATAAAGCCAATGTATAACGCCCCTGTATCACCCAAAAATATTTTTGCAGGATGAAAGTTATAGGGCAAAAATCCCAATAGACATGCTGCAAGCATAAAACAGCCAATAGGTATGTATAATTGACCGGTATGCAGGAAGAAATAACCAACGATCCCCATGGTAATAAGTGAAATCATTGAAACCCCATCGGCCAGGCCATCAAGACCATCAATTAAATCAACTGCGTTAGTTAAGGCTAATATCCAAAAAATAGTAATTGGTAAGCTCCACCAGCCTAATTGTATTTGTTTATTAAGAAAGGGCAAATTCAAGACGTTCATCCTGATGCCGGCAAGAAAATAAATTACTAAAGCACCAATAAATATACCCAACATTTTTTGCCTTGGCTTTAGCTCCATAATATCGTCAATTATGCCGGTTAAGACAATCACACTGGATCCTAAAAGTATGCTAAAAGCCTCATGTGTTGGAAATTGCTCACGCAATAAAACAAAAGCGCCAATATTGAAGGTCACAAAAATACCCAATCCGCCTAAAGTTGGCATTGGTTTTTTATTTACCCTTCTTTTATTTGGAATGTCGACTGCCCCTAATACAAAAGCCAATCTCCTAATAAAAGGCGTGATCGAAGCTTGTATAATCACTAAAAAGAATAATTCAACAATAATTTTAAACATAGTCGGCTACTTTCATTTATAGTTGTCTTAATTATACAAGCTCGAATAAAAATGCACAAATTAGGTTAATTGAATACTGGTTTTTTTAACAAAAAATTGTTATTTATAATATAAAAAGAACTAGGTTCAAATGAATCCAGTTCTGATTAATTAACAAAATATAAAAACTACATGTGAGAGGCAGTTGAACTTGCATCAGCCCCTACTTTGACATTAGTTGCAGCACTTTCTCCAGCTATTCTTCCAAAAACAACAGCATTAGTAATGCCCATCCCACATCCAGGATAAGTCATTCCGCGCCAACCACCTGTAGTACTTCCTGCAGCATAAAGATTGTTTATCTTTTTATCAAAATTGTCCAGAACTTCTGCTTTTGTGTTAATAGCTAATCCACCTGCCATGTCTGGTGTTGAGGGAGCTAGTTTAGCAGCATAAAATGGTGCTTTGAAAGCTGTTAAATCTTTTTGACGACCAAATTCTGTATCTTCACCATTAATAACGTCATTATTCCACTTTTTAATTGTTTTCTCTAATACCTCTTGGTTTAGGTTAATCTGTTGAGCTAATTCTTTTATCGTATCAGCTTTCTTGAAGTAACCATCTTCTACCTCACGTTTTAAATGTGGTGACGGAGCTGGTGCTGAAAAAGCAGCTGGCATTTCATTTGCCATGCCTTCATCAAAAATTAACCAAACGTAGCCTTGATCAAGACTTGCGATTTTTTTAGAGGCATATTCAAAATACATATCTTCCCTAAAGTGTCTTTTAGCATCTGTACCTACCCAAATGTAAGGCTTTGTCCAGGCAGTACACAGAGGACCGATACACACATTATCGCCGGATTGAGTACCAATTGAGTTTGCTATTGGCATCCACATATCTTTTAACTTAGCGCCAATTTCAGCACCCATAGTGATACCATCACCCATTTGTCTGATTGAACCATATGATTCTCCAACTGCAAAATCAGGCGCAAAACTCTTAAGCATTTCTTTATTACGAGAAAAGCCTGCTGTAGCAATAACAACACTTTGAGCTTTGTAGTTACCCTTATTAGTATGTACACCAACTACATTATTATTCTCGTCAGTTATTAAGTTCTCAGCGGTGATATTAAAAATAAATTTTGTTCCAACTTCTTTTGCCCTCTTGTAAAGCGGCTTTGACAGACCATAGCCACTTTTTTCGACAGTCAAATGCGATCTGGCTGCTGGAGTGGCATGGTCTTTCATTGCTTCTTCATTGCCAATTTCTTGGACTTCTTGAAAATTGACACCAACTTCACCAGCCAGCCATTCATAATCTTCTGCACCATGTTCAACGATTGTTTCTCTCATGCCCGCATCTTCATAGCCTTGACCAACTGCTTTTAAATAATTATTCCAGTTTTCCTTGGTATCTTTTATTCCCTGAGATTTTTGCAAACTAGTGCCCCCACCAGCGTTGTAATAACCGCCAGACAGAGTCATATCGGACAGCATGTAACTTGAAGTATATTCTAAACAAATTACTGAGGCACCTTTTTGCCTTGCAGAAATAGAAGCTGAAAGACCAGCGGCACCTGCACCAATTACTAAAACATCAGTTTGATCTTCAAATTGCAAATCATCTGGATTAACGTTACGGTAGTCCTCACCATTAACCTTTTTTGCAGTATTTCTCAAATCTACTTTTTTATCAAGACCACTAGGATCGCCAGCCTTTGAAACTGCATCTCTGACTGCTTTTTGGACGGCTTGAAAACTAATAGTTGCTCCAGTAACTGCATCAATGTTATATGACTGATGCTCAACAATTAGCTTTGGTGCCTTTTTCAATGCAGCAGTGCTTATACCAGAAGTTTCATCTTGCTTATCAATTGTTACATCCGTAATTTTATTGTCTTTGACTGTTACCGAAACCTTGACTTCACCTCGATTACCAGAACCTTGTCCTTGATAAACGCCATCTTTTAAATTTGCCATTTCTTATCCTTTCGTCAAAATCTATGCCTGCTTCAACGCAGATTCTACTGCTTCTTTAAATGCGCGACTTGATGCAGAAGCTCCAGAGACAGCATCTACGTTAGCTGTTTTGTTAGTCAACATTTCTTGTTTCATTTTCTTAATCGCTTTTTCACCGTAGTCGGGCGATTCGCTTTCTTTTAAAACTTCAATATTGGTTGGACGCTTATCACTGTCAACTGTTACTCGCACTACAATTTCATTGCCCATGCCACTTGTTGATTTGCCAATATATTGATTTTCAGCAGTTGAATAGCTTTCTTCTTTAACATCTGATTCAGGAAATGCAACATCAGCATTATTTTCACTGACACTGGCACCTGAGACTACTTGATCATCTTTAATTTTGGCGGCATTTTCTCCAGCTATCTTACCAAATATTAAGCAGTCAGCCATGTCACCCCCGCCATTGTATTGATTTGCACCTATATGACCCAGTTCACCAGCAGCATATAAGTGTGGCAAAACTTTCTGATCTGTATCTATGACTTCAGCATTTTCATTTCGACGGGGACCACCTTGGGTGTTTAACATGGTATGTTGTTGAGCTAACGAATAGAACGGACCTGTAAGTGAAATTTTGACCATTGATTCTGGCTTACGTCCACACTGATAATCGACTCCCTGATCAACAAAGAAATTATATGTGTTCAAAGTATTTTCTAAAACTGCTGGATCAACTTTAATTTCTTGAGCTAAATCTACGATAGTTTCTGACTTAACTACTTTACTTAAAGCTTCTTTTTGAAATTCATCATTATCAGCTGAGAATAGTTCATCGTATTTCTTCTGGTCAAAAATCATATGAGGATGTATTTGAGCTAAAGGAATTCTCCAAAGACCATGATTATAGCGATGACCATGACGAGTTGGATCGTCTTCTGCTACATAACGCGTACCATCATCACCAACTGTGATCAAGGATCCAGCAAATAATGCTTTCCATGCCATAATGTTATGAGCTCTTTGGCCTTTAGGAGCAGCTAAATTAACAGTCCCACCGGGTTCATAATTATTCATATGCCATAAATCTGCACCAACTTCTATAGCCATTTTGATGCCATCGCCATTGTTATAAAGCGTACCGTATGGTAATAAATTAGTTTCACCTAAGTAGTCCTGCACCATTTGTTCGTTATTTTCAAATCCACCAAGAGCTAAAACTACACCATTTTTTGCTTGAACATTAAACAGCTTGCCTTTATTTTCAATCTGTACACCTACAATTGTCTTATCCGTATTCTGAATTAAATGCTTTGCTGGTGTTGAATAAAGTACATCAATCTTGTCGCTGCGATCCAGCACATTCTGTCGCAATTTTTTCCAAAGAGCAGCATCAAATATCTGATCATGCACTAACAAGTCATCATTGGTGTCTGCACCTTCAAATTCAGGATATTCAGCACTCATATAAGCCAGCATAGCAACATTTTTGTTTCCTGGATTGTTTTTAACGCTGAATGCTTTACCACCCAGATATTTTTCAAAGTAATCTGGTAAATTGACCATCCCTTTTACAAAAGTTTCAAGCACCTGCTCATCTAAATCCAGTGGGGCAGTCATTTTTTGATAATACTTTTTGAGCTTGTCATAATCATAACCTGCTTCAACAATCTGACCACAGTATCTGGTATTACCACCTTCATGTCCTTCCGGCGCACTGTCAACTAGAAGAACTTTTGCTCCTTTATCTGCTGCAAAACGCGCTGCTGTAGCACCTGCTCCGCCAAAACCTATTACAACAACATCATAAGTCGCATTCCAAGATTCATTATCTTTTAAAAACATTTTGTTTTCTCCTCAATTAAATTGCATTAATACTATTTGCCTGTAAAATCTTTTGCAGTCTATATTCTCTGACCGTAACTCCAGACCACTTTTTAAAAGCCTTATAAAATGAAGCAACACTATTAAAACCGACTAAAAAACTTACCTCAGCAGTATTTAAAGTCTTATCTTGAAGCAGGTTTTGTGCCAAAATCTTTTGCACAATACTGAGTTGCTCTTTAAATGTAGTACCTTCATTTTGCAGCCATCTTTGCAAGGTCCGTGAAGAAATACCCAGTTTATTTGCTACATCGTTTAGCTGAAAATTACCCCCAGCAATCAGCTTAAACAGAGTGTTTTGCACAACGGCTGAAATTGGAGGATTGATATTTAATTTTTTGATGTACTTTTTTAAACCGGGTTCAATAAAGTTCCACATTACATCATTTTTAGTTATAAATGGTTGTTCTAAATCACGCTTTCTAAACACCAAATAATTGTCTAAACTATTTTGACCTTTAATGCCTAAATAATCGTTAATTTTTGATCCATATTTGTATTTGCTACCAATAGACACGGGAATAATAGTTTTATTCGTTCCTGCTCTAATCAGACTAACCAAAGATATTTGATCAACCAGTAAACTAAATCGTGAGTATTTACGATATTGATCTAAATATCTAATATGGATTCTTAAATTTTCACCTTCTTTAAATCTGCCCATTTCGATTGGTCCTATAAGTTGCTGGTAAGTCGCCAAACGGGAAATCGCCTGTTTTCCGTTTTTACTTGACAGTGCAGCAAAGTATGGAGGAACAAACTGGTAAAAATTGCGGACATTGCTGCAAGCCAGCAACTGTTCATCACTTGCTTTTCTATCAAGCACCTGAAATACATGTGAATTCTTAATCCACTTAGCATTGAGATATTTATCCATAACACTGGAATCAAGTAAACCAGAAATAGAATCAAATGGATACCCTAACTCTTGCAAAAAATCTTTCAGCTCAATTGTTATTTTTGGATTCACAGCAGTTTCCTCCATTCAATTTTAATTGTATACCCTTTCATTTTAGCAAAATATGTCTATTTACGATAATATATGTCGAAATGCGCCACATTTTATTTGTTTTTATAAAAATAAAAAAGGCTGAATTTTTTAGAATTCAACCTTATACTTTTATTTTGCAATAGTTACAGCACGCTTTTCACGAATAACTGTTATTTTAATATTACCCGGGTAATCAAGTTCTTTTTCAATTTGATTACGAATGTCTCGTGCCAGTACTGTAATACGATCATCTGAAATCTTATCAGGTTCAACCATCACGCGAACTTCACGTCCAGCCTGAATAGCATATGCCTGCTTAACCCCTTCATACCTGTTAGCTATTTCTTCCAGGTCAGTAAGTCTTCTAATGTAATTTTCCAAACTCTCGCTTCTGGCACCAGGTCTTGCAGAAGAAATTGTATCCGCTGCAACTACCAGTTCAGCAATAAATGATAACTTCGGCACATCCCCATGGTGTGCTGCAATTGCATTAACAACCACATCCGGCTCGTGATATTTCCTGGTCAATTCCACGCCAATTTCAACGTGTGACCCTTCAATGTCATGGTCGACTGCTTTTCCAATATCGTGTAATAATCCCGCGCGAACCGCTAATTTTTCATTTAATCCAAGCTCCGCAGCCATTGTTCCAGCTAGTTTTGCAACTTCAATCGAATGACCCAAAACGTTTTGACCGTATGATGTACGGTACTTGAGTCTACCCAATATTTTGACCAACTCCGGATTCATTTTGTGAATCCCCAGTTCCATTAGAGCGCTTTCGCCAGCTTCGTAAATATCATCATTAACTTCTTTACGAGCTTTATCAACTGTCTCTTCAATTCTAGCTGGGTGAATTCTTCCGTCTTTAATTAAACGCTCCATTGCTCTTTTAGCAATTTCACGCCGAATTGCATCAAAACCACTCAGTGTCACAACTTTAGGTGTATCATCAATAATTAGATCCACACCCGTTAGTGCTTCAAAAGATCTGATATTACGCCCTTCACGACCGATAATTCGGCCTTTCATTTCCTCATTAGGTAAATCAACTACTGATACCGTAGTTTCGGCTACCGTATCAGCGGAACTGCTTTGAATAGCATCAATAATTATTTTACGTGCATAGTGATCCGCCTTGGCTTTCACTTCTTGATTACTATTACTAATCATTTCTGCTCGTTCTTTAACTAATTGGTCTGACAATTGATTTAAAACAAGCTTTCGCGCCTGCTCCTTGTCTAAATGAGCAACTTCATAGAGCTTTTGTGTAGTCTGTTCGACTAATTCATCTGCCTTTTGCAACTTAGTGGTCAATTCATTTTGCTTATTTTCTAGCTGTTCGTCTTTTTTAGCTAAATCATCCTCTTTTTCTTTTAGCAAAGAGTTTTTATGATCAAGAGTATCCTCTCGTTGAGTTAAGCGATTTTGATCACGTGCTATTGTATCACGTTTGTCGTTTAATTCATCTTCAACTTTTTGTCGATAATCTTGAATTTGTTCTTGGGCTTCAAGAATTTTTTCTTTTTTGGTGTTTTGCGCACTTTGTTTTACAGCGTCAGCTGCCTGCTTTTGTGCATTGACTTCTGCTTTAGCAGCATCGACTCGTGCTTTTGCTTCGGTTAAAATATGATCGGCATCGTTTTGAGCATTTTGGGCTTTCTTTTCCCAGATATTTTTACGTATAGCGTATCCTACAACTATGCCTACTATAATTGAAATAATAGCAATCGCGACGGGAATCAAAAATTTACTCATCATGATTTCTATCGCCTTTTTTATTTTTTTAGATTATTCACACAATATTAATGATAAAGAACCACGGGGATTATGTCAAACGTCATGAAAAAAACCTCGACCAGTTTTCACAGGTCAAGGTCTATTTCCTCATAATTAGCTTTTGCTGTCAGCTTCTTTTTTATCAGAAGCTTCCTTTTCTTTGCTTGCAGCCTTTTTAGCTTTCTTCTCTTTTATTTTTTCTGGATCTTCTCTTTCAGCTACGGATTCTTCATCAATGCCGAAAGCCTGACGAACTTGCTTCTGAACATCATCATAAACATCAGGATGATCTTCAAGATACTTTTTGGCATTTTCTCGTCCTTGCCCAATTCGTTCATCATGATATGAATACCAAGAACCAGCTTTAGCAATAATGTCCTTGTCAGCAGCCATGTCTAGAAGTTCACCACTTTGAGAGATACCTTTGCCGTACATCATATCAACTTCGGCAACTTTAAAAGGCGGAGCAACTTTATTCTTAACAACTTTGATTTTTACGCGGTTACCAGTGATTTCACCACCAGTTTGTTTAATTTTTTCTGCTCTTCTAATTTCAAGTCTAATAGTTGCGTAAAACTTAAGTGCACGACCACCTGGTGTAGTTTCAGGATTGCCAAACATGATCCCCACTTTTTCACGGATTTGATTAATAAAAATTGCTATGGTTTTAGTCTTATTAATATTACCTGAAAGTTTACGCAATGCTTGACTCATTAAACGAGCTTGCAGTCCAACGTGGCTGTCGCCCATTTCGCCGTCAATTTCAGCTTGAGGCACAAGTGCTGCAACCGAATCAACTACTAAAATGTCAATCGCACCACTCGTAATCAATGTATCCGCAATCTGCAATCCCTCTTCACCAGTGTTAGGCTGGGATAAAATTAATGAATCAACATCAACACCTAAAGCTTCCGCATATGCCGGATCCATGGCATTTTCAGCGTCAATATAAGCAGCCGTGCCACCTCTTTTTTGCACTTCAGCAACCGCATGTAAAGCAACTGTCGTTTTACCAGAAGACTCTGGTCCATAAATTTCTACAATTCTACCACGGGGATAGCCGCCAACTCCTAAGGCCGCATCAAGAGCAAGCGAACCTGAAGGAACAGTTGAAATTTTGGTGTCGGCCTTATCGCCCATTCGCATGACGGCGCCTTTACCAAAATTCTTTTCAATTTTCTTAAGTGCATTTTCCAATGCAGCTTGTTTTTCATCTTTGGCCAAGACTCTTGTCCTCCTATAAATAGTTTCATCATTTTAATACGTAATAATTATACTTTGCTTTAGTGTATATTTGCAAGAAAAAAGGCGAACAAATGTTTATTAATTTTATTCACAATAATAATTACGTAAAAATTGCCAAAAACTTTTTTAGTTTGCCTTTTTTAATCCCTTGGGTTGTAATATTTTCTGCAAAAAATTCAAAATGACGTCTGCTAAAATTGCCATTAATGCTGTAGGAAGAGCTCCGGCCAGTATAATTGCACTGCCGTTAGTAGCATTAGTACCACGAATAATAATGTCACCTAAACCGCCAGCACCTACAAATGAACCAATTGATGTAATACCAATAGCTATGACTAAAGCATTTTTTAAGCCTGCTATAATAACTGACATTGATAAAGGCAAACGAACCATGTAAAGTAGCTGCAATTTTGTCATACCCATCCCTTTACCAGAATCAATAACATTTTTATTAACATTACTCATACCAGTATATGTATTTTTAATAATAGGTAAAAGTGAATAAAGTGTAACAGTTACAATAACAGTCATAACGCCCAAACCCAAGCCAATCATTACAATGGATAAAAGTGCCAAAGATGGAATTGTTTGGATAAAATTGGCAATTTCAACAACAAAATCACCTAAATGACCATTGCGAGAGATAAAAATTCCTAGAGGAATACCTATAATTGCAGCAAATAGAACCCCATAGATTGAAATGAGGAAAGTGCGATTAAATTGTTCTAATACATAACTGCCATTATGGGCATAATAATAAATAAATTGCTGCCACAATGATAAATGAGACATTATTTCTCCCCCTTAAAGTAATTATGTTTTACTAAAAATTGATGTGCAACAATAGACGGCTCAAGCAACTTGTCATCAACTTGAAAATTCATTTTACGAATATCATGCACACTCACATTGCCAACTAGTCTGGTCAGTATTGGCTTTAATTCAGGATGCTCACGCAATAAATAATTATTGATTAACATCCCACAATTATACGGTGGAAAGAAATGTTTATCATCTTTGAGGAGATGTAAATTATAGCTGTCAATTCGACCATCTGTTGAATAACCCAAGATAACATCCATTTTTCCACTATTCAAAGCAGAATAAACTAAACCAATGTTCATAGGATGGGCTTTAGCAAAAGTCATTCCATAAGCTGTTTGAAAAGCCGGATAACCCACTCCTGGAGCATTAACCCATTCAGATGCTACACCAAAAGAAAATTTGTCTTTAACTTTCTTTAAATCTGAAATTTTATAAAGATGATATTTCTTTTGATCTTTTGCTCTAACCATAAAGGCATAATTATTAGCAAAACCATAGGTATGCAAATAGGTTTGGTCCCATCTCTTTTTTACTTCTCTGCGAACTGTATCATTTGCCTTCTTGGAATCTTTAATCGCAGGTAAGAGCAGATTGGCTGTTAACTCACCACCATCATACGCGGCTGCTTGGATATCAGCATCATGCCGAATTAGAGCTTGGTGCTGCATCGGTGCAGAACCCAAATTATTAACAATAGAAGTCTTATATGACGTCTCGTGCTCAATTAATTGGGCAACAATATTTGCCATAATTTGAGACTCAGTCGTTGTCAGTGCCGTAATTTTAATATCTTTTTCACTACCTTGACTGTCAGAAAGTCCTGGTAAACCACAAGCACTAGTAGTAAGCAGTATGAGCAAGGTGGTTATCATCAGCAATATTTTTTGCAAATACTTTTTCACGATGAACACCTCCTTATATTCCCTTTGGCGTCAGCTTACGTTCCAGCTTACCCAATAGGTAATCCGTTAATAGAGCCAAAATGATTACAGGAATCGTTCCTCCAAAAATGAGGTCTGTTTGGTAGAGGCTAAGTCCATTAAAAATAAAGTCTCCTAAGCCGCCAGCTCCGATGTATGAAGCAAGTGTCGCCCAGGCAATTACATAAATAGCAGAAAGTCTGATTCCTGCCATGATTACGGGCATAGCTAAAGGAATATCAACTTTTAAAATAAGCTGCATATTAGTCATGCCTAACCCGCGTGCTGAATCAATTGTATCTTGATTAACATCAGTTAGCCCTACATATGTGTTGCGTAAAATGGGCATTAAACTATAAAGAAAAAGAGCTATGATTGCGGGCAGTTTCCCAACACCAAAAAACGGTATCATGATTGCCAGCAAAGCCAAAGCTGGTATAGTTTGCAGCATACTGGCTATTGCTATTACTACTTTAGCAATTCGCTTAAATTTCATTAATATAACGCTTAAGGGAACTGCAACAATTATTCCTAACCCTAAAGAGATAGCAGAAATATATATTTGTTGCCAAGTTTTTACTAATAATTCTGAACCGTGTTGTGCAAAAAAGGCTGACATTGTTATTTCGCCTCTTTTTCTGAAGAATTTTGCAGGCGACTTTTATCGCCCCATATTTTTTCATAAACAACATTTACTAAACTAGCACGAGTGACTATACCTACTAATTTTTTATCTGAATCCGTTACGGGTATGTAGCTCTTATTCCGACTCATGATCCGACTAAAATTGTCACGCAAATATTCCTCAGGACCGACAGTGCTCAGTTTAGTAATCAAAATATCACTGACACTACTTACTTTAGGGTAATTGCGTTGCAAATCATCAATTGAAATGTAGCCTTTAAGATGGTCCCCATTATCAACGACTAAAAGCGTATCAACTCTATGCTCCTTCATCATGGTTAAAGCGTCAGTGAGCGAAGCTCCTAAATCAATTTTAGTTGGGTTAGTCAACATCACGTTTTTAACTTTTACAGTTTCATATTTTGCTTCTGACAAACGCTCTTCACCAATCAAGCTCTTAACGTAATCATTTGCAGGATGATGTAGAATCTGGTCAGGTGTTCCTACTTGAATCAATTGCCCATCATGCAAAACAACTACTTTAGTGGCAAGCTTTAATGCCTCATCCATGTCATGAGTGACAAAAACAATTGTTTTGCCTAATCGCACTTGTAAATTTTGAATTAAATTCTGCAAACTTTCACGAGTTATTGGATCCAGTGCGCCAAAGGGCTCATCCATTAATATCAAGTTTTGGTTTGCAGCTAATGCACGCACAACTCCAATTCTTTGTTGCTGACCGCCCGATAACTCTGAAGGATATCTGTCTAAATATGACTCAGGTAATTCAGCCATTTTAATAAGTTTTTGCGCCTCACCAGCCAGCCTGTCCTTAGGCCATTTTAGTAATTTGGGTACTAAAATAATATTTTCCCTGATGGTCATATGAGGCATTAATCCATTATTCTGAATAACATAACCTATGTGCCGCCGTAAATTAACTGGGTTAAAACTTTTAACATTTTTGCCGTCAACAAGCACTTCACCCTTAGTTACACTATTCATGCGATTTATCATACGCATTAAAGTAGTTTTTCCTGAGCCGGAGGTACCAATCAGGCAGCAAAAATCACCTTTTTCTATTTTAAAACTAATATGTTTTACAGCTGCATTTTTCATCTTAGGATATATTTTTGATACATCCCTAAATTCAACTGCTGGTACTTTTTCTACCATAAAATTTCCTCCTTTTCCAATATTTCCTTAATCTAATCCTAACAAGTAAATGGAACTTAATCAACAATCAGCATTTTTTGGAGACTTTTATATTAAAAATCACGCACAAAAAAGCACCACTTATAGTAGTGCTTTTTTATAATTTATCCTATCATTAAATTTACATTGAACCTTCAAAAACATCCCATGAGCTGTGGAAATAGTCCCAGCCTGAGTAAATAGTAAAAATTAGTGCAATATATAGTAAAATAGTTCCTATATGATAGAAATCTCCAATTAATAAAAAGATTATTGATAGCATTTGACAAGTCGTTTTAATCTTACCGGGCATAGCTGCAGCCATAACCTGACCCTTATTTTCTGCCAGTATTAAACGTAAACCTGTTACTGCCAATTCACGACAAACGATAATAGCGATAACCCAGGCAGGAGCCAGATTTAGCGAAATTAACATTATGAAAGCAGTCATAGTCAACATTTTATCTGCCAGCGGATCAGCAAATTTACCAAAATTGGTAACCAGGTTACGTGCTCTCGCTATATGCCCATCAAACCAGTCAGTTGCAGATGCCACCGCAAAAACAACGGCAGCAATGACTAATTTCCAATAAACTGTTGTTCCTGCTACTTTAACGCTGGCATCGCCACCAAAGATGACAATTAACATAAAAACTGGTATTAATAATATTCTAAAAACCGTTAACTTATTAGGTAAATTCATTCTTAACTTTTCCTCCCAAAATAGTTATCTTTCATTACTTTCATTCCCACTGGAAGAATTACTTCCAGAATGACCAGATTCACTACTATGATCATTATTATTTGACTGATTGTCGTCATGACCTGACTGACCATTTTGATTACTCTGGTTATTATTTTGATTATTTTCTTGGCTATTGGTCGAACTAGAATGATTATTGTCATTAGCATTATTGTTATTGCTATGACCGCCAGTTTGATTATGACTCTGATTTTGATGATTTGAGTTACTATGTTCAGAATTATAATTAGTGGTTCCAGAATTATTCTGGCCACTCTGTGTTTGACTATTATGACGTTTACCAATATAAAATGTCAAAGAAAGATTCGAATTCTGAGCAGTGTATGGAACTTTTTTACCACCAATTGTAACTGAAGTCCCGACAGCATTACTGAAAGTAACAACGACAGTTTGAGCAGTTTCAGGAATCCTCAATGTGTGCTTTTGACCAGCAGTTAAAGTCTGACCACTTTGGTTAACGCCATTCATAGCAATAGAAACCGTAGTAGCCTGATCACCAGCTCGCACAACCAAATTGCGATTATTTTTTAGACCAGTAATCTGAAATTGGTTTGCTGCCAATTCTTTAATTTTTACGCTTTTCTTTTTAGGCTTTTTAACCTTCTGATGACGTTTGCCATTATCTGAAGAAACAGAAACATCCCCTGTTGTATTGTTATTTTGATTGCGACTAGAAGAAAAATGAGCATAAACAACATAGCATACCAAAACAACAACGATTATTCCCAGACCAACAATAATCCGTGGAAGGTAATCCTGCCATATTTTTTTCTTGTTATTAGTAGTTTTACGGATTTCTTCACTTTTGTTGTCAATCGAATCTTCGACAAATTCATCAGGCTCTGCCTTAGGAATATCTTCATGATATTCACTTAAAAGCTTTTTACCATCCAAACCGACTATTTGGGCATACTGCCTGATAAATGCTCTTACATAAAAATCTCCAGGAAGTTTATCAAAATCGTTTTGCTCGATCGCCGTCAGATATCTACCTTGAATTTTGGTTGCTTTTTCAATATCTTCAATTGAAAGTCCCTTAGCCTCTCTGGCACTGCGTAATTTATCTCCGATATCTGCCATAGTTACCTCTTTAAATTCTAAATTTACTCTTTGAGTATAACATATACTACATATTATTTTTACATTTATATAAGCCAGCCGCCACTAACATATATTGTTTGTCCAGTTAAATATCCTGAATGGACGTCAAGTAGTGTCCTAACCCAATAGGAAATATCTTTGCCTTCTGCTAAACGGCCAACAGGTATTTCGCCTCTAACTTCTTCCATTGCTTCAGGTGCTAATATTGAATTCATTGCTGTATTAACAGCACCAGGTGCTACAACATTTACCGTAAGATTGGCTGAAGCAACTTCACGGGAATATGCTTGTGCGAAACGTTCAAGACCTGATTTAGAAGAACTGTAAACAGCTTCCATAGCACTGCCTGAACCACCATAAACCGAACCTAAATAAACGATACGACTATAATCATTTTTTATCAAATGGGGTTCTAATAATCCTGTTAGTTTAATTGGTGTAATCAAATTAATGTGCAAAATATCATCAATTTTTGCCATATTTTGACTACTTACAAAATTATAATCTGTAATTCCCTGAGCAAACACAACAGCATTTACTGGCAAAAGATTATTAACAAATTCTTTTAACTCATCATTTTTAGCCAAAAAATTCAATTTTATAGGAATAAAGTCCTGATTAGGATATTTCTGACTCATTCCTTCAGCCATAGTATAGGCTTCCTGCCAATTTTGACTGCAATGAACATAAAGAGACCAACCAGCTTGGGCTAAGTCAGCACAAATAGCTTGACCAATGCCACCTGTTGCACCAAATACAAGCGCTCGCTGCAATTAAAACATTCCTTTTATTTTAAAATTGTATGAAGATGACCATATAGCTAAACTATTTTTAGAAAATAAATTCAGTTATGCATTCATATTCAATTATATTTTAACATTATTTTTTGGCAAGTTTGAACTAATAAAGCGACTTGATAAACTTTCTTAAAAATTAGCTTTTGTCTTCATCTTTTTTGGGTGGTAATAATACTTGACGAGGTTTTGAACCTTCAGACGGTCCCACAATGCCTTTTTCTTCCATTGCATCAACAATTCGGGCAGCACGATTATATCCTATGCGAAACCTTCTTTGTAAGAGTGACACACTAGCTGTTTGCTGCTGTCTGACCAGTTCAACAGCCTGATCATAATATTCATCCTCTGGTTCGTCATCTTGTTTCTCAGAATTTTCTTGACCTTTTTGTGGAATCATACCTTGATCATATTCAGGTTTTTGTTGTTTCTTTACCCAAGAAATTATTTTTTCAACTTCACTAGAAGAAACATAAGCACCCTGAATACGCTCAGGTTTAGACGCTCCGACCGGCATGTACAACATGTCACCTCTGCCAAGCAGTTTCTCGGCACCAGTTTGGTCTAAAATTGTTCTTGAATCAATACCACTCGAAACGGCAAAAGAGATTCGCGATGGTACATTTGCCTTAATTAAACCGGTGATAACATCAACACTCGGCCTTTGAGTAGCCAGAATCATATGAATTCCTGCAGCACGAGCCATTTGCCCTAGGCGGACAATTGCACCTTCAACATCGCGGCCACCAACCATCATCAGATCACTAAGCTCATCAACTACGACCAAAATATAAGGTAATAGTTTCATTTTCGGCTTTGACTTATCCTGATTATTAAGTAGAACCTTATCATTAAATTCGCCAATATTACGAGCACCACTTGCGGCAAATAATTTATAGCGTCGTTCCATTTCTTTAACAGCTTTACTTAGAGCATTTGCGGCCAGCTTGGCATCTGTAACTACCGGTATCAACAAATGCGGAACACCGTTATAAACAGAAAGTTCCACCATCTTGGGATCAATTAAAATCAGTTTAACTTGATCCGGCAGTGCCTTCATTAATATACTCGTTAAAATAGTATTGATTGCAACAGACTTCCCCGAACCTGTTGAACCAGCAATGAGAAGGTGAGGCATTTTAGTTAAGTTTGCTGAGATAGTTTGACCACTAACGTCTTTTCCCAAAGGTACTTGCATAGGGTCTTTCTTAGCTTTATTATCTTGACTTTGCATTACATCTTTAAAAGCAACAACTGAAGTATTTTTGTTAGGTACCTCTATACCAATATATGGCTTACCCGGAATAGGTGCTTCTATTCTGATATCTTTTGCAGCCAAAGCAAGAGCCAAGTCATCTGCTAAATTTACAATTCTACTAACTTTAACCCCAACAGCAGGCTGAACTTCATACCGTGTAATTGTTGGTCCTAAAATTGCTTTTTTAATAATAACTTTGACCCCAAAACTTTTAAAAGTAGACTGCAAGGTTTGCGTATTTTTGCGAATGAGAGCTTTATCAGTACTTTGGTCAATATTCTTAATGCTATCAAGTAAGGCTATTGGCGGCTTTTGATAATTAGGACTAACTTTTTGGTCTTGCTTAAGTTCGCCATGATCTACAGATCCTAATTCTTGTTTAATTTTTCTGTCTTCTTCAGCAAAAGAATGAGATTTGGGTAAATTGCTACTAGAACTAGTTGCTTTTCTCCCTTTTTCATTATCATTTTGACTGGCCACCTGAATCTGCGGCTCAACTGGGGCATGCTCTGGCATATCACCAAATTCAGATTCGTTTGCAACTGCATCGTCTGTATCCTGAGTATCTGTGAATTCTTCAGAAGACTCGTCATTAACGGCAAAATCATCAACATCGGGAAAAACCATATTTTTAGATTTTGATGTCTCCTGTGAATTCTGAGATTGTTCGTCTGAGATTTTCTGTTTCTTTTTCTCTCTAAAAGAACCATATTTATTTTTTATTTTCGTGCCGGCTGCCTTATTTTTATTAATAAAAAGCTGACTAACCTTCTGAAATTTTTGGATTATCGTGGCCAATTTTACATCAAAGAACATTAAAATGCCGCATGGAATCAGTAAAATCGCAACTACACGCAATCCTATATGGCCTAGTAAGGGATAAAATAATTGGTAGCATAATGCGCCAATGACTCCTCCCCCAACATGTTTAGTAACAGCCATGCGACCAAATTCAGCAGAAATTTCATGCCAAAAGGCATTCATAAATGCATTGTTTACAAATTCACTTTCAAAATAAACGCTGCTTTGGATTAATAAAAATCCCAGTATTGCAAAAAACAGGCCACAACTGCGTTTAAATTTAAAGTGCATTGGCTTATTGTAAATTAGCATGACCAAACCAAAAATAATGCAAATTCCAGCTGCTAATAAATAGGAATCTCCAAAGAAGAAACGAAAAATATTAGCAACTTGTTTTCCTAAAATTCCGTATTTAACAAATGCCAAGACTGATATAAGAATTTGTATCAGTCCAATGATTGCCCAGGTAATTCCAGTATTTTGTTTTTTCTGATGAGCCTTGGTGGTTTTTCTCCTTTTCTTTTTAGGCATAATACTACCTAATCAGCAATTAAAAATTTGCTTGGAAGTTCAAATTAACTGGCTCATCCAAAGTAATTTGAGTAACTTCATAAGTAAGGGTTTCAATATATTCAACTAATGGCCGACTAAGCAACTTATAGTCACTTTTTTCCAGATCACTGCCATCACCAAAATAATCTTTAATTTTAACGATTTGACTAATCATTCCGCTTACAGAAAAATCTCCTGGCGCAGGTGCCACGTCAAAAACAACGGTTACATCAAAATAATTGCCGTCAGTACCAGCATCAGTTGTGCCATCATCATTTTGTTTTTCAACCTTTTTCAAGCCAAAATTTACCTGATCTTTAGTTTCCGGCTCTTCATTAATATCATAATGAAAGTTTTTGACTATAACAGGAGTTTCTTTTTCAAAATCCATCTTAGTTTCCTCCTAAATTTCTTTCATACCGCTCTGGGCGATTATAGCTATCTTTTAATTTATCATTTTCATAATGATGTGTAGTTTCTAAATCAGGAAAACCCTGCTGACGCAATGCTTCAAGTAAAACTATCGCTACCGAATTGGCTAAATTGTAGCAACGAATATTATTAGACATTGGTATTCTCAAATTGCGGTCATAATATTCGCGCATAAATGTTTCAGGTAAACCAGTTGTTTCTTTACCAAATACAAAATAGTAATTTTTTGCAGAATCTGTATAGTCTACTTCCGCATAATTTTTGGAAGAAAACTTAGAAATAAGATACATTTCATCTTGGGGACCAAGTTGCTTCAAGAATGCATTAAGATCTTCATGTACGTGAACATCAACCTTATCCCAATAATCTAAACCCGCTCGCTTCATTTTTTTATTATCGATTTGAAAACCTAATGGCTCAATTAAATCAAGAACTGTATTAGTTCCAGCACAAGTCCGAGCAATGTTACCAGTATTAGCCGGCATCAGTGGTTCGTATAAAACTACGTGATTTGTCAATCTTTTTCTCCTTCACTAATTTTTTCACAAATAAGAATTATTTTTTTGGCGCCTTTTCTTCTGATTTCCCGCTTAAATTATTCGAGTTTTCAGCCACAACTTGGACGTTTTCTTCATCTTCCTTAAAAACTTGCGAAACCTTCCGGTAATAATTATAAACACGTAAAATGATGATTTTTAAAATAGCATAAATGGGGATACCAAAAATGACGCCCCAAAGTCCCCAAACAGCACTTGAGCCTATCAATAATAAAATAGTAGTAACAGGATGCATTTCCATCTTATTTCCCATTACCAAAGGACTAATAACTCTAGACTCAATGGTCTGTTCGATTGCAAAAACTACCAAAACTTTAATTACCATTGGCACAGAAAGCATAATAGCAATTACGATTACAGGTATAAAGGAAATAAAAGTACCAAAATATGGAATAAGGTTAAGAATACCGCTTAAAACGGCAAGGGCAATGCCATACGGAAGTCCAATGATACTGTAACCAATGGCAAACATGATTCCGACCCAAAAGGCAACAGTAAGTTGTCCCCTAATATAAGATGCTAGAGCAGTATTAATGTCGTAAAGAAGCTCACCAAAACTTTTTTGCCAGCGTTTCGGTGCAAATTGTGTTAAATATGGCCTCAGATTATGAGCATCTTTTAACATAAAGAAAAGAATAAAGGGTGCAGTAAGCAAAGTCATAACAATAATGGTTACAACACTTATTGCCGAAGAAATATTGCTTAAAGTTGCATTGATAGCTTCGTGACCTGATTTAAAGAGCATATCTTGAGCACGATTGATAGCATCATTAATATTGCCCTTTACACTATGCAGTTGCGGATTACTCAGCCAATCCTGTACCGCATTTGTTGCATCCTTCCAGATATGAGGCCAATGTACAATTAACGAGTTAATTTGACTTTGAACAATTGGCAATAAAGTATTAACTATCCAAACGAGCAAAACTGCTACCAAAACAAATAACCCAAGAATAGTGATAATCCTTGGTACTTTAAACTTCCGCTCTAAAATATCTACCAGCGGATTCATAATATAAAACTGAATCAAAGCCAGCATCAGTGGGGGAAGAATTGCACTTACAAAGACCTTAGCGGGATTTAAAACAAATGATATCTTGTTGAACAACCAAATCACAAGGAAGAACAACAAAATGTTTAGTAGCGCAATACTAAAACGATTATTCAAAAACCATTTCTGAAATATGGTTCTTTTTTTATGCTTCTTCTCGTAGTCCATCAAATCATCCTAATCAAATATGCTCATATATTATGTCATCACCGATATTGAATTCAGGTATTGTCTGTTTATCCTCTAAAGTGAAATACACACCGTTAGCTAGTGGATTTTTTGACTTTTTCTGATTAAAAAATAAGGTAACGTGACCCAGAGCTCTCATATCGCTGGCAACCATGGAGCCAACAAAGTCAGCAACATAGGTCTGGCCATCAATAGTAATTGTATCGCCCTTTTTCATAATAAAACCAGTGGGAAGAGTTTGGGGATCAAACTTTTGAATAACTGAAACATCGACTAATTCTGGAGTGACATTTTCACCAAATAAAATCACCATATTACCCTTAGGTTCAATAGCTTGTTTACCAATTTTTGTAATAGTTGCTGTCCATTTCATAATTGTTCTCCTTAAGCTTTAATTTTAGCATAACAAAAACCGCTTAACTAATATATAGGCGGTTTTTTTGTTACTTCTTTATTTTTTATGGTAAAGTAGCCATTTTTTAATTTCATCAATAATAACTAACGGTATTGGCAAACAGAATAGGAATAGCCAGTCAACCGGCAATAATCTTGTCGTATTGAATAACTGCTGCAAGCCAGGTGTAACCGTTAAAGCTAAAAACAGTAGTATTTCAAATACAATACCGTACCAAATGTTCCGGTTACTAAATATGCCTTTCTTAAACAGTGAAACTTTATTTGTTCTGCAATTTAAGACATTTGCGATCTGCGTAAAAATAATTGCTCCCAAAACCATTGTGGTTGCACGCATATAAACTGGACCATTAGCTGCTAAAGGCACATGCGGCCAACCGTTTTGGAAATTCACGAAGAAATATGCGCCAATGGAGATAGCACTGGAAATCAAACCGTACCACAAAAATGCTTTAATGATGACACTTTTATTGAGCAAATGCTCATTACGCTTTCGCGGTGCTTGTTTCATAACATCTGGATCAACCGCTTCCCCGCCAAGTCCTAATGCTGGCAACATATCCGTTCCCAAGTCGACTGTTAAAATCTGCATTACAGTCATCGGCAAAGGAATCATGCCTCCAGAAAATAGGAACAATATTGAGGGAAAGGCTTCTGGTACATTGGAAGTCAAAATATAGGTTAAGAACTTACGGATATTACTATATACGGCACGGCCTTCTTCAATCGCGGCAACAATTGAAGCAAAATTATCATCAGTTAAGATAATATTAGCAGCATCTTTAGCTACATCAGTGCCAGTCAGGCCCATTGCTATACCAATATCTGCCTGCTTCAAAGCAGGAGCATCGTTAACTCCGTCACCGGTAGAAGCTACAATTTCACCATTTTCCTGTAAAGTCTTGACAACTTTATATTTTTGCTCTGGAGCTACCCGCGCAAAAATTACTTCTCCTTTTAAAGCTTCGCGTAAATCTGCATTACTCATGGTTTCCAGTTCATCGCCAGATATGACTCGTGCCTTGTCTGATGTTAAACCAATTTGGACAGCAACAGACTTGGCTGTCAACTTGGAATCCCCAGTTACCATGATAATTTTAATTTTTGCTTGGTGACAACGTTTAACAGCGTTATATATTTCTGGCCGAGGTGGATCACTCATTGTGGTCAAGCCCACAAATACTAAATGTTGTTCAGCTGTCTCAATAGTCAACTTGGTAACATCAGTATTTTCTTTTTCTACAATTCGATAAGCCATGGCCATACTGCGAAGTCCTTTAGCAGCATAGTCAGCATTATGTTTTTCGGCTCGTTTCTTATCATCGTCAGTCAGGGCTCGAACTTTACCGTCTACTTGAATTTGGTCACACTGCTTAATCACATCACTAAAAGAACCTTTAGTAAAAATGATATATTGGTGATCATTCCAGCGGTGAATAGTTGACATCCGCTTTCTATTAGAGTCAAAAGGCAATTCTCTTAATCGGGGATATTTTACTAAAACCTTTTGGCGATCAAAGCCTGCTTTTTCCGCCATAATAATTAAACAAGCTTCAGTTGGGGTGCCCAAAATCTTAGGTTTGCCCCCTTTAACCTTGCTGGGTTGAACAGCTGTATCATTGTCGAGAGATGCTATCTGCACCAACTTGTGCAAGTCGGGGTTTTCCTCATACCACAACTGTTTATTGTTTAACTCAATTTGGCCATTATTGACATAGCCGTTGCCTGTGACCTTGTATTCATTTTGCGGAGTCCAAATGTAATGAATAGTCATTTGGTTCTGAGTTAAGGTACCCGTTTTGTCGGAACAAATAACTGTAGTTTCGCCTAGTGTTTCAACAGAATTTAATTCCTTAACCAGTGCATGTTTTTTGGCCATGCGTTTAACACCCTGGGCTAAGCTAAGAGTTACAGTAGGTAATAATCCTTCTGGGATAAAAGCTACAATCATCCCTAAAGCAAAAATAAATGCTTTAGCAAACGGATATTTCACAAAGAAAATTGCTGCAATCAAGAACAAAATGCCTATCGAAACAGCAATAATTGATAATTGCTTGGTCAGACGGTTTAGTTCTTGGGTTAGTGGACTATCTACTTTATTTTGCTTTTGAGTTAACTGTGCTATTTTACCGAATTCAGTATTCATTCCCGTAGCAAATGCTATTGCACGAGCGGTACCTGAGCCAACTGTTGTTCCGGAGTAAACCAAGTTAGCTTCCGCGTAGCTGCCTTCGCCCGGTGCGTAATCCGTAGTTTTTGATTCAGGCACAGATTCACCATTTAAGGCACTTTGGTCAACCTGCATCGAGCTGGCAGTAATTAGCCTGGCATCTGCTGGAATAGCATTACCTGCTTGAAGAATAAATACGTCTCCAGGAACCAGTTCTTTAGCATCAATCTGCGTTTTTTTACCGTCACGAATTGCCTGAACATAGGTTGGCAACATGTTATTCAAAGCATCGGTTGCTCTTTTGGCAGCTCTTTCTTGCCAAAAACTAAACAAACCGTTAATAATATTAACCAGCCAAATGGCAATTCCCAATTCAAGGGTGCCACTGAACATTGCTACAGCTCCGGAAATCCATAACAAGATTGCCATCATACTTATAAAGTTCTTAAAAAAAGTCTTCCATTCAGACTCTTCTTGAGATTTTTTAATTTCATTACGACCATATTTAGCCAATCTTGCGGTTGCTTCTGCAGTAGTTAAACCTGCAGAAGATGAGTGAAGATTAGTATAAACTTCAGAAATATCATTCTTAGCATAAAGCTCTCGAATTTTATTTTCTTCCATTCCCAACATACCTCTTATTTCAAAACTTTCAATTTTAAACTAATAAAGCCGACACCATACTTTACCACTTTTTAAAATGTTAAAGTCACTCAATATTTTTACAATTGCGTGTCATGCTATACTAATTGTTGAGACAATTATAAATGAAATTGGAGGCTTTTCAAGCATGAAATTATTAATCGGAGGATACACCAAAAAAAAGTCAACGGGAATTTATGAATTACCACTTACCCGTGCAGAAAATGGATTAGAAATGCAGATGGGACCAGCTAAAGAGGTAATAAAAGTTGGAGGTCCAACTTATTTTGTCCAAGACGGCAAATTCATTTTTACTATTAATAACGCAGGGGATAAAGGAGGCATCAGCTCATTTGAGCTCGTTGACGGTAAGTATCAAGAAAAAGATTCTTACTTAACTGCCGGTTCGTCACCCGCTTACATTGGCATTAACAGTGAAAAAAAATTACTCTATACAGCAAATTATCATACAGCTGTTCTTGCTGTATTTGCATATGATGATGAAGGTAAATTAAGTTTGCTCGATTCTGTTACACACACTGCTGATTCTTTGGGGCCGTGTCCCGAGCAAGCTGATGGTCCCCACCCGCACTTTTTTGATCAAACACCACAAGGCAATTTAGTAAGTTGTGATTTAGGTAATGACTGCCTTGATTTTTACAGTTTTAAAAATAATAAGCTGCATCACCTAGCCAAGTATCAAAACGAACCCGGTTTTGGCAGTCGCCACATTGTTTTCAGTCCTGATGGCCATTATTTTTATGTTGTTGGTGAGCTTTCAAGTAAAATTAATTTAGTCAAGTTTGATGAAACTAACTGGCAATTTGAGAATTTTGCCACTTATTCAACCATCCCTGATGACTATTCAGACCACAATGGCGCAGCTGCTATTAAAATTAGTAAAGATGGTAAATTTATTTATGCTTCCAATCGTGGCCACGATACCATTACTGTTTTTGCAGTCAATGATGATCACACATTACAGCTACGCCAAAGAATCTCAACCTTTGGTGAATTTCCGCGAGATTTTAACTGGGATAAAGACGAAAAATACGTGGTGGCAACTAATCAAAATTCAGATAATGCTACTTTATATACCCGTGATTCTAAAAATGGCTGTTTGACTCCTGTGCAAAAGAATATTTTTGTTCCAGAAGGAACCCGCGTACTTTTTAGTGAATAATTTCGGAAAACGAAAGAGAGTTGTCCTGATTAAAGGCAACTCTTTTATTGTATATATTTTTAAAAATTATTTAGGAATACCCTGCCACAATTTTTGCATATCTGGTGGATCAGGGATCTCAATATTAACTTGCCTTTCTTTCCTGAAAGGATCAGAAAATTCTAAGTAAAAGCAATTTAGTGCTTGCCTGTTAAAATTATCTTTTTCCCCATATAATGGATCCCCATATAGCGGATGACCGATAAACTGCATGTGCAAGCGAATTTGATGAGTTCGCCCGGTATAAAGACGCAATTCTACTAAGCTGGCATTGGGCTTTTGTGCAATCACTTTATAAACTGTTTTTGCCTTCTTACCTGAAGAATCAATACTGCGCACGATAGAAGTTCCCTTGCGCCCAATGGGCTGATCAATGATACCCGTTAGTTCATCTAAGTCAAAATTTCCATGAACAATTGCGTGATATTTTTTAACAAATTTGTCCTTAGGAATTTGACTAAAACGTGCATGAGCAATAGCATTTTTACCAACCAAAACTAAACCAGAAGTGTCGCGATCAAGTCGCGTTACAATGTGCGGCTTGGTACGCACACTTTTTTTGCGCTCAAAATAACCTAAAATTTGGTTAACGAGCGCGTTATCATCGTAGCGAGAAGGAATCGATAAAATCCCTGCAGGTTTGTTGACAACGAGGTAATTTCCTGTTTCTTTAACAACTTCAAGAGGTTCTGGTGAAGGTACCAGCCACGGATTGCTTTTTTCCTGACCTGGAATGAAAATCACTTCATCACCGGTATGTAAAATGAAGTTTGTATAGCGCCTTTTATGATTAACAAGAATCATTCCACCCGCATTTTTAGCATTATTGACAGCTCTTTTTGAAAAACCATTCTTTAATAAAAAAATCCCCAATTTTTTGGGGGCTTTTTCATCCACAGTAACTTTAAATAGTGTCATCGTTATCTCCGATAAATGCACTTTGAACTCTTGACCAAAAATGGGTATGTCCAAACCTGTCAAAATGGATTTCCTTACTAGAAATACGGTAATCAATCTTTTTGGCATTGCGAATGTTAATCCGACGACCGTCAATAGTCATCACAAAGTGATCAGCTTTAGGAACTATGGTAATCCACTGCTCGGGAGCGAGTACAATTGGTGATGACAAGGATCTAAAAATACGATTATTGATAGAAGCTATTTCCGCCATTTGCAACGCTTTAAGTCTCGGATGGATTACTGCACCACCAAGCGATTTATTATACCCTGTTGAGCCAGTTGGAGTTGAGATACACAATCCGTCTCCCCTAAAATTCTCAAATAATTGATCATCAATATAAACTTTAGCTTCAAGAGTGTGTGATACGCGCTTTACTGCTGACTCATTTAAAGCTAAAAAATGCTTTTTTTCATTAGCTTCAGTTAAAAGTTCCACCTCTAAGAGCGGATAGCTGGCAGATTCAGGTTCCCTTAAAAACAATGCGTCTACCATTTTATCAACTTCTGGACCACGCCAATCAGTATAAAAGCCCAAGTGTCCAGTGTGGATACCGATAAAGCGAATTGAACTAATTTGATTTTCATATCGGTGAAAGGCATTGATCAAAGTGCCATCACCGCCGACAGTAATCACTACATCTGGATATTTGGCATCAAAGACAACGCCCTCTTTGGTTTCTAACAATTTTCGCAAGTGCGCTACCACCTTTAAAGTCTCTTGATTGGTGTTATGGGCAATTGTAATTCTCATTATTTTTCCTTACCCTTGTTTTTAGTAAAAACCTTCTGCGCTTCTTGTACTTCATCTTTTATCAAAGACATTTCTTCATCAAGTTTATAAGCCGTTTCTGCAGTAGATTTTAGTCTTTCAGAAATATCTTTTGGATAAGAACCCTGATATTTATAATTAAGAGTATGCTCAACAGTAGCCCAAAAATTCATTGCTAGAGTCCTAATCTGAATTTCGGCTAATAATTTTTTGGGTCCTGTTGGCAAGTAAACCGTATAAGAAATAACCATATGATAAGAGCGATAGCCTGAAGGTTTAGCATTTTTAACATAATCACGTTCTTCAATGACTTCCATATCATCACGTGCATGTATTAAGTCTACCACCTTATAAATATCATCGACAAATTGACAGACTATCCTTATTCCGGCTATGTCTTGCATATCAGTCTCAATCACATCTGGACTGATAACACGCCTTTGCATTTTTTCCTTAATTGAGTCAACAGTTTTTACTCTGCCGACCACAAATTCAATCGGTGAATGTTCTTCTTGGGTCAAAAAACTTTGTCTCAAAGAACGAAACTTCACCTTTAATTCTCGCACGGCCTCTTCATATGGCCATAAAAAATTATCCCAATCATAATTCATAGAAATAACCCTTTCTCAAACAGCATATTCATTTTAACATAAATTATATGATAGCAATTTCATGTAATCATTTGCCTTAATAAAATGGCATTTTCCTATACAGAAACTAGAAAAGTTATTATAAGGTCTTATTTCTTGCACATTGAACCTTTTAATAATATGATAAATTTATTAATTTCAATTAGGCTATACTATCATAGCTTTAGCGCTTTTTTCACTAATTTAGGGGAATTTTAAAATCTAACTGCAGTTGCTTTTCATTTTTAGAGGGTAGTTCTTAAAATAAATATAGACTTCGGCACGAAATGTTAAAGGGAATTCTTTGATAGCCACAATATTGAATGGAGTATTATAAAATGTCACAAAACAATGAAATTGAAGCTAAAATCATTTTACCTAAGGCAATATATCTAAAACTTTGTCATGATTTTCCACTAAAACACAGTTTTAACCAGGAAAATTATTATTTTGATACCAGTGACGGTTTGCTAAAACAATCTAATATAAGCTGCCGCATTAGGCTTTTTCGTGACCATGCAGAGCAAACTCTTAAGGTTCCAAATAAGAATCCCATACAAAACGATTTCCATGAAGCAATAGAAATTAATGATTCCTTAAAATTAAATGAAGCAAAAGCATTTATTAAGCAGGGAGCCACTGGATCGCCTATAATTTTTAAGTATAGTGCAGGAAAATATTTGAATCAGAAATTTTCACAGAAATTAAGCCTTCATTTACAGACTTATTGCAAAACTCATCGCATATTAGCAAATGGACCAAAAAATTGTGAGTTAACTTTTGATGATAACACTTATCCAGACAACTACGAAGATTTTGAACTTGAGATTGAAAATCGCAACCCAGACTTGATAGCAGAAACTCTGGCAAAATTAAAAAAAGAATATCAGTTTACACAAAATTATGCTAACACTAACCAGGCGAAAATTGCACGCGCTTACAGACATCGTGTTAGAATATAATTGAAGGTAAATTTTCAAAGGATAGATATTTAAAAATTTTATACTTAATAATCAGTATTGGAGGAGCCTGATCATGTTCGAGATTTTTCTTTTTGTTAATCCCGTTGGTATATATTGTTATAATACGGAAGTTTTAATCAAAGACGCAATTAATGAACTTAATATCAACTCTTCATTTCATTTTGTTCCGATTATAAATACTAAAGTAATCAAAGAGGACATTATTAGAAGAAAAAATGATGGACAGAAAATAAAAGACGTACCGCAATATACAATTGTTTCTTTTCAGGTCTTACGGCATTACAATGCGATTAAGATAGAATATGGTAACAAAAAAGCACGTGCTTATTTAGTTGCTTTGCAGCGTGTTATTAGCACCGATTTCAATAAATATTCAGAAAATTTGCCTAGACAAATTGCAGAAAGTTTAGACTTGGATTTTGATCGTATAAATGATCGCAAAATTGCCCACTATGTTGATGAATCTATCCAACAAGACAAGGATCTTGCACGTAAATTTAATGTTCGCAATTTCCCTACAACTATTATTTTTAATGAAAGTGGCAATTATAATGGCGTAATGCTAGAAGGCATTCTTGCACATGACAAACTAATAAAGCTTCTTAAGGATAAGGGTTGTGTCGCCAGTGACCCAAAGGGCTATTATCCGGTGCGACATTTACGACTGATTTAAATATTTACTTACATTATCTGGTGAATCTATTTTTCGAAAACTGGTAAAAACCCAAGGCGGCAAATCATCTATGGTTTGCCTTTTTTTATATAGCAAATTTGCAATTTGCATGCCCTTCAAACTCATATGTTTTAGCTGCATTTGCAGATATCGCTTTTGCTCTTTAGGATTAACATGATATTTTTGCAATAAAGGGTGAAAATGCCACAAGCTTTTTAAACCTTTTGCACTGATAGCGAATTTTTCCTTTTGGAAATGAACCTTGTTTGTTAATGGCTCAAGCAAAACGTTATATTTTAGCCTAATAATTTTTTTAAAAGGATCAATCTCTAAATAATAATCTCGCCAAAAATTGTTTCTGCGAAAGAAAATAAGCTGCGACTTTTTTAAGTTTTGTCCTAAAAAATGTCTCTTGCCCACTATCCATATATCTTTAACGCCTATTTGCCTATACAAAAAATGGCGGTGGCGAAATTCTGACTTATTTAAAGGAGCGCACTGAATCTCGAAGGCTAAGTTTGAGGCTGCTAATATATCAGCTCGTAACTGTCCATTAGCAAGATTAACTTCTGTTTGCGCATTAAAATGTACTTCTCTCAGTGCTTGTGTCAGTATTCTTTTACTCTGGGCATGTTCCTTATTTTCCCCGCATAAGTTTATTTTAGAAGGTATATGTTTAAAATAGGACTGCTTATCTTTACATACTAATTGCATTTCTCGTTCACAATGAGGGCAAAAATAATGTTTCTTTACTTCGTTATTCCTTTTGGTCAATTTAGCTTCCTCAACAGCTAAAACCAAAGTATTATTTAACAGTGCTGCGTACATATTTATCACCTAAAAATAAGTACGCAAAAAGGCAGGAATTAACCTGCCCTTTTTATTCAGCTATTATATTATTTTATTTAATGCCGCTAAAATAATGCCGCAGTTGATCTAATGCATCATTAGTTAGCAAACATTTACCATTAGTTCGCACACGAGCCATTTCACTTGTTTTTACTTTAATACCATATTCATTTGCAATTGCCCATGCATCAGCGGGCTTTATTTCTGCATAGTCTTGACTAGTAAAAATCAGCTCTAAGTAAAATTTCCCCCGCTCAAAATAAAGACTGGAAGACAAATCATTAGCTTCAAGACTATCCGCTAATTCAGTTACTTGATCAAGGTCAGTAAAACTATATGCCTGCTTTTTCTGCAATTTCCAAAACTGCTTCTTAACTTTAGGTTGAGAAGAATCTGCTGGTTCATTTGAATCATCTTTATCTGTTTCTTCATCTTCAGGCTCAAGGTCAAGAAAAGATTTACGAGCATCATTATTCTTTTTATGGTTGTCAATAAAATCATTATCAAATAATTGGGCAAGATTATTACGATCTTTCTCTGTCACTTTAGTGATTAATAAATCAAGCCCACCGTTATTAGGCATTACTTGAAAAGTTACCGGTGCATCCTGACTAAAAGAATGATCAGTGTCAATTTCATCCAAAATTGAATAAAAGAAATGCTGGATTTTATTTTTATCACCTAGTAAATCTAAAACTTTGAGACCACGATTAGCTAATTCTTGTTTACCTATTCTCACGCGAATCGTATTATTGTTTATATGATCTACTTGCATGAGTTCTCACCTCCATCAGATTCTTTGTTCTATTGTAGCGTACTTTACTCATAAAATAAAAGCGTTAGTTTAAAAACTAACGCTTTTATTTTAAACTTACCTGAATTTTATAAATCAGCTATCTTTTGCATTTCTTCAAGCTCAAGACGACGCACTTTTCTTGGTAAAAAGCGCCGAATTTCATCTTCATTATACCCCACTTGCAAACGCCGATCATCCATAATAATTGGACGTCTTAATAAACTAGGATTTTTTTCCACTAAGTCAAGCAGTTGGTCTATCGACAGATCATCAAGATTAACTTTAAGTTGTTGAAAGGCTCTTGAACGCGTAGAAATAATTTCTTCCGTACCGTTTTCAGTCATTCGCAAAATTTGCATCAGCTCGTCTTTTGTCAAGGGCTCTGAAAAAATATTCCTTTCCTTAAAGGGAATGTCATGTTTCTTTAACCAAGCCTTTGCTTTGCGACATGATGTACAGCTCGGAGATATATATAAGTTGACCATATATTTCACGCTCCTTTAAATTGTTTTCTAAATTATTATAACATACTACTTCTTTTTTGTAAGTAGTGTTTTCCACAACTGACTATATTCTTATGTTAAGTTCAAAAAATGAATATTCTGTGAATTTTTTACCAAGAAAGATTAAAGAAATTAAAAAAGGATACACAAATTTTAAAAATTGTACCCTTTTTAAAAAATATATTTAATTGTTCACTTTTTTCATTAAATCGCTAACCAATTTTTCGTTTTCTTCAGCAGTTTCTGAAACATAACAAGCTTTATTAGCTAATTCCTTGATATCATTAGTGTCAAGTTTCTTCATCAAACTTCTGATTCGTAAAATTGAAGTAGCACTCATTGAATACTCGTCTAAGCCCATTGACAAGAGAATTGGGAACATGGTACTGTCACCAGCAGCTTCACCACACATGCCACACCAAATACCGTTTTCGTGAGCTGCATCAATTGTATGTTTTATTAAACGTAGAACTGATGGATTTGCAGGTTGATACAGGTAAGAAACATTGTCATTACCACGATCAGCAGCCATTGTATATTGGATTAAATCATTAGTACCAATTGAGAAGAAGTCAACTTCTTTTGCTAATTGGTCGGCTAAAACGGCAGCAGCTGGAACTTCAATCATCATTCCTACTTCTAGGTCTGAACCGATTTTAACGCCCTTTGCCTCCAGCTTGTCTTTTTCTTCAGCTAAAATTGCTTTAGCCTTGCGTAATTCATTTAAGGTACCAATCATTGGGAACATGATGCCTAACTTACCATAAGCTGACGCACGTAATAAAGCACGAAGCTGAGTACGGAAAATATCCTCATTTTGCAGTGAAAGTCTAATTGCACGTACACCTAAAAATGGGTTCATTTCTTCTGGTAAGTCCCAGTAATCAAGATGCTTATCTCCACCAATGTCCATGGTTCTGATAATAACCTGCTTACCATGCATGCCTTCGATAACTTCCTTATAAGCCTCAAATTGTTCATCCTCTGTTGGGAAATCCTTTGAGTCCATATACAAGAATTCAGTTCTATAAAGACCAACAGCCTCAGCACCGTTGTCATTTACCCCTTGCATGTCATTTGGCGTACCAATATTAGCTGCAATTGTGAATTTTTTACCATCTGCAGTTACTGATGGTTCATTCTTTAATTTTTCCCATTCAGCTTTCTGCTTCAAGAAGTCGGCACTCTTTTGCTTATATTCCGCAATTTCACTGTCAGTCGGCTTAACGACAACATCACCATTCAGGCCATCAACAGCGACTGTATCACCATTTTGGACATCCTTTGTGATTGATTCAGTACCTACAACAGCTGGTAATTCTAAAGAACGAGCCATAATTGCTGAATGCGCAGTTCTACCACCAATGTCAGTAACAAAGCCCTTAACAAACTTTTTATTTAATTGAGCAGTGTCACTTGGTGTCAAGTCATGAGCTACCACAATTACTTCGTGATCAATTGATGCAGGGTTAGGTAATTCTTTGCCCAGCAAATGAGCCATAATTCTCTTAGAAACGTCTCGTACATCAGCTGCACGTTGCTGCATGTAAGTGTTATCAGTCATTCCTTCAAAAATACTGATAAATTTTTGTGCAGTTTCGTCTAGCGCAGCTTCACTATTAACTTTTTGTTCCTTAATTTCATTCTCGATGGCACCAGTAAATTCAGGATCATTTAAGATCATCAGGTGAGCTTCAAAAACTTGAGCTTCATCTTCACCTAAACTCTTTTTTGCGCTATCACGGATTTTTTCAACTTCAGCAGTTGATACTGAAATTGCCTTCTTATAGCGTGCTAATTCACTTTCAACATCGCTAACCGTAGTTTTTGAAAATGAAAGATCAGGTTCAACCAAGAGATAGGCTGGTGCTACAGCAATACCATCACTTGCAGCAATTCCTTTTAAAGTCTTGGTCATTATTCAGCTAAACCCTCTTTTTTCATTGTTTCAGAAATAGCGTTGATTGCGTCTTTTTCATCATCACCATCAGCACTGATCGTAACGTCAGCATTTTTGCCAACTCCGAGTGACATTACACCCATGATTGACTTCAAGTTAACTGATTTACCATTGTATTCCAAGTTGATATCTGAACCAAACTTAGAAGCTGCTTGTACTAGCAAAGTAGCTGGACGAGCATGAATACCTGTTTCTGCAACAACATGAAAATCGCGTTTTTCCATTATATATATCTCCTTTTAATTCAAAAAATCAAAACGGTAGTAAATACCTATTCGCTTACTTAGACTATCATTTTTTTGTGAATTAGACAACATAAATGTAACAGTTTACATCATTAAACTCCAGTCTTGGACTGCGAATAAATTATTTTACCGCCCCGCAAGGCCTTTCCCGTTATGTTTTGCCTTTTACCAAAAGACCTTAATGCAGATTGAAATTCAAAAGCATCTTTAGGATCAACCTCATAATGATCTAGTTCACCATCTGCCAACTGCTCAAGAATTTTTTGATAATCCAAATTTACCACCGCTTTTAATCTATATTATTTCAGCAACATTTTTGATTTTTGCCTACATGTATTTTAGCATATTTAGCATACTTACAAATAATAAGATCCAAGTTTTAGCACTTGATTATTCCGAGTGCTAATTATATAATTTAGTAAACTGATATGAAAGGCGGTAATACAATGCTTTGTCAAAACTGTCAAAAACGACCAGCTTCCATTCACTTATTTGCAAAGGTCAATGGACAAAGTCGCGAAATTAATTTATGCGGACAATGTTATCAACAACTTAAACAACAAGGAAATATTAATATGAATAATGACAATAATGGTTTTTTTGGTGATTTTAGTGACCTGTTTAATTACAATGGCAACGCTGGAAACCCAGGAGATCCAAGAATGAGTAATGGCGGACCCGGCAATGCCAATGGAAACAATGGTGCTGGCGGTGGTCGTTCACTTTTAGATCAATATGGAACAGATCTAACTGCACTGGCAAGAAAGGGCAAGATTGACCCGGTCATTGGACGCGATAAAGAAATCGCACGTGTGATTGAAATTTTAAACCGCAGAACAAAAAACAACCCAGTTTTAATTGGTGAAGCCGGTGTCGGTAAAACTGCTGTAGTTGAAGGCCTGGCCCAACAAATTGTCGATGGCTCAGTTCCTGCCAAGCTGCAAGACAAAAGAATAATATCATTAAATGTTGTTTCTTTAGTGCAAGGTACAGGCATTCGTGGTCAATTTGAACAGCGTATGCAGCAACTTCTTAAAGAAGTGGAAAATCACGATGATATTATTCTCTTTATTGATGAGATTCACGAAATAGTCGGCGCAGGCAATGCTGAAGGCGGAATGGATGCAGGCAATATTATCAAACCGGCTCTTGCCCGAGGTGATTTACAACTAGTTGGTGCGACAACTTTAAAGGAATATCGTGAAATTGAAAAAGATTCTGCTTTAGCAAGACGTTTCCAACCCGTTGACGTTAAAGAGCCTTCGGTTAAAGAAACTATCCAGATCTTAAAGGGTATTCAAAAGCGCTATGAAGATTATCATCACGTTCACTACACTGATGATGCCATTAAGGCTGCTGCTGAACTATCTGAGCGTTATATTCAAGATCGTTTCTTACCTGATAAGGCAATCGATTTGCTTGATGAAGCAGGTTCACGCATGAATCTGACAATTCCATACGTTGATAAAGATAAAATGAAAGAACGAATTGATGCAGCCCAAAAACTAAAGCAGGAATCCTTAAAGAACGAAGATTATGAAAAAGCTGCCTACTACCGCGATCAAATTGAAAAATATAATAAGATGAAAGACCAAAAGGTTGATCCGGATAAATCGCCAGTGATCACTAGTAAAATTATGAATAAAATCGTGGAAGAAAAAACTGGCATACCCGTTGGCGACTTGCAAAAGCAAGAAGAAAACCAGTTACAAAACTTGGCACCGAATCTTAAAGCTCATGTTATTGGACAAGATAAAGCTGTTGACAAGCTGGCACGAGCAATAAGGCGTAATCGGATTGGCTTTAATAAGTCAGGTCGTCCAATTGGCTCCTTCCTCTTTGTTGGACCAACTGGTGTCGGTAAAACTGAACTGGCTAAACAGTTGGCCAAGCAAATGTTTGGTTCAGAAAATGCTCTAATTCGTTTCGATATGTCAGAATATATGGAATCATATTCAGTTTCCAAATTGATTGGTTCGGCACCTGGTTATGTCGGCTATGAAGAAGCTGGTCAATTAACTGAACGTGTACGTCGTCATCCGTATAGTTTGATCTTGCTGGACGAAATTGAAAAAGCCGATCCAGCTGTTATGAATCTTTTCCTGCAGATATTAGATGATGGGCGCTTGACCGATTCTCAAGGCAGAACGGTATCATTCAAAGATACAATTATTATCATGACTTCTAATGCTGGTCAGGGTATTAAAAATGCCAGTGTAGGTTTTGCTGCTGAAAATGCTAAAGATAAACCTGATACTGCTAGAAACTCAATGAGTCAATTCTTTAAGCCTGAATTCTTAAACCGTTTAGATGACGTGATCGAATTCAACGAATTAACTAAGGACGACTTAGTGAAAATTGTCAACTTAATGCTCACCGATGTTAATGACATGGTTAAGAACCAAGGTTTACAAATCACGGTTAGTGAAGATGCTAAGAAGAAACTAGTTGAGGAAGGTTACAATCCTGCTATGGGTGCAAGACCATTACGTAGAACTATTCAGGAGGAAATTGAAGACAAGGTTGCTGACTACAAACTTGATCATCCAACTGCCAAGAACTTACTTGCCAGTGTTTCTGATAATCAAATTATCATTAGTGAAGATAATAATGAAAACAGTGCCAGTGAGTCAGTTGATCAATCTACAAATAATTAGTTAAAGTAACTCTTCATTAAGCATGATTATTACAGATAATAATAATCATGCTTTTTATTAAAGAAAAAAGTGTTGATAAGTTGTATACTAAAATAAAAAGAACTACTAGAAGAAACGGGTGAAATCCATGCATTTAATAGATGTAACCAATAGCTATAGGGACCTAGTTCACAGTCAATTAAATTCGACCAATGTAAATTATGTTAAGGTTTACTCTTTGGGTAATACCTCTGTTATCTACACCGAAAGTGATAAGGCGATCGGAATTGTTTTGGAAAATCACAATCGCCGAGTGCGCAAAGAGGAAACAGATTTTGTGATTGAACGCTTAATTAAAGAAAAAGACCCTTCATATATGTTGACCTTTGATAAAAGTCAACATGTCATTGAAATCCATATTGATAAATAAAAAAACTGGCTTCAATGCCAGTTTTTTTATTACAACTTTTCAGTTAGTTTAACATCAGGATATTTGTCTTTGAAAAACCGCTCTGCAAATTGATTTTCAAACAAAAATAGTGGTTGACCATAACGATCTTTAACTAGCAGATTTCGGCTATTTGCCATAGCTGGATCAAGCTGTTCAGGAGCAATCCAGCGCGCTACGCGATGACCAATATTGGTCATCTCAACATCTGAATTGTACTCATTTTTCATTCTGAATTTGAAAACTTCAAATTGCAATTGACCAACAGCACCCAAGATATACTCATCGGTTTGATAATTTTGGTATAACTGAATCGCACCTTCTTGAACCAGTTGGACCATTCCTTTATGAAATGATTTCTGTTTCATCACATTTTTTGCAGTGACTCTGACAAATAATTCAGGAGTAAATTCTGGTAGTGGTGGATAAACCACTTTGTTTTTACCAGCATAAATGCTATCACCAATTTGAAAATTACCGGTATCATATAAGCCAACTATATCCCCGGCAACTGCATCTGAAACTTGCATCCTTTCACTCGACATAAACTCGGTGGCATTATTAAGTCTAATCGGTTTACCAGTCCGAGCCAAAGTTACATCCAAGCCTTTTTTAAATTCGCCACTGCCAATACGGACAAAAGCAATACGATCACGGTGATGAGGATTCATATTAGCCTGAATTTTAAACACAAAACCAGAAAACTCAGGATCATCAGGAGCCAGGTCTTCAGTTTCATTAACTGTATGACTTGCAGGAGCAGGAGCCATTTTGACAAAGCTTTGCAGGAAAGTTTCAACACCAAAATTGGTTAAGGCAGAACCAAAGAATACTGGGGTTTGATCACCTTTAGCAATTTTTTGCAAGTCAAATTGGTTGCCAGCTTCTTTAATTAATTCAATTTCTCCTAGGGTATCTTGAAACTGCGGGTTCTGACTAAAGGGTTCACTGTCTGGCAATTTACCATCTTTATCTAGTGGCAAAAAGCGGTCAGGGCCATCTTTATGATACATTTCAATTTGGTTATTAGCGATATCATATAGTCCTTGCAAGGTTTGGCCCGAGCCAATAGGCCAATTCATGGCCACACCTTCAATGCCTAGCAGATCTTCAAGTTCAGCAATCAAATCTAACGGCGGTCTGCCGTCACGATCCAACTTGTTCATGAAGGTAAAAATTGGAATCCCCCTTTGTTTTACGACCTTAAATAATTTTTTAGTTTGAGGTTCGATACCTTTAGCAGAATCAATCACCATGACTGCTGAGTCAACTGCCATTAAAGTACGATAAGTATCTTCGGAAAAGTCTTCATGCCCAGGAGTATCAAGAATATTAATTCTCTTTCCCTGATATTCAAATTGCATGACGGAACTGGTAACTGAGATACCACGTTGTTTTTCAATTTCCATCCAGTCACTAGTAGCATAATGGCCGCTTTTACGCGCTTTAACCGTCCCGGCACTGCGAATCACACCACCAAAAAGAAGCATTTGCTCCGTGATCGTAGTCTTCCCTGCATCTGGGTGCGATATGATAGCAAATGTTCTTCTTTTATTTACCTTATCTAACAGTTCATTACTCATTAAGTATTTTGTTCTTCTTTCTTTTTAGGTTTTTCTTCAGGTATAGTTAATAAAACGGTCATCAATCTCGAACGCATCATTCTTCTGGTAGTTAAAACCATGCCGTTATTTAATTTAACCGATAGTTTTTCTCCTTTGGCAGGAATTATGCCTAATTTAGTGATCATGTAGCCGGCAATGGTATCTACGTCTTCCATTTCCAGATTTGTGCCGAATTGTTCGTTAAAATCATCAAGAGGCATTTTACCATAAATGACATACTTATTAGGGGCAATTTGATGCACTAAAACTTCGGTTTGGTCCACTTCATCATCAATATTACCGACTATCTCTTCGATAATATCCTCAATGGTTGCAATTCCGACCACCCCACCATATTCATCGGTTAAAATAGCTAATTGCTGCTGTGTTTGCTGCATCTCAACTAGTAATTCTCTAAGTTCGGTTGTTTCCGGCGCAAAAAGTGGTGGATTCATGACATCATCATAGGTAATCTTATCAAAGCCTTTTTCCCAGGCCTTACGCAAAACAGTACGAATATGAATGATACCAACTATTTTATCCTTATCATGTTGATAAACCGGTATTCTGGAATATGGTTCACGCAGTATTTCTTTGAGATGATCCTGCAAACTTTCCTGGCAATCAACCATAAAAGCATCAATTCTGGGTACCATCACTTCACGTACCATCCGTCCCTGAAAATCCAAAACTGCATTTAACATTGAAAATTCATTGTCATTAATTTTCTTATTTTTATGTAAATCTTCAATTTCTGAAATTAAGTGCTCTCTTGTTTCTTCATCGTTTGTAGGGGAAAATTTATTCTTGAAACGCTCAAATAAATTCCCCTTGTCGGGGTCGCTAGCCATTTTATTGCTCTCTTTCTTAAAATAACGTATTAAATACCAACATTATATCATGTACGCACACAATATGTTAGAATAGCACGTAAGAAATGAGGTCAAACTATGAAAAAAAGTCATGTTATACTTGTTTTCACCTTTCTGCTGTTAATTCCCTATCTGTGTAGTCTCACCATTATTGGTATCGGCTATGATGCTTTGGTTTTGCATTCGGCTGATTTTTTGCGCACTACTATTGGCGCAACAGTCGGTGCCTTAATTATGTTTGCCATTAAGGCAACGATTCAAAGACCGGTCGACTTGCTGGCAGTAGAAATAAACGATGGCTTCTTGAAGCAATTGCTACGTTTTTTCAGTATCAGACGACGCTACCTTTTGCAAATTGCTAACGTAATTTTGGATTTCATTCTCTGTTTTGCTGCTACTTTTGTGGTTCGTGAATTTCTAACTCTTGACCAAATTGTGGGTAAATCAGTCGGAATTGTGATGCTGATTATGCTCTTGTCAACTTGTCTGGGTGCATATGTTGAATACGACAACCTATCAATTGATCCCAAGCAACACTAATTTTTAAGACTGTCTTCAAGATATAATTCTTGGGTCAGTTTTTTTGTGTCTAAATTCAAGTTTTGCAAAACGTAGGGAGTTAAACTATCTCCCGGATTTTGATAAATTTTAATGCCCTCATCCGCAACAGCAGCTAAAAACTGTGAAATTACCACATTTAAAGGTTGACTAAAAAAGGAAATATTTTGATCAGTTTTTTCTTCAATTGCTACTTGAGTTTCAGGCAAAACAAATCTCATTAAACCTTGAGGAACTTCAACATCATTTGGTGCAACGACACCATACCAATACATAAAGTTTTCAGGTCCAAAAACTATTAGGCTGCTCCTAGTATTTTTCAAATTGTTTTTGCTAATAAAATCTTGAAAAGCTTGATTTTGTTCCATTTCCATGTTTGCCTGATTAAAAGTTTTTTCTTCATCCATCACTTGATCTGGAAAAGGATGACCAACAAATGTTATTTTTTCTTGCAGTTTTTTCATAAATTCTCCTAATACTCAGCTAGTTCATCTAAAGGAATAATTTCACCGGCCAGAAAGGCATCAATTTCATTGCTGGCAAAACCATGTGTAAAAAGATAATTGCGTATTTTATTCTGTCTTTGGCTTTCAGGTAAGCGGCGAAAACGTTTATATGCTTTTATGCCCTGCTTTTTTAAGGCTGCGATTTGATCTTCATCATTTTGAGCAAAATCCATTTGCCCAATTATTGCACTTGCCAGAGCACTGGAAAAGCCATGGTTTAACAACTTAGTTGTCATTTTGCGTTCCAATTCTCGCTGTGACAACTTACCTACCTTGCTTTTCATTGATTTGAGTACTCTTTTGCCAGCATCCAGCCATTTATCGTCAGCTATTTCAGCTAAAGTGTTGTCGATTATTTCAGGATCAATCCCCTTTTGCTTTAGTTTATTACTGACGCTAAGAGGGCCATCGGTGCCAATGCGCAGATTTTGTCTGACCAATAATTGGGCGTACTTGGCGTCGTCTAAAAAGCCCATTTCTGTCATCTGACTAACCGCAGCCTGGGCAGATTCATTATCAATACCATGTTTATTGAGGTATTGTAAAACTTCAAAAACAGTCCTAGGCTCGTAACTCAAATAATTAGCCGCAATATTTGTTGCCTTGGCATCAGCATCAAATTGCTTAATTGCCACAATTTGTTCTTCAGACAGTTCCTGCCCTTTTAAGAGCACGAATTCAGCTACAGTTTGTTCAGTGGCCGAAAAAGAGTACTTACCGTCTAAAAAGATATTAAAACGGCCAGGTCTTTTCTGACTGCTGACTTTAGTAATAATTGGCATTAAAAATCACCTTTCTCTCGCTTAATTCCATGCTAGCAAATTTTGCTCTTTCTTGCTAAATACTTTTTACTGGGAGTACAATTAATTATTAACATTTAATATTTTATTGTAGAAAGAAAATTATGTACAAGAAATTTAATCAAAATCAACCAAAAGAAAAAGATATTATTATTACAATTAAAAGACTGGGTATTAATGGTGAGGGCATCGGCTATTACCGTAAAAAAATAATTTTTATTCCTGGTGCCTTGCCTAATGAAGTAGTTGTTGCCAAAATTATTACAGAATACCCCCGCTATATTGATGCAGAACTGGTTCGTATTAAAGAAAAAAGTCCTGACAGAGTACCTTTCCCCACTAATGTCAATCCAGAAATTGGTGGACTCGAACTGGCTCATTTAGCTTATCCTAAGCAGTTAGAATTTAAACGGGACAATGTTCTTGAAGCCCTCAAGAAATTTCATCCCCGTGGTTACAGCAAGTATAAAGTCAAAAATACCATTCCGGCTCCAGAAGAATGGCATTATCGCAATAAAGCGCAATATCAAATTGAACGATCACATGGTCAAATTAGCTTAGGACTTTTTGCCCCTAATTCGCACGAACTCTTTGATTTGCCCGAAATGCCAACGCAAAGTCAGGCAACCCAAGATACTGAACGCAAAATTAAAATTCTAGTTGAAAAGCTGCACATTAGAATTGCCGATCCTTACCGTCACTTTGACGGACTTAAAACTATAGTTGTTCGTCAAGCTTATGCCACTCACGAAATTCAAGTAACTCTAATTACAGTTGGCCACAGTCTTAAAAATCTGGAGCAACTTGCAAAAGAAATTATGAGGCTTCCTGATGTAGTCAGTGTTTTTCAAAATGAAACTGATTGGCGTAATCCTCAAGTCTGGGGCAATAAAACCACTAAATTAGCAGGTAAAAACCAAATTACTGATGAAATTTTAGGAAAAAAGTTTGCCTTATCACCGCGAGCATTCTTCCAGTTAAATCCGGTGCAAACCATTACTCTTTACTCACGGGCGCTAAAATTTTTAGATTTAAAGCCAGATGAAACCCTGATTGATGCCTATAGTGGTGTGGGAACGCTGGGAATTTTAGCGGCAGATCAAGTCAAACAGGTTATTGGTATTGAAACTATTCCTGAAGCAATTGCTGACGCCAATCATAACGTGGAACTCAATCATATTAAAAATGCTAATTATATTCAGGGGAGTGTAGAAAAAGTTTTACCTGAACTAGCTCAAAATGGAATTCCAATTGACGCGCTGATTGTGGACCCACCACGAACTGGTCTGGCCAAAAGCTTGATCAAAACCCTATTGAGAGTAAAACCTAAAACCTTTGTTTACATTTCCTGTAACCCATCTACTCTCGCACAAGATCTAGTCCTTTTGACTGAAGCTTACAATGTCAGACTGATTGAAAATGTCGACATGTTGCCGCAGACTCCAAGGTGTGAATGTGTCGTTAAACTAACTTTAAGATAAATAAAAAGCAAAATAGTTGTCGCAATTAGCGACAACTATTTTTGTGGATCGGGTGTCAATTGAGATTATTTTCTTTTGAGATAAAACCATCATATACAAATATATAAAACTATAAAAACTTCGCGATAAAATTGTCATTTCAAAAGTAGATAACAAACATATTATGGAGATAGAAATCTTGTTAACCTTGACCACACTTTTATAATAGCAAATAAATGTAAGCGCTAGCAAATAAAACGCATAGCTTATTTTACATATTTGGCTAAAAATGTTGCTACCCGTCTTTTATATTCTTTGGGATGCTTTGAAAATGACTTGGCATGTTTGGCTCCAGGAGCTACCCATATTTCCTTTGGTCCTCTAGTAGCCTTATAATTAGGATAGACCATTCTAGTAGGCACAAAATTATCACGGCTGCCGTGAATAAACAGCATTGGTCTATGATTTTTATGTAACTGTTTAACACTAGAGGCATTACCCATGAAATAGCCAACTTTTATCTTATTAATGCCGCTTAGAATTTCAACTAGTGGAAAGCGAGGAAAGGCAGGCATATTGTACAAGACTCCTGCTTCATGCTCAATTTCATCCTTGACGCTGCTATAACCACAGTCTTCTACAAACGCTTTAACTTGATGAGGCAGTTTAAGTCCACTGGTCATCATGGCAGTTGCCGCACCCATACTCAAGCCGTAAATCACTACCTGCTGGTTCTGGCCATATTTTTGCAATAAATATGAGATCCATTTTTTGACATCATCTTTTTCCGGCCAACCATACCCAATGTATTTTCCTTCGCTCTTGCCTTGGGCTCTTGGATCTGGGGTTAAAGTATTATAGCCTAACTGATGAAACAAAGCGTCATATTCTCCCATATCCTCCTTCGTATCCATATAACCAGGTAAAATAATAGCTGTCTTATTGGAACTTTTATAGGGAATGAAATTCGCATCCAATTTAAACTTTTCGTCAGCGGATTCAATATACCACTTTTGTTTAGCAGTTTTTTTAAACCAAATTTTTTCACGGTAAAGAGGATCTGACTTCTTGATCACGTCACTGGAAGAACTTAAAAAACTTTTTTTACCTGGAACACATGCCACTTTAAAGAAATAGTAACCGGCTCCGGTAAACAATAAGCATACTAGTAAAATAATAATAATTGATGAAAGCCACAGCTTTTTATGTTTTAATTTTTTCAATTAGTTTTGCCACCCTCACTAAAATAATATCTTATAGTATAGCATTTTTAATTTGTATAGGAATAATAAAAAATGAGATTAACAGACTTATTACAATTAACCAATGATTTAAGCAACCAAACTAACTTGTATCTGACTATTAACCAGAAAAATATTCCTTTGGCAAAAGTAAAAATTTCAAGCAGTGAATGTTTGCTTTTTCCCGGAAAAAAGCCTCTAACAAAAGGCAAACTAATTAATTTGGTTAAAAATATCCACGGTCGCAGTATTCCCATATTTATTTATAACCAAAAAAAGAGAATTGCTGTTTATGGTATTCAAATTTTGCCTGATCAAAATGGAGTTAGGCTAACCTAAAAAAGCTGCCGCTTGGCAGCTTTTTCTAACTATTTTTGCAAATATTGACGAATACGGTTTTTGGTCCCAGCAAAATACCAGGTGCCGGTTTGTTCGTCACTTTGAAGCTCTATGTCATCTTGCGGAGATTCTAAAGCTTGATTAAAAATTTGTTCATATTCAGGAATAGTTAATTTTTGGCGGCGAGCAATCATTTTTTGATCTGCATTTTTATGTAGATTCTTGTCATAGCCCTCAACTATTCGTCCTGAATAAAACTCACCCATTGCCCCTGAACCATAAGAAAATAAACCGATCTTTGCCTTCGCGGGCAATTTAGCATTTTCCAGTAAACTCAAAAGGCTTAAATATAAAGAAGCAGTGTAAATATTACCGACTTCCTTGCCATAACGAGCTGCAGCAGTAAAATTCTCTGTCAATCGCTTTTTAGTCTTTTCATCCTGATCGGCAACAGCCCACTCATTTGCCTTAAAACCCATTTTCACAAAAGGTAAATGATAAAGTAATGCTGTGAAATCACTAGTTTTTATTCCAGTTTGTCTAAGATAATCCTTGAATGTGTGTTTAAAAAAGTCTAAATACACGTTTTTAGAATATTTACCATCAACTACGGCAACTGCTGAATCATTAGGGCGCCAGAAGTCATTAATATCCTCACTGTATGAGCTGTGTCCCTTATTGATAGCCAAAATTTGGGGATCAGCCTTAATTAGCGTGCTAATGCTGCCAGCTCCTTGTGTCACCTCACCGCCAGTGTTAACGCCATAGCGAGCAATATCAGAGCCAATTACTATTGCACTATGATGGGGATGAAGGCGGACGTAATCCCGAGCGATCATGATGCCTGCAGTCATACCAAAGCACGCTTCTTTTACTTCAAAAGTTCTGACATTTGCCGGTAATTCCAAAGCCGATTTGATGAAAAGCGAAGCTGATTTAGACTGGTCAACACTGCTTTCTGTTCCAACGATTAATAAACCGACTTTTTTACGTTCAATTTGATCTAAATATCTAAGTGTTGCATTAATTCCCATTGATACTGCATCTTGAGTTTGATCAGCCACGCTCATTTTATTTTGTCCAATACCAATCAAAAATTTATTAGGATCTTCATTGCGCGCTTTTGCTAAATCTACCATACCAACGTATTTGTTTGGTGTATAAAAACCAATTTGATCAATTCCGACTTGCATTATTTTCCTCTCTGATTTCTTTTAAAAATTCTTTGGCTGCAGATTGACTGTATTTTTTGCTATTTATAATTTTTTGAAATACTACTTTTTTCTCGGCAGTAGTAGCATCTAAAACTGCCACAATATTTCTGGCTTGCAGTTTCATGTGTCCTGCTTGTATTCCCTTGGTAGAAATTGCCAGTAGTGCTGCTAAATTATTGGCTAAACCAATGGCAGCAATAATATTAGCTAATTGTTCTGCAGTAATTTTTTCGCCCAAAATACGGTAATTTTGCCTAACATCTTTTCTGGTATTAATTGAGCCGCCCACAGTTCCAATTGGCAAGGGAATGCTGAGTTTTCCGACAAGATTTTCATTTTCAAGCTGCCATTTGCTGAGACTGGCGTAGGTGCCTTTTTTACTTGCAAAAACACCACAAGCTGCCTCTACTGCGCGAGTATCGTTTCCAGTTGCCAGTAAAACAGCATCAACTCCATTCATGATCCCTTTGTTATTGGTAACGGCTCTCATTGGATCGTCCTGACCAATTCGACTTAATAAAACAATTTTCCGAGCAGTTTCTGTTCCACCAATTAAATTAACAGGAATTGCAGCCTTGACCGTTGTGATTTGGCTAGGATAATTTGACAAAATGGCAAATAATTTTTGTTTAATGCCAGCAAAATCGTCTAACTCATTTGCCATAAATTCTAAAATAGAATTTACCTTGTTGGCGCCCATCGCCTCCGCGGGATCAACTAATACTTTTATATAAAGCAAATCATTTATTTGCTTAAGTTCTATTTTACGGACTCCACCGCCATGACTTACAAGACTGGCAAAATAGGTATTTGTCTTTTTTATAAGAGCAGGCAATATTTCTTGCAAGTTAGAGACCTCGAAATTTTCAGCCACCTGCATCACAATTTGACCCCAAATACCGTCTCGCTGACTGGTTCCCGTAAAACCACCAGCTTTTGCAACGATACCAGCGCCATTATTAGCCGCAGCAACTACCGAGGCTTCTTCGGTCACCATTGGCACTTGGTAATTTTGACCATTAACCAATAAGTTTTGTACCAAACCTACAGGTAAACGTAATTGACCAATTACATTTTCACTTAATAAATCCAAATCTCGTAAAACCTGGGGATCAATTTCATCCAGTTTAATTCCCTGTTTTTGCAGCATTTCTCGTCTTTTTTCTGGTGCTAACTTATAAAACTTCATTTACAATTTCTCTATTTCATATGCAATTGCTTGTCCGCCACCAATACAAAGAGTTACCAAAGCCTTGTGACCATTGATATGATTCATAATATTGACGGCTGTTCCTACTAAACGGGTTCCGGTAGCAGCAAGAGGATGACCTAGTGCAATTGCTCCACCAAAAATGTTTAGTTTGGCAGGTGGAATTCGGAGTTCTCGAGCTAAGACAACGCTAGGTGCAGCGAAAGCTTCATTAACTTCGATTACATCATAATCATTAATGGTATTGTTTGTTTTTTGTAATAATTTTTCCACTGCAAAATATGGTGCTACACCCATGTATGCCGGATCAGTACCAGATTCAGCAAACGATCCTAACCGTGCCAGAGGGTGCAAATTCAGTTCCTTAACTTTTTCTGCAGTTGCCAAAATAACCATGCTGGCACCATCACTTAAGGGCGAAGAATTGCCAGCTGTAACTAAACCATTTTTCTTAAAAACAGGTTTTAACTGGCTCAGTGCTGCTAAATTAGTATCAGCTCGAATTGTTTCGTCCTGCTGGATCATTTTACCGTCTACTTCTACGCCAATTATTTCATCTTGAAAAAAGTTTTGCTGAACAATTTCAACTGCTTTGCGATGCGAATTTAGACTATATTCATCCATTTCTGCGCGCGTAACCCCATATTTTTCTGCCACATTTTCAGCCGTTAAACCCATATGCTCATGAGAAAAAGCATCAATGAGGCCATTTTGCAGCATTTCACTTTGAAAATGCGGCTTTTCTTTGTCCTCTGTTAAATAAACAGCATTCGACATGCTTTCGGCACCACCAACAGCTACCAGATCAAAGTCGCCCAGTTCCATCTGTCCTTGAGCCAGTCTGAGAGCTTTTAGACTTGAACCACAGACTTCATTAATTGTCACGCTGCTGCTTTTAGGGCTCATACCCGTATTCAAAGCAATTTGCCGCGCCATATTTTGTCCTAAACCAGCACCCAAAACATTACCCATAAATAAGGCGTCTAGTTTTTCAGCAGGCAGATTAATGCTTTTTAACGTTTCTCTTAAGGCTAACTCTCCTAAATCTATTGCATTTTTTTCAGCCCATAACCCATGATAGCGACCAAAAGGGGTTCTTTTAGCTGCAACAATGTATATATCTTTCATTTAACCTATCCCCTAGCTAAAAGTTTCAAGTCGCATGATACAAAAATTTTCTACTCGAAGACAGTAATTAGTCCGACATTAAGAAAAATTTTACATAAAAAAAGAAACCATTAAATGATGGTTCCTTTAATTGCATAATTTATTTGTTATTGTTGATTTTGTTCTTCTAATTTCTTTCCTAAGTCAATTATGTATTTACGCAATGCATCCTTAGTTTCCGGATGTTTTAAGCCATACTCAATTGAGGTTTCCAAGTAACTTTCTTTATTACCGACATCGTGACGGGTTCCCTTAAAGACATGGGCTAAAACGCGTTGCGTTTTATTCATGGTATCAATCGCATCAGTTAATTGAATCTCCCCACCTTTATCTGGTTTTTGCTTAGCCAAAATTGGAAAAATTTCTGGAGTTAAAAGATAACGACCAATAATGGCATAATCACTCGGAGCCTTGTCTACTTCTGGCTTTTCTACAAAAGATTTAACATTTATTAAGCCAGGTGCAATTTCACTATCCGGTTCAATTATGCCATATTTATAAACCTCTTTATGGGGTACCGGCATAACGGCAATTGTTGACGCATTCGTATCGTTATAGCGGTCAATCAATTGCTTGGTTAACGGTTCTTTGTCCATCATCAGGTCATCGCCCAGCATAACAACAAATGGTTCATTCCCAATAAAACTACGTCCACGGGCAATTGCATCCCCCAAACCTGCTGGATAAGGCTGACGAGTATAATAAATATTAATTCCCAGGTGAGTAATTTCTTGCGACATTTTAAGCAGACTAGTCTTACCTTTTTCCTGCAGATTTTGTTCAAGTTCAGGATTGGAGTCAAAATGATCTTCAATCGAGCGCTTATTTTTTCCAGTGACAATCAAAATGTCTTCAATACCAGATTTTTTGGCCTCTTCAACAATAAATTGAATAGTTGGTTTGTCGACAATCGGCAACATTTCCTTGGGCATTGCTTTAGTTACCGGCATAAACCTAGTACCCAGACCAGCTGCAGGAATAATTGCTTTTCTTACTTTCATATTTTTTACGCTTTCTTTAAAATCATAAAACTAATATACCAAAATAAAATTGAATGCGCCAATTTTTAATGACTGCGCTTTCTTTGAATATATTCAGCTAAGCGACCCACTGAATAGTGTACTTCTCCATAATTTAGTGTCACTATTGCAGCATTTACACATGTCCCCAGTAAAAAGAGAATTGAGGAAATATTCAACCACAACATAAAAATAATAAAAGTACCGATAATGCCATAGTTTTCCCAGCTAATACGAAAATGATGCAGATAGAAACTAAAAAGCCAGGAAAGAATGATCCACCCGCATAAAGTAGTAAAAACACCTGGCCAAATAACTTTTTTCTTTAATTTGATGTTAGGTAAAAAGTAATTGACGTAATATAACGAACCCATCATCGTGATTATAATGACAGGATAGCGATAACTAAAAATTTTCTCAATTTCGCCAACAGAAAAGGAGAAAATTGGTCGTAAAAATTCCAGCACCTGCTGACCAAAAATCAAAGTTAAATTAAGTAAGGCAAATACTATAATCATGAGGTTGGTCAACATAATAGTAATAGATCTTGTCCAAACAGTAACCTGCCATTTTTGCTTTAATTCTTGTGCACGAACACCATAAACCCGATTCATACCAATTCTAATAGCATTAACTAACGAAGAAACTGACCATAGAGCCAATATAATACCAAAAGAGATATACCCACTTGATTTTCTTTTCAATAATGAGTTAATTATCGGCATAATAAATTTAGCAATTTTATCTGGAAAAATTAGTTTTAAATAACTGGCAATCGGTTCAGTATTAATATTAAATAACGGCAAAATATTTCCGATAATAATAATTAATGGAAATATTGAAAACAAAACGTAGTAGGCAATCGCAATTGCGCTTGTCAAAACTTCACCTTGAGTAAATTTCAAGGAAACAGTTTTATAAAATAAAAAAGAGCGTTTCCTGATTGCCTCAGCTTTTTTACCCATGCAATTTAGTCATCCATTTCGTCAAAATGTGGTAAGTACTTTTCGTAGCCGTCATATGGCTTTTGCAGCGTTAAAATTTTAGGACCGTCTTTAGTAATTGCAAAAGTATGTTCAAACTGCGCGGATTTTGAGCCATCCGGTGTAGCGTAAAAGACCCAATCATCTTTAGGATCAGAAACGCTTTTTTCTACAATGCGCCAGTCACCACCGGCTTCAACCATTGGTTCACAAGTAATAGTCATTCCTTCACGCAGTCTTAATCCGTGCCCTGCCTTACCCCAATGTGGTACTTCCGGATCTTCGTGAATACTTGGCTGGATGCCATGACCGACTAATTCTTTAACGTCGCCATAGTGATGTTCATCTTCTACAAAATGCTGTATTGCGGCTCCGATGTCTCCAATGCGATTACCTAAAACTGCCTGATCAATACCTAAGTACATGGCTTTTTTAGTTGTATCCATCAAATCTTGATCGGCTTGAGAAATTTCACCTACTGGGTAAGTTGTGCAAGAGTCTGTTTCAAAGCCATTGAGATTGCAAGTCACATCAACCTTAACCAAATCGCCTTCTTTTAAAACTGTGTCTTTACGTGGCGTAGCGTGGGCTATTTGATCATTAACAGAAATACATGTCCCATATTTGTAGCCTTCAAAGCCTTGCTCTGACAACCTGCCACCACGACTTTTGACAAAATCTTGACAAAATTCTTCAATTGACCAAGTGGTAATTCCAGGTTTAATCACGTCTCGCAGGCCCTCAAACATTGATGCTAATAATCGGCCTGAAGCCTGCATACCCTTTAACTCTCTAATGGATTTAATTGTAATCAAATTTAAATTCTCCTCTATTAAATGATGTTTGATTACATTATAGCGTTTTTTAAAAGTTTACTAAAGAATTTCATTAATTACGCAAAATTAGGTATAATGTTTTGATGAATTAGTTTTTGTGAAAGGTATGAATTTAATGAAAGCTAGAATAGTCTATGCAAGTATGACTGGCAACGATGCAGATATGGCAGATATTCTGGAAGAAGATTTGCAGGATTTGGGCTTTGATGTTGAAACAAGCGAAGCTGAATTTACTGACGCCAGTGATTACTTATCAAGTGATTTGTGCATCTTTATTACTTATACCTATGGCGAAGGCACTATGACCGACGACATTGCAGACTTTTATGATCAACTAAAAGATTTAGACTTAAGTGGGAAATATTTTACCGTGATGGGTAGCGGTGACATGATGTATGCCGATCATTTTTGCGAAAATGTTTTTGATTTTGAAAAAATGTTTAAGCAAGTTGGAGCAAAAGAAGTGACAAAACCTGTTACAATTGAAAATGCCCCGAATGATGATGATATAAAAGCAATTGATAATGCAGCTAAGGAAATGGCTGATCTATTAAATGGTTAAGAATAAGAAAACGGATTCACAAAAATTCGACTCAATGTCTGATCCTAAAATTCACCGCTTAGCACAAAATGTAGTCAAAAGACATCGCAATTTATTTGTTTACATGATCTTTGGTTTTATAGCGGCTCTAATCAACACTGTGGTGTTTATGATTTTGCATAAATGGTGGCACAGCATTGTTTTAGTATCAAATACTATTGCATTTATTGTTTCTAACCTCGCCTCTTTTGTATTTAACCAAAAGGCCGTCTTTATCAATAACGTCGATGAGGAACATTCAACTTGGCAAAAGTTGGTCGTCTTTTTCACCTATAGGATTATTAGTCTTATCCCTGACAGTTTGATTATGTTGGTTGGATTGTCCTGGCTTCATTTAGATGCCTTGTTAGTAAAAATTGTTGATCAAATTTTAGTGGGTATTTTTAATTACCTGACTACGAGATCAGTTTTTCAAGCTCAAGAAACTACCATGATTGCACGAGCAAAAGAGAAAATTAAATCACGTAAAGAAAAAAACGATAAATAAAAGCCAAGAAAATTTTTCTTGGCTTTTTGTGTAATAAAATTTAGACGGCTCATTTAAAATCAGCTGGTCTTTCACCCTTATTTTGAGCAAAATAGTAGGCAATAGCATCCATTATTCTTTCTGATGCATAACCATCACCATAAGGGTTCTTGGCATTGGCCATCTGGTCGTAAACTTTTTTATTTTCAAGTAATTCCAACATTGCGTTTCTGACATTATCAACTTGCGTTCCCACTAATTTGAGTGTACCAGCTTTAACACCTTCTGGTCTCTCTGTAGTATCTCTTAAAACTAAAACTGGCTTGTTTAAAGCAGGAGCTTCTTCTTGAACTCCTCCAGAATCTGTCATAATGAAGTAACTTAATTTGGCTAAGTTATGAAAATCAACCACATCTAATGGGGCAATCAAATGAATACGCGAGTCATTACCTAAAATTTCGTTTGCGACTTTTTGCACACTTGGTGATAAATGAACAGGATAAATAATTTCAACATCATCATGGTTGTCTACGACCTGTTTCATTACCTTAAAAACTCGTCTCATAGGTTCACCCTGATTTTCCCGCCTGTGCATGGTCACAAGAATTATCTTGCTTCCGGGTTTAATCAAATCTAAAACCTCATGGTGGTAATCATCTTGAACTGTTTCTTTCAAAGCATCAATAGCTGTATTACCTGTGATAAAAATATTGTCAGAATTGTGGTTTTCTTTAATCAAGTTTTGCTTGCTAACCGCAGTTGGTGCAAAATAAAGATCAGTTAAATCATCAGTCATTTGCCTATTCATCTCTTCAGGAAAAGGTGAGTACTTATTCCATGTTCGCAGTCCCGCCTCGACGTGACCTAAGGTACATTTATTATAAAAGCTGGCCAAACCGGCAGCAAAACTGGTAGTTGTATCTCCATGGACCAAAACAATATCTGGTTTAACTTCTTTTAAGACTTTTGTCATGTCGATTAATACCTTGGCTGTGACGCCCTCCAAAGTTTGGTTTTTCTTCATGATATTAAAGTCATACTCCGGCTTGATTTTAAATATATCAAGAACTTGATCCAACATCTCCCGATGCTGTGCTGTCACCACCGTAACTTCTTCAAATCGATTATCTTTTTTTAGTCTCTGTACCAACGGCGACATCTTTATGGCCTCCGGTCTGGTACCAAAAACCGTCATTACCTTAATTTTGCTCATAAATTCCTCCATTTTATTAATATATTAGTAAATTAGCTGCAAAAAAACAAGCTAATATTATTCAACATCTTTCCCTGAACTGAAACCGGTGAAAAAAATGAATTATAATTTTAGATTATTGTTAATTACAGGCTTACTAATTATCGTAGCCTCTTTTTGCTTTGTCTTTGCTTTTGACAAGAGAAGGACAATCAAATGCAGAAGAATTTTACTTGGAATAGCATTAATCCTATTCATAATAATTATTTTATTAGTTATCCGGATTTTGGAATCGCCTTTATATTAAATATATAGCAGCAATTGCTCTAGATCAGCAATTCAACACATAATTACTTTATAAAAGTGTTTATTCTTTCACTTTATATATTGATTCGCTGTATAATGATTTTGAAAAGAGGTGAATAAATTATGGGTAAGGCGGAAGTCATTAAAAATGTTTGGGTCACTACTCACGGCGATAAATGGGCTGTTAAAATTGCCGGGAGCGACAAAATCTCTAAAACTTTTGACCGAAAAGCTGACGCTTTAGAATATGCAAAAAGTTTGGCACAAAAGGAAAAGACCGAACTAATTAGTCAAAAAAGAAACGGGCGTATTAATCTTAAAAATTCATACGGTCATGACAGTCCCAAAGCTGCAGGCTAATATATCGATACATTGTTATTACTACTATTTTCATATATTTTATCTATTCTGACATTTTAATTAATCTATATTTCTCAAACTAAAATATAAACTTTATTTTATTCATATTTACATAAATAACAAATCTTTCAAATTCTGGTCTGATTATCTTCTTGATAGTCAGACTTTTATTTGTCTGCAATTATTTTTACCCCTAATATATCTGAACTATCAATACTATCTTCTTTTTTGTTACCAACAAATGTGAAGTTTGACTTTGTTGTGTTTTTGATTAAAACATTGGTTACAATAAAAGTTTTAATTGCACCATCTTTAAGTTTAAATGCAACTTTTTGACCTTTTAGGACAAATTTTAATTCACAGTATGGCATTTGATGTATATCCAAAGAAAAATTGGCACTGCCTGGAATTGCATCAACGACTTGAGAGATAAAAACATCATCTTCTGGATCATCAGCCATAAAAATCATTTCAGGTTGGTCATCATCTTCGTCCTCAATTTCATTAACAAAGATTGTTCTTTTAGTACCATCTTTTAATTCAAAAGTTACATTACGAGCCCGAAAATTATCTAAAACTTCGGGCAAAGACATTTTCTGTGGATTCATTTTTAAAAATTCTAATTAAGCTAAAAAAGCCAATCTTGTTTAAAACAGGATAGTTAAGCCGAAAATGATCCTGCTACAAAAAATTAGCAACTGTTTTCTAATAAATTTAAATGCAGTAAAATTTGCATTTTAATTATACCTTATATGACCCCGGTGAGATTCGAACTCACCTCTACGGTTTAGGAGACCATTGTTCTATCCAGATAAACTACAGGGTCGCAATAGATTAACTTTACCAAATTTGAGTGATAAAAGCCAACTTTTTTAGTAATTAATATTGACGAGTAAAATATGGTTTCGGTGCATTAGAATCAGCAATTTTATCTGCCGCAAAAACAAAGGGTGTCCAAATGGCTAAAGCTATCAGCATGTTGACAATTGACAATACGATAGCACGCCAATCATAATTACAGGCTAAAAATGGCCCGATGATTGGTGGCACAACGGCAGGAACTGCTACTTGTACAGGATTAACTAAATTCATCATGCTGACACCGTATGAAAAAGCCACATTGACTAAAGGGGCAACGACAAAGGGAATAAAATAAACGGGATTGAGCACTACAGGCAGACCAAAAACAATTGGTTCATTGATATTAAAAATTCCCGGTGCAAGTGCAACTTTAGCAATTGTTCGGTAGTCACTCCGTTTGGAAAACAGCAATATGGCTACAATCAGCATTAACGTTCCCCCTGCTCCTCCGAACCAAGCAAATGCGTCAAATGATCCGCGAACCCAAATAAAAGGTGCTTCTTTTCCTGCACGAGCAGCTGTGACATTGACATTCTGGGCAGTTAACCAAATTGAATCTAAAATTGGAGCCCAGACACTTAAGCCATTAAAACCAAAAAAGCTGAAAATCTGGACTAATAAGGTAACAAGCATTACCATGCCGAAGCCTTGACCTAATTTTACTAAAGGGGTTTGAATCGAATTGAGCAACCAGTTGCCAAAAAAAGTTCCTGTGATTGTCTGAAAGACAAAATTAATCATACCAACACAAAATATCGCAATAATTGCGGGAATGAGTGAATCAAATGCCATCTGCTCTGCATAAGGCAAATTGGCAGAAAGATGAAGCCTGATTCTAGCTCTAAAACAAAGTGCAAAAATAGCAACACCGATTGAACCAAATAAAATCGCAGTAAAAATGCCAGTAGTTGAAAATTGTGAAATATTAAAAACCTTATGAACAGGAACTACTTTGCCGTTAATTTTAAGTTTAGTTAAATTAGCAATGCTCATGGCCAGAGAAGACAGGGAAACAATTGCTCCAGCAACTGGATCAACTTCCATGCTTTTAGCTAAATGATAGCCCAAAGACATTGACAAAAAGAGAGCAAATAAAGCAAAGGTACCGCGCCAAACCACATTACACACTAGTGAGAGTGGTTGCATTGCCCAAGCAAAAGTTTGCCAGCCTAATTCAGTTTTAGCTGCAGCAATCAGGCTTTTGACCAACACAGCAAGAGAACCGGCAATAGTAATAGGCATTACTGAGACAAATGCATCCCTTAATGCCACAAGCCAGTGAGTTTGCCCTATTTTGTTAGCTACAGGCAAAATATAGTCTTCAAGCCAAGTAACTAATCGACTCATTTTTGCTCCTTTCTCTTCAAATAATGGGGATGATAGCCCTTGTTTTTATTCTTATGCTTTTTATGTTTTTTGCTTGATCCACTAAACTTCTTTTCTTTAGTTGGATCTTGCTTTTTATTCTCCTTTTTACGTGGCATTTTGGTAGTCAAATGAAAGCCGGCAAAATATACACGTTCAATTTTAACACTCTGTTCAAGCAGTTTCCTGAGATCGCGCAGATCATGATCATCACCCAAAGTTACCACAAATCCTTTGGCACCCATGCGACCAGTTCGTCCAGCACGATGCATGTAGGTGTTAACTTCACCAGGAATGTCGTAGTTCACCACATATGTTACCCCTGCAATGTCTAAACCGCGAGCAGCCAAGTCTGTGGCCAGAAGCAATTTGATTTTGCCAACTTTAAAACTATTGAGAGCCGCCTCTCTTTTCTGTTTGCCAAATTCATTAGCTAAAATACCAAATTTAGTCTTAGTATGTGCCAAAATACCGGCAAAACGCATCATTGTTTGGTTTGAATCAAAAAATAGGATACCTTTAAAACCATCAAGGCGCATCAACCGCTGAATAAAATCAACTTTATGCGCATTGTTTATTTGCAAAAAATAATTTTTAACAGTTGTTTTCTGTTCTGGTCGCACATCTATCGTGATAAATTTGCGGGCAAAAATATCTTCTGCCTGTTTGGTTATATCGGATTCCGTAGCACCAAAAAGCAAGATCTGCGCATCAGCTGTCATATTTTGCCCTAAAGAACTTAATAATTCCATTTTATTGAATTCTAAAACGTCATCCGCTTCATCTATTACCAGAGTTCTTATTTGATTAACTTTGATGCGATTAGCGGAAAAGAAATCGAAAAATCTTCCGGGAGTGGCAACGACAATTTCAGGGTGTTTCTTTTTTAAATTATCTTCTTGACGTTTGCGATTTCCTGCTCCAACAAGTGTAATTCCAGTTAAAGCGAGAGCATGAATAAAGGGATTAATGGCATGGCGAATTTGCACCGCTAATTCTGTTGTTGGTGCAATAATAATTAAACTATTGGGTTTGCCTTTTTCTACTTTTTCCAGTGCAGGTAAAGCGTAAGCCAAGGTCTTTCCGGTTCCCGTTTTTGCAAGTGCGATACAACTTGCACCATTTAAAATTGGAGTTTGCGTTTCTTGCTGAATCAAAGTTGGTTCAGCCATTTTTAATTTTGTTAAAACTGCTTGAATTTCTTGTTTCATTATTGTGTTAATTGTCCGTATTTCTCCTTGTACTGGGTAACTGTACCATTATAAGTTAACATAACTACCCCACTTTCCAGATTTCTCACAGACTTTACCCGTCCGTCATTGTTATAGCGCCAAAATGAATATTGCAATTTGTTCGGAGCCTTTTTGCCACCAGTAATGAACTGCACATCATGGGGAAAATACTTTTTATATTTAACCGGGACATCTACCATGACGCGTTTATTTAATCCTTGAAGCATACTAGCAAATTGAGCCATTTGTTTAATATATGCTAAATCATAGTTATCAATAGCTGGTTCTATCCAAATCGGCAAACTACCGGTGTCAGTGCCCACCTTTTTCAAAAAATACTGATAGTGCTGCAATGGCGTTGACTCATTGCTGTAGGCAACAATAGTACCAAAAGCCAGTTTAGTTCCTAATATTTGATCACGATATGACAGATAATCATCGTCGAAGTATGAACGTCCCTGTGTACTTCTCAAATAGACAAATGAAATACCATTAGCCTGTAGTTCATGTAAATCAACATAACCGTAATCCTGGTTTAATTCGACGCCAATTGCGCTTGAATTACCATTTGGCGGCAATGTCGTCTGGTTATGCATATTGGCGATACCAGTGACAAGAAGTCCAATTGCAACAACTAGTAAGATTAGAATTGCAGGTAGCGTAAACTTATGATGAAACCTTTTCATCTTTTTCTCCGTTTATTTTTTCTACACCTGTACATTATAGCAATTTTTCCACTACAGTTGCTAACTACAATCTTAGCAATAAAAAAAGTGATCGACCATAAAGTCGATCACTTAATAAACAAAAATTATTCTTCAACTAAATATACTGGCTTTTGACCATTTAAAACGCGCTTAACATCAGTCATACTGTGTTCAATCATATTCTTGACAGAGGTCTTCGTGTAGTATGCGGAATGCGGTGTAAAGACAACGTTAGGCATTTTTGCTAATTCCTGGTACCCAACTGGCAATTCGGAAATATCTTTAAATTTCTTCATAACAATTGCCTCTTCACCAGTCATCACATCCAATGAAGCACCAGCAATTTCTTTGTTCTTCAATGCATCAATCAAGTCTTGAGTGTTAACCAATGGACCTCTAGCTGCATTAATCAGATATGCGGTGTTTTTCATTTCTTTAAATTGCTTGGCACTAATCATGTTTTCCATTGAAGGCTCAAGAGGCGTATGCAACGTCAAAATGTCTGCGTTTTTAACTACGGTATCAAAATCGGTATATTCCAAAAATGCCTCGTTGGCAGGATTTTCAACCAAGTCATAACCGAGTACTTTGGCTCCTAAAGCATGAAACATTTCTGCAACGCAAGAACCAATACGACCAACACCAATAATACCAACTGTTTGGTTATAGATTTCATCACTCATCAAATCTTCAGACCGAACAAAATTGAGGTGTTCTCTTTCATTATCTAAAATAGGACCCCACTTTCTCAACAAGTACATTGCAGAAGTCAAAGTGTTCTCCGCCACTGCACGTGGAGAATATGCCGGTGTGTTCGTTACAATCATATGATACTTGTGCACAAAATCAAAATTAACAATGTTATACCCAACAGACCTTAAAGCTATTTGCTTAATTCCATATGAGCTCAATTTACGATAGACCTCTTCCTCATCTATATCGAAGACCTGCAAAACGCTGACAACATCATAGCCTTGCGCCATCTCAACAGTCTTAGCATCAAGCTTGTCTTCAGTTGAAACCAAATCATCTTCAGGATGATCTTTATTCCACTTGTCAGCATAAACCTGTTGCTCCGGGGTCATATTGTAAAGTAAAGCTTTCATTATTAATCCTCCTTTTTGGATAAAAAATTTATATCTCTTATTGTATCTAAAATTAGAATAAAATTAAAGATAAATTTTAAAAAATAATAATTAATAATTTAAGCCTAATCATATGAAAGCTAATAAGACCATCAGATTTGCACATTATTTTAAAGTGCTAAATTAAATTTTTTGTTCAATTTGGTTGATATTAACCCGTAAAACCTCTCTTAACCAGGGAAAACGTGCCTGCATTTCAGAGAATTCTGGTCCTTCTGCCAAAAATTTTCCGGTTCCTTTAACATGAAAGCCAGCTCCTGGGCCAGCTGTACCCTCTACTTTTTTTGAACCCATAGTTAATAGGACATGATTATCTTGGGCAAAATCATTCTCAATACTGTGCATTCCCGCTGCAGGGATATAAAGGCAATTATTTGCCTCGTCGACTTTTACATACGACATCCACGTATTTACTACACTAGCAGGGTTAGCATTAATAGTAACAATGGTGACCGGTCCTTCATCATTCATGACATCTAAAAACTTCTGATTCATTTTTGTCCTCCTAAAAAATAAAAGAAGCTGCTTTTCTAGTAGCTTCTTTTATTATGGAACACTTGTTCGAAATTGCAAAATCATTTGCTTTTATTTAGTAAGCTCTTTTGCCCTTTTTGTAAACCACTTTGTCTTTTTGGACAACCGCACTGATCTTCTCTAACGGATTTTCATCCAATACCAAAAAGTCAGCGTATTTGCCCTCTTCTAAAGAACCATATTCTTTATCTACTTTTAGTAGCTTAGCAGAATTATAACTGGTTTCTAAAGCTTCAAAATTAGTGAAACCTTGTTCTACCAGTAAAGGTAATTCTTGCGGAGTCATCGTGAAGTCATTAAATGGTGTGCCGGCATCAGTACCCAGAGTGATCTTAACACCAGCATTTTTGGCCTTAGTAATATTACCGCGCAAATCTTTCCAAGCTGCCGCAATTTTATTCATTTCCCAGTCTGGAATTTTACCCGGTGCATATTCGATAAATGCCCAAGCTCCAACTATCGTTGGCGTCAAATATGTTCCTTTTTCAATCATCAGCTTAATTTCTTCATCATTAACGTAGAAGCCGTGCTCAATGCTGTCAACGCCGGCCTTAATCGCATTCAAAATTCCCGGATTGCCTTCCGCATGTGCGGCCACAGTTAAACCCTTGTGGTGAGCTTCTTCCACTGCAACGTGCATTTCAGCTTCACTTAATTGAGGATCATCAAGAGAATCGTTTTCAGTCATGACGCCACCTGTGGCCATGACTTTAATTGCCTTGGCACCGGCCTTAATTCCTTGGCGAACTGCTTTGCGCATTTCATCTGGTGAATCAACCAGCACACCAAAATTAGGCAAATCACCGTGACCACCAGTCATAGAGAATGGGTGACCTGCTGGCACGATTTCTGGCACCTTGGTTAACTTATTTTTCTTAATTAAATTATTAAGAGCAATATCGATATTATAAGTGCTGCCACATTCACGAATATAGGTAACACCAGATTTCAATAAATCATGCAAATGTTTTACTGCACGAACCGTAGAAGATACAACATCAGATTCACTGCCACCGTCAGGGGTCAAAGGATCCATAATTATATGAGTATGGCAGTTGATTAAGCCAGGAATCACATATTTATTGTGTAAATCTACCGTCTGATCAGCCTCAGGTGCAATACCCTCATCTATTTTGGTAATCTTGCCACTTTCATCATCAACCACTAACGTTGTATTAGACTTAATTTTATCATCAATCCCGTTAAACAAATTAACGTTAGTATAAGCAGTTTTAGTCATCTAAAAAACCTCCAAATTTTTGTATAAAAAAAGCACTCATCCTTTTCTTCTTAAGGACGAGTGCTCGCGTTACCACCTTTTATTCATTTATTACTCACGTAATAAACCTCATTAACTATCAAACAATAGCTTGCAAAAATAACGGATGCAACTCCGCCACTGGCTGATTATCACCAATGGACATCAATTAGAAGCCCATGTTCACTACTTACTGCTAACTGATTTTCACCAAATATCAGCTCTCTTTATCAGCAACAAAATAGTTACTCTGCTTTGCAAGATGTTGTTTATTTAATTGACTTTTAATCTATCATTATTTATTAATTATGTCAACACCATGAAGTAAAAATGAAGAATCGGCAGTTCACTTGGGGGTATAGCATTAACTATTTGGCTAAGAATGGTAAAAAATTTTATCATCTTAGCCTTACTTTTCTGATGTTTTTATAATAGTTATTTTGTTTAACCTGATGATATTGCTTTTTTTAAGTTTATGCTAGGTAAAATTTTAGTAACAGGTAATCGATAACTGCTTTGATGCCACACCTCCAATTACGACTTTAAATTAGTTTTGATTACCACTGTTTTTAGTCGTTAAGCCAGAATGCTAATAATTAATCTATCCCTACTCATATGCGTTTTTTCTACTAATTTGTAACTAGTATTAGCTTAATTGATCAACTAACAATCCTTTTTCCTGAAAGATGTAAAAGGCAAGAGCCTCAACTTTTTGCTTTAATCAAACGCTATTTTATTTCAACGTTGATGAGATATTAGCAAATTCAAATAAAAACTAAACTGATGAAATCCATCACCATTCAATGATTAAATGAATATTAATTATTCTAACTAAAACAACAGTTTATTGAGAAATTAGGTTTATACACAAGAAAGAAAGATACTTAATTAACAATGATTTAAATGTTTAATTAATGTCAGGATTAAACTGATAACTACATTTTTAACATCAGATTCGTTACCATTATTGGCTGCGTTCAGGTCTTAATTTCTTGGTGCTTTTAAAAGCAATATCCTAGTCCTGACCAGAGATTAACGGCAACGAAAAAGATTCTACAATGAAAGTTGATATAATTTAACCAATTACATTCACGAATAAAAATATTTACCTTTTGTTAATAATTTAGTGGTATTTATTTGATAAATATATACAAATAAATTACCGTATGCATTTGCTATAAAAAAGACACAAATCACTGATTTGCGTCTTAATATTACATGCTTTTTAACTTATTGATAGTTACATTTTTACTACTTTAACAGGATTTCCCAAACCTTTTATGACTTTTAGCAAGTCTTGCGGATTTAGCCAAATAGTGGCTATATTGTCATTGGGATGAACAGCGATTCTCGGCTGGTCACTAAAATATGAGTCAAGGTAAAACGGTATTTCATGCTCAGGATCGTTTAACAGACCTAAAGGCGTGACCGACCCGGGTTCTAAACCTAATTTTTCTTTTAGGTCTTGCGGTGAGGCAAAACTAAGTCTGCGGGTACCATTTTCCTCACGAAATTGCTGTAAGTTGACTCTTTTATCGCCCTTAATAGTCAAAAGATAGTAGTTACGTTTTCTATCATCCCTCACAAACAGATTTTTAGCATCTGCTTCAGGATGAGGCAGTTTAATCTGCTCCATTTCTGCCATATTGTAAACAGCTTGATGCTCCACTATCTCATATTTAATTCCAAGTTGATCTAAGTAATGTAATGTCTCGTTTTTGTTCATTTGATAAGCGTCTTCCAAAGTAATATTAACATTATATCACTAGAGTTCACTTAAAAATTACTAACTATTAGTTTCATCCAAATCAGCACCATTTGTTTTAATAACTTTTTGATACCAATAAAAACTATCTTTCTTTAATCTCTTCAATGTTCCGTGACCTTTGTCGTCACGATCGACATAAACAATGCCATATCTCTTTGACATTTGTCCGGTTCCATTACTTACTATATCAATTGGACCCCACATAGTATAACCACGTAAATCTACTCCATCTGCAATCGCGTCTTTCATAGCTTGAATATGCTTTTTCATATAATCAATACGGTAAGTGTCGTGTATTTGACCATTTGGAGTAACTTCATCCTTGGCACCAAGACCATTTTCAACTACAAACATTGGTTTTTGATACCTATCCCACAGATCATTTAATGCTAGTCGAAGCCCTGTTGGATCAATAGACCATCCCCAGTCAGTTTTTGGCAGATATGGATTTACCAATCCCTCCAATGAGTCTGTCGTTTTCTCTGCTGGCTCCTCATAATCTGCAGATATAACACGTGAACGGTAATAACTAAAAGTAATGAAATCAACTGTATACTTCTTAATTAGTTCCTCATCACCTTTTTCCATCTGCACTTTTATATTATTTTCTTCGAAATATTTCCAAATATAGTTTGGATATTCTCCTCTGACTTGCACGTCAGAAAAGAAATATTCTTTGCGATTATCCATTTTTGATGCTAAGACATCTTCAGGCTTGCAAGTATAAGGATAAACAGTTTTATAAGCAATCATAGCTCCAACTTTACATTGAGGAGCATTTTCATGAATGTATTTTACAGCTAGTGAACTGGCAACGAACTGATGATGTGCTGCCTGATACATTCTTTGTAATAAATTATCACTTTCTGGGTCTATGCAAGCTGCATCCCAACAAATAGGCTTAACTGCGGCATTACCAATTTCATTGAAAGTCAACCAAAATTTCACTTTGTTTTTATAACGATCGACAATTGTTTTAACAAATTTCATATAAAAATCAATAAATTTTCGATTATCCCAGCCACCGTAATGGTCTACCAAATATAATGGCGTTTCGTAATGAGAGATTGTAATCATAATTTCCATGCCATTTTGACGAATTGAATCGAAAAATTGATCATAAAATTTCAAACCCGCTTCATTTGGCTTATCTTCTATGCCTTTAGGATATATTCTTGTCCAATTAATTGAGGTTCGAAAAATATTAAAATTTGCTTCTTTGAATAAACTAAAATCCTCTGGATATCGGTGATACATATCAATTGCATCATGAGTAGGATAAAAATCAGCATTCCGTTTCAATCCTCCAAAAAACCCGCCAGCTTTGATATCTGCTGTTGAAGCTTCCTTACCATCAACATTCCAAGCACCTTCAGCTTGATTAGCTGCAATGGCACCACCCCAATAAAATTTTTCTGGAAAATTGTGTCTTACTTCTTTTATCATTTTTACTCCTTATTCTTAATTCTTCCAACTATACTTCTACCAGCAATAACTTTACTTCGACTATTTTCTTTTTCTAAACACCAGTCGTGTAATTCTGGAAATATTAACATTGTTGTCAAATCAACTTTTGAAGATAACAGATCTTTATCTAATTCAATTAATATATCTCCACGTTCAACTTTTTGTCCGCTAAAAACTTTTTTAGTGAAGCCTTTTCCCTTCAACTCAACCGTGTCGATTCCTATATGAATAATCGCCTCGACACCTATATCTAAACTTAAATTAACAGCATGTCCTGTAGGATATACAGAAGTTATCTTTCCATGAGCAGGTGCAAGTATTTTTCCTCCAGTAGGTATTATTGCAATGCCATCCCCCATCATTTTTTGACTGAAAACTTCATCTTTTACATCTTCAATTTTAATTAACTGCCCAGTTACCATCGCAGTTAAATCAGATGCGGTTAAATCATCTTTTTTCTTTTTGATAAAATTATTAAAAAATTTCATATTACGACTCACTCATCCAGGAATCATCAAAGCCAAAAATAGCAGTTGTCAACATAGATAATAAGATAGTAACTGTAATCGCAATTGACACAGCAACAATAGTTTTTCCAAAAATTGGAATAGCTAAAATACTGGAATAACCCATTGCAAACGCCTTAGCTCCTAAAAAGCCAGCTAGAATGCCACCAACTGCTGCACTTCCAATAACATATTTTAAAGTGCCACATTTCAATGTAATACCATATAAAGCAGGCTCAGTAACACCAGAAATAATAGCGCTAATTGCGCAACTGATAGCATTAGTCTTCAGTTCTTTATTTTTTGTTCTAATTGCAACACCTAAACAAGCTCCACCTTCTGCCATATTATGCATAATGAAAGCTGGACGAAAGATTGAATCATAACCTAATGAGGATAGGTTCTGTACCATAAAGGGTGCAAACATCATATTCATTCCACCTATAATGATAAAAGGCAATGAACCCGCCAAAAGGCCTAAAGTTATACCACCTAAGTGAGCATAGAGCCAAACAAAGAATTGAACCACATAATTACCCAAAATTGAGCCTAAAGGTGCCAAGACTAAAAATGCGATTGGCATTGCTACTGCTAAGGTCAACATTGGTGCAAACACTGCCCTAAGAACTCCGGGAACCACTTTATTAAAGAATCTTTCAAGATAGACTACTAATATTGAAACTAATAAAGCTGGTAGCAATGAACTGGCATAACTGTTTGCCATAACTGGAATTCCAAATAGTGTCAGCGTTTTGCTAGAACCAATATACTTCATAAATTCAGGGTATAGCAAAGCGGCAGTGACAGTCATCGAAAATACTGGGTTACCTTTTAAGTATTTTGCAGTACCGTATGCGATTAATATAGGCATAAAATAAAATGCAGTTTGTGCTAACCAATAAAACATCATATAAGTATCATTAGTCTTAATGGAAGGCCAAATTGAAGAAGCGAGTGAAAGAAAAACTTGAAGCATACCTGCTCCATAAATTACTGTAACAAAAGGTGTTACAGAACTAGAAATGAATTCAATCACTCTTTGAAAAATATTTTCATTTCTCTTTTTATCTTCCTTTGCCACAGCTTCTTGATCCACTCCCTGCAACTCTTCACTTTTAATGCCATAGTTTTTTTCAACATAGTCAAAAACAGGTCCGACATTTTCACCTAAAACTACTTGATATTGTCCCATTTTATAAAGTGCACCAAGAACACCATGAACTTTTTTAATTTCTTCGGTTTTTGCTTTGGCTGGATCCTTTAAATAAAATCTCAGTCTGGTTAAACAATGAGTAAATGACGATATGTTATTTACGCCGCCCACAAGGTCTATAATTTTGTCACCTGTCTGCTTTACATTTATTTTCATCATTCGTCTCCTTCTTTAGTCTTTGACGTGTCAAATGAATACTTAAAAACAATTTATCTTCATTTGAAAGTGAATAATTTAATTCTTTCTTTAAATAAAGTGAAATATCATGAATAATGTGCTTAATTCGTTCATCACTGAATGAGGTCAATAGTTCTTTTGTTTTTTCTGAAGTGAGTCCCGGGTCTGTAACAGATTTATCTTGTAATATACTTGTAACTAAATACCTAATATGTACAACCATTCGGGAATAACTAATTGACTTTTGATCAATTTGGTTTTGGTAGTGATTTTCAATTATTGTCATGATACCCGAGGTAATATTAAAAATTTGTTTAGTATTAGTGATATCTTTTTTATTAGTATTTGAATCAATAATAAGAGAGTTAACAAAATGAAAAGTTATTGCTACAGCCTCACTATCTTTTAAGTTAACGTCAAACTTTTTATTTATTGACTTAACCGTCTTTTTCCCAAACTTATAAATATCTGGGAAAAATTGCTTTATTTCTTCATTATCTAGATAATCAAAATTTTCATTCTTTTTACATCTTTCTACAGCAAAACTAATGTGATCTGCTAATGTAAAAATTAAACCGTTCGAAAAATTTAAACCTAATTTACATTTAGCCAAATTAACCGTGTTAATAGTAAACTGCACAAATTCAAATGGAATTTCATTGATGAATTGCTCATATCTTTGTTTCTCAGTTTCAGTTTGAGGTGAAAAAACCTGGACATCATTCAATCTGACAACTATTTTATTTTTACCTTGAAAACCTATTCCCTGTTTTACTAAAATCACTTCCTCCCTTTTAAGATTTGTTGCAAAAACTGCATTATTATTTAAAACTTGAGTAATTTTATAAATTTTTTCCATTATTCACCTCCTTAAAGCAAAAAAGGCAACATCGAACAAATATTTGTTCGATGTTGCCTGAAAAATCAGTTACAACTAATTAATATAATTAAGTATATGATATTTTTTATATATATGCAAGCGCTATTTTACCTTTCTAATGATTATTTAGAAGTGTAACATTAAGATTTATTCTTTGCTGCCTCTTTTAATGCATCTTGTAATTCTTGATCAACAGCATAAATATAGAGACCATGAACTCCTCTAGTCATTAGAACATTAAACTCATTTTTTAATAATTCTTTTGCATAGCTTGTCTTGGAATTTCTTTTATTGATTGCTTTTCTATTTTCACTGCCTTGATAATCATGAATTATCTTACCATCTCGATATTTTACAGATGGACCTAAAACTACTCCAACATAGTTAAGATCGAATCCCTGAACCGTGTAGAGAGATCCTATTTCATTAATAGTGTAGTCTTTTTCAGCCCAAGGTAAATCACCATACTTTACTGTTTTTAAACGAGATTTATTTACGCTTTTTGCCTTATCTTTCCCTCTAATTCTTTTTTCTATATGATCTCTTCTATTAATTTCATAATTCCATGGCATGCTCCAATTACCAGTCCTAACTTCCCAATACCTTTGTCCTTCTGGTAATTCTTCCTTACCACCAGAATATTTCCAATCAAAAGTCGCCACCATGCGACTAATGCCATGAACTTGTGAACGATTTTTTTGCTCAATTGCATTTTGCATTAACCTTGGAGAATCAAATATTTTTATTTCATATTTTTTATCTGTTGGAATTTGTCCTATTATTCCTTCGTCAATTAGCCTGTGAATCCAATCAATAGTTTGATCATTGGCATCTATCCTTAATTGATCTTTTAAGTATGTAGTTTCACCACCTGTTTTTTCAACTAAAGTTTCTAAATATTGATTATCAACTATTGAGGCAATTGATAAAACTTGTTGTGGATCAAAAACAGCTACCACAACTCTTGCTCTTTTCAAAATATCATCGATCATTTTGTCGCCATGTCCATGATATGCTTGACTTTTTTGAGTTAATAACAAATGCGCTTCATCAATAATAACAATATCATCCTTTTGGCTTACTGATGTTTTGTCAATAAATGTAGATGGTTTCATTACCTTAACATCAGAATCATTTGGAAAAAGTTTAGCCGCAATTTCTTCATAAACTTTTAACTGCTCATTTTGGTTTACTAATAACGTTATCTTTAAGTGGTGAATATGATTTGTCTTCTTCTTAACAGAAGAATCATCTAATCTATCTTCATGAATCAAATCATAAAAAATATTACTTACCAAGACAGTTTTTCCAGTTCCAGCTTTACCTTCAACCAAAATCAATTTTGCTTCATCAAGACTAGTGGCTGATCTAAGGGCCTGATCAATTTTAAAAATTACTTCCGTTTTAACTTTAAGTTGTTCATTTGTAAGTTTATTAAATGGAGAAGATTTAAAAATAGCCTTTGTTTTTAGGTCTTCAGCATCTGGGAATAGATCCTCGTCTTTTTTATGCAGCTCCGACCATATTCTTTTGAATAGGTCATCAAATTCTTCGGAATCATAATATTTATTCTGTTCATTAAAACGGCGATTATTTAGCCTTGAAACAGCTGAAACACTGCTTAGATATTGCATAAGCCTATTTTCAATATCCAATGTCATAGATTTATTAAAGTGCTCTTGTCCTATGACATACATTTTTGCATTATTTGAATGTTTAAAATCCGCAAAGTCAACTCTAACTTTAGGATCTTCACCTAGATGTTCAATCGTTCTTCTTTGGATATCATTAGTCTCACCAACATAAACTGAATATTCCTTGTTTCCCGAAATTTTTGAATTAATAATGTAGACAGTTGGATATTCTATTAGTAATTTTTCTGCTAATTTATTATTTTTATATTCATCATGAATTTTATTTTCAAGTTCATTAGCACTTTCTACATCGTATTTTGTGTCAAAAATTACAGGTTCTTTAATTAAATCTTTTGACAAAACGATTCTCCTAAATAATAAATTTTAATAACATGGTTTAATTATAAATTTTATGAAAGATTATTTTTAAATATTCATTCAATAGACTAATAGACTATAGAGCATGATATTTTGAATTAATTTTCCTTTATTTTAAATTTTATCTCAAGAATATCTTTTTCTAAAGAATTAAAATGTAACAAATTACCTTTTCCAATATCGTTTTTAACAAACCGATATTCATGTTGATATTTATATTTATTAGTTTTGTAAAACATAAGGTGATTCGTCGAAACTTTATTTATTTCATAATTATTAGGATCATAATAAATGACTGAACCATGTTCTATTTGGTATTCGTTACTCTCTCTAATTAAACCTTTTACATTTTTAACGACAAATAGTTTCCTATCACCATCTTTTAACTTTTGAAGATCTTCTATAACTTTAGGTTTAATTCTATACACATTCTCATTATCTTTGTCTTTCTCTAAATCTCTAAAATAAACCGCAAAGAAACTACAAATTCCACAGTTATCCTTATCAATGGAATTCATTTCAAAATCCAAAGACATATCAGTAATGTCTTCTAAGTTTACCTTGTAATCAGCTATAGTTATAGACTTTATATCATTCATCTCCCTATGAAATCTACTTTCATTTTTATCGCCAGTTTTATTATTATTTTCTACATTCTCTAAATCAATAAAATACTGTAATTTTGTAAAATATAAATTGCCATTTTTAAAATCATTGATATATTTCGGCTTGTTTTTAATGTATTTTAGAAGAAATACTATTGTATCTGCTTTATTTTTCGTCATCAATATTTCCATATTTCCATTCTAAACTAAATCTATCTTTTTTTCTGGTAATTATTTTCACTATAGTCTTTTTCTAAAGAAGCTATGTCAAGAAAATTTTGATCTAAAAGATGTTTTAAAATTTCAGAGTCAATATCATATAAATCATAGTTTGCTAACCCGTTAACATATTTTCAATATTACTTTTAAGCTAATTTACCTGCGTTGATAATTCTTACATTAACAGAAAAATCTACCTTAAATGAAAGTTTATTTGTTGGAATTATCATAAAATTGAACAATTAAAATGGCTAGCCAAATGATAATTGAAGTGAGTATTATATGCAGCGTTCTTTTTTGTTTCAGCGCACAATCTAACCTTAATTCATTAATTTCTCTAATCATCTTCATCCTTTTAAGTAAAACAACTTTTCTTTTAATTTACACTTTAGTATATTCACGCACTCAAACCCTCTTTTAATTATAAATGATAAACTTTAGCCAGAAACACAAATTTTGTAACCATTAATGACACTTATTCCACCATTTGCAGTAATCTAGGATAAAAGCAAAATTCATCTACTATACTTATTAACAGAAAGGAGCGCCAGGAATGAAAATTAATTGTCACATCGATCTTAATATTAGTGAAGAGCACGGTGAATTATGGATCAAAAAAATGACACCAGCAATTAATGAACTTTTGCAAAAATTAGCACAGTCAGAAAATTCATTATGGTGCCATTATCAATCTCAAATTTATCCGATTAATTTTGAAGATATTTATTCACTTGAAGTTGCTAATAGAGATATTAATGTTTATACAGAAAAGCAGCAACTTACATATAATGATCGTTTATCAAATTTGAAAGCAGATCTACCGAACTATTTTATTGAAGCTTCACGCAGCGCTATATTTAATTATCAACACATCGACCACCTTGAATTACTTGATAACGGATTAATTGATGTAGTTTTGACTAATAATCATAGAGTGCAGATATCTAGAAGAAATATTAAGAACCTGAAAGAGAGGTTAGGAATATGAAAAACACCAAGAGATTTATCAATTATTTGTTTACTTTTGCTACTGAAGGCATCTTCATTGGCTTAATGATTTCTATCTTTTGCAGTTACGCATCACATAGCGCAGTTTATGTTCCATCCAGTCCATCTTTTTCGACAAACTTTAGCAATATGCTTAATGCTTTTACCGCCTCAATTATTCTTTGGGCAGTGACTGGAATATTTTTCGGTTTTGGCAGTTTTATCTTCACTATTAACCATTGGTCATTATTAAAGAAAACAGTTATAAATTTCTTTACCTACTATTTTGGGTTTGTTTTTTTGGCCCTTTTAGCTGGTTGGGTTTCGTTAGACTTGATTAACTTCACAAAATTTACTGTGATTTTTGTCATCATCTACTTAATTTGCTGGTATTATAATTACCATAAAATTGCAAAGGAAATTGCAAATATTAATCATAAAATCAAAAAAAAGTAATCTAATTACAACGGCAGAAAAGTTGAGCATTCATATCACAGTGCTCAACTTTTTTACTTGCGCTTCTTAAAAAAGAGATTTAGGAAAATATCATCATTCAATGTTAATCTTCGGCTTTTTAACAAACCAAACTTAATATAAATCTATTCCTTTTTGGTGCAAATTATCTAAGCAACTTTGTAAATATTCATCGTCGTGCTCTGGATATATTGGGTCAGACCACGGAATAGCTGGTAAATTTTCGTACTTAGGACAATATTGTCCTCTATAATAAGGATCAAACCATTTAACATCTGGATGATAATGGCGCCGTTGCATCTCAGCTAATACTAACAAATGAAATTGATACAATTTATATGGTGAATACTGAAAAACATAATTAACGGTGTCATGTGGTTTGCCCCAGCCACGTCCGCGCAAAGCGGCAATTTCTCGATGTTGCCCCAATAGTTGCTGCCTTGGCAAACGCCAAATTAAGTCTTGATGCCATAATCTCATAATTTTTCTTTATTCTCCTGAATTAAACGTGAATTTAATAAGTAAGAAACTTGATACCTTTCAGCTAAACGACTTAAAAATGGACCCAATTCATCTTCTGTTGGTAATAATTCTTGCAATAACTGTAAGTAAGTTTGTTTTTCCTCTTCCGTACAAATTTTCTTAAAATAACCCCAGACATGTTGATAGGCGTTGGTTAAAGTTTTAACTGTTGGAGTTTGACTGGCCGCTTTTTCCAATAAGTTCTTGAATTCAATATTCTTTTGTTCCGACCATTCGTTGTCCTTAGCCAGCAGCCTAATCTGCTCATAGCACTGTTGCGAATGAGCCATCACCCAATATTTATTATAGGCCCATTCTCCTTGCCATTTTTCCATTTTCATTTGTCCCGCTTTTTATGCATTTACATGAATAGTTTTATTAATAATAAATTCTTCCTAACTAAATTTTATTACTAAATACTATTTCACAACAAATGATTCAAACTAATTAATTAAAACAACTTATCTAAAGTTAATAACTGTTCCATGTATCGTTTTTGAACATTTTTATTCTTAGATTTACTCTTAAGTTGCTGTAAATCGCCAGTAACAGTTTTTCTTTGTCCAAATTCAATATCCAGCACATCATAGTCTTCATTAACAAAATCTTTGAAGTGCATTTCATTAACGAATTTTGGAAAGTCACCAGCAAATGTATCTAACCATATTTTGGTATTATTGTTTTGATAGGCTTTTTGCATCGGTGTTTTCCCACCCATAAAGTAAAGTTTCAGATCATATAATAAATAATCAATGCGATCGTTATATTTTAAATAGCGAAGGGTATTTATAGTTGGTGTTTCATGCTGTGGCCATAAAAAATGTAATTTTGTACTTGATCTGAGTTTTTTATAAGCGCATAAAAACTCTTGCTCGTCTGAAATCACGCCTTTTATGCTTTTATACCCACAAATAAAATCGGCTGACATTTTTATCTCTTGGTTTTCGGCGACTATAAACAAATTATACGGATTTTCTTCTAAAGTTCTTAAAGTCTTTAAATTATTATATTTCTTCAACAAACGTTTGTATAACTCGGCATCACATCCATCTGGATCATCATATAAAGCATCTTCGACTTTTTTCATTTTTCCAAAGCAATCTTCGGGATCATGATCTTTCAACCAACGATAATAATCGCTTTGATAGAAACTATTTAAACGTTCAATGTTTTTTAAGTATACTTTCAAAATTTGTTCCTCTTTTCTTAAAATAACTTTTGATAAGCTGTTAGAAATTTGTTAAATATTTATATTTTTTTAACAGTCTAATCCATTTATAACAAGTATAATAATACAGCTTCATCTATAATTTACTACACTTTTACTTCTATTGTCACCTATTATTTTCAAAGTAATAAATAATTTGATTAAATTTTCTAAGAATTTTAAAATTGTCAATAACCAAATCTAAAACATTCTTTCAATAATTGAAAATTAATTTATGATAATAAGATACTATTAAATATATAGATCATTAGATTCTAGAAAAAATTAGAAGGCAATCTTGACTACCATGATTACATTCAAAATTTTCAAACAGTAAAATTAATTTGTCATTTTCATAAATTAAACTAAAATATATAAATCTTAGGAGATAAATTACGCATTCCCTATGAACAAAATGCCACCCTAATCTGGGTGACATATAACTTTCTAATTTTGCTGTTGAATAAATCTGAAAAGTCCTAGCCTATCTAGTGCAGTCAATTTACCAATCGGCTTTTGACTAAAAACCAATTTTTTGTTTAAACGATAAAGTTTATGAGTGTCAACATAGGACTGCTTTTTTAACCCTGCTTCTGGCCAGTTTTGAATAGAATAGTACAATTGCTTAATCTGTACTGACTTATGCTGATATTGGCTAGTAATCTTAAAAACCATGACGTATTCTCGACCAACTTCAATTACTAGAGCTGGGCGTACTTTGCTACCATGTATCTCGTCAAAAGGTACGTTAGCAATATAAATGTCCATTGGCTCCATTAACCATTAACCATCCAGTCATGAAAATCAGGTGATTTTTTAGGATCATAATGTCCATTTTCATCAATATCAACATTCTCAACCGGTATTTGCTTAACCAAATTAGCCCAATCTAATGCTGTTGGTAGTTTTTTAATAGTAATTTCGCCATTCTCTAATTTGAATGATACTTCGCTTCCTCTTTTCAAATCTAGAGCCTTCCTGATTGGTGCTGGAATAACAACTTGTCCTTTTTGTGACACTTTACCAGTTAAAGCATTTTCCATAACAATTTCTCCTTTTAGTTTTACGTCTTACTTCTTACAAATATTTTACTAAAATTATTGATTAATGCCAAGGATTTGAATCAATGAATTTTACTAATAAATTTTTCACACCAATATAATATCATTCAAAAATTAATTATCTAGTACAAATTTCTCTTGTTTGTTAAGCAGGTGAACCAAATATAGCTAATTATATAATAATTGCTTTTCTCTTATCATGAAAGCAATGTTGTGTAGATGAAAGCAAAAAGCGTCCTAATTCCTATTTTAAAAATTGGAATTAGGACGCTTTTATTCTATTAAAATACCACTATACAAGCATTTAGTATTTATTTCCTAGCCCGTTCCAGCACCGTCACCGCTTCAACATGCGGTGTTTGCGGAAACATATCAACAGGATCGATTTGACTGAAGATGTAGCCTTCATTCATAAATTCTTGCAAATCACGAATCATGGTTGCAGGATTACATGAAATATAGACAATCTTCTTTGGACTAGTTTTTACTGCTGCTTCAATAAATTCTGGTGTTAAACCTTTTCTTGGTGGGTCGACAAAGATAACATCAGCCTTCATCCCCTTAGCAGCCCATCTTGGCATCACTTCTTCAGCTTTACCAGTCACATATTTGGCATTATTGATATCATTCAACTTAGCATTATTATTGGCATCTTTCACCGCGTCAGACACGCTTTCAATTCCGCGAACAGATTTGACGTGTTTAGCAACACTTAATCCAATAGTTCCAATACCAGAATAGGCATCAATTACGATATCATCAGGATGTAAATCAGCTTTTTTAATAGCTAAATTATATAAGCGGGGAGTTTGCAGTGAATTAATTTGAAAGAAACTCTCAGGGGAAATCTTAAACTTAACATCACCAATTTTGTCTGTAATTTGTGGTTTACCAAAGATCAAGTAATCAACTTTACCTAAAATAACGTTGGTCTTCTTCGGATTATAATTCAAGACAAGACTAGTTACATCCTCGATTTGTTTAATTGCCTCAGCCACTTTAGGTAACTGCTGAAAATCCTTGTGCAGACAAACCAAGATGACCATGATTTCACCAGTCGCTTTACTACGTCGAACGTCCAAGTACCTGACTTCACCTTGATTATGAATTTCATCGTAAGCTGGAACACGATATTGTCTTAAAATGTCACGCACAGCAACTAAAACGCGGTCAATTTCAGGATCAGTAGTAAAGAAATTAGTCAGTGGCACTAAATCATGTGAATGTTTTCTGAAAAAGCCAATTTCAAGCTGGCCCTTAACTTCACGAACAGGCACTTGTGCCTTGTTACGATAGCCAGTTTGTTCTGGACTAGGCAAGGTCTCGCCCACTTTTACATCATCTAAATGGGCTTTCTGCAGTAAATTTACCACTTGATTACGTTTAAACTCGAGCTGCTTATCGTATTTGATATGTGCTAAAGAAGCTAAGCCGGTTTGGACCCACTGGTTAAGTTTAATGTTAACCCGGTCAGGGCTTTCCTTAATAATTTGTTCGATTTTAGCAAAAGCAAAGTGTTTCTTTACTTTTAAAATCTTAGCTTCTACCGTTTCACCCGGTAAGGCATTGTTGACAAATACCGTCATGCCCTCATAATGAGCTACTCCCATAGCTTCATATGATAAATCTGTAATTTCAAGTTTGATAATTTGATTCTTTTCCATATTTTGTCCTTTTTTACAAACACTAATTAATATATCTATTTTACTAAAAATCCTAGCAAAAGTAATGCACATACCGGTTTCTTAATATTGGATTAATTTCAGCTTTATCCCTTCACACTTAGTATTGTCTGTGTTACTTTTAATACTAATCAATTAAAGAAAGGACGTTTTTCATGAATAATTATGATACTAATTCAGATAGGCGCCAAATCCACACCATCTCCGAAACCAATACTTTTTTAACTAAAATGTATGCTCTCATGGGTGGTGCCGTGCTGATTTCTGCATTAGCAGCTTACTTAACAATGACCGTATTCAGAAGCGCTGTGATGAACATGCCAGTGGCCATGATGTGGCTCATTTTATTTGTACCTTTTGGCTTATCAATGGGAATTAGCTTTAAGGCAGACCGTAGTCCAGTTGCCAGTTTAGTAATGTTAACAATATTATCAGCAATTTACGGCTTTGAGTTTGCCTTAATTGCCGGCTTTTATACCGGCACCCAAATCACCACTGCTTTTGTTTCAGCATCTGCCGTGTTTATTGCCATGGCCTTGTTTGGTACTTTTACTAAAAGAGATCTTAGCAACTGGAATTCATACTTGAGTGCCGCTTTACTTGGTTTCGTTGTTGCTTGGGTGGTTAATATGTTTTTACGTAGCCCTGCCGTTACCTATGTCTTCTCATTTATCGGTGTCATTCTTTTCACCGGCTTAGTTGCCAGTGATGCTAACAGAATGAAAACAATTTACAGCAATTACGGTGATCAAGTTTCAACCAATGGCTTAGCAGTGCTTGGCGCATTACAACTTTACCTTGATTTCATTAACATTTTTATGTTCCTGTTGGAAATCTTTGGTGGCAGTGGCAATAGCCGCAACTAATAGATTTTATTAACAAGTAAAAAGAGCAGCTACTATTAACAGCAGTTGCTCTTTATTTGTGTTTTAATTACTCACCAACGAAAAATTCAATTCGTTGTTGTAAATTTTTAAAGGTAACAGGACAATAATCGCCAATTTCACCGTCAAGGTTAACCGGCAACTTCTCTCCCTTGCTTTTACCAATTAACTCAATCTTTAAACTACGCGTCTTGGTGTAAATAATGTCAGGATCATCAACGTGTTTGCCGTTTAAAGCTAAAGCCATTAATTTTAACAACTTTACTGGATCAGAAGGTTTAACAATTATCAATTGGAATAAGCCATCACTTAACTCAGCATCAGGCATTATTTGTTCAAAACCACCAATAGAATTAGTCATTCCGAGCAATAACATTGAAAGCTTGCCCTCATACACGCCCTCATCATAAGTCAGACGCAGTTCGTTTTCTGTAAGATGCGGCAACATTTCCGCACCTTTAATTAAATAGGCGGTATAACCCAGGGCAGACTTTACTTCCGATGGAACTCCATAAGTTAATTCTGTTAGTGAGCCACAAGCGGCAATATTGACGAAATACTGGATATCTTTGGCAAAAGTCGCTTGCCCAATGTCCATCTTACGAGTTTTATTTTTAAGGACAACTTTGATTGCTTCAGAAATATCATTTCGCGGAATGTGTAATGCTCGCGCATAATCGTTGGTAGTGCCAGCAGGAATTATTGCCATCTTGGGTCTTTTCTCTAAATAAGCAATCCCATTTACCACCTCATTGATTGTGCCATCACCACCAGCAGCGACAATCAGGTCAAAACCTTCATTCGCAGCACGGGTAGCTTCTTTTTGAGCACTCTGCTTTTCTGGTGTAGTTCTGAAAGCACTTGCCTCATATCCAGCTTGTTCCAAAACGTCCAATATATCCGCGACATTTTTAGGCATCTGTTCGTGACCAGATACAGGATTATAGATCAATCTTGCTTTTTCAGTCATAATTTCTACCCTTATTACTTCAAAACTTACTTAACGCTTTTGCAATTCTTCATTCAGCAACTTATTAATTATCTTTGGATTGGCCTTGCCCCTGGTTTGTTTCATTAACTGACCGACAAGATAACCAATTGCCCGATCCTTACCATTCTTAAAGTCTTCTACCGATTGTGGGTTATTATCAACAACTTCTTTAACCATAGGTGCCAAGACGCTGGTATCAGATAACTGCACCATACCTTTGTCTTCAACATATTTCTTAGGATCGGTACCATTAGCAATTGTCTCTGCAAAGACCTTTTTAGCTATCTTAGAAGAAATCGTACCATCTTTAATCAGTTTAATCATGGCAGCTAAATGCTCCGGTGTCAACTTAATATCAGCCAGTTCAACCCGATTATCATTCAAATAACCATTAACCTGAGTGTTCATCCAGTTAGCAGCAAGCTGCGGATCAGCTCCAGCAGCAACCGTCTGATCAAAGAAGTCTGAACTTTCTTTGGTTTGCAGAAGAACATTTGCGTCGTATTCTTTCAGACCAAAATCATTCACGTATTGGTTGTATCGTTCTTCAGCTGATCGTGGCAAGGTAGATTTAATTTCATCAATCCACTCTTGGCTGATATGATCAGGTGCGATATCAGGTTCAGGGAAGTAACGGTAATCAGCATCGCCTTCTTTGACACGCTCCAAAACTGTTTTACCAGTAGCTTCATCAAAACGGCGAGTAGAAAGTTGCACGCGACCACCAGAAAGGAGAACTTGAGCTTGACGCTTTTCTTCATATGCCAAAGACTTACGAACATGTTCAAAAGAGTTCAAGTTCTTCATTTCAACTTTGGTACCCAGTTCCTTTTGACCGGCAGGTCTAATGGAAATGTTGGTATCAACACGCATTGATCCCTCTTCCATCTTAACGTCGGAAGCACCGGTAAATTGCACTATCTTACGCAATTTTTCAAGGTAAGCATAGCCTTCATCAGGATCAGCAATTTCGGGCTCAGAAACAACTTCAAGTAGAGGAACACCCTGCCGGTTTAAGTCAACGTAAGAATAACCGTTGGTCCCATGAGTATTCTTGCCGGCATCTTCCTCGATGTGCATTTCATGAATGCCGATACGCTTTTTCTTACCGTGAGATTCAATTTCAACATAGCCATCACGAGCTAGTGGTTGGAAAAATTGGGTGATTTGGTAAGCCTTAGGGCTATCTGGGTAGTAGTAATTTTTTCGGTCAAAATGAGTTGTTGGCAAAATATGAGCATGTGTGGCTAATGCAACCATAATGCCTAAACGGTAAACGTCCTTGTTAACGTAAGGTAAAACACCCGGCATCGCCCAATCAATGACATTTGTTTCCGTGTTGGGTTTAGCACCATAACTTACTGGCGAAGGTGAAAAAATCTTACTTTTAGTTTTTAATTCAAAGTGAACTTCGAACCCAATTGTTGATTTAAAATTCATCAGTTAATCCTCCATTCCAGTTGGTGTTTTTTCATAAAACTTATTAGTTCTTTCGATAAAGTCAGCAACTTGGAAAATGCTGCCTTCATCAAAGCGTTTGGCCATAATCTGCAACCCTACAGGCATCCCGTCAACTAAACCAGCTGGAACGCTGGCAGCAGGAATTCCAGCTAAGTTGGCTGAAATTGTCAAGATATCGTTGTTGTACATTTTAATTGGGTCGGAAATTTCACTACCGATGCCGAAAGCAGGAGTTGTTGTCGTTGGTCCCACAATCACATCATTTTCAGCGAAAATCTTATCAAATTCGTCACAAATTAACGTTCTTACTTTAGATGCTTGTCTAAAGAAACGATCATAAGATCCAGCCGAAAGAGCAAAGGAACCCAGCATAATCCGGCGTTTAACTTCTTCGCCAAAGCCTTCTGAGCGCGACTTAACGTATACATCTAATAGGTTCTTAGTATCTTGAGCACGGTAGCCGTAGCGAATACCATCAAATCTTTGCAAGTTTGACGAAGCTTCACTTGAAGCAATGATGTAGTAGTCGGGAACTGCATATTTTGTTAAAGGTAAAGATACCTCGGTGATAATAGCACCTGCTTTTTCCAAAGCATCAATTTGTTCTTGAATTGCCTTGCGCATATCGCCATCTACTGCAGCCATATATTCTTTAACTACTGCTACATGCATACCCTTAACATCTTGACCAATGTACTTGGTAAAATCAGGCACTGCTCTAGTTGAAAGAGTAGAGTCGTGCTCGTCACTACCCGCAATAACATTCAGAACTTGAGCTGAAGTTTTTGCTCGCTTACTCATCACACCAATTTCATCTAGTGAAGAAGCAAATGCAATTAAACCCCAGCGAGAAACTCGACCATATGTTGGCTTAATACCAAAAATGCCGTTAAATGCAGAAGGCTGTCTGATTGAACCACCAGTGTCTGAACCTAAAGCAGCTACAACTTGTCCAGAAGCAACAGCAACAGCTGAACCGCCCGATGAACCACCCGGTACTTTGTCCAAATTCCACGGATTATGGGTGATGCCAAAGTATGAGTGTTCCGTAGAAGAACCCATCGCAAACTCATCCATGTTGGTTTTACCTACAAAAGTCACTTGCGCCTTTTTCAATCTTTCAATAACCGTCGCATCATACATCGGAATATAATTATCCAGAATGTGACTAGCTGCCGTTGTTTTAACACCGTTAGTAAGAATGTTGTCCTTAATGGCAATGGGAATACCAGCAAGTTTGTTTTGGTCAAAATCAAGATCACTTGCAGGTTTTGCATCCTCTTGAACAGTAATCCAAGCATTCAACTTGTCATCTGTTTTTTTAATATTATCAATTGTATCTTGCGCTAATTTGTCAGCAGACAAAGTTCCTTGGGCAAGCTTTTCATTTAAAGAGTCAATATCTTCATTTAAATAATTCATTACTCGTCCTCATCCTTATTAATAATTACTGGAACCTTAATGAAGCCATTGGCTTGGTCAGGAACATTTTTCATTAATTCATCTCTGTCTTGCCAGTGTTCAGGCTTATCTTCTCTAAAAACAGTATCGCGATCAACAACCTGCACTGTCTCCTTAACGCCATCGGTATTAACTTCTGACAATTGATCCGCCATATTAATAATCGAACTCATTTGTTCGGTTACTTTGCTGATATCTTTTTCATCGATTTCAAGTCGCGACAAAGTCGCAACGTGTTTAATTGTATCTTCTGTAATTTCCACGCAAATATACCTCCTTATTCGCCACCATAAATATGGACTTGATAACTACTATCCCCTGTTTCCTTGGCAACTAAAGCTTGGATGTCATTAACAGAGCCAATTTTAATTTCAATGGGCACGTTGCCAGCCAAATACTTCTTTGCAGTTGACAGAACCAGTCTCGTGAAACTTTGGATTTGCTCATACCCATAAAACTGGGTTGTAATTGAAATATTTTCCTGAGCCAATTTGCCATCTTCATATCGTAAAGTTGCCGTTACACCACTGATATTAGGGAAATAATTTTGAATAGATTCTTTAAAACTATTGAAACTGGAAGCATCACTGCTGTTGATCGCTTTTTTTCCACCAACTGTAGGTAAAACTTCAGACTGAGTATTAATAGTTTTCCATTTAGTTATTTTACTACTATTAGCAGTCGCTGTCCCGCTCAAAAAGTAAGTTCCGGCAACTAACGAGTCTTTGCTTTCCTTAGCAAAAAGTCCAACTGTAATTGGAATTTTCTTTAATGACTTCTTTTTTCGCAAACGAGCTACTACTTGTTCAGCAGCTTTTTGACCATATTGCTTTTGTTTAGCACGTGATATTTGGGCTTGATATTCAGGACCATCCTTTTTCTTTTGGTAGTAATCAATGGAATTAAGAGCAAGACCAACGCTAATACCACCAATACGATAATTTGAACCTGATCCTGTCAAAAAATCTTGTTCAAGTATTTCCTCTAAATAATATGGCTGATAATTTTTCTTAGTTCCAGCTGCAGGATTCAGACCATTGGGATTTGACTTTGACTTGCGTCCTAACCATTCGTTAACCATATTGGCAGATATATACTGACCTTCTTGAAATACGTAAGAATTGGTTGAATAAACACCCTTAGAAATCTGAACCAAGCCTCGTTCTAATTCTCTGGTATCCACAGAATTATCATTATTAGTTGCCGTTAAACCAGATATTGGGCTAGTTACATAGTGCCCGTTTTTTAGTAAAACAGTATAGCCATTATTACCAGTATCAGTAGTTTGATAAGTTTTAGAATTGGAATTAGAAGATGTTTTAGCATTATTCGCCAAGTCAGAATTTTTCAAGTTTCCACAAGCTGTTAAACTTAATGATATTCCTAAAAGCGCTAATATATGCAAGTATTTTTTCACTTTAAATGGTCCTTTATTTAACTTGAGCAATTGCTTCTTCCTCAGTCAATAATGGTACGCCCAGTTTCTGAGCCTTTGCGTATTTGGAACCAGCATCCTGACCATAAATGACATAGTCTGTTTTACCAGAAACAGAACTAGTTACTTTTGCACCCAAAGATTGTAATTTTTTAGTAAATTCACTTCTGGTATAGTGAGCCAAAGTCCCTGTTAAAACAACAGTCTTATCTTTAAAGTAATTATCTGGAATAGACTCAGTTTCTTCTGGACCAGCACCCAGATAATCCATATTAAGACCGCTGTTTTTAAGTTCATTGACTAACTCTACGACTTCATCCTGAGCAAAATAAGTTGTTAAAGATTCTGCAATTGTCATGCCTATTGTATCTATTGCAGCCACATCTTGCACGTCCGCTGCCATAATCTTTGCCATATTTTTAAACTTTTGTGCAATCAAACGTGCAGCTTTAGCACCAACATGATCAATACCCAGCCCTGTTAACAATAATTCCACTGAATTTCTTTTCGAATTATTTATTGCATTTAATAAATTGCTGATGGATTTATCTTTGAAATGATCTAGTTTTGCTAAATCAGATGCATTTAAATGATATAAATCAGCCACATTATGTACCAAATCGTTCTTAATTAGCTGTCGCACAATTTTGGGTCCTAAACCATCAATATTCATTGCAGGTCTTGAAGCAAAGTGAGTAATTCCTTCTTCAATTTGAGCGGGACAAGACGGATTAACGCAACGCAAAGCCACTTCATCTTTTAGATGAATCAGTTTTTCACCACACGATGGGCACTTTGTCGGAATTGGATACGGCTGGGCATCCTTAGGCCGTTTAGCTAGCACCACTTCTGAAATTTCAGGAATAATGTCACCCGCTTTATGCAGCATAACGGTATCACCAATACGAACATCTTTTTGTTGCAACAAATCGGCGTTATGCAAAACTGCATGAGAAACTGTGGTACCAGCAAGTTGCACAGGATCCATGATAGCAGTCGGCGTTACGACACCAGTACGACCAACGGTCCATTTGATTTCATGAACCACAGTTTCTTGCTCTTCTGGTGGGAACTTATAAGCTATTTCCCAACGAGGCACTTTAACCGTGTTTCCCAGTTCTTGTTGTAAATCCAGATCGTCAACTTTTAAGACGATACCATCAATGCCATAATCAAGTGAATTTCTTTTTGCAGTAAATTCATCAATAAAAGCAAAAATGTCAGACATTTTAGCAATTCTGCGCCCAGTTTGGTTGGTATGAAAACCAAGCTGAGTCATTTTTTCAATAGCCTGGTGTTGACTGGTAATTTCTGCTGGTGGATTAACCCAAGTATAAATAAACGTACTTAAATGACGATGCTTGGTAATACTGGCATCCAGTTGCCTCAAAGACCCAGCTGCAGCGTTACGCGGATTGGCAAAAGTTGTTTCTCCCTTTTCATCACGTTCTGCATTAAGCTTAGCAAAAGGCTCTTTGCCCATATAACATTCGCCCCGTACTTCCGTTGTCAATTTTTCAGGTAAAGTTTGGGGAATATCTGCAATATAGCGAGCATTAGGTGTAACGTCTTCACCTACTTGACCGTTACCTCTAGTGGAAGCTCTGGTTAATTTACCGTTAGTATATTCAAGTGCAATTGATAAACCGTCAATTTTTAATTCGACGTTATAAGCAACTTCATGACCAATCTGTTTTTGTACTCTGTCATCAAATTCTTGTAATTCTTCTTTTGAAAAGACATCACCCATTGATAACATCGGAATTTCGTGATTAACCTTAGCAAACTGATTGTCAATCTGACCCCCAACCTTTTGGGTAATTGAATCTTGCGACACCAGCTGCGGAAATTCCTGTTCAAGTTCAACTAAACGATTATAGTTTTTATCATACACATTATCTTCAACTTCAGGTGTGTCTTTTGTATAATATGCATTTGCCCATTCATCTAGCTTATCTCTTAGCGCAGAAACTTCTTTTCTGGCCTCATCAAGAGTTAAATCTGCCATTTTCTTCCTCCTGATTAAAAAATAGTATTTTTTACTTCTACTTTAATTATACCTTTTTAATTGGTGCAAATGCTGCTAGAAGCCGCTTAATTCCTTTGCCACTGAATGCAATATCTAGCTCCATGTCTTCGCCTTTACCATTAACCTTAGTTACAACGCCTCTTCCCCAAGACTTATGTTCTACTTGATCACCAACATTCCATCCCTTTTTCTCAGCTCCAACTGCACCAGCGGGTTTGATTTTAGGAGTGTAAACCTGTGCACGGGCTCGTTCATCGCTATTAGCAAAGGGAGCAGTTTGTGTCTGGTAATTGTCATTTGAAAAAGTAATTGGAACTGAATTTTCAATATCCAGATCATCTTGATCAATTTCTTCCAAAAATCTGGATGGCGGATTATTCTGCATCCGACCATACATCATACGCGAATATGCATTAGTTAAGAATAGTTCGCGCTTAGCTCTGGTAATTCCAACATATGCCAATCTACGTTCTTCTTCTAACTGGTCGTCTTCCATTAATGAACGTGATAAAGGAAAAAGTCCATCTTCCATCCCCACTAAAAAGACTACAGGAAATTCCAGTCCTTTGGCAGCGTGTAATGTCATTAATGCCACCTGATCATCATTATTAGCTAAATCATCTTGGTCACTTAAAAGAGAAACTTCCGCTAAAAAGTCACTAAGAGCATTTTCGGTCTCATCACTGTCATCATTTTCTTCATATTCATCATCAAAACGTTTCGTAACAGACAAAAATTCATCCAAGTTTTCTAGTCTAGTTTCAGCTTCAATTGTGTGTTCTGCCTTAAGAGCAGCTGTATAGCCAAAATCCTGCAGTATTTTTTCTGTTAGACCGGTAACGCTATGATCTTTAGCAAAATTAATCGCATCGCGTAGTTTAGCGCCAAAATCACTCAGTTTGGCCGCTGCCCGAGCAGTAACGCCCGACATATTAAGGTGATCAAAAGCTCCTAGAATCGACAAATTATTTTCACGGGCAAAATCTAGAAAACGTCTGACACTAACTGGTCCAATACCACGTTTAGGGGTATTAATAATGCGGTTAAAACTCATTGAATCGCTCGGATTAGCAACCAATTTCAGATAAGCCATAACATCCATGATTTCTTTTCTGTCATAGAACTTATGACCACCGACTATTTGGTAAGGCACGTTTGACTTTACGAATGACTCTTCGACCGTTCGAGACTGGGCATTAGTACGATATAATACCGCAAAATCATGGTAAGAACGTTTTTTCTCTTCTACCTCTTCTTGAATTTTAGCAATAATAAAGTGCGCTTCATCGTCGCCACTTTGAGCACGGTAGTAAGTTACTTTTGCTCCTTCACCTTGGTCTGTCCATAATTTTTTAGCCTTACGGTTGCTATTATTCTTAATGACTGCGTTAGCGGCAGACAAAATATGGCCAGTTGAACGGTAATTTTGCTCCAGTTTAACGGTTTGAACACCTGCATCATGATAATCTTTTTCAAAATTCATGATATTTTCCATATTAGCACCGCGCCAGCCATAGATAGACTGATCCGCGTCTCCCACAACGCAAATATTTTTATATTGTGCAGCTAATGCATGACACAATTCATATTGTGCCTGGTTGGTATCCTGGTATTCATCAACTAGCAAATAGCGAAACTTATTTTGATAATAATGCAAAACAGTAGGATCAGTTTTAAACAGAACTAAGGTCTGCATGATCAAATCATCAAAATCCATAATTTGATCATTCTTTAAGCGTTTTTGATATTCCTGATAAACTTGGGCAGTTACTTTTTCAAAAGGTGAAGAAGCGCTGGCAGAATATGCATCTGGAGTAAGTAAATCGTTTTTGCCATTAGAAATAGCAGATAAAATCCTGCGTGGTTCGTACATTTTAGGATTAATATTTTGTTCTTTTTGAATATGCTTAATTAAAGTAAGCTGTTCCGCCGAATCAGCAATAGAAAAATTACTGGTATAACCAATTTTTTCTGCATCTCGCCTTAATATTCGCACACAAAGAGCGTGAAAGGTAGACATCCAGATACTGTCAGCCTGTTGTCCCAATAATTTATGCTCACGCTCTCTCATTTCAGTGGCAGCCTTATTGGTAAAAGTGATAGCCAAAATATTCCACGGCGCAATTCCTTTTTCAGCAACAAGGTAAGCAATTCTTCTGGTTAAAACGGAAGTTTTCCCTGAACCTGCTCCTGCAACAACTAATAATGGTCCTTCAGTAATCTGCACTGCCTTTTTTTGCTGTGGATTTAAACCCGCTAAAATTGATTCTGCGCTCATTTTGAATTCTTTCACCCCAAAAATTTTTTAACTATTCTATTGTACCAAAAATCATGACCATATTTTGAGTTGATTGCATTCTATTTATCAAAACGTGCAAGATTGTATTCTTCGATTAACTTAATTAATTTGTCGGCATAATTGGGGTCTGTTGCGTAACCGTCTTTAACTAAAGCATGAGCCTGCGTTTGATAGTTCTTAGCAGCCAGAACGTGACGATATTGATTTGCATCCCAAGTTGTCCCCTTCTGAAATAGCCTGGCATGAGCCCTTATAGAAGCTTCATAGGAATCATAAATTTGAAAACGAGCTTTAACAACTACCCATTTATCTTTTTCAAACTCTTTGGTTTTTAGTACTGCCGAAGTATTAGGATTATTTCCTTTGACGCCAAATAGGTTATTGTATTTTTGTGAAAGGTCGCTTTTGCCATAATCACTTTCAAGGCAGGCCTGAGCAATCGTGATGCTTGGCAAGAGATCGAAGGATTTATCTACTTCTTTAGCTATCGGACCTATTTCTCTGATAAAAGCTTTATGTTGCCTGATGATCTTCTGCCTTGCCTGTTCTCGAGCAAGCTGCTCCTGTCTAATCTGCTCTGATTGAATTGCCTGTCTGCGATAATAACGAAAAGTTGCAAAAGCAATAATCAATAAAAATAGAATTATAAATGTTCGAATGATGATCGCTGTATTAGATAATTTTTTGCTTTTTCGTTTTCTCGCCATTTGTTTTCCCTTGCTTTAAAAATCTCTTCTTAAGTATAACCTCTCTTGAGTATAAATTATGCAATGTAATTAATTTTTAAAATAAAAGTAGTAAGCTAACATAACAATTTTGCTCATTTATAATTAAGTATACAAAAAAATGGAGCCAAAGCTCCATTAAAAAATGCGGGCAAGAAGACTCGAACTTCCACGATCTAAAAGCGATCACAAGATCCTTAGTCTTGCGCGTCTGCCATTCCGCCATGCCCGCAACACATTCAATACTATAACCCAAAATTAAATTTAACACAAGACTTTTCTTACTCATTTTGTCTAAAAAGGTTTAATCGACCATTTGCTCATTTACATACTTGGCATACAAACTGTGATTTTGCATTAATTCGTGGTGAGTACCATGACCTGTAATTTTACCGTTCTCTACAAAATAAATTTGATCAGCATTAACTATCGTAGCCAGGCGGTGTGCGATAACCAATGTGGTTCTATTGACCATTAGTTTATCAAGAGCTTGTTGCACCTTCCCCTCAGATTCTGAGTCCAGACTTGCCGTTGCTTCATCCAACATTAAGATTTTAGGATTACGCAAAAAGGCTCTGGCAATAGCTAAACGTTGTTTCTGACCACCAGATAGTTTAATTCCACGTTCACCAATTTCAGTTTCCATTTGATCAGGAAATTCACGCACAAATTGATCGGCGTATGCCAATGCAAGCCCATGCCAAAGATCATCGTCAGTCATATCTCTGGTCAAACCGTAAACCAAATTTTGCCGGATCGTTCCGGAAAAAATAGCACTGTTCTGAGAAACATAGCCTATTTGGGAGCGCCAATTTGCCAGGTCAATATCCTGAATATTTTCATCCCCAATAGTGAATTTGCCACTTTCAGGCTGATAAAAGCGTTCTAATAAGGCAAAAATGGTAGATTTGCCACCACCACTAGGTCCCACAAAGGCAATTACAGAGTTGGGTTTTGAAACAAATGAAATAGATTGTAAAACGGGTTCGTTTTTAACATAACTAAAACTAACGTTTTGTGCCGTCAACGTTTTATTACTCAAATCAAAAGTATGATGACTTAAATTCTTTTCAGGTTCAATTTGTAAAATTGCTTGTATGCGTTCAGTTGAACCCAAGGCTTTTTGTATCTGTGAAAAGAAAGTTGCAAAATTAGCAACTGGTGCAATCACGTTAAACAGATATAGCAAGAATGCTACAAGAGAACCACTGGTCAAAGAACCCTGACCTACGCGAATAATGCCAAATGCCAGAATGCCTGCAAAAGCCGCCATCATTAAAGTCATGATAATCGGCTGCAAAATAGCTTCAACACGAGCATCTAGTACGCCAATAGTAAAAATCTTCTTGATCCTGTGGTTTCCCGATTCTTGTTCATACTTTTCGCCATTACTGGATTTAATTAAACGTACTTCAGACAATTTTTCACTGACATCACCGTTAAATTTAGCTGTTTCTGACTGCAATTTACGACCAAGTCTCACCATAATGCGACCAATTGGCAATAAAATTACTACCACAATAGGAATTACAGTAAACATTAAGGTAGCCATTTGCCAATCCATCACAAATAAAATGATTAATGAGAAAAAGAGTTGTATTGCGCCAGTAATAAAGTTAGGAAATTGAGAAGCCAGCAAATCTTTAATAATTCCCGTATCATTAACCAAGCGAGAACTGCTTTCACCTACTTTGGTAACATCAAAATACGTAACAGGTAACTTTAAAAGATGTCCCCATAAGCGTTCCCGAAGGCTCTTAACTACGCTTTCACCAAAATAGCGCAGAACAAATCCTCCAAGTGTTCCTAAAATTAATTGTAGGACAAAAACAATGATAATAATAATTAAGCTCGAATAATTAAAGTTATCCCACTTGCTCGTATCCACTAATTCTCTTGTTAATAGTGGTAATACTAAATTTGCTACACTTGTGATCAGACTGAGAAACAGCCCAATTGCAAATAACGATTTTTTAACATTCAAACTTTTTAACAAGTTTAAAAAATCACTGAATTTAACACTTTGTGTTTTATCTTTAAGTGACTTGAATGCCATAAAAATACCGGCTTTCCTTAGTTAGACTAAATAAAAAAGTTTTTCAATAATTGAAAAACTCTTTATCTTATCTTGCTAATTATAATTCTTCATTTTCATTATGCCAGAATTTACCCCAAAAGTCCCGATCATATTTGTGCATTTTATCATAATTGTAACAATTTTTGGTAAAGTCACGTGATTCAAAGTCATGACGGCAGTGATGCTTCCTATACATGTGGCGACACATGTCTCGCATATCAGACTTGGAGAAGTCATGGTCTTCAGCATATTTACGCCATTTTTTAATCCTTTCCATGCGGTAAGCAGGATCAACAAAATCAGTGGCTTTTTCCTTAAAATCTTCATCCCAGCCAGCAGCAATTTTTTGCAGATATTGACCAAATTGCTCCTGCTCTTCCGCAGTCAAACCGGCAAAGAAAGGCTCGGTATCTTGCTTGTCTTTTAATTCAGCCAGCTTGGCAGCCTTTTCTTTCCCAGTTGCTGTTAGATAAACACGTTTAACTCGTTTGTCCTGCTCATCAACTTCACGTGAGATATCACCTTTTAGTTCCATTTTTTTCAATAATTCAGCTAAAGACCCTGGTTTTAAAGCCAAAATTTCAGCTAAATAGTTTTGGGTTAAACCGTCTTCAAGTTTTAAAACAGCCAATACCCGTTTTTGTCCCGATATCGGTTCTTTGTTTTGAAACATATAGTAACGACTAGCCCGCAAAATAAAATGAAGTTGTTTCATTAATTGATCACTTGTTTGACTCATAATTATACTCCTTTTATGTAATAAAAAGTTAGGTACCTAATATAATTTACAATTAAATTATAGTTTGGTACCTAACAATTTGTCAAACAAAATATGTTAATTAGCTTTTATTTAACTTCTTTATAACTGACTAATTTTAACCTACCGCCGCATCTACCACAGCCATAGCGACGTAAATTAATGCGCCGAACCCGCACAAACTGTTGTCCGCATATAGTGCAAACATACAAATATTTTGCTTTTCTTTTGCGTTTGAGACCTATGTCTGGGGCATATCGCGAACCACCTACTTTATCAAGCAAAATCTTGAAATCTTGATCTTTGTGGCAATATCCTTTATGAGTTAAGTGCAAATGATAATGTGTTAATTCATGCTTAATAATGCCAATCAATTCTTGATAATATTGCGGCACTAAAAAATGCGCATTAATTTCAATGTGGCGATCATCTAAATGATACCGACCACCAGTTGTTGTCATGCGCTTATTAATTTTTACTTGGTGCTTAAACTGTCTGCCAAAATACTTAAGAGAAACTTCTGCCACCAGGTTCTGTAATTCTTCTTCAGTCAGATTATCTGAAAACTTTGGCATATAGTGCTGCCTCTTTTTTCGTTTTGATCCTGACTTTTAAAGCCGTCACTATTTTTCTTTTCAGTGGCTTAGCTCCTTCCATCCATGTTCCGGTAAAAACATGGATGGTCTTTGACTGCGCAGAAGGATTACAAAGTACGCCATCCGGATAAACGTGTATACCGGTCTGCAATTGCTGCTCCTTGTTATTAGGCTGAGCACCATATTTATTTTTTAAAATGTCAGACACCGATACAGTATTGACTCCCGCCAATTGGTCCTGCTTATCAAATGTAAAATCTCGGTCATCATAATAAGAAAGCATGTCTTTAATCAGTGGATGACCTTTTTCAGCGCCAAATACTGCTGTAAAAGGATTATCCTTATTTTCAAAGCCGACAAAAGCTTTATTATTTAACAAATCGTGTAAATTATCCAAGACTAAAACATCCGTATCCATATAGATACCGCCCATTTCATAGACTGCTTTAGCTCGAATGTAATCTGAAACAAAGGCCCATTTTTTAGCTTGATATGCTTGTTCTACATATTTATTTTCGTGAATATCAAAGTTGTGTTCGTTCCATTCAATAATTTGATAATCCTGCAAGTGCTTTGACCAGGTCTTCATGCAACGCTGAATATTTTGTGGCTTAGGGTTACCCCCTACCCACACATAATGAATTATTTTGGGAATCATTTATTAACCTCTGGTAAAAAATTTTTTCAATAACAAAATTATGTCTTGATTAAAATCAAGTTTTAACAAAAACATTAACGTGATATATAAAACAAACATAATGATAGATTTGACTAGCATGTTCAGAAATGCTGATGAAAATAGTTGTGGCAGAAGCATCCCTGCTGCCAAAACAATAATCGCAATTAGGAAATATTTAGGAATTTCACGAAAAGAATATTTAAAATCATAGCCATCACGAACAATCCATAAACGCAAAAGCAAAACTATAAATTCTGTTATTAAAATTGCAATCATTGCTCCTGTTGCACCGTACAGTTGATCCAGAAAATAGCTTAATATTACTTCCAAGAAAGCACCAACTATGACAGGAATGGCATAATCTCGGTCTCGATGATTGGCAAGAGCAAATTGATTGGCAAAAACCCCACCAGTTGGAATCATTATGATAGTCAAAGTGAAGAAAAACATTAACGGCGTCATCGGGATAAATTTATGTCCAAAAAAGAAAGGCACAAATTCTTTAGTATTCGCCATAATAATAACTGCAAACAAAGTTCCCAGCATCACTGTCGCTTCCAGGGATTTTTTTAAAACTATCCGTTGTTCTTTTTTACCTTCACCCGCCATTTTAGGCATAATCACTAAGGAAATACTGGTTACAATTCCCAAAACCATGTTAGAAATTCTTTGGGAATTGTCATAAAAGGCAACCTGCGTCGAATTTTGAAAGAGGCCCAAGATAGGTTTATCGAGAGAAGTATAAATTTGGGTTGCAATTTGCGGAATCAAAAGGGTAATAATTGCTTTAACAGTCGCGCGATATTGGTAAAAATGTTTGACCGGCCCACCAACATAGCGGTGAATGTCAAACCAAAAAACAAATGACCCTAACATAGTTGAAACCGACATAATCAACATATACTTCCAAAGATCACCCGGATTTTTAACCCATAATAAAATCAATATAACAGATACTAGCTTAACGGCAGTATTTTTTAAAACCACCCGGCCAAAATCGGCCAGTCCCTGAAAGAACCAGGAAATATCCACTTGAGCTGAAATAAGATATGGCACCATTAATAACAAATATTGACCGTACTTAATATGGAAAAAACTGGTAACAGCAATCACTATCACTATTGTGACGAATCCAGCTATGGCCTGAAAGTACCACAATCCCCAAAACGCTTTGGTTAAATCTTGACCACTGCCAAAAGCTCTAATCTGCGAAATGGTCCTCATACCAATATATGACACAGACAGGGTACAGAATATCATTAAGAACTGAACAATATTATTCACATTACTATAAATACCATATGTTTTAGGGCCCAAAATTCGGGAAAGGTAAGGCACGGTTATTAGTGGTACTAATACCAAAAAAATTTGGTAAACCGCATTATATAGAATGTTTAAAAATGTTCTTTTCACAACTTACCCTCTATTTTTAACAATTTAAATACATTTTCACAGTTTGAATCGGTCTGCACTTCATTAGTTAGATTTAGCCAGTAGTGCCGCTTCTGACTGAATTGATCTGGCATTATAAGTGCCTTAATAAGTTCCTGCTGTGTTTTCACGCACACTCCAGGCACAATTTCTTCATAAGGTCCCATTAAAAGTCCCCGTTTTTTTTCGTATTGCCGCAAATAATTGGTAATAAATATGATTGGTTTGTCAATATTTAAATAATCAAAATAAATCGAAGAATAATCAGTAATTAAAAAGTCTGTATTACCTAAAAGTTCATACAAATCAATATCAAGTTGATACAAGTAGTCGTTATTGAGAAAGGCAATATTTGAAAAGTCACTTTGCAAGTGTTTAAAAAGGTTCATTTCATAAGGATGCAACTTTACTATTAAATACTGATGGTTCTTTTTTAAAGAATTATTCAGCTTCACAGCATCAAAATCAGATATTGTTAAGAAATTGCCCTGCTTAATCTGCGTCATAATTTGTCGATCATCCATTTCGTAGCGAAAAGTGGGCATGTAAATTCCAATTTGAGCGCCTTCATCTTCAGCTTTAAATAAGTCAGCTAATAATTTCTTTTTACTAATAGCAGGATTTTTCAAAGCGTCTAGACGAGGAAAACCAGTTTTTTGATATTTCTTAGCTTCAATCGCGCAACAAGCACTCATTAAACTTTCATATAAATCGCTGCTCGAGCACACGATATCCGCATTTTTTTGCCATAAATTAGCATTACGCTGATCAGTTTTGAGACTAGTATTATTAGCCATAAATCCCATGCGCTTGAGTGGAATACCATGCCAGAATTGAATATTGATTTGACTAGCATGAACTTTAAATGGTTGGTGTGTCGTTAACACAAACTTTGCTGCACCAATTTGGCGCCAAGTTTTTAAAGATAAATGTGAAGACGGCCAGGGCTCTACAAGGGTAACCTCGTATTCGGGATGATTCTTTTGCAAATATTTACCAAACAAATAACCATTTGACCCTGACCTACCTGCGCCATTAAGAATCACCACTTTATTATTTTGCACTGGTGTAAAACGAGCAATTAACTTCATTGCCGCTAAATATAAACGAAACAAAAAATTTTTCATTATTCAACTTCCCAATTTTTTACCTAGTATAAGGGTACAGAAAAAGCCTGAGAGAACTCAAGCTTTTTTGCTTTATTTTTTAGTTTTTTAATGATTCTAACTATATAGAACTCTCGAAATGCTTATACTTGTAATAAAAACCATTTTGCCAATTTAGTATCAATCTCATAGTTTCTGATTTATCAGGAACGGTTTCTGAAAAATTATTTGGCTCGTTATCAGCAAATGTTGCCACTGGACCAACAATTAATAAGTCCAATGTATGGCTAATTTTTATCTATTATAGTTTTTAAAGAAAAGTTTGATATTATAGTAGGACTTGTTCTATATTTCAAAATATTTTACAAATGTTATTTTTACTCTTGCGAAACTCTTAAAATTTAGAAAAACAAGAAGCCTGTCAGATAATTACTTTGACAGGCCCTTTTTGTTACAAAATTAAGTTTTTTATTGCATAAAACTAAGAAATAAAATTACTATTTAGCAGCATACTGACCTGCTAATCTCCCAAAGGTTTGAGCATGACTGCATGTTAAACCAGGGACTCTGTCTTCGTACGAACCCCAGAAAAATCCTCCTGAACAATTACCGGCAGCATACAAGCCTGGAATTGGTTGATTAGTACTATTAAGCACTTGCATGTACTTATTGATATGCAATCCATCTAAAGTTGCTAGTAAAATACCGCTAAACCACGCACCATAATATGGTGCACCTTCGATCGGCAGCAAACGTGATTTTTCCTTGCCGAAATCCTCATCTACACCTTTATGAGCCAGTTCATTATATCGAGCGACAGTCTTTTCTAATTGATCTTGAGGCAATTGCAGCTTTGTAGCCAGTTCAGAGATTGTATCTGCTTTTTGCACCAGACCTTCTTGAATCTTTTCTTCATTTTGTTTTTTGCGACCAGCTATCTCTTTATTCCCCGGCCAGCCAACACGGGAACAGCCTAAAGTATGAAACTCTTTTAAACGATTCATAGTTTCTTCATTCCAGATTAAAACTTCAATATTACCCGGCTGATGCATTAAAGCATTCATGTCAAACTGATAAGGCGCACTCTCATTGAAAAATCTTTGACCATTTAAGTTGACCTTTAAAAAGGGGAAGGACCCAATATTGTATTGATTATTTCTCCAGTCAATGTGATACGTGTCCTTGGTGTTTGTACCTACGGGAACGGCACCTCGATCAAAAATAATTGATGCTGCCTCATCATCCTTAACAGCTCCTACCTCTAGAGCCGCAATAATACCAGAACCATCATCACGAGGACTTTGGGTAAAGCAACATTTCTTCAAAATTGTAGGATTCCATTTTTGCAATAGTGCTTTATTGGCCCCATAACCTCCGGTACATAAAATAACGCCCTTTGTTGCACTTATTTCATAAACTTCATTTGTCTTAGTATCTTTTACCTGAACACCAACGATTTTTCCATCACTTGCAGTTAGTAAATGTTCAAGTTTAGTATTAAATCTATATTCAACACCTAATTTACGTGCGTAATCAATGAGGTAATTGCCATAATCCTTATCATCGGAGTGATCATCTTTAGTTACATGATGTTCAGTTGGAAAAGCCTTATTGATCAAGGTTTCATAATGCGCATCTTTTTCACTGTACAAATGTGCCCCATTTGGTTTTAGAACTTTTTCTTCCAGCCAATCCATGGTTTTACCAGAATTTTCTACCCATGTGCGTATTAAGGATTGGTCAACATTATCTTGGGTAAAAGCAGTTAAAAATTGTACTAAGTCTTCTTTGTCAATATGAACCCCCGCCTGATTTTGAGCTTTAGAATTTACTCCTCCAAGCCAGTGACGAAATAGGTGCTCGACCGTACTGCTTTTATCAATTACTAAAACTTTTGTTCCTGCTTCAGCTGCTGCCGTTGCAGCAAAACTACCTGAATTAGAGCCACCTACTACAATAATATCAAATTTATTTTTCATTTTTATCTCCTTATAACGGGTACATTAATTGTGTTACTACGCAGCCTAAAATACAAAGTATGACGGCTAGAGGTAATCCACACTTTAAAAAATCATTTAATTTATAACCACCTGCATCCATTATTAGTGGCAAACTATGCCCACCAATTGGTGTTAAGAAACTAAAAGAACTTGCGGTAGCAGCAGCCAGAACTGCCCCTCTGGGATCAAGTCCCATTCTTAAACAAGTCAGTGTCCACAAAGGTACCAAGATTGAAACAGCAGCTAAACCACCAATCAAATTTGCTATAATGATTGCCACTAAGAAAAACAGACCCATCATTAAAAATGGATTACTGATGCTCTTAGCAACGTTTGCCATAGCATTGCCTACCATTTTGCCGGCACCAGTAGCTTGTAAAGCATCAGCTAATCCCAGCATTCCAGCAATTAATAAAATAATATTCAAGTTTAAAGCATTTAGAGCTTCTTTATTACTTAAAACACCAGTTAATACCATCAGTAATGCACCTGCTAAGGCTATAATATATGAATCAACATGGATGTATGATGAAAAGATCATTAAAATTATGGTAACAGCACTAATTGAAATTCCTAAAATATTCTTACTTTTTGGTAAGACTTTCTCCTTTTTATTTTTTGAATACTCGGGGGAAGATTTTTTAAGATCATCATTGCTCTTATTCGGCAGCAATTTTGGGCCAATAAAAGTCATATAAAGAATAACGGCTACCAAAAAAGGTATTCTGGCAATCAAGAAATCGTTGATATTAACGGGAGCTTTAGCTCCTAACTTCATCATGACACTTGACCAAGACATATTTAAGGCACCTACGCCTAAAAACCAAGAGCCAGCGGCAGAAACCGCAGTGACTTCAAAGGGATATAAAATTTTACTTCTCGATAGACCAATATCGTCGCAAATGCCACAAAGTATCGGCAGCATAATAACTAAGGCAATTGTACCGTTTGATACTATGGCTAAAAGCGCTGCAATTATACAAGTAAAAAAGGTTAACAATCTTGGATTATCTTTAAATTTTTCGACAAATTTCGCGGCTGTTGTAATAAGCGTGGTTTTCTGTATTCCCTTTCCTATTACAAACATTGCAGCAAACAAAATTACGGATGTATTAGTAATATTTCCAAACGCTCTTTGAGGTGGTAATACTTGAAAAATTGCTAAAGCAAACATAACTATGACGCCAATTAATGAAATTGCAATTTTCCCAGAAATGAATGCTATAATAACGGCTAACATTATGAGTAATGTTATAGTCATTGGATTCATGATATTCTCCTTATCTTCTATGTAATTGAACTGAAAATTTTTTATTTTTACTACATCTCAATCACTGCCTTCGTTTTATTAAGATTGTTTTCGCTTACAGAATTGAGTTTATCATCGAGAAAATTGTATGATTAATATGAAAGAGAATAGATGTATAGCAAATTAGAATAAATAAAATGAACTCCACACAAATTAAATGCTTCCTATCCCTAGGAAAAACCTTAAATTTTACTCAAACAGCTCAGGAATTATATCTCGCGCAACCTACAGTATCTAAAAATATTCACAATTTAGAAAAAGAAATTGGAGTTACCTTGATATGGCATAATCATAGGCAAATTCAACTTACAAAAGAAGGACAATACTTTTATCAAATACTGTTAAAGTTGACAACTGAAATGGAAAATGCAATCAAAAAAATGCAAGATAGCAAAATAACTACTCTTCATACCATTTCAATTGGTTATTCGGGATTGCCTTTTGAAAAACAATTCTTGCCTATTTTTATTCAACTCATGCAACAGAGAAGCAAATGGAATATTGAACTTAAAGAAATCAGTCTAAGTCAGCCTGGAATTTTAGATAAAATAGCAAAACATGAAATTGATTTTATGATTTATCAGTCAGACTTTTTCGCACAAAATAGTCTGCCATACTCACCGATGATCGAAGCAGGTTTTTCGGTGATCATCCGTAGAGATAGTCCGCTGAAAAAATACGCTCAAGTGCCAATTTCTGCATTAAACAAAAAAATTTTTCTCTGGGATGGTAAGACTCCCTTATCTTCTGTAGCAAAATTAAAAAGAGCATTAAAAGAAAAAATTTCTGATAATGCTCTTGAAATTCAAATTATTCATAAAGTTTCGCTAGCTACAATGCTGGTTCAAGCAAAAGATGGCATCGCCATTGTCCCCAGTTTTGCCTATGATTACAATAATCAAGATGTGTTTTATCGCTATCTTGATTGGGATTATACAACTAAATATGGTCTGGGATATGTCAAAGAGAAAGAAAGCGCGCCTTATTTTAAGGACGTGATAATTAATATGCGCAAGGCAATAAATTTGATCAAAGAGAAATGGAATAATTAAACTTAAGTCTGATAGTATTTCTTAATTGTCACAACCATCAAAGTTGTTTTTTTATTTTACTAATTGTCTCGGTTTACTTGCAAACAAAATTTTTCCACTCTCTTATCCAGCATACGATTCAATATCAATAACCAAATCAGCTTGACCAATTAAACATAAATTATGTTCGACGATGATTATAGTTAAATCGCCTTCTGCAATTGTGTTTTGCAAAAAATCAATTAAATTTTGAATATTATATTCTTGTAAACCACTTGTGAGCTTATCCAAAATTAAAATTTTACTTGTTTATTTTATAAAAATTTGACTAATTTGGGACGTTGCAGTTTACCATCGAAAAAAGTATCTAAAGATTGATTCAACTTAATATAATTAAGACCTATTTTTAAAAACAGTCATTGGAGATTTAAGAGTAAGACAGCTTGCAGCTAAAAAGGTGTCCTAATTTTGGGGTTCACATCACCTTGCACTATTTTTTAATATATTGCTAGGGGCTCTTTATGATCGGGCTTCGGATAAGCTTGTTCCAAAACTTGTAAGTCTTCCGGAGTTAACTCAATATCTAACGCTTTCAGATTAGATAATAAGTGCTTTGAACTACTACTTTTTGGTATCGCCATAACATCTGGTTGTTGCATTACCCAAGCAAGCAAAATTTGATAAGGACTTGCCTCGTGTTTCTCAGCAACTTGTAAAACAGCCTCGTTTTTCATCATTGTGCTGCCCATTTTTGGTCCACGTCCTAAAGGACTATAAGCAATTAGTGGAACGTGATGCTCTCTTTGCCAAGGTAAAAGACTATATTCAATTCCCCTGGTTTCTAAATTATATAAGTCCTCATTAACTACACAATTTTGGCCTTCCGGCAGTTGCCATAATTCTTCCATATCATCGATGTCGAAGTTTGATACGCCCCAAGACCGAATTAGTCCTTCATCCTGCAGTGACTGCAGTTCTGAAACAGTCTCTGCCAGAGGTACCATACCGCGCCAATGATAAAGGTACAGATCCAAATAATCAGTTTGCAATCTTTTTAGACTGGCTTCTAAGCTTTGTCGCATTTTATGGCTAGAAGCATTTTGCGGCAAAACCTTGGAAATTAGGAATATTTGTGATCTTTGATAGGGCTTTAGCGCCTCAGCTACTAATTCTTCCGAACGACCGTTACCATACATTTCGGCTGTATCAATCACCTTTAAACCTACATTAAGTCCTGCTCGAATAGCTTTGATTTCCTCTTTTCTAACTTTGGGATTGTCCCCCACTTCCCAAGTTCCAATACCTAAAGCTGGCAAGACCTGATTATTGATAGTAACTTTTTTCATAAGTTGCCTCCTTATGTTTCCATCTTAAACTATTGTGCATATATGATTATTTAAATTTTAGCGTAAAACTCAATTTTATATAACCTACACTATAAATTTTCAAACCTAATATAATTAATTGTAACACTTGTTCCACTAGTCTCTATTTGTGCAAATCCACCTTTAAGTTGAAATATCAAAACATTAGCAAAAACTTAGGTAAAATCATATTGTATTATTTTTCACAAGCTTTGCGATTGTATTTTTTAGAGTGGCAATATAGAATCAAAAATAAAAAGGTGAATTTCAATGAAAAATAATTTAACAAATTCATTTCACTTATCTGGTAAAAAATGGTTACTAATATTATTAGCGAATATAATTGCCTACTGTTGTTTAATCATGCCTGGTATACAAGTGCCAGACTACTTGGTCTTTGATGAAAATCATCCCTCTTTAGCAGCTGCTTGTTTTCAATTGTTAATTGTAACCATTTTTTTAGTAATTCAAATAATCGGTGTACAAATTGCTACTGACAAAAGATGGCACCAATTATTTCATGTACCACATGCTAAAGAATGGCTTTGGATTCTTATCTTTTTTATCTTTGCCTATATCGTATCCGTTTTATCGGGAACTATTTCTCAAAAATTATTTGGCTCTGTTTCGGGTAATGCAGCTGCAGGATTGACTATGAAGACGCCTCATGTTTGGTTAATTTTCCTTTATCAACGCTTTAGCAGCGCTATCCAAATACTGGGTGAAGAATTCTTAGCGATTATGCCTTTATTAGCTGTAACCCAGTTAGCTAATTCTTACCATATGCCTCACCCTTTATTATGGGGTAATATTGTTTCGGCTTTAATATTTGCCCTACTGCACTTGTCAACTTATGACTACAATTTTGGTTATGTCATATTAGGATTGGCATTTACACGTCTAGTTTTAAATTGGGCTTTCATCAAAACCCATAATATTTGGGTCAGCTTTTTAGTCCACTTCTTATTTGATACATTAGCTTTCCTAATTTTATTGTTAGCGACAAAGTAGAAAAGTATTTTTGAATAAATTTAAAATCATAACTGAAATTTTTTAGGTTATGATTTTTATTTTCGCGCTAAATTAGATCTTCTTAGGAAAAAGAAATGATACTCAGTTAGAGGCTTAGATGCCTACTTTACGGCAACTCAATATTGCTTACAAGTCTACTATAGAATAAAAAATAGTTTTAATTTATAGTAGTGGATTTTTAACACAATAACAAATGTGATTATGTGTTTTATATTTGGCGCCTTGTTAGTTAATGTGATAATTGTTACAATTAGACACAAGCAGTCAAAGTTGAATATTCAAAAGTTGAGTTAAGGTGGGTAGTCAAAATGAGCGGTGATGTTGAACAAAGAATCTTATTAGCTTTTTCACAATTATTAATTCACAATGGCTATCAAAGAACCACTACTAAAAAAATTGCTCAAGTTGCTCGAGTTAACGAAAGCACCTTGTTTAGGCATTTTAAAGATAAACACGGCATTTTACAGCAACTTGTATCTGAGTACCATAATGATATACAACTAATCGGTAAAAACTATCAGTTAGTCGGCGATTTAGAAAAGGACATTATAAATTTGTCTATTATATGTCAAAGCTTCATAGAGCAACATCTAGCATTGTTTTTAACCGGTATTCGTGAATCTCAAAATTTACCGGAACTGCAAACAGTGATAAAAAAACTACTTGATTTACTCAGAGAAATTTTAACTGAAGAGTTTGAGCAAATGCAGCAGAAAGGAGAAATTGCTAAAGATATAGATAAAAAGATTGAGATTGACAACTTAGTTTTACTCAATTTAGGTCAAGCTATCATGCAGCATTCTTTTCCTAATTCTGTTTTTCAAACTCAGTCAAACGCTTTTGTGCAAAATAATATTCGCACCTACGCTCACCATTTAAAGCCTGGAAATTAACAAAACAGTCAGTTGAATTTATTGTCCAACTGACTGTTTTTTATAATGAAAAATTTGCAAGTATATGATCACTTTTTGTTATTAAGATAAATATTGCTGTCATTTTTGGAGTCGATAGTATAAACCATTTTATCTCCTCTTACCACATAATGTGAAAACTCTAGTGGTTGATCAAATTGATTATAAACAGTCTTGTTCACATCAAATAGTGGCACTACATTTGTTAATGCCAATAATCTAGCTTGCTCACTGCTGGGTAAGATGGTACTAATTTCACGATATGAACTTGCTAAAGTTTCATGATACTTATCTGCTAGGTATTGGTATAGTGAAGTGTCTTCATGAATATTTGTGAGCAAATCAGGAAAACGTTCACCTGATAACCACGCCTCATCAATTGCCATCGGCACGTTTCCTGTTTGGGATATTCTTTTAATGTAGACTAAATCTGCTTGTTCAGGCAATTGTAAAATCTTAGCAATTTGAGCATTTTGTAATATTTCTCTTCTTAAAATGACCTTTTTATTTGTCTTAGATCGCGACTCAGCAAATTCAGAAAATCCTTCAATTTGTTCCAGCCTCCCCGTCAACTTTTTGACATTAACATAGGAGCCTTTACCCTGGATAGTAACTACCAGTCCTTCATCGGTCAGTAATTTCAGGGCTTTACGCACTGTTATTCTGCTAACCTGATATTTTTGACATAAATATTGTTCACTTGGCAATTTTTCGTCAGTTTTTAAGATGTTTTGCTGAATCTTTTGTTTAATATCTAAGTAAATTTTTTTGTAAAGTGGTACACCAGCAATTGTTTTGACAGAATTCATTATCACACTTCCTTAATCATTCAATATTACTAAATTAAAATAGAAATAACAAACTCAAAGATTAGTATAACAGTATTTTAAGTTTAAACCTGTATGAAAAGTTTGGGCGATTATAGTAATTAAATAACTCTAAAATTATTTTAAATGCTGTAATATTGACTTAGAGCCTAAGCTGTATATTTTTTTACCAGAATTTTTTATGAATAAGTGGTCAAACTTTTGATTTATTTAAATAAGTGGCTCATTCACAACAAAAACCGTCAGCTTTTATGCTAACGGTTTTCATGAACCCTTATTTCAAGGATCTTTGATATTTTCGTAACTTCTTTAAAGCCCATTCATAATGACTGCTAGTATTTGCAATGAAGTAAGTACCCAATGCATTATTACCAGTCCAAGGAATAACATTTTTTTGAAAGAGTTGTTCTTCCGTAAAGGTATCAAGCAAAGCCATCGTTTGTGTATGACTAGTTGCCAGCAGCTTTTCTGCTTCTGCAAGTGAGGTAGATTGGTGCTTTTGCCAAAATCCTTGATTCATTTCACCATAATTGCGCCAATTATACCCTTCAGGCAGAAATTCTTTGCTTTTACCGGATTGATTACTCTCAACCCATTCTAGCAACAATTTTTGCCATTCATATAAGTGCATCAAAACATCACGTACATTATGATCTCTCTTCCAATGAGCTTCTTTTAATTTACTCGTATCAAAATTGAAACTGCCAGTGCGAGCTTTTTCCGGCAACTTAGCAATTAAGTCAACTATCTTTTGGTATGACAAATTACTTGCATCAACTAATTCTTGCTTGCTTTTAGGACGTGGCATCTGTTTTTCCTTTTCTTGATAATATTAAAAATTAATTATCAATATTTTATCATAAAGGGTTTTACTTAGTCCACGACCCATCGTCTATTACATAGTGACCATTGCCTAAATCTGCCATTTCCTTATTTTCATATTGTTGCCTAAAAGCATGATAATTTGATAATTTTTTATTTTGTTCAGCTACTGGATTAGTAGTGGGGATAGCAGTTAATAAACTTTTAGTATACGGGTGTACAGGATCGTCAAAAATTGCTTCTGTTGGTCCAATCTCGACAATATGTCCTAAATGAATTACTCCTATATGACTTGAAATATGTTTGACCATTGCCAAGTCATGGGCAATAAAGAGCATGGCACTGCCACTTTCTCTTTGTATTCTTTGGAGTAGATTGACAACTTGAGCTTGTACTGAAACGTCCAAAGCAGAAATAGCTTCATCCGCAATAATAAGTCTAGGATGCATGATAACTACTCTGGCAATACCAACTCTTTGTCTTTGTCCACCCGAAAGTTCTTGGGGGTAACGATTGACAAAGGATGAATCAAGCCCTACTACTTTCAGCATTTCAATAACCTTTTGCAGTTTTTCATCCTTAGATAATTCTGGGTAATGAATATCTAACCCGAGCTTGACTATATCACCGACTTTTTTACGAGGATTTAGTGAAGACATAGGATCCTGAAAAATCATCTGCATGTCTTTGCGCAATTTAGCAGTCTGCTTTTTACTTAACTGACCTGCTATTTGTTCACCTTCAAAAATCACCTCGCCTGCAGTAGGCCAATAAAGACGAATAATAGAGCGGCCAATAGTGGTTTTTCCACTTCCTGACTCACCTACCAGGCCAAAAGTTTCACCATTAGTAATATTAAAAGAAACATCATCTACCGCTTTAACTACTTTTTTATTTGCAACGGGAAAATATTGCTTCAAATGATGAACTTCAAGGATATTTTTAGTCATTGCTTATGATGCCCCCTTCATTTTTAAAATTCGCTTTTGCAAAACTGCCGGAATTGGTACTTTGGGAGCCCTCTTATCTAAGAGCCAAGTTGCAGCGTAATGGTGGTCATTAATTTTAAACATTGGTGGTTGCTTTTTAAAATCAATGTTTAAGGCGTACTTATTTCTCGGAGCAAACGCATCACCAACAATCGGCTGTGTCAAGTCTGGAATCGTGCCTGCAATAGTTGGCAGTTCGTCAACTTTTTCATTGATATCAGGTACTGATTCAAGCAGTCCCCAAGTATATGGGTGGCGAGGTTCAAAAAAGATATCTTGACTTGTTCCTGTCTCAACTATTTTTCCAGCGTACATGACGTTCACATAGGTTGCAATATTAGCAACTACTCCCAGATTATGAGTGATAAAAATGACAGATAATTTCCTACTCTTCTGGATATCTTTAATCAGGTTCAAAATTTTAGCCTGGATAGTAACATCCAAACCCGTAGTTGGCTCGTCACAGATCAGTAAACTGGGATTTCCAGCCAAGGCTATGGCAATAACAATTCTCTGTCTCATCCCTCCAGAAAGCTGATGCGGGTACTGGTTTTGCACAACTTTCATGTTTTGAATACCAACAGTTTCAATTAAGTTAAGCACTCGTTCATTGATTTGCTCCTTGTTCATTTCAGGATGAGAAGACTTAACTGCCTCAGCAATTTGTTTGTTAATTTTCATGGTGGGGTCAAGAGAGGTCATCGGGTCTTGAAAAACCATTGCTATTTCTTTGCCCTTAATGCGATTTTGCATAATCTTAGGACTAAGTTTTAATAAATCAACAGTTTGCGGACCATTTTCAGTCTGATAGGTAAAATTGATCTCACCAGATTTAATTATTTGATTGGCCTCTTTTTCGCCCATGATTGGTTTGACACTGGCCGACTTACCACAACCGGATTCACCAACTAAAGCAACTGTTTCTCCCTTTTTTACCTGATAACTTATCCCTCTAACAGCTTGTACTTCTCCATGCTCGGTATGATAGGCCACCTGTAAATTTTTTATTTCTAAAACTGTTTCAGTCATAATCTTACCTAACTTCCTTCAATAGCATCCCGTAAGCCATCTGCAATAATATTAAAACTCAGCATAATTAGTGCTAAAAATAAAACTGGGAAAATAACCATGTACGGGTAAACGATAGCTTGGGTATAACCATCATTGATCATCGTTCCTAACGATGCTAATGGTGCCGGAACACCTAAACCGATAAAGGCCAAGAATGCTTCCAAAAAAATTGCGTTCGGAATAGATAACATAAATGTGGTAATTATTTGTCCTAATGTATTGGGTAAAATTTGAGAGAAAATAATTTTAATATCAGATTCTCCCATTGTCTTTGCTGATAAAACATACTCGCTGGTTTTCAGTTCCAACACCTGTGCGCGAACTATTCTACTCATATTAATCCAGCCGACAATCATCATGGCCGTAATTATGCTTACTAGACCTGGTTTCATAACCAGAACCAGCAATGTAACAATAATGATCATAGGAATAGTACTGAGAATTTCTGTTATTCTTTGCATGAATAAATCGATTTTGCCACCAAAATATCCTGAAATTAGACCATAACTAGTACCAATAACCAGATCAATTGCCATAGCCACTAATGCAACCCTTAGTGAAACTGACGTACCAGCCGCAACTCTTACAAAAATGTCTCTGCCTAGGTTATCCGTTCCAAACCAATGACCATTAACACCAGGAGCTAAATTAGACTGGTTAGGATACGGCGTAGTGGGTGAGTATTGACTAAGGTGAGGTGCCAGAATAGCTATTAAAGCAATAATAATTAAAACAACTGCGCTAATCACTGCACCTTTATTTTTCAAAAAGCGATGCCAAACCAACTGCCCATATGAATAAGATTTACCAGAATAATGGTCAACTGTTTCCGATTTATGGGCAAAATCAAAATCATTATTTTCTATATTAGTCATAATTACTTGCCCTCATCTAGTCTAATACGTGGATCTATCAATCCATAGAGAATATCAACAATTAGCATAATGCTGATAAAAAGCACTGCATAAAAGAAGGTTATGCCTAAAACAACATTATAATCATTAGCCTGAATAGCACTAATATACAAAGTACCCAGGCCTGGGATAGCAAAAGCTTTTTCAATTACCATACTTCCAGCAAGTAGGTCAATCATCAGTGGTGCTAAAACTGTAATAACTGAAATTAAAGTGTTTCTGATAACATGATGTCCGATCAATTGGAACTTCTTAATACCCTTTGAATCCGCTAAACGATAATAATCGGAATTCATAATATCAATCATGTCGTTTCTGACGTACCTTTCAATACTTGCCATAGTAAAAGTACTCAATGCTATCGTTGGCAGAATGCTGGAAACAAATGGCTGACTGGGTTGGTATGTACCTGGGAAGACCATCAACTTGTAAGAAAATATGATTGAAACAATCAGAGCTACTACAAAGTTAGGAAGACTTATTCCTAAAACAGAGATGCCAGTCATTAAGTTATCCCAAATTGTACCTCTTTTGATCGCTGCCAAAATTCCCATCAGAAAGCCTAAAACCGAGCCTAGTACAGTAGCCTGTAAACCTATTTGGAGTGAAATAATAAAATGTTGCAAAATCATTGTAGTAACCGGTGTATTAACCTGAACTGTGTACGAAACACCAAAATCACCAGACAACATATTTTTCAAGTAATTAAAAAATTGTAATGGCACTGGACCATCTAAACCATATTTATGATAAAGTGCCGCTACTTGAGCATGTGACATTTTTTCATCATTAAATGGCGAACCAGGCATTGCCTTTTCCATAATAAAAAGAATCAAAGTAATCAAAAATAATGTAATCATTGCAATTAAGATTCTTTTCAAGACATACTTTTTCAAGTTTTTCCCTCCTATCTTCTTCTATAAGCAAACAGAGCTGAGATTGTATCCCAGCCCCGTTAATACTTATAGTGAAATTATTTAATTGAAGCATATTTGAAGAAGAATGGTACACCTGCAATATGCATCGGTAAATCTTTAATATTAGATCTTTCCAAAACTGGTGCGCCAATTTGATAAAGTGGTGGGCAAGAGGCACTGTCAATTAGGATATTATTTGCCTTGAGAAGCAATTTGTATCTCTTAGCTTGATCAGTTGTTTGATCAGATTGAGCCATTAACTTATCAAATTCTGAATTTGCCCAGCGACCGTAATTACTGTCGTTCTTAGATTGATACATACTCAAGATCGCTGTTGGATCTGCATAATCTGGTCCCCAACGAGTTAAAGTAGCGTCATAAGTAGCTTTTGACATCTTATCAGTTCTGGTCTTCTTTGCTACTTGTTGCAGTGTCACTTTCATGCCAGGAAGATGTTTTTCAACTTGTGCCTTGATATAAGCAGCTACGTTAGCATATGAAGGATCACTGTCATCATAAAGTAAGGTAAATGACCTTAGATTAGTTGCTTTTTTGGCCTTATTCCAATACTTTTTAGCTTGAGCTGGTGAATACTCGTAAAGATTAGTAGTTGATTCATCTGCAAAATCTTTGCCTGTTGTCGGATTCTTAACCAAATCTTTCATAACCATAGAATGAGAAGGAATTGAACCATCTTTTAGGATGTGAGTTGTTATTTCTTTACGATTAATACTGCAAGAAATTGCCTTACGCAAATCAGCATTATCTAATCCCGGTTTTTTCAGATTAAACATAATGTACTGGGTAAAATTACCAACATCATTGACAAAGTTCTTATCTTTTCTATATTTAGAAACAAGCTGACCGCTTAAGTGAACATAGTCTGCACTGCCGTTTTCGAAGGCAATTGCGGCTTTTTCTGGATCGGTAATAATATCAAGCTTAACATTCTTTATTTTGACATTTTTGGCATCCCAATACTTCGGGTTTTTAACCAACTGGATAGTATTGTCACCTAATTTCCAGCCCTTAATTTGATACGGTCCAGAATAAATTAAGTGATTAGAATCTTGTGCAAATTTCTTTCCTGCTTTTTCAAAATATTTTTGATTAACGGGGGCAAAATCACTAAATGCCAGCAATTTGTTCATGTAAGGTACAACATGATCAAGTTGCACTACTAGAGTTTTAGGACCTGCAGCTTTAACACCTAATGACTTAACCGGCTTCTTGCCAGCAACAATGTCATTGGCATTTTTTATTCCGGCCGCACCTGGCTGGAAGTTAAAGGCTGAGGCAATCTTAGGATCTGATAACCGTCGCCAGGCAAAAACAAAATCATTAGCAGTTACTGGATCACCATTTGACCATTTAGCATTCTCACGAATTGTATATGTCTTGGTTAATCCATGATTACTCGTTTTAACTTTAGAAGCCAATGCCAATTGGGGCTTATCGTGGGCGTCAATAGTATAAAGCCCTTCTGTTGTATTAGCAACGACAGTTGAGGAAGTGTTTTGATACGCTAAAATTGGGTCAAGAGAGTCAACCGTGGCATTTTGGACAACAGTGATTTTATCTTGATTTTTAGTACCAGAACTAGAATTTTTCTGGCATCCTGTTATTAGCAAACCTACACATGCAATTGCAGTAGCAAACAATGCACTTTTTTTCATAATTATCACTCTTTTCTAAAAAGATTTCTGATGACCAAAGCCACCAGATAGTTGGCAAGTAGCTGCAGCATTTTTACTAGCAGCTAAAGCAGCTTCTTGCAGATTGTTTTGATTTAAATAGGAAACTAGAAAGCCGGCAATAAAGCTGTCACCTGCTCCCATCGTATCGACAATCTTCACAGTTTGTGGTTCTTGATAAAGGGACTCTTGCGATGTCAACAAGAAAGCTGGCTTGGCACCGCGTGTTATAACAATGACTTCTGGTCCTAAAGTGAGATATTTTTTGGCAAAACCTTCTACCTGTTCATCAGACATCTCCGAACCAGAAAAGAAAGCGTAATCTACAAAAGGTAAAACACGTTTAAAATAACTTTCATTGCGAGAATCTGAAAAATCAAATGATACTTTGGCAATATGATGCAGTTCATCAAGATAATTTTCAATTCCTGAATCAATTCCAACGTGAGCTACATCAAATTTTTTTATTTCAGCAAAGTCTGTTGGTGTAAGCCTTAAAGATAATAAATGCATTACTGAATTTTTAGGACCAGGGGCAAAAGTTCTATCACCATCATCTGTGAGAATAACCCGAGGCTGAGCTGTAGGTGCATAGACCTTACGACAGTTAATAAGTTCCACTTTTTCTTCAGTTAAAGATTGCTTGATATGCTGTGCGCGATCGTCATCCCCAAACATTCCTAGGTAAGCTGATACATCAGCTCCTGCCTTTTTGGCGTCGACTGCTACATTGACACAATTTCCGCCTGGAAAAAATACCTTTTGCTTGATGTATGTGTCAGCCACATTGTCACCAACTGCAATTATTTTCATGAGTTGCAGCCCTTTTTAATAATCCAGATGTCCCATATAACGACGAACATCTAACGAGTGGCCTCTTTCATAAGCAAATCCTTCAGCTAGTTGACGGAAAGCAACTCCTGAAAGAATCTGAGAATAGTATTCTTTAAAGTCGTCGTCTACTTCATGCATATCAAAGTCAGCATCGTCAATTACATAAACTTTTTGACTGTGCTTTTTGGCAAAGTCAATTACGCGCTGATCCATTTTTCTAGTTACGCCTAATCCTTTGCAAATGATAAATGGCACATCAAAATCTGTTACTTCGAATGGACCATGGAAATACTCGGCAGAATTGATGTAACCACTATGAATCCATTGCATTTCTTGAAGCCAGCATGCTGAGAATGAATATGTTTCTCCAGTATTAATACCTGAGCCTACAGCATAAATTAATTTTTCACGTTTTAATTCACTAGTCCATTTCTTAGCAGTTTCGCCAAATTGCTTTCTCACCCTATCAGCCATAGTTTCTAAACTAGCCAAAGCCTGCAAGCCTTTTTCATATTTATTATCACCAGTTACAGACTTCAATAGGCTAAACAAGAAACCATATAAAACCCCATTATTTAAATCAGAAGCATCTGTTCCTTTGCCCCAGCTATAATGCAAAGTGAAATCTGAGTTCTTTTCTAAGTCAGAACCTGCCGTGTAGGTAATGCCGACTGTTAAAGCCCCTTTACTTTTGGCAAAATTAACTGCCTCATTTGTTTCTGGTGTAGTACCTGAATGAGAACAAGAAACTACTAAACTATGTTTGCCTAAATCATGAGGATTACGAGTTGTGAATTCTCGTGCAGGTAAAATTGTAGCAGGGATATCGCATTCGCGATTGAAAATATATTCAGCTGGCTGCATAAAAGCCATTGATCCTCCACAAGCTACAAAGTAAACATGATTAATGCCATCAAGCTTTTCTGTAGCGGCAAGTGCATTTTTAATTTCTTGTTGATATTCTTTTTTCATTTTTAACCTCTCAATCATTCTTGTTATATGATGTTATATTATAAGATAATCGCTGGATTTTAATATGTCAAGCGTTTTCTTAAAATTAATTAAGAAAAATGATCAATTAGTAAAAATCTGATAAAAAGTTTGTGAACTGGTATAAACCAATTGCCTATATATCAAAGCACGCAAAAAAAGCACTTCACAAACTCGTGAAATGCTTTAAATAATTATTAATAAATATCTTACTTTATGACAAATGTTTACCAATCACACTACCAATAATTGACAGTGTAAAACAAACTGCAAAGTACAATACAGCTAAGGCAGCAAACATCGGCAAAATATAATTTGCATTTTGACCATAAATAACTTGTGCGTGTTGCATCATTTCCGGCACAACAATGATTGTTGCCAAAGAGGTGTCCTTAATTAGAGAAACAAACTGACTGATAATCGTTGGAATCATGTTTTTATAAGCCTGAGGTAAAACGACATGCCATAAAGCCTGAACAAAGGACATGCCAGTTGATCTTGCACCTTCCATCTGACCGATAGAAACAGATTGAATACCAGAACGCACAATTTCAGCAATCATGCAGGATTCAAATACTGTCATGGCAATAATCGCCGCCGGTATAGTTTCCGGTCTTAAGCCAAAGTTTGGCAATCCAAAATAAGTAAAGAAGATAATTAGCAACAAAGGAATGTTACGAATAATATCAATAACGAAACCTACAATTGCTGAAACATATTTAATTTTAGAATATCTGATTATTCCTAAAATGGAACCAATAATAAAACTTAAAATGACTGAAATTACGGAGATGTAAATAGTTACCCAGAGGCCCATCAACAAAAAGCGTACATTAAGCCACGAAAAGGCGTTAACCCAATTTTGCATTTTCTAGTACCTCCTTTTAACCTAATTTCTTTTCCAAGTGCCGCATATAATAACTAATAGGCAGAGTAACAATCAGATATAAAACACCTACAACTAAATAACTGTTAATAGTGTCAAAAGTAGTAGACGCAATTGAATTAGCTTGGTACATTAAATCAAATCCTGCCACAAAGGCTAAAACTGAAGAGTTTTTGACCAAGTTAACAAACTGATTTCCTAAAGGTGGTATTACTATCTTGAATGCTTGAGGCAAAATGATATAGCGCATTGCCTGCCAGTAGGTCATACCAGTTGATCTTGCACCTTCCATTTGACCGCCGGAAACAGACTGAATTCCTGAACGAATTGTTTCGGCAATAAAAGCAGAAGTATACAGTGTTAAGCCAATAGTCCCTGCAGTAAACCCATTGATTTTGACCACATACATCGGAATTACTAGATAGAAAAACATAGTGATTACAAGCAAAGGAATGTTACGCATTATTTCCACATAGGTATGTCCAATTACACGCATTACTTTACTTGGAACAACTTCCATAATTGCAAATATAGTTCCGATTATTAAACTGAAAAATAAAGCAATTACACTAGATAGTATTGTCCAGCCCAAACCAACAAACAGCTGGCTGCTGAATTTTGAAAAAATATTAATCATCGGCGATACAGCTCCTTATACTTAAATCCTGGAACATCGCCAAACCACTTTTTAATTAAGCGATTATATTCACCATCATGCTGCATCTCAAGAACTGCCTTGTCTACAGCTTCAGTAAATGAGGTTTGTCCCTTATTAACCGCAACACCGTATGGTTCAACAGTAAAGGTACCGCCACGAACTTCGTAGCCCGGATTTTGCACCGCTAAACCAAATAAAATTCCGTTATCAGTAGTTAGAGCATCTCCTTGATGTGACTTCAGTGCATTCATTGCTTGGGCATAATCCTGCAATTCAATCACTTTTGCTTTAGGAGCCACCTTTTTAATGTTTTGAACTGAATTTGCGCCTACAACACCGATAACTGTTTTACCGTTTAGATCCTTAGTACTTTTAATTGAAGAATCTTTAGGAACTAAAAGTGACTGACCCGCATCAAAGTATGACTTTGAAAAAGATATAATCTTTTTACGCTCGGGAGTGATTGACATCGTGGCTATAACGGCATCCACATTTCCGTTCTTTAAAAGCGGAATTCTGGATTGAGATGTTGTAGTAACAAACTCAGCTTTTCCTTGAGGTCCTAATATATGCTTTGTAATATGCTTTGCCATATCAACATCAAAACCCTTTTGCTGACCATCCTTAACGTCAATTAAGCCAAAAAGTTTAACATCACCTTTAACACCCCAAACAATAGTATTTGCTTGTTTGGCATTATTTAAAACGGATTGATCACTAAGACTTTTACCACAACCAGTTAACATCAAAATACACGCTAATAAAGGAAACAGCCAAAATTTCTTTTTCATAATTGGCCTCCTTAGTGAGAAATAATTTTACTCAAAAATTGTTGTGCCCGCTCCGTCTTAGGCTGCTTAAAGAAGCTTTCGCTATCATCATCCTCAACAATTCGACCCTGGTCCATAAAGATAACTCTATTTGCTACCTCTTTAGCAAAGCCCATTTCGTGAGTAACAATTAATGAAGTCATACCACTTTCATTGGTAACTTTCTTCATAACTTGTAAAACATCATCAATCATTTCCGGATCAAGAGCAGAAGTTGGTTCATCGTATAAAATCAGTTTTGGTCTCATTGCCAATGTTCTGGCAATAGCAACACGCTGCTTTTGACCACCAGAAATTTGTGAAGGCATATTATGTGCCCATTTGCGTAACCCAACCATATCAAGTAAATCTAACGCCTGTTTTTTATTTTCCTCTTCAGGCATGTGGCTTACTATTCTGGGAGCCAGCATAATATTTTCCAATACATCTTTGTTTTTGTATAAATTAAAGTGCTGGAAAACCATCCCAACATCACTTCGTAAGATGTTGAGGTTCGTCTTTGGATCTGAAAGATCGTGACCGTTAACTACTAACTTACCTTTCTGGATTGATTCAAGTCCGTTTACGGTCCGTACCAAAGTACTCTTACCCGAACCAGATGGTCCAATCAGAACCACCGTTTCACCTTCATCAATCTCTAAATTAATGTCGTGCAGTGCATGAAAATGGCCATAAAATTTTTGCACGTCATGGAACTCTATCATCGACATTGTCATCGCCCCTTTCATAATCAATGCATGAAATAATAAGTTGTAGAATCTATTTTACTATAACCGTTAAGAATTTTAAAAGTAATACAGTGTTTTTAATAAAAATTTATAGAAAGATCTGCTTAATTCACATTGACTTGAAAGTCACCTAGTTAGCGTTATGACGGGAAAGTATAGTAATAAAAAGCTTTTTTGTATGTTCATTAATAATAATTTAATGTCAAAAAATGCCAGTTATAATTAAAAATATCTGTGAAAAATATACTCTTATTTGCATTTTTTCTTCCAAAAATAGTTTGACTGGCATACACTCTAATTAAGGAGAAAACTTATGGATAAAGAAAAAACTTATAAATTACTTTTAAAACAGGCTGGCAGCCTTCTTCAAGATGAACATGACTTAATTGCCAACATGAGTAACATTAGTGCACTGCTTTTTAATGGCTTACCCGAAGTAAGTTATGCTGGATTTTATCGCTTCCAAGAGCAAGAGCTCATTTTAGGACCATTTCAAGGGCCAGTCGCCTGCATGCGTATTCAATTAGGAAAAGGCGTATGCGGCACAGCTGCACAAACCGGTCAGATTCAAATTGTTCCCGATGTTCACAAGTTTAGTGGTCATATTGCCTGTGATGCCAATACCAATTCAGAAATCGTTCTTCCCATTATCCACGATAAAAAACTTGTCGCTGTTCTTGACCTTGACAGCAATGACTTTGCCAGATTCGACCAAATTGATGCTCAATATTTAGCAAAAATAGCAGAACTGCTATTTAATTAAATGCAAGAAATAAAATAAAAGACCAGTAAATCAACTATTAGATGACTTATTGGTCTTTATAAATTCTAAACTCTCTTAAATCTCTGACTAAAAGTTATTCCGTTAAACTTTTTTACTTTTTACCGGCTAGACGCTGAAATCCCTTCACAATTTCTACTATTAAAATCATACAAATTCCCGCTCCTAAAACAATTAACCATTGAGTCGAGTTAAGTTCGGTTACATCAAAGAACTTGGTCATAAACGGTAGTTCAACTGCCGCCATGACAACAGCAGAAATTAGTATCGCCCAATTAAACCATTTATTAGCAAAAGTCCTTTTAGAAAAAATTGATTGGTGAATATACTTAGAATTAAAAGCATGAAACAGTTGAATTAGGCCTAAAGTGAGAAAAGCCATTGTCAGAGCATCAGCATGTTGCAGATTGGCATTACCCATATGAGGGCCAAAATTTAAGCCTAGTTGATAAGTGGTTAAAACAATGGCACCTTCTAAAATTCCTTGATAAATAATTGAGCTGGCAACACCACCACTGAAGAAGTTTGATTTTTTACCCCGTGGTGTCCGTTTCATAATACCTTTTTCAACTGGTTCAAGTCCCAAGGCAATAGCTGGTAAAGTATCTGTCACCAAATTAATCCACAACAATTGCACTGGAGCTAAAATATCCCAACCTAGCATGGTCATCATAAATACTGTTAAAACTTCCCCGACATTACAACTCATGAGGTAAAGAATGGCTTTTTGAATATTGCTAAAGACCTTGCGCCCTTGTTTAACAGCTTCAACAATCGTAGCAAAGTTGTCGTCTGCTAAAACCATATCGCTGGCACCTTTTGATACTTCAGTACCGGTAATGCCCATGCCAATTCCAATGTCAGCTTGCTTTAAACTAGGTGCGTCATTAACGCCATCGCCTGTCATAGCCACAATTTTGCCCTGAGCTTGCCAAGCCTTAACAATACGAACTTTGTGTTCTGGTGAAACCCTGGCATAAACATCAAAGTCTGCCACATGTTTTTCTAAATACTCATCGCTAAATTCATCAAGTTGAGCACCGGTGACTACTCGTTCATCTTGTCCGGGCTTTAAAATTCCCAGCCTTTCCGCAATTGCCTGCGCGGTTACTTGAAAGTCTCCTGTAATCATAACTGTTCTAATACCGGCACTGTGAGCTTCTTTAATAGCCTCTTTTGCTTCAGGGCGTTCTGGGTCTATCATCCCTACCAAGCCAGCAAAAATCAAGTCCTGCTCCACATTATCAGTTGTAGGATCATCATATAATTGTTCAACTGTTTTATAGGCTAACCCCAAAACTCTCAACGCATTTTTAGCCATATTTTGATTTGAAAGCATAATTTCATCTTTTTGCTTCTCAGTGATCTCACTGACTTTACCATCAAGTTCAATCCGCGTTACTCGCTTAAGCAGTTGATCTGGAGCTCCTTTAACTGCTACAAAATATTGTCCATTGTTCTCATTAATAGTACTCATTAATTTACGACCGGAATCAAATGGCACTTCCTGGAGTCTCTGATGATTTGCAAGCAAATTATGCACATCAATTTTTTGATCAAGCGCATACTGAACCAATGCAGTTTCAGTTGGATCACCCAACAATTGATTATTATCATCAAGTTTTGAATCATTAGCTAAAACCATTGCCATTAAAGCATGATTATCATGATTAATGCTATTTGAAGATTGATGAATCTTGTTATCATAATAAACCTGTTCAACTGTCATTTTATTTTGAGTTAAAGTACCGGTTTTATCAGAACAGATGATATCCGTTGCTCCCAAAGTTTCTACTGCTGGCAACTTACGTACAATCGAATTGTGCTTGGCCATTACCTGAGTACCTAGAGCCAAAATAATAGTTACGATTGCAGGTAAACCTTCCGGAATTGCTGCAACAGCAAGTGAGACAGCTACTAAGAACATATCGATTGCTAACTTATCAGTGGGTTCCGTACCCTTTTTAGTGAAAAAGCCTACAACGAATACTACCGCGCAAATGATTAAAATCATTATAGTCAGTGTCTTACCCAATTGGTTGAGATTACGCTTTAATGGTGTATCCGTTTCATCAGTGTTGTTAAGCATTGTCGCAATTTTACCGACTTCAGTATTCATACCTGTTGCGGTAACGATACCTTCACCGCGACCATATGTGACATTGGTATTAGCAAATGCCATATTATCCTGGTCGGCTAAAGCTACCTTTTTTTCATTCACAGGTTCACTATTTTTATCAACCGGAACAGACTCGCCAGTCAAAGCAGATTCTTCGATTTTAAGACTTTTAGTAAGAGTTAACCGCAAATCTGCCGGTACAACATCGCCTGCTTCAAGTAAAACCACATCTCCTGGGACTAATTCAGTACTTGGTATTTCCACAATCTGACCATCACGCCGAACATGGGCATTAGGAGTGGCCATTTTTTTCAAAGCATTAATTGCTTCTTCAGAACGTGTCTCTTGAAAAACGCCTAAAACTGCGTTCAAGATGACCACGATCATGATAATTGCCGCATCTGTCCATTCCTGAGCCACAAAGCCGGAAAGTAACGCTGCAACTATCAAAACAATGATCATGAAATCCTTAAATTGGGCTAAAAAGCGTTGCCAAATGCTAACTTTCTTTTTGCTAGTCAAACTATTAGAACCATATTTTGCTCGTAATCCATCTATTTGACTCGCCCTTAAACCACTGGATACAGACGTTGCAAAGTCCTTTGCAACATCCTCAATTTTTTGATTGTAAAAATTTTGGGGCATCTTTACCTCCTAATAACAAAAAAGAGACTTATATGTACAACACACACAAGTCTCACTATTTAAGATAAGTCCAGAAGTATTTCTTCGGGTGTTGGGCTTATCGCAAGTAATTGCTGTTACTCCCTTATGATGCTTCTTATTATAAATAAATTTTTTACTTTTAACAAGAATAAGGCTATTAAATTAGTTAAATAAAAACACATGGCTTCATATTACGAGAAGTCATGTGTTTAATAAATAATAATATTTACTTAAGACCTGTCCACTTCCATTCAGTAACTTCAGGCATATCTTTACCATTGTCACGAATGTATTGGTGGTGTTTTGCAAGTAATCTATCCATTTCCGCTACAAAGCCTGCACTCTTTTCAGCATATTGAGGAACACTTAAAATAGCATCTTTTGCCAAATGGAAACGATCAAGTTTATTAACTACCCGCATATCAAACGGTGTAGTAATATCCCCTTCTTCTTCATAGCAGTGAATATGAACATTGCTGCGCTTGCGACCAAACCAAATGGATTGCATCATTGCTTTATAGCCATGCCATGCAAAGATTACTGGCACATCGCTTGGGAATAATTGCTCAAATTCTTCATCAGAAATTGCTTCTGGATTATCCTTAGTATTCATTAATTTCATAACGTCAATGACGTTAATATAACGAATCTTGAGATCAGGGAAATTCTTATGCAAAATATCGATTGCAGCAAGTGATTCCATTGTCGGTTCCGTTTCAGTTGAAGCAAAGACAACATCAGGCTTAGCATTTTGGTCAGTTGATGCCCAATCAATGTATGATAAGCCGTGGTTGGCAATACGAGTTGCTTCATCAATCGAGAACCACTGAGGTCTTTCTTGCTTAGAAGTAACCAAAATATTGATGCACTCACGATCGGTGAAAGCTTTTTGCGAAACTGCCAAAAGAGAATTAGTATCAGCTGGTAAATACTCATGAACTAAATCAGGACGATTCTTTTCATACATGTGAGTCAAAACACCTGGGTCTTGGTGAGTATAACCGTTATGGTCTTGTTGAAAGACAGTTGAAGTTGCAATAAAGTTAAGTGAAGGATAATCCTTACGCCAGTATTGTTCCTTAGCCTTTCTTAACCATTTCATGTGTTGAGTCAACATTGAATCTACAACACGACCAAATGACTCATAAGTAGCAAAGAAACCGTGGCGACCAGACAAAACATAGCCCTCAAGCCAGCCTTCATCTTGGTGCTCAGACAATTGTGAATCGATCAACCGACCACTTGGCGCCAAGTTTTCATCATTAGGCGTATGAACGGAACTTTCCCATTGCCGTTTTTGCTCATCAATAAATTTAAATAAACGGTTTGACTTAGTTTCATCTGGTCCAAAGCCGCGGAAAGTACTTGGATTGAGTTCAGCAATTTCGTTTAAGTATTTAGCCCATTCGGTCATGTCTTCAGCTTCAATAGAACCTGGTTGATCAAATTTCAACGCATACTTGCGATAATCCGGCAGACTAAGACGTTTAGCTTTTTCTCCACCCGCATTAGTGATTGGATTCATGGCCATCCTACTATCACCAGTAACATTATCAGCTGTCACGATTTCTGTTGGGACGCCATTTTCATCGAATAACTCTTCCGGTTTATAGCTCTTTAGCCAGTCCACCAGCATATCTTTATGTTCCATGTCATCTTGAGCAACAGGAATTGGAATCTGGTGAGCTCTAAATGAGTTTTCAATTGGATTACCATCAAGATCCTTCTTTGGACCTGTCCAGCCCTTTGGCACCCGGAAAATGATCATTGGCCAGTGTGGTAAAGTTTCATCATTATTTTCACGAGCATTCTTCTGAATTGCCTTAATTTCTTCAATTACGGTATCCATTAATTTGGCCATTTCTTCATGAACCTGCATATGATCTTTGTAACCGTCAAACTCGCCACCGTTATATGCAGAAATAATATAAGGATGCCAACCCATGCCTTCAAAATACTTGGTCAATTCTTCATCCGACATTCGGGAAACGATAGTTGGATTGGAAATCTTAAAACCATTAATTTGCAAGATTGGCAAAACTGCCCCGTCCTTAATAGGATTAATAAATTTGTCGCTAAACCAGCTAGCTGCAAGAGGTCCAGTTTCTGCCTCACCATCACCAATTTCAACTGCGGCGATAACATCAGGATTGTCTAAAATTGCACCTGTGCCATGGGAAAGTGAGTAACCTAACTCACCACCTTCGTGCATCGAACCGGGGGTTTCAGGTGCAGCGTGCGAAGCAGAACCACCTGGGAAACTGAAACGCTTGAAGAGCTTAGCCATTCCTTTTTCATCTTGTTGAATTTCAGGATAAAGCTCGCTGTATGAACCATCAAGGTATGAATTAGATACCATAACCTGACCACCATGACCTGAACCTTCAATATAGAACATGTTCAAACCATACTTTTTGATAACTCTATTTAAATGAGCATAAATAAAGTTTTGAGGTGAAATAGTGCCCCAGTGACCAATTGGTTTTGGTTTAACTTCATTTGCCTGCAATTCATGCTTTAATAACGGATTGCTCATTAAGAAAAGTTGGCCTACAGATAGATAGTTTGCTGCACGCCAGTGAGCATCAACACTTTTGAGAAATTCTTTTGAGTCGTAATCAACTGCCATTTTTATTCTCCCTTTTAAATATTTGCTAAAATTCATTTTATAAACATATTATAGCAAGTTTTTGGTAAAGTTCAACCATTTTAAAAATTGGTTCGTCCCAATTATAAAAGTACGCGTTTGGCTCTCACACAATACTAAGAAAAGCTGCTATCACTATATTTTTTATTTACAGATCAGCATATTTATGTTCAAATACTGATAAACACTTATTTTTTAACACAAATACAGAAAAAAAGATAAAGTAATATTGACTATGATGCTAAATTAATGGGAGGAGAAGTAATATGACACAAGAAGAATGTCTGCGGCAAATTAAGCAAATGCTTAATCAAGAAAATCATTTGAGTACTCGCAAGTTAGCAAATTATTTCAACATTTCTTTTGACACAGCCCGTCGTGATGTAGTGCGGTTAACTTCAACTGGCCAAGCTATCAGAGTTCACGGTGGATTAGTCGCAATAGATCGAAGTGATGTGCCCAACTTTCTCACGAGAAGTCAAATCGATTCCCCGGTCAAAACCAAGATGGCAAAAATGGCTCAAAGGTTTGTCCATTCTAATCAATGCGACTTTATTGGTCCATCTACCACTTTAAAAAAATTGTGCAAATTAATTTGTGGTACTGATCTCCAGATAGTCACTAATTCAATCGACAACTCTTTAGCATTGTTGCAATCTAAATTACCAAGGGTAAGGCTTCTTGGAGGCAAAATGGATAAGGAAGACAGGTTTAATTACTCTGTTGATTCACTTGAACTTTTGCATCGACTGAGCTTTAATACTGCCTTTATTGGCACATCGAATGTTAAAAGTGATGGCATTTATTCCGCAAAAATGGATGATTCAGAAATAATCAAAGTTGCCTGTTCCAGAGCAAAACAAGTGATCGTCGTCGCAGAAAAATACAAATTTGATAGTCAAAATACTTCTCCTTACATGTCAATTCCGCTTAATAAGATTGACGTTCTAATCACCGATTTGCCTTTGCCCAAAAAATTTCAGAATTGTTTTTCGCCCAAAACGCAAATCATTTCAGTATTAAGGAAGTGAGGTTATGCGCAGCTTTTTAGCTAGTTTGTTTTCAACAAAGCAGCAACAGCTAATCGAAGAAGTTTATCAAGATTTAGACCAATTTTATAACAGTTTTTTTAGTAATATATACAATGAATTGAATATCAAAAAATATAAGCAAATTCGTGATGCCGTTGGTATGGTAATGCGCAAGTTTGACAGTAAAGATCACCCATTAGATTATACTGGCAAATTAGTATTGTATATTGAGGCATGTGTCGCAATGCAGCATTTGCATTTAACGACCTTGCAGCAAAAACTTTTACGTGACTTAAGTGATAAAACCAGAAAAATCAACTTAAACTTTGTTTATACTGGACGGATTATGGATCTGCAACAATTCAAGAATGTTTGATTTTCTTTTTTAAATAGAATGTATCCCAAAAAAGCAGGCTTAAGCCTGCTTTTTCTATTTATTCAAATTAACAAATGTATTGAATTTCATATATTGATAATGAATTCGCATTGTAGAAACTTCAAATGGAGTTCCATCATCCAAAAAGAAGATACCTTCCATTACTCCTACTGGTTCACTCTTTTTTAAATTAAGTCGAGACTGGTCTTCATCATTTGAAGGTTCAACCGTAATATTCAGAAACGCTTTGGTAACGACTTTATTTTGCGAATCTTCTAAGTAATTAAAAAGTGATTTTTTCAAGTGTTCTGGTTTGAGTTCAGGAACAATTTTAATCGGTACATAGCCTGTTTCTATTAAAAATGGTTGTTCATCTAAAAAACGCAGCCTTTTAAATTGGTACACAAAGTCATTTTCTTTAAGAAATAAGTCTTGTGCTATCCCTTTGGGAGTCTTGATTACGCTAAAAGAAAGCAATTTGATCCCCTGCTTTTTGCCTGGAACCTTCAAACTATCAGTCAAACCTAGGTTAGACCCTTCATAACGAAACAAAGATTGATTTTTTAAATATAAAGGGTTAATAAATGTTCCACTACCCCTTTTTTTAAAGACAATCCCTTGTTGAGAAAGCAGCTCCATCGCCCTTTTCATTGAGGAACGACTTACTTGATAGTGTTCAGCTAGACTACGCTCGTCTGGAAGGCGCATCCCCTCATATTTATTATCTAAAATATTCTGTTTAATATCGCGCATTACAGTACGATAAACGAAATCAGCCATTATCTACCTCAATTATTTATATTCTTGACGGCAGCAATTAACCATTCTGAAAATTGCTTGCGGTCAACTTTCACTCCAACTTGAACATTTGCTGGTTTATTAAAGAAGTTATTAAAATCAATCAAAGAAGCACCATAAGCGCTTGGACTTTTGGTATCAACTAGAACATATGCAGGCTCAAAAATAAACATTTCGGGTTTTACCAGCATGCCTGCTGCCAATGCATCGTATACTTCACGGCCATTGGTTTCAGTATGATCATGTAAATTACTCATAATATGATAGAGCATGTCTCCCGTTCTGCCTAATTGCTTAATTTGGGCCAAAACATCTGAAGTCACATATGCTTGATGTCCTAATTCAAGAGGTGCCAACAAAATTTTTACACCACTTGAAAAAACAATCTGGGCTGCTTCAGGATCTCCTGCCACATTATATTCTGCATAAGGTCCCCAATTGCCGCGACCGATTGCACCACCCATAATTACAAGTTGCTCAATTTTATCCAGATCTTCTGGAAATTGTCTAAAGTAAAGTGCAAAATCTGTTGCTGGTCCAATTTGCATTAACGTTACTTTTTCAGCACTGCCCGCAACAACTTCATGAATTGCCTCTGCAGCAATACCTGGTTTTAACAAACTCATATCAGGGCTAGGAAAGTCAAACCCAGCCAGTCCACTCTTTCCGTGAACATCCGAAGCATCAATTTGATCTCGCAATAATGGTCTGACAGCACCACTTACAACGGGGACAGTGGTTTTTAAAAATGTTTCCAATTTTAAAGTATTATCCAAAGTATTTTTCAATGGTACATTGCCCCAAGTTGCTGCTATTAATTTAACATCAAATTCAGGAGCAAATAAGGCAGCGGTAATTGCTACAACATCATCAATTCCGGGATCAGTACTAATTATCAAAGGTTTTTTTAACATGAGTATCCTCTTTTTAAAAAATAGTTATAAAACAATAATACCAAATTTAGCCTTTTCTTGCTGTAAAAATAAAAAGAGTTAACCAAATAGACAAACTTGGGTCAACTCATAAATTTACTTTTTACGATCTTCTATCTTACCATTTGAATGAGCAATAATGGCTTCATCGCACATTCCCAAAAAAAGCCCATGTTCTACCACGCCTACGGTATGATCCAAATAATCAGCTAAACCACCAGGAACAGGAATAGGATCAATATTCAAATCGATAATAAAATTGCCATAATGAGTTACAAAGCGTTCATTTCCTGACATGCGCCACTGCGGATTTAAGCCTTCAGCTTGAAAAAGTCTAAAATTTTGTTCACATGAAATAGGTAAAACTTCAACAGGCAAAGGAAAACCGCTTAAACGCTCAACCACTTTAGATTCGTCTACAATCCAAATTATTTTGCGAGAATTAACTGCAACGTTTTTTTCCATGGTTAAAGCGCCACCGCCACCTTTAATACCATCAAAATTAGCTGCTAATCTGTCTGCACCGTCGATGGTCAAATCCAGTTGGTCTACTGCTTTCAAGTCATCAACATGAAACCCGTAGCTTTCCATTTGCTTCTTGCTTCTACTTGAAGTCGTTACCACGGCTGCTAAATTAAGTCCTTCTTCTTTTTTTCTTCTGCCCAATTCATCAATTAAAAATGCCACTGTTGAACCAGTACCTACTCCTAGTTTCATTCCAGGTTTTACTAATTCAGCAGCTTTAATTGCAGCCTGCTTTTTTAACTTATCCTGTTCTTCTTTATCCATGATTCATGCTTTCTAAAATACGTAATTGATCTGTGACTAAAATTATTATAGCAAAAATATTAGAAAAAGAAGATACAAAAAAAGCAGCTATAAACTGCTTTTAAACTTGACTTTATTATTCCGGATCAATTTCAGGAGCCTTGTTAATTTCGCCTGACATCATCCAAATTCTCTTTTCTACATCAGTGTGGAAACCAGTTAACATATCATTAGTTGAATAGTCTCCTTCTTCATCACTGACTTTAATGCCTTCTTCATAGAGTTGATCAAGGTAATGGTAATCTTCAATAATTTTTGCATAACGTTCATCTATTGTTTCGTTCCAATTGCCCTTTTCATCAGGAATCTTAGTTTTAGCTGCTATTTCACCTAAGGTTGAAACTGGAGAACCATCAAGAGTAATTAAACGTTCAGAAACTTGATCCAGTTGGTCAGCTAATTCGTCCATTACCTTATCTAAATATGGATGTAATTTCAAAAAACGATTACCACGCATGTACCAGTGATGTTGATGAACCACCATGTGTAGTTGAGTCAAATCAGCAACTAATTGGTTTAAAACTTCTTTAGTCTTTGGATATTTCATATAAAAGTGCCTCCAAAATCTATTAACATTGTTACACTTTTATTATAGCCAGTAAGCGCTATTAATACTAAAATATTGTTTAGCATTTTTTACTCCTACTATAATCTATAATAAAAAAATCTGCCTTTACCAGACAGATTTTAAATAATCTATTTTTTATGCAACATCTGGGGTTGCATTGTTCTTCTCTTTCTTTAGAGTGACATTGTCATAATGCTTAATAAACGGATACCAGATTAGAAATGCAACTATTGCACATATAATTGCGAGGATCCCTCCTTGCCAACTTGTCGTAGCTAAGTAGCCACCAATACCAACTGGTGTTGGCCAAGGCTGTTGTACTCTAATGACCGGAACTATCCTTGCCGCAATAGCTAAATAAGCTACCAGACCGGAAGCCATTGGAGCACAAATAAACGGCACAAATAAGTCAATATTATACACAATAGGCAACCCGAACAGAATTGGTTCGTTTATATTGAAAATTGCTGGTACAATTTCAACTTTACCTAATTCTTTCAACTGTGTTGAACGTGCTCTTAATACCAGCCAGATAGCAACACCTAATGTGGCACCTGAACCACCAATTGTAACAAACGCATTTAAAATTTCACCAGCAAAAACATGGTGAGTACCTTGATTAACATTTGCCTGCATATTAGCTAAAACTATTGGTGAATAAAAGGAGCTAATAATTGTTGCGCCATGAATTCCAAACCACCATAAAAAGTGAATTAAAAAGAGTATGATCAGGAATCCCCACCAAGTATCTGCAATATTGCTGATGAAAGAAAACGGGATAAATAACACATTGAATAAATCAGTTCCTGCCAAAACTAAGGCCATATTAATTGCCGACATCACTACAGCAACACAAAAACCAGGTATCATGGCACTAAATGAGTTTGCCACTCCTGATGGGACTGAATCTGGCATTTTTATTTGCCAGTTGTGCTTAATTGTAAAGCGATAAATCTGAACGGTTATCCACGCAACCACTAATCCAATAAAAATACCTACAGCACCTATACGATAAATACCAGTTAATGGACCTGCTTGGTATCCGCCAGCAACCATTTTGTCTTTAGTAAATATGGTTATAAATTCTACTCTGCCATTTTTCCAAACTAATTCAGCTACGGTAATAAAGAACCCCATTAAGAACATCATCAAGCCATCTATAGGTATCAAGTTTAAATGTTCTTCATCACGGTAAATTTTTGTATAAGAGTAAGCAAAAGTACCAGAGAAAACTAGTGCGATGATGCCCATAGTAGCATTATAAACAGACTGAAACAGATTAGTAAGACGACCTATTGTTCCCGCATACCAAGTAGCAAACCCGGGAGCGGGAATTGCTTGCGGCAATACAGTCAAAATTAAGAAAATGGACCCAATTATCGAAAATGAAATAACGCTATAACCCGCATCCATAATCGACCTTACAAATCTTGTGGCAGCAAATTTACCGGCCACTTCAGCAATTCGATCTTTTATTGGTTTTTGATTTGGTTCAGCCATAAAATATACTCCTTTCAAATAGTAATACATAATCAATTACTATTAACAAATATTGTAAGCGTATTCAAATAAAATGCAACTATTTGTCTTTTATTGCAGTTTCGATTGCATTTAAATATTTATCTTTTCCAATAATAATGTTATGTATTCTACGTTCACAGAAATAAGCTAACAAAATGCCAGCTAATAAAATAGCAATCATAAAATAACTTGAACTTGTACTGGTTATAAAAGGGAAGATTTGCAATTTAAAAGGTAAAAACAGACAAACGATCAGAAAAGTATTAGCAACAATTTGTATCCAAAAATAAATTCTTGTAATTGGTACATCACTCCTGTGGTTGTACATTTTTGTTATCTGTTCTATAGCAGCAATGCTGGAGAAGAGAGTTAGTATACCAGATAAAATTATCCCTAAGAGTTTTTTATATTGAACTAAAATTAACAGCCAAAAAAGGTTAGCAAACAAAAAAATGACAACACAATAACGGACCATTAGATAACGGCTAAAATAAAGATATTTGATCTTATCATTATGTTTTTTACGTTCAACTTTATTTTTCTCTAAAGAACTATTCATTTTAAGCTTCATTCCTTTACTATATTATATTAACAAGTATAGTCTAAATTAATCAAATAATGATAATAATTGTACGCCTTGAACTATAGGTAATAATTGTTATAAAATATATCTGTTAACGCTATCACAATTAACTAAAAAGGAGATAAAAATGTATTCAGCAAAAATGCCAGATGGATTTTTATGGGGAGGAGCCGTTGCTGCTCATCAGTTAGAAGGTGCTTGGAACGAAGATGGCAAAGGAATGTCAGTTGCTGACGTCATGACTGTAGGTTCTGCTTCTAAGCCACGCGAAATCACTGACGGAATTGTTGCAGGCAAAAATTATCCTAACCATAGTGCAATAGACTTTTATCATCACTATAAAGAAGATATAAAATTAATGGCAGAAATGGGTTTTAAAGCCTTCAGGACCTCCATAGCCTGGACTAGAATTTTTCCCAACGGTGATGATGAACACCCAAACGAAGCCGGTTTAAAATTTTATGATGACTTGTTCGATACTTGCCATCACTACGGCATTGAGCCAGTAATTACTTTATCTCACTTTGAAATACCATTTAATTTAGTTAAAAAATACCACGGCTTTACTAACCGCAAATTAATTGATTTCTTTGTTCGCTTTGCCACAGTTTGTTTTAAACGGTATCAGAGTAAAGTGAAATATTGGATGACATTTAATGAAATTGATAACCAATCTGCATACAATGATGACTTTTTAATGGCTACAAATTCTGGAATTATTCTTAAGAACATGACGGATAAAGAAAAAGAAGCTGCAATGTACCAAGCGGCTCATTATGAATTAGTTGCTTCAGCTTTGGCTATTAAAATTGGACATAAGATTAATCCAGATTTTCAAATTGGTTGTATGATTAACTATTCTCCAGTAAGACCTTTGACCTCTTCATCTGCTGATATGCTCCTAGCAGATAAGTTTGAACAAAGGCGCGACTGGTTCTCAGACGTTCATGTTTTTGGTGAATATCCCAAAGAAGTTGAAGCATATATTGAACGAAACGGCTATCGTCCTGATATTACTGATGAAGACAGAATTGTACTGAAAGAAGGTACAGTAGACTATGTTGGCTTCAGCTACTATCAAACAACAACTGTCTCAGCCCAAAATGTAAAAGCTGATGAATTGAGTGACTTAGCTAAGGCAAAAGCTGCTAATCCAACTTTAGAAAAAAGTGATTGGGGCTGGGAGATTGATCCCGCTGGTTTGAGAATTGCTTTAAATCATTTAACTGACCGCTATCACAAACCACTTTTTATTGTGGAAAATGGTTTAGGTGCATATGACAAAGTTGAAAAAGATGGCTCTATTCATGATGATTACAGAGTAGATTACTTAAGAAAGCACATTTCTGAAATGGAAAAAGCTGTGGAAATTGACGGGGTTGACCTAATGGGCTACCTGCCATGGGGGCCAATTGACCTGGTATCCGCTGGAACGGGGCAAATGGATAAACGGTATGGCTTTATCTATGTTGACAAAAATGATGCTGGTGAAGGTACTTTGAAACGATCACGCAAAGATTCATTTGACTGGTATAAAAAAGTTATTAGTTCAAATGGTCTAAATTTAGATTAGAATAATATTTTAAACAATCATAAAATAAGCGATTCCGCCAATCAGCAGAAATCGCTTATTTTTTAAGTATTCAATTTTTTTACTATAGACCCCGAATAGCCCTTAAAAATAACTGCCAGTCACAAAAAGCATGACTATACTGTTACATTAACTTCGTAACTATTCTTTAAAAGTTACTAAATAATTGATCTATTTTTTGATATTCGTCTGAAGTTAAATCAACTTTCATAGCGGCCGCATTACTCTTAACCTGGGCAGCATTACGGGCACCTGGAATGACAACGCTAATTGCAGGATTCGCCATATACCATGCTAATACGGTTTGTGTAACTGTCGCTTGATGATCAGCAGCAATTTTTCTGATGCCGTCAATACCTTTCATTGCCTCATCATATTGCTTTTCACTGAAATCTCCCAGTAATTTTCCCCCATCACTATTTTTAAATTTTTCCCAGTCTTTTGAATAATATTTACCGGTCAAAAGTCCTGATGCTAATGGGAAGAACGGTACAAAGGAAATATTATTTTCTTGTAAGTACTTTAATTCTTCTTTAACCGGAGCTTGGTGAACTAGGCTAAACTGGTCTTCAACAATGTCAACTTTGCCATTTTTGTTTGCTTCTTTAATTTGAGCTAAAGAAAAATTGGAAACACCAATTGCTCTTATCTTACCCGCTTTGCGAATCTCATCTAAAGTTTCGATTGCTTCATCTTTAGGCGTATCCTTGTCCGGAAAATGAATGTAAAAAATATCAATATAATCTGTTTTCAATCGTAACAAGGCTTCATCGACTGCTTTTTTAATAAACTCAGGTCTATTATTGATAGCCATATCGTGTGACTGGTCTTGAGCTGCCTTGGTAGCAATAATTACTTTGGACCGATCATAGTCTTGCAGCACATCACCAATAATTTCTTCAGATCTTCCCAGACCATATACATAAGCTGAATCAAAAAAATTAATTCCTTGTTTTAAAGCTTCTCTTAAAAGATCATAGCCATCTTGTTCATTTAAATTCTGAAATAAGTTATGTCCACCAACTTTGTTAGTTCCTAAACCTAACGGAGTAGTATAAACGTCACTTTTACCAATTTTTATTTGTTTCATTTTGATTCTCTCCTAAATAAATGACTTGAGAGGCTCAAGGCAATAATTTTGTAATTTATACATATAAGAAAAAAGCAGACCGCATTTCATTAAAGCTAAATCAGTTAAGTCAATTCAGTGTTTTTTACCTAGGTAATTTATAAAAAATTACCTATTTATTAACTAATTGAAATTATTGTAGAAATAAGTTTTAACTACTTATTAGCAGTTTCTTTCTTTAACGCACCTGCTTTAAAAAGCTTTTCATAAAGGTCTACCATTTCTCCAGCCAAATCCCTAAAGGTAATGGCATTCATCAAATGATCTTGTGAATGGACTACCAGAAGGGTAACCTTCGTGTGATCTCCTTGAGCCTCTTTCGTCAACATCCCTGTTTGAGAGTTATGTGCTTCGTTCAAAGATTGATCCGATTCTTTCAATTTAGCACGTGCACCTGCAATGTCACCCTTTTTCGCAAGACGAATAGCTTCAAATGCAAGGCTTTTAGCGTTACCACCATTGGCAATAAGTCCCATGGCTGCTTCTAAAGTTTCTTGTTCTTTTTGTTCAGGTGTTTCCTTTTCAGACATCGTAATCCCCTTATCCGTTAATTAAGTCTTCTGCTTGTTGTAAAACCTTTTTACCATCCATCATGCCATAAGCACGCATATCAATAACTCCAAGAGGAATGTCCTTACCTTCTTTTCCTTGACCTTGGACTTTATTCTTAAAGTCATCTTCCATATACCGAATTTGAGGTCCAAGCAACACACAGTCGGGATGATCTTGTTCAATGTGTTGTGAAGCTTCTGAAGCTGGACACGCAAAAATATGTGCGTCAATACCCTGATCCTTCGCAGCTTGCTGCATTTTGGTAACCAATAAAGATGTACTCATTCCGGCACTGCAGTTAAGCATAATAGTTTGTTCTGCCATAATAATACTTTCCTCCTAAAATGTATCCTAATATTAATATCTTCTATTATAGCACGTTTAAAATAGCGCTTACTAATATATCCATTAATTTTTACATTATTCGAAATTTATAATTACATCTAATTTTTTCTAATTAAAAATAAATATTCGTGGTTATGCACTACTTTGCTTACCACGAATATTAATATAATATAGTCTAAATGTATCTTTTAAAAATTTACATAATAATTGCCTGTGGTCTTTTAAAGAATCAGTTAAAATCCCCTAAAAGCCATCACAATGCCAGCTATACCAATAATTAACAATGCCAAACCAATAATTAGAGAAGTCCACATTGCCACTGGCATAAAGCCGTTATTAGTGCCCTTATGCAAGATTCCACGGATATAAACGACACTATTAACTATTTGATAAGACCCTAAAGCCATCATAATCACAGCAATGATCATTAAAAATGCTGCACTTGTTAAAAAGTTTGTCATTTTAACACCCTCTTTTAAATTAGCTCACTATATTATAAAGTAATTTTACCACCTTTTGAAATTAAAGTGGCCAAAATTTTATCATGTTTTTTAACTCTAAATTCAAAAAATGATAAAAAAAGGAAATGAAACCGCTAATTAGTAAAACTAAGCCAACAAGTAACTCTTATTAGACTGTCCCACCCGATAACGCTGACTGAGTAAAGTTACACAAACTCCATAACTATGCCAAAGCTGATAGATTTCAATTTTATTTTGTTTAGATAATTTAGACATAAAAATAACCCCCCAATTTTGTCCTAAATTTGGGGGTTATATTATGGGTCATATCATGACCGCTATACTTTTTGATACTTAGAATTCTTCGTCATCAGCAGATGGCTCGACCTCTTGATAACGATAAATCCCAGTTTTACCAGCTGTCATTATTCCAGAAAGCAGCTCTTCTTTCTTTAGCTGACTACGATTGATGAACAGTTCCAGCAACATGGGAATATTAACACCCGTGATAATTTCCATTTCCGGATTACTTTTTAGTAATCTGACCAGCGTATTAAAAGGAGTTCCTCCCTTTAGATCTGTTAAACAAAAAACTGTTCCTTTTAGCTGGCTGATCTTTTCACTTATTTCAGACTTTAATTGTTCTAAAGATTCGCCATCTGTGAAACACACGGTTTGGCAATTTTCTTGTTTACCGCAAATCATCTCTGCTGACTTTAATAATTCAGGTGCTGAATTACCATGTGTACAAATAATTACTCCAACCATATAATCACGCTAAAATTAATAATCTAAGCAGCGGTAATAACGGCGAATATCCATCGGGTGACGGTTAATATGCTCAATATGAACATCAATTCTGTTATTAATCGCATGGAAGACAAACGGCGACAAGGTGCCACGATATTTTTCTGAAAAACCCGGCAGGTCATAGTCTTTAGAATCAATAATAGTATAGTTACCACAAATTTCTGGTAAAAATTTAGCAACACGTTCACTTAATGGCCGTTGACTGTCTTCACCGACATAAACGGTAACTGGAGTATCCCGGTCAACAATTTCAAACATCCCATGGAAAAATTCTGCTGCTTCCACTGCGCGCGTTCTAATCCAGTGCTGTTCTTCCCAATAGCACATTGCATATGAATAAGTGGCGCCCCATTGATTACCGGCACCGACGAAATAATGAATTTCATCGTCATGGTGTTTCTCGGCAAATTTTTGGGCAAAATCATCTGCATTTTCTTCAATGTCAGCAATGTCTTTTGCAAAATGTTGATCCATTTCTTGATAAAATTCGTCATAATCTGGAAATTCACCATTCAAATACATTAAGCGATCTGCGACCATAAAGAATTTTAACTGTTCATTTTCAGGATAAGAAATACAATATGTTAGCATTGAAGCTAACTTAGCTTTCGGATCGTCCATAAAACCTAAAATGATTGCACCAACTTGGTTTAAGTTTTTAACTGCATCAACCATTTCTTTAGTATTTCCAGTAACTGAAGATATCACCACCAAGGTCTTATCTGTAATACGTTTATTACCAGTTACATTATATTCAGCAGCATTTTGATAAAAAGTTTCTAAAGCACTTTTTTCCTTCATGTGGATATTAGCCTGCATCCCTGAAGCATAGGTGCCACCAATTCCTAGCCAGCAAATGTTGGTTATGCCTTTTTTAAATAGTGGATCAATCACATTGTTAATTTGACCTCGCAGTTTAAGAGCACCAGTCATACTATCAACTAATTTTTGTTTATTAAACTTACGCATTTTTCTTCCTCTTTTTTTAAAATTATTCTATATTTTTGAAGCCGTTATTTCATCAAAATCAGGGTACGCAGAATGTTGCAAATCTATCTTCTTCACTTGTGATAACTTATAAGCCAGCAAGTGAACGGGTACAGTCATAAATAAAGAAGCCAAAAGTTCGCTTGTTGTAATACCTAGACTAAGGCCGTCAGCTGTTTCACTTTCATCTTCACCTGCATATATCGTGTAGACATTTTTAACATGCTTATTTAAGAACTGCTTTAAAAGCGCCATTCTGTCATGTAATTTTCCCAACGGGTCTAAACAAATGATAAAGTCATCCGCGTTCAACCCCAGATAAGGACCGTGCATGTATTCTTCCAGTTCTTTTCCCCAAGCATTAATGCGAACCGCTTCTGTCGTCTTGGTTTCACCTTCGCGGCTGACGCCATAAGCTGCGCCGTAACCGATAAAGACTAATCTCTTCGCGGTGGCAAATTTACTAATGTTATTTTCAACCCAACTACTTGCACAATTAATTACTTCAGGCATCTTCTGAACTATACTTTTTATTTCAGCTAAAATTTGTGTAAATTCGACAGACGAAAGTTTGCCTGTTTTTTCTGCAATTAACATTGCTAATAACATTAAATCTAAAATTTCTACGCTATAGCCAGCACTAACATAAGGCATTTCTTCAACTGGCATTCCCATATCTAAAACGTGATGGCAAGCTTTTCCAACTGGACTGTCAAGCTCACTTGTTAAAGCAAAAACTGTATTACCGGCATCTTGTAATCGCTTAATAATTTTTACTACAGAGTAGCTGTGACCGCCTTGAGATATCGCAATACATAAAGAATTTTGCTCAACATGAAGCAAATAATTTTCAGCTATAGACGGCTCTTCAATTTTTACCGGCATTTTTAAAATATTGCTCATGAATGGCAATGCACCATATGCAGCATTAGAACTGGAACCAGTTGCATAAATAACAACATTAGTAATATTATTATTTATTTGACCTATCTGCTTAGCAAACAAGTCCTCATAATTTTGCAAAACTGCTTCATAGTATTTTGGTTCTAAGTGGACATAATCTTCTATACTTTTCACAAGAGTCTCCTTAAATTATTGACCCAGCAATCCTGACCAGGCACCAAATATTCCGATTGCTGCTATCAGTAACAAAATATATTGTGATTTCCAGCCTTTTTTATCAAGCCAGAAAATAAAGAATGTGAATAGTAATGGTAAAATACCGGGAACAATGCCATCACAAATTTTTTGAACAGTAGTCGCTTCAGCACCACTACCAATTTTCAAAGGCATTTTCAACGTTACCATGGTTGCAACCATAGCTCCGACAACAGCAAGTCCTAAAACAGAAGCACCATAGGTTAATTTATCCATTAACCCAGTCTTTTGCACTTTATCAATAAATGATGAACCGATATTGTAGCCAATAAACAAACCGTAGTATCTAGTGATAATAGCTGGAATATTAAAAATCAATAAGAACAAAATTGGTCCTAAAATATTTCCTTGCATTGCTAGAGAAGTACCAATTCCCGTGGCAATAACCCTTAACGTACCCCAAAAGAATGAATCACCGATACCACTCAAAGGACCCATTAGTGCAACTTTAATGTTATTGATTGAAGCTGCATCAAAATCAGGATCAAGTTCGTTTTGCTCCTCCATTGCAATTGAGATACCTAAAGGAAAAGTACTGAGCCATGGCGTAACATTATAAAATTCCAAGTGCCGTTTATAGGCTTCTTTTAATTTTTCCTTGTTTTTGCCATAGATCTTTCGTAAAGCTGGAACCATGGAGTAGGCATAACCAAGATTCATTTGGCGTTCATAATTCCAAGCCCATTCCATCGTGAATGAGCGCCAGAATGTTTTCATTAAATCTTTTCTGGTGAGTAACTTAGAATTCTTCATCTTCATAATCTATGCCTCCATCATCTGAATCTTTTTCACTTGTATCATTAGAATTAGCAGCAGTATTTACTAACGGTTGACCTTTAAATGCGGAATAGCCAGTTAGAATAAGAGCCAAACATGCGCCGAAAATGGCTACGCCAGTTACCGATACTTTGAGATAGACTGCCAAGGCGAAACCAATAATAAAGAAAGTGACATTATTCTTGTTGACCATCATCTTAAGCAGCAAAGCAAAACCATACGCAGGTAAAAGTCCTGTGGCAATGCCCAAGCCATTAATAATAAACTGAGGAATAACGGCTAAAATTGCTTTAATTACTGGGCTACCTAGCACATAAGAAATGCCAACTACTAACCCTATTGGCAAGTTAACTGAGAAAAAGCCGCCCAGTACGTTCATCCGACTTACACCGCTACCATCAGCTTCTTCGGCATATTTATCAGCGCGGTGAACGAAGAACGGCAATATGAAAATAAAACACAAATTTTTGATTACCAAAACCAGGGATGCAATGGGAATGCCCAAGGTTAAAGCAACCCCAGTGCTCTTCCCCGCTCCGATGGCAAAAGCAGTTCCCAAAACACTACCGGAAATTATTTCTGGGGGAATTGCAGCACCAATAGAAAATGAACCTACAAAGGCTAACTCCAAAGTTGCCCCCATAATAATTCCTTGATGCAGGTTACCCAACACCAAGCCAGTTAGCGTACAGGTTACAAGTGGCCTTGACAGCATGGATGAACCAACAAAGTATTCACCATTACCCATCATCGCAATTAAAGCCAAAATAATTGCGGTTAAATATACATTCATTATTTACCTCCAATCATTTCTTATGAAATTCTTGTTTCTCATCATTTGGCACCTGCTGAATCCAGACATCTACTCCCTTTTGCTGCAACTGAGCTAATTCATTAGCTTCTTCTGCAGTTAAATTAATAGTTTTAGAGTAGTTTGCTGTTCCTTCTCTGGGCTTAGTGCCACCAAGATTAAGGCCAGTTATTTTGTCTCCAGTTCCCTTAATTAATTCAACAGCATCAGCAACCGATTCCACTACGATCAACATTTTATATTTATCTGTTACACCCGAATTAATTGCTTTAATACTGTCTGCTACAGATTTCATTACTAGCTTTGACTTTTCTGGTTTTGCCAATCTGATGGCCGACTTGCGAAAATCATCATGAGCAACATCATCATTTACTACAAATATTGTATTAACGTCTAAGCTATTAAACCAGGAAACAGCCACTTGTCCATGGACCAAGCGATGGTCAACTCGCACTAGTTTAATCATTTTTCTTTCCTCCATTAACTAAAATCTATTGAGTACCTTGTTTTTACAGCATCCTGCAGTCTGTACTCTAGGGCTACAATTTTACCTTGCCTAGTTGAAAACAGGTTCGTAATTTTAAACACAGGATCTTTTTCCTGGATATGAAATTGCTTGCTAATTTCTTCCGTTGCTTTAATTAACTGAAAGTCTTGGTAAACATCATCCGGCTTCTGGGTACCGGTATTGACTGCTTCAATTATTGACATTACTTTTAAGCAATTTGAATCAAATCCCGGAAAATTATCTAAAAGTAACAGTAAATGTTCGCAGGTAATTTCACCCTTAATTTCCGCTGTAAAAGAGATATCATATAACAATTCGTGTGAGCTCACATTAAAAACTGCAGCATAATATGAACCAACTAGCCTTAGATAAGTATCCTTAAATTTTATTTTGTCCGATGACTCCAAATATAACGGCTTAATAATGCCAGTCATTTCCAAAATATTTTGTTTTGAAATTATTGGAGCAACAAATAAACCACTTCCTTTTTTACGCACAACTTTATTTTCAGCTACTAATTTATTAACAGCCTTTCTAATTGTGGTTCTACTAACATCATATTTTTTTTGCAATTCAGCTTCATTTGGCAGCGTGCTGCCGGGCGGATAACCGCCATTATTGATTCTTTGAGCCAAATCAGCATATATATCTTTAAAAAGCAAAACTAATCCTCTTGATAATCATAAATATTATTGGCATTAAAATGATATTTAAATTTATTTCCTAATAAATATTGGGTAGTACTCTCAATTGGCAGATCATCGTCTTGATAATTAAAGCTGTTTACCTGATAAAGGGGAGTCCCCTTTTTGACCCGCAATAGACTGCCTATTTTTTTATCAGCCAAAAAGCAACAGATACTCTCCCTACCATAGGTTGGCCTGATTTGATATTCTTTTTCCAATACTTCATAAAGTGACTTATTGGTAAAATCAATATTAGCCATTTTGGTAAAATCTGTTTGATTAAAATATGTTATTTCATAGGTTAAAGGAATATCTTTGACAAACCTAACTCGTGCAATTTTGATAACCTGTCCTTCAGGTGCATTAAAAAAATCCTTTAATCTCCCAGGCATTTTTTCAATGGTAGTTGCCAAGTGCTTAATTTTGACAGTTTTATTCCTAAGTTCAGTTGTCATTGAGTCCATGCCCAGCATATTAATGTCAATTTTCTTGTTAGAAATTATTCCCGCCCGTTCTTTGGCTTGTATTTGACCTTCATTTTTCAGCCTGTCTAAAGCATGTTTAACTGCATTACGACTAACTTGCAATTTTTCTGAGATTTCCCGTTGGGAGGGTAATTCACTCACCTTTTTAAAGTGAATTAAAAATTCTAAGTACTCTTGTACTTGTACTGCAGCAGTTCTTTCTTTAAATTCCATGATATCTTCTTCATTCTGGTATCATTATCTTATTTTATTGCTTCTTTTTTTAAAAATTTCCCATTTCAATGGGCTATAATCAAGGCAATTTATATTTAAAAATATATCTTCATTAATTTTGGTACCAGACTTATAGTAATCGCTTCCACTTACCTTGTCAATGGTTTTTTATTTATTTCGCATTCTTTATCTACTTGAGGGCGTTTTAATAGTAGAATTTGCCTTAACTGTTGGTAATTAACTGCAAAGTAAAGTAAAATATTTAAGGATTAAAAAAGGAGTGGCATAATGTCGAGACTAGAAAGGCCTGTCGTGATCGGTATTACTGGTGGCTCAGGCAGTGGAAAAACCACAATTGCTCAAAAAATTGTTGCACAAATGCAAGAAAACGAACATGTCCTGATTATGACGCAGGATTCTTACTATAAAGATAATACCGGTATCCCCATGGCTAAAAGAATGAAGATCAATTATGATCATCCCGATGCCTTTGATGTACCTTTACTAGAAAAGCAACTGCTTGATTTACTGGCATACAAGCCAATTGAGATGCCTGTTTATGATTTCAAGGAGCATACACGCAGCCAAAAAACAATTCACAAGGAGCCTGCCGATATCATTATCCTTGAAGGAATTCTGGTTTTAGCTAACAAAGAGATTCGCGATTTAATGGATATCAAAGTATACGTTGACACAGACGACGATATTCGTTTTATTAGGCGTTTAGAACGGGACTTAAATGAAAGGGGCCGCTCTATTGAATCTGTAATTGACCAGTATCTGAGTACCGTTAAGCCAATGTATCATCAGTTTATTGAACCGACTAAGCGTTATGCTGACATCATTGTTCCAGAAGGAGGCAAAAATGATGTGGCTATTGATATGCTGACTACTAAAGTTCATTCTATTTTAAGTAAAAAAGAGCAATAAAAAAGGAGTAAACGCACTGAGCCCCAAAAGCTTGACAACTTTTGGGGTTCAGTACAAAGTGCATTACTCCTTTTTACGTATTTAATCAACTTTAGGCTTCAAGGCATTGTCAAATAAATTAGTAATTAACTTCACTAAAACGCCATCGAAAACTAAAGCAGAAATGATGTTAGTAATAAACATCACAATTTGAACCTGCATACTGAATTTACTCCAACCATATAAAATATATGAAGGAATAAAACAGCCAAATGAAGCAAAGAATGCACCAGTTAATACGCTTTTCCAAGTGAATTTTTGGTAACGTTCTTTCTTAGGAAAAAAGCCAATTTCATTAGTGGCACCTTGAATGACTCCTGAAAGAATGGTAGTAGCTCCCCACTGTCCACCGATTGCCATTTCAACGACAGAAGCAAGTAATTCACCGATTGTTCCAGAGCCGGCTGTGGGAACAAAGTACATTGCCAGTGGTCCCGCCATAAGCCATAAGCCAGAAAACACAGTGTCTGTTACCGGCGCAAAACCTGTGGGTACCAAGAGCATCTTAACTAAATTAAAAGCCCAGTTAAAACCATAGGTATAAATTACACCCATAATGATACCAATCAGTGCAATTAAAATAATTGACTTCACATTCCATTTTGAAGATCTTGTAAACATAAAAATACTCCTAACTTTATAAGTCATTAGGAGCATCTTTTGTAACTAAATTTAACACTTCCCTAACGCAGGTATTGTCCCGTTCAGGTTCAGAGGGTATTTCTCAGCTATTTGGCACCCCTAGTGACTGATATTCATTTTTTACTAGTATATCACATTTTAACTAGTTTTTCTGCATTATTCAAAAGAACAATTATTTTTAAAACTGACTAAAACTCACTAACTTATCTTTAGTAAGATCACGAATAATAGCAAGTGTCAGATCTACGGATGCTTTAAAGTCAGAATAAGCGCTAAAGCAATACGGCGAATGTTCATAACGCACTGGGATGCCAATCACAATAGTAGGTGCTCCGTTTTCATAATATATGGCAGCACCATCCTGGCCACCACCAGTACGAACCGAACGAGTATATGGTATATGATTCTTATCAGCTAAATCACAGGCATATTGCTGGAATTTAGGATTAGGCAAAAAGGAAGTATCCATGTCACGGAGCATTGGTCCTCGCTTTAACCCTGTTTGTGATAGCCATTCTGGAGTAAAGGTATCATCAGCAGGACATGATTCCAAAACGATAGCTAAATCAGGTTTTACGGCTCTAGCTGTAACATATGCACCCCGCAAACCAACTTCTTCCTGACTTGAAAGTGCAGCCACAACGTTAAAATCGCATTGTTCGCCCTTTAAATTGTCTAGGACATCTGCCATAGCAGCTGCGCCAAAACGATCATCAAAATCTTTGCCAAAGAATAAGCCACTTTTGTCGTTGTATTCACATTTGACATCAACAAAAATTGGACAGCCAGTATCAATTTGATAGTCATTAATAGTTTCAGCTCGAGAACCGGAGCCAACATCAATAGACATATCGGCTACATCTGGTACATTATTTTTTTCAGCTGCTGTCATAAAGTGCGGGGGTTTAGTTGCAACTACTCCAGGCACATACTCCCCTGCACGATTTTTTATTTTGACGCGTAAAGCAGGGATATTGTACTTGACCCAGCCACCCAATGGTACGAATTTAATCATTCCATTAGGCCGAACAGCCTGTGTAATAAAGCCAACAGAGTCAGAATGAGCATCTAATTGAATTACCGGTTGATCTTTTTTATTTTCTTTCTTAGCTGCATATACATTGAGCATGCCATCAACTTTGACATTAGCAAAATCACGCACTGTTTCAGTAAACAATTTAACAAATTCCTCTTCAAAACCTGAGGTAGAATTGGCGTCGGAAAAATCTTTGAGCATTTTTATTTCTTGTTGTTTATCCATTTGTATACCTTTCACTTAAATATCTTATTCTTCAATTTTACCAAAAACTTGCATTACAAGTTTAAAAAATAAGTAGGTTCGTAAATAATCTTACTGCTTTTGGTAATATATATACTTTTTGTACGTAATTTACACCTTAATAACATAAAATAGTCTAAAATAATCTGTTTTTTTGCTCAAAAAATGATATAATCGAAAATATTAGGAATTATAATTGTTTTAAATGAAGGGTAGATAAATGCCAAAAAACGACAATATTAATAATATTATTGATCATAAATTGTTTAGTGAAGATGACATTCATCAGATGTGTGTCAAGTTAGGAAAGCAGCTTACTACAGATTATGCTGGTAAAAAGCCTTTAATTGTTGGGGCTCTTAAAGGTGCCATCTTCTTTTTAACCGATTTAGTCAGAGAAATGGATGTTAAAGCTGAAATTGATTTCCTGGACGTTTCTAGTTATGGCAACGAAATGGAGTCTTCTGGCAAAGTTAAGCTCGTTTCTGATTTAGCAACCGATGTTAAAGATCGTGATGTTTTAATTGTTGAAGATATTGTTGATACTGGATTAACTCTAGATTTTATGAAAGAATTGCTTAAAAAGCGTGGCGCCAAAAGCGTTAAATGCTGCGTTCTGCTTAACAAAGAAGCAAATCGTAAAGTAGATGTTGATATTGAGTACTTTGGTTCAAAAGTCGGAAATGAATTTGTAGTGGGCTACGGACTTGATTTTATGAATTTTTACCGCAACTTAAAATATATTGGTGTGTTAAAACCTGAAATTATTAAATTAGTTAATAATAAATAAAAAGGAGTTGTCTCTTGGACAACTCCTTTTCAAGTGTCTATCATTCTTTAGACACCTTTTTTTCTTTATCTACAGCTTTAACTATAAACCAGCGCATAAATCCCTGCTCTATATCGTCAAGTTTGAATTCAAATCCTTCTAACTCAACTTTTTCACCTTTTTTTAAATCTGGATAATGTTCCATCATGTAGCCACCAATTGTAATAATGTCACTATCCTGGAAACTTTTTAAATCCTTTTTAAAATAGCGGGCAAAATCATATAAAGTCGTTTTGCCTGATACATGAATATTACCTTGCTTGTCTTTAATTATATAATCATCAGAAACATCATCAATTTCATCTTTGACAGTACCAAATAATTCTTCATAAATATCCTTATCAGTAACTATTCCGCTGGTACCACCGTATTCATCCACAACAAGGACAATTGGCGTATGCTTCTTAATCATTAATTGAAGAATATCTTGAATTGGCATCGATTCAGGTACAGTAATCATCGTTCTAATAATACGCGTAACTGGTACATTTTCGTCAATCTGACTCTGCTGAATAACATCAAAAGCATAGATATAGCCAACAACATCATCTTTATTGTTTTCGCGCACAACTGGAATTCGGCTTGAACCTTCATCTAAATACATTTTAAGAGCTTGCTTAATTGTTTCAGTTGAATTAATAACTACTAGCCGTGTTCTATCAGTCATAATGTCTTTAGCTATTTTGTCATTCAGTTCAAAAGCACGTTTCATATAGGTCAGGTCGTTTTTATCAAGTGAACCCCCATGAACAGCTTTACGTGATAATTTAATGATTTCTGATTGAGAATAAACCTGATTTTCCTCATCAGCCGGCTCAAAGCCTAACATTTTCAGTAAACCATTTGAACTAGCATTAAGTAACCAAACGAAAGGATAAACCAAAGTATGAAATAACTGTAAAGGTGTCACTATTTTTAGCAAAATCTTCACGGGCATGTCAATTGCAATATTTTTGGGCACAATCTCTGTAACCACAACTTCTAAATAAGTTAGAAGAATAACGCCTAAGATTGCACTGATAGAGCGAATGACAGAATGGTTAAGATCAACTAAATTAAACATTCTTTCAAATATCGCAGCTAAAGTATCAGCTGAAAACCAACCCAAGACTACACCAACTAAGGTAGTCCCAACCTGTGTGGTAGAAAGATACTCATTTAAATTATGAGTCATATGCAAAGCGCGCTTAACTTTGCGCTGGTTGCCAATTTTATTTGACAGCATATCTTCAAGTTGGCTGGGCCTAGTTTGAACTAAAGCAAATTCTGCAGCCACAAAGAAAGCTGCAAAAACAAATATAACTAAAGTTGCTATTAAATTAGTAACTATTTGGGCCGTACTCAAAATTTATATCACCTTTATTAGTTTATCGTTTAAATTAAATTCCCTCATTTAACATTTTATCATTAATAGCGCTTTATTTTAATTAGATTACATACTTATTTAACTAATTTATAAATTTTCTTAAACGGTAAACGATCAGGATAAAACTTGGGATCATTGACTTCTGCTGCATTATCCTGGTAACCAAGCGCAATTGCCATACCCACAAGTTCATCCTCTGGTATTTTACAATACTTACGTACCAGCTCAGGATAAGATACCATTGAATGCGCAGGCATAATTGCTAGTCCCTCATTAAGCGCAAGCAACATGATACTTTGTGAAAAAATCCCTAAATCATAAACTGACCAAGCTGGAGAGGTTCTTGGGATCGTAAGGAAAGCGACATCCTGAGCATTGAACATATTGTTATTTGATTCCGAGAATAGTTCCATTTTGTTATTAAAAAAATAAGGCTGGGAAGCCCCAACAGCAGCCATATTTTGACTAGGATATGAATCCCAATTGAGTGACAACATTTTGACAAAATCTTCGTGAGGCTCAACATTGTTATCAATTTGAGTTTTCACTTCTTTTTTTAGACCAGAAAGCGCATTACCAGTTAACATATAAACCTTCCAAGGCTGTGAGTTAAGTAATGACGGAGATAACTGTGCCCTTTGAATAATCTTAGCAAGTAATTTTTCGTTAACTTTTCTACTAGTAAACTTGCGAGTTACTCGTTCATGGTTATAAACTTTATTAAATTCCATTCTGATTCAAATCCTTACATATTAAAGAGAATATATGAAACACTCTACTTTTTAAAACAAATTTCTCTAGAATTTCAAATACAGGTAGAAATAATCAAAAATACTCTATCTTTTTAATACTCACTTGTTTACACTTCTACTAAAGTTACAAATTGAAGCATTACTATCTAATAAAATCAGTCATATACACATTAATAATATTAATAAATTATACGCAATATTGCAAAGGTATTTGGCAAAGATAACAAAAAAATTTATAAAGAAAGATTAATTTATTTGCAACTTTGTGTATAAATCACAAAGTTACTTTTATTATTTTCCTGGTTAAATCAGTATTATTAAATTATATACGGAGGTTTTTAAAATAGATATTTATAATTTGTTCAGTTTTAAACATATGCAAAATTAAAAAACAGTTTAACTATAAAACAAATTAAACCGCCCCTTTATATTTTATATTGTCTGCGTATTTCTCGTTCTTGATCCCGTTTCTTAATTGCCTCCCGCTTATCATATTTTTTCTTTCCTTGACCAACACCAATAAGAACTTTGGCAAAACCATGTTTCAGATAGACCTTCAAAGGAATAATTGCAATTCCACGTGCAGACTGGTCCTTAGCAAGTCTTGCCAGTTCCTTTTTATGTAAAAGCAACCTTCTTGAACGAAGTGGTTCATGGTTATAGCGATTACCTTGCTTATATTCGCTGATGTGGACATTTTCAAGAAAAGCAGAGCCGTTAATAATTTGTACATAGCCATCGCGTAAATTAATACGGCGTGCTCTCACTGATTTTATTTCCGTGCCCGTTAAAGCAATACCTGCTTCATAAGTTTCTTTAATGAAATAATCATGATGTGCTTTTTTATTTTGAGCAATTAAATTTTCATTTTTTTCTTTTTTCAATTTTCTAACCTAATGTTTATATCTACTTAAATGTGGATGATTACCATTTTTTTGAAAATTGTTGCGGTAGTGACCCTTATGTGCGTGATCGTTGCGAAAGCCCCGATTACCGCGTCTTTCGTTTTTCGTACCACGATTATTATGAGACCTCTTAGGTGCATTAGGATCATAAATTTCAAAGTCAAGCTGATGCTGCTCAACGTTAGCATTCGTAAGGGTTACTTTAAGAGGCATCCCCACATGATATTGTTTATGAGTACCGCGTCCAGTCAGGGTCATGCTTTTTTCATTATAACTGTAGAAATCATCCGTCAAATTTGAAATATGAATTAAGCCTTCAACTGTATTGGGCAACTGGATAAACATTCCAAAACTAGTCACAGAAGAAACAACAGCATCAAAGTGTTCTCCAACTTTATCCGCCATATATTCTGTCATCTTTAAGTCATTTACTTCTCTTTCAGTATCAACAGATACACGTTCCTGAGTTGAAGTCTGATCTGCAACTTCAGGTAAATAGCTGGCAAAATGATCCTGTACTTTTTGATTAATACCCTTTTCACTATAGGCGTGAATCATTCTATGCACCATTAAATCGGAATAGCGCCTTATTGGTGAAGTAAAATGAGTATAAAACTTAGCTGCTAAGCCAAAGTGTCCCAGTGGTTCTTCTGAATAATGTGCCTGCTTTAAACTACGCAGCATCATCATTTGAACTACTGCTTCTTCAGGCGTATCAGTTGTTTTAGCCACAACTTTTTGTAAATCAATTGGCTTAACGTGATTAGGATCAGCGGTAATATGCAATCCAAAAGCACTGCAAAATTCAAAGAAGCCTTTAATGCGTTCACCATCTGGAGTTTCGTGCACACGATATAGAAACGGAACGTGTTTGCGATAAAAGTCTTCAGCCACAGTTTCATTTGCCATCAACATAAATGATTCAATCATTTTTTCAGCTATTCCACGATTGTGTAACACAATATCTGTGGGTTTACCTTGGTCGTCGACAATAATTTTTGCTTCTGGTTCTTCAAAATCTATTGCACCACGCTGATGTCTTTGCTGATATAACACGTTATGTAGTTCAGCCATATCTTGCAACATAGGTGCCAACTTAACGTATTTGTCTTCAAGCTTTTCATGATTATCTGGATCTAAGACCTTGTTGACATTGTTATAAGTCATTCTGCCGTGTGATCTCATAACAGAGGGGTGAATACGATAATCAACCCGTTTTCCTTCAGGAGAAATTTCCATTTCACAAGACAAAACAAGACGATCTTGCCCTTCGTTTAAAGAGCAGATGCCGTTAGATAATCTAAAGGGCAACATGGGAATAACACGATCAACAAGATATGTACTATTACCCCTGGTAAAAGCTTCCTTATCCAACGGAGAGTTTTCTGTCACGTAGTGAGCCACATCAGCAATATGAACCCCTAAATGATAGTTACCGTTAGGAAGTTTCCATAAAACCACGGCATCATCGAAGTCTTTAGAATCATCCCCGTCAATGGTAACTGCGGGTTGCTCCCTAATGTCCTCACGATTCGCCATTTCTGCCTCTGTCACGTGATCAGGAATGGCATTAGACTGCTCAAGTGCAGCTTCAGACCATTCTGTACGAACATCATGTTCAGACACAATAGCCATAATATCGACGCCTGGTAAATTTTTGTTGCCTATAATATTGGTAACAACACCTGTCATCGAATCTGGATTATCTTTGTCAGGATAGTTAGCAAGCGATACTTTGACAATATCTTGTTTTTGTGGATGCAAACTGTCCTGACTAATATAAACGCGATAGTTTGCCAGTTTTTTATTTGAGCTGAGAACATAACCAATAAAATGACTGGTTTTTATTTGAGCATCAGTCATTGAATGAAATTCACCAACAAGTGTTTTCGTGCCACGTTCGAGAATTTCTTCTACTTGTCCTTCAGGCCCCTTACCATTCCATGGATTACCACCAGCAGTGATTTTGACCTTAACACGATCACCATCCACGGCATATGCTGTATAATCGCGAGCAATAAAAATATCATCAGCATCTTCGTCCTCGAGTTTGACGAAGCCAAAGCCCTTGCTGTTAGCCTTAAAAATGCCTTCCACTTCGGTATTTTCTTCAGCTAATTGATATCGACCATTGCCATCAGTAATTATTTTCTTTTCCTGTTCCAAATAGGATAATGCTTTGACCATATCTGAAAAACTGCCAAGTCTGTCTCGGCGTAATATACGATCAATTTGTTCAACTTGATATTGTTTTTTAGGATTGTGACGAAAAATCTCTAAAACATTGGCTAGGATATTCTCGTTTTGTGCCATGCACTTAACTCCGTTTCGTTAGTAAAAAGATAAAAAAAGTCCTCCCATCACTTGATCGGGAGGAACCATTAGTTATTTTGAAGACAAATAAGCTAATACAATAGCAAAAGCGAAAAAGAGCACCAGTAAAACAGATGTTACTTTTTCCATAAATGCCTCAAAACCACGTTTCTTCGTTTGACCACTAAAAACTGCACCGCCAGAGAGTGCATTCAATGCATCTTGCTGCTTTTGCGGCTGCATCATTGTCGCAATAACGATTAAGATTGAAACAATAATTAGTAGCGTCATAAATAAATTGTACAATGCGCTGCCTCCAATATACAAATACGTTACTGGTAAATTTTAGCACAAAATAGATTTAATTTCGAGTTTTATTTTTCGAGTTCAGGTGCATCGGTTTTAAATTTATTTTGCGTTGATTTTTGATGATTTTTATACCATAAAGAAGTTTTATTTTTTGCATATAAATTCTTTAAAGCTTTTTGCTCATTATAATCATAATCTTGTGGCTTAACCTTTTTAAACCACTTTGGATGATAAAAACGTAGAAGATTACCCGCTATAACGCGATCAGATAAGGAAAGCTGCGTGGTAACCTTGTTTGAAATTGCCACCAGCTCAGTCTTTAATTTTTTGTCTGGCTTAATTATTTCTTCACCTGTCTTAGTATCATAATAGGTACTGCCTACTTTCGCATATAGCGGTGTTATAAAATCACCATTTCGCTGGGCAACAATTTGTGGTGCTTTGTTACTTAATAAATCATGACCAAATTGTATAGTGCCCTTGTTCGTAATTCCCAGTAAATTTAACAAGGTTGGCAACACGTCAATTTCTCCACCATAAGTGTTTTTAATGCCGCCTTTTAACCCCTTCATATGAAACATTAAGGGAACACGCTGAAATTTCAGGTTATCAAAATTAGTAAATTCATCCTGATCAAGAAGTTCTGCACTTGCCTTATGGTGGTTGCCGGAAATACCATAATGATCACCATAAAAAACAAGTAGTGTATTTTTATCTAAACCAGTTTTTTTCATCCACCGCATTAATTGTCCTACGGCTTGATCTAAATAATGAGCCGTTTGGACATAACCATCGACCGTTTCATCACCAGTGTCAGTTTTGTCAATTGATTGATTTTTCTTATCCAAATCATAGGGATAATGATTAGTTACAGTAATTAATTTAAGATAAAAAGGTTGCGGCAAGCGTTCAATATACTTAATTGATTGCGAGAAAAAAATTTTGTCTTTTAAGCCATAACCTATGTAATACTTAGGTTTATTTTGATAATAAGAAAGCGGCATAAAATACTCATAGCCAAATTGCTTGTAGGCATTATTACGATTCCAAAAAGACCCGGCTCCACCATGCATAACGGCAGTAGTATATCCACCCTGCTGTTTTAATATTGCAGGAGCGCTTTCAAACGTATTTGAAGTGCCATAACTAGACATTGCTGAACCTGATTGTAAACCAAAAAGAGAATTTTCCAGCATCATTTCGGCATCCGAAGTTTTGCCTTGGCCAACTTGATTATAAAAATTGGAGAAGCTAAGCGTATTTTTGGCGTGATACAGTTTATTTAAATTAGGAGTGACCCCCTTGCCCTTCCACTTGTACCCAATCAAAAATTGCTGAAAGCTTTCAAGATGTATGACCATAACATTTTTGCCCTTGGCAACACCCGTATAAGCACTATTTGGTTTAACGTAATTAACCTTTAAATACTTTTTAACCGATTGCAAGTCAGAAACATTAGCTTTGGCCATTTGCTCACTTGTTTGAGCTGTTTTAAAAGCATCATATACCGCATATTCATTCATACCCAAATATTTAACAATATAACTGTTGTCAAAAGTTCTGGTTAACAAACCTGAGCGGTCCTTTTGAGCCATCAACAAATTAATGCCAATAAGCAGAACAGCAATACCTTCAAGCAGAAGATTAAATCTTAACTTTAACGGGCGTAAATCATATTTAACGACTTTACTAACCATTAAAAAGATGATTAGCGCTATGTCCATAAAGGCTAAAAAATCTGTTACCCGAGTTATTCCTACAATGCTTTTACCCAAGTTATCAGCAGTCGAGCCTGAAGTTTTAATAATAGACAAAGACAAAAAATTTGAAAACTCGCGATAATAAAGGATATTGGCAAATAACCACAAGCTGAGCAGAAAATCAATTGCAATCATGATCCAGTATGATTTTCTGCCCTTAAAGAAAAGACCAATTCCCAGCAAAAGTAGTCCTGAAGGCAAAGGATTTAAAAATAACAGAAAATTCTGCATTGCACCTTCGGCACCCAGATTAAACTTGGTTAGATAAATTAAGTATGTCTTCAACCAGAAAGTCACTAAAATAATAGTAAAAAAGCCTAGTTTGGTTTGGGTCAGCCATTGCAGAAAAGACTTGATACGTGTCATCTTATTCTCCTCTCACTAAGCCTATATCTTACCCTTAACTGCTGTTAAGTGCAGGGATTTTAATAAAAATTAATCATTCTGTGGGCTGAGCAATTTTTGCGGTTTAAAAATCCAAGCAAAGATTCCTAAAATCATACCGAAAAAATACGTGACAAAGCGCCACAAGAACATCCCTACGATTAAGGTACCATTAGATGAAATAAAGGTAGAAAATAAAGTTTGAAAGCTATATTCTGCCCCACCTGATGCTCCGGGAATAGGTATAATCGCCATGAACATGATAATCATAATGTTCATTTGAGTTACGCTTGCCCAGTCAGCAGAAACATTTAAAGTGACCAATGTCATATAGGGAATGGAATAAAAGCACAACAGTTGCAATACAGTGAGTACCACACACACTAGCAATTTCTTTTTTTCCCTTTTTAGCTTTTGGCTTTCCTCATAAAATGTTTCAATTTTATCAAGCGTGTTTTTACGCCATATATCGACCCGCTTTTGATTAATAAATTTTGCTAGTAAGTTCATTATCCAGTTGGCAGCATTTTTAGTCCAATTATAGGCAAACAAAATTGCCAGCAAAAAAGCAATAGAGCCGACATGAATTAAAAAGCCGATTGCAATGAAAACAGCTAGTCCTGCAAACTTGGTTGCTACCATATGAAAGCCGGTAATAATTGTAGTGACGTAAGCTAAAAAAACTACAATTTGATAAATAATAAACTTCATCAGTAGTAAGGATGTTGCCCGACCGCCTTCTATTCCCATTTGAACCATAGCAGCTAATTGTGAAGGCTGTCCACCAGTTGACATAGGAGTGATGGCATTAAAAAGCGCTTGAATCAAGGGAATTCTAAAAAAAGACCATTTTGAACGGCTAGGTTCATTTTTGCGCTTGGTAAGAACTGCCAAAATGCTGGCTTCAAAAACATAAGAAAGAAGCATTAAACCAAAAACAGCGACTAACCCAATCAAGTTAATATTGCGAGCTGCTTGCTCCAATTGTGCAATCGGAGTTGATCTTAAGTCAACATATAAAACTATGCCACTTATTACAAGAACTATGGCAACGCCCCACAAGTGTTTTTTATTCATTAGCGAATTTGTCCCAAGTTACGACCAATTTCATATTGCTCTTGATAAAAATCATCCCATATGTGGGCTAAATTATCTTCAGAATATTTTTCACTGGCTTCATCGGATAACTGGCTGTATTTATTTAAAATGGCCGGATCTTGCGCTGCTACCCGCAATTGCTGATTCATTTCAGTGAAATTACTGCCCTTCATGTAATACCCACTGATTATTGCCTGATATAAATCGAGATCACGCAACAAAACTGGGGTAGCGCAACTAAAGGCTTCCAAAACAGACATAGGAAATAACTCATCATAAGATGGCAAAACAAATAGATCTGCAATGTTGAGGTAATCAACTAATTTCTGCCGATCAATGATTCCCGTAAATTTAAGATTTTGTGGTGGATTTTCGACCAGTTTTTTAAAATGATCATAACCATCAGTTATTTTGCCAAAAGAAAAGCCTCCGGCCCAGATAAATTGCATCTCAGGATTTGCCTTAGCTAATTTGGCAAAGTCATCAACGCCTTTACGAGCCTGTACTTGACCATCACCGAAAACCACAAATTTATTAAGTGGAATACCTAATTGATGCCTAAATGAATTCTTTTTTTCCTGACTTTCTGAATAAAACTCATTCTTAGATACAAAGTTGGGAATATACTTCACATTTTCACGCTTAATACCATATTTAACTAACTTATCAATAAAAATCGGATTAACAACTACGATCTCATCCATCCGTTTATAAAAATCAATTACATACTTATAAAAAATATTTTTTGCCAATGATGGCAATTTAACCGATCCTTCAAGCGTTTCCGGCAAAAAGTGAACATAACCAATTTTGCGTCCTCGTGCCGGTGAAAAACTATTAGCAAAATAAGTTGGGTTCACTGTATGATAATGTGTTAGATCGCTTTTACCATATCTGTTATTAGTGACATAAAATTTGTCAACCAAGTGTGTTCTAAGTAATCTTATCAGCTCTGTATATACAGATCCGACTCCCTGCCCTTTTACCGAGGCAGCTTGTGAAAACATATTAATTCTAATCATTTGTCTCCTCTTGAAGATCCTTTTGCGAATCTGAAATTGTATCTTGATAAAATTGATAAACTGAACTAGCAAATTTTTGAGCAGAAATTTGTTCCATTTTTGCAGACAATTTATCAGGCTGAATGCTTTTTCTCCCTTTTCTTAAATAGAATAATATTTCATTGAGCATTTCACCAGGGCCGTTAAAGACTTTGCCAAATTCTTCATCATCAAAAACATGTTCAGTATAGTCAGTATCATAAACGACACATTTCGTACCTGAAGCTAAGGCTTCAATATACGTCAAACCTTGAGTTTCAGTATCACTAGCTGAAACAAACAGGTCTGCCATTTTATAATAGGAGCCAACATCATCATGGGGTATATCTCCAGTAAATATTACACTATCTTCCAATGTTAATCGTTCCACCTGCTCTTGCAAAACTTCCATATCTGGTCCATCTCCAGCAATCACTAGACGTGTTTGAGGAAACTCATCAAGAATTTCCGGCATTGCATTTAGGATGCGATCTATCTTCTTTTCTTCTGCAACTCTACTCAAAGTTAATAATACCGGGACCTCGTCTGGTATGTCTAACTCTTTGCGAACATCAACTGTTTCTGGCTTATTTAAGCTATTTATATCCACTCCAGTTGGAATAACCCTCATAGGTATATTTACCTTATAACGCTTCAAAAGAGCCTCTACGCGCTTACTAGGTGCAATAACGCCATCCATATTTTTTAAGTAAGCATTGGTAAATTGCTTAACATGATATGGTCTAAGCAAATGTCCATTTAAAACGTAGTGCAGGTAATCTTCATACATTGTATGATAAGTATGTATTGCCGGAATTTTCAATTGGTGGGCAACATACTTCCCTATCATACCCAAAGCAAACTCAGTTTGGGTATGAACAATATCCAATTTAACTTCACGAGCAACCTTTGTAGCTTCAAAAAAGCCTCTAAACGCAACGCGTCTATCAGTAAACGAAATAAAGGGAACACTGCTGAAACGGAATATGTTAGCCTCAACTGTTCCTTTTTTTATATGAGGATCGGTAGTAGTAAAAATAAAAACATTATGACCTTGCTCCTCAAGAGCATCTTTTAAGGTTTTAATTGATGTTGCTACACCACTTAATTGTGGAAAATATGAATCGGTAAAGATACCTATATTCATCTTAAATACCTCCATAAAAGGTATTATAAAGATTACACATAACTTGTGCAATTTTTATAAAAAAACTTACAATACAAAAGCAGCCCTCGTATGAGGGCTGCTTAGTAATAGCGGTGATCGGGGTCGAACCGATACGTCCTAAACGGACACCAGATTTTGAGTCTGGCGCGTCTGCCAATTCCGCCACACCGCCATAATATGTTTTAATTTACAGTTCAATGAGTGAACCGATAAAGGCGGGGATCGGATTTGAACCGACGATTAAGGTTTTGCAGACCTCTGCCTTACCACTTGGCTACACCGCCATCGAATTTTTATTAAAATAGATTGGGATAGCTGGATTCGAACCAGCGCATAATAGAGTCAAAGTCTAGTGCCTTACCGCTTGGCTATATCCCAATGCTAGGGCGGAATATGGGATTCGAACCCATGTATGCCGGATCCACAAACCGGTGTGTTAACCCCTTCACCAATTCCGCCATGAAGGTAAACAGGGATAGTAGGAATTGAACCCACACTAGCGGTTTTGGAGACCGATGTACTACCTTTATACGATATCCCTATTATGGAGGAGGGTGGATTCGAACCGCCGAACTCAGAGAGAGCGGTTTTACAGACCGCCGCGTTTAGCCACTTCGCTACTCCTCCAGGCTGATGGCGCGGGACGGAATCGAACCGCCGACACAAGGAGCTTCAATCCTTTGCTCTACCGACTGAGCTACCGAGCCATCCTACGGTCCATATCAGATTTGAACTGATGATCTTCTCCGTGACAGGGAGACGAGATAAACCACTGCTCCAATGGACCATATTGCGGGAGGTGGATTTGGACCACCGACCTTCGGGTTATGAGCCCGACGAGCTACCAGACTGCTCCATCCCGCGATTTTAATAAAGGAGGATGTGGGATTTGAACCCACGCACGGCAAGACCGTCTAACGGTTTTCAAAACCGTCCCCTTAAGCCACTTGGGTAATCCTCCAAATGTAAATATACCAAGAATGGTAATGACCCGTACGGGATTTGAACCCATGTTACCGCCGTGAAAGGGCGATGTCTTAACCACTTGACCAACGGGTCATATTTATCGTTCCTACGCCATAAGACGCTTAATTATGATACCTAACTTATTGTAAAAAGTCAACTGTTTTTTATTTGTTTAACCTAACAAATCCTGTTAAGTTGCTGAATCACAACGTTATTAATAATACAGGATTATGGTTCATCATGCAAGACTTTTGTGCAAAAAGTTGAACTTTTTTCGTGTGGTTGCCAGCTAAAAATACTTTTTCCAGCAATCACAGTATTTTTACATTATATCGTGAAAAAGGTTGTATCATCCTCTTTTGAAAGAATTAGCAAGTCAATTAAAGCCAACTCTACCAATTAAAAAGGACCGCAGATTAAATTCTAACGGTCTTTTTAATTATATAAGCGGAGACTGAGAGATTCGAACTCTCGCACCAGAATAACCCGATCTACACCCTTAGCAAGGGCGCCTCTTCAGCCACTTGAGTAAGTCTCCACAATGGGCCTAAATGGACTTGAACCATCGACCTCACGCTTATCAGGCGTGCGCTCTAACCAGCTGAGCTATAGGCCCCAAAAAGCGGGTAACGAGAATCGGACTCGCGACTAAAGCTTGGAAGGCTTTCGTTTTACCACTAAACCATACCCGCACTAATAAATAAATGGCGCGGGACGGAATCGAACCGCCGACACAAGGAGCTTCAATCCTTTGCTCTACCGACTGAGCTACCGAGCCATCCTACGGTCCATATCAGATTTGAACTGATGATCTTCTCCGTGACAGGGAGACGAGATAAACCACTGCTCCAATGGACCATATTGCGGGAGGTGGATTTGGACCACCGACCTTCGGGTTATGAGCCCGACGAGCTACCAGACTGCTCCATCCCGCGATTTTAAAATATAAAAGTACAAACAAACTCCATACTTTATGGACCTTGTAGGACTCGAACCTACGACAGGACGGTTATGAGCCGTCTGCTCTAACCAACTGAGCTAAAGGTCCAAGCTCTGGGAAATAGCGGCGGGGGGGATCGAACCCTCGACCTCCCGGGTATGAACCGGACGCTCTAGCCAGCTGAGCTACACCGCCAATAATGTAACCATTTTACAAAGATTACAATCGGGAAGACAGGATTCGAACCTGCGACCCCCTGGTCCCAAACCAGGTGCTCTACCAAACTGAGCCACTTCCCGTTATTATGCGCCCTGAAGGATTTGAACCTTCAACCTTCTGATTCGTAGTCAGACACTCTATCCAGTTGCGCTAAGGGCGCATCACTAAATGCCGAGGACCGGAGTCGAACCGGTACGGTTGAAACCAACCGCGGGATTTTAAGTCCCGTGCGTCTGCCAATTCCGCCACCCCGGCAAGTAATGAAAGCGGAAGACGGGATTCGAACCCGCGACCCCCACCATGGCAAGGTGATGTTCTACCACTGAACTACTTCCGCATAATATGTAATGCCGATTATACGATTTGAACGTACGACCCCCTGTTTACAAGACAGATGCTCTACCAACTGAGCTAAATCGGCAAAATGTAAATATGGTATATATTATTGGCGAATACGGGTGGTGGGACTTGAACCCACACGTCCGAAAACACTAGAACCTAAATCTAGCGCGTCTGCCAATTCCGCCACACCCGCAAAATGGGGCCATGAGTCGTGACGGGCTTGAACCGTCGACCCTCTGATTAAAAGTCAGATGCTCTACCAACTGAGCTAACGACTCGGAATGGAGGATACAGGGCTCGAACCTGTGACCTCCTGCTTGTAAGGCAGATGCTCTCCCAGCTGAGCTAATCCTCCATAAGCACGGCAGCGTCCTACCCTCGCAGGCAGTCTCCCACCAACTACTCTCGGCGTGAAGAAGCTTAACTGCTGTGTTCGGCATGGTTACAGGTGTTTCCTTCTTGCTCTTGCCACCGTACTTTTTCT